>NZ_JBIUXT010000005.1:0-728863 GCF_044744145.1 Streptomyces sp. NPDC087422 | reverse complement strand
GGGCCGGGACGACAGCAGTGCGGCCTTGGTGTGATCATGTGCGTTGTCGAGACGCTGTTGATCACGCCAAGGCCGCGAGGGTGAGTCTGCTGCACCACGATGTCCAGCGGGAGCCGTTTGCTGAAGCGTCGCACTTCCGGGAGGAGTTCTTCGCGTGTCTGACCGCGCGGCGTGACGCACTGTTCGAGCTCGCGGACGCGTTGTTGTGTGCGGACGGGCCGGTGACGGCACCGGTGGACCTGACACTGGTGGCTGAGCATCGCCGTGGGCACGGTGCTATGTACGGCGCGCTCAACCGTGGCCGTCTCGACGCGGTTCGGCTACGGCGGACGCTGGCTGCGCTGTCCCAGCCGAAGGCCGCCGACGACCGGCTCGTCCTGGCCGTGGACGTGAGCAACTGGCTGCGGCCGGACGCCGGGTGCAGCGTGGACAGGCTGTTCTGCCACACCTTCGGCCGCGGCCGCGACCAGCACTTGATGATCCCCGGCTGGCCGTACTCGTTCGGCGCCGCGCTGGAGGCGGGCCGCACGTCTTGGTGCCAGCTGCTGGACGCGCTGCGGCTCGGCCCCGAGGACGACGTCGCCGAGGTCACCGCCGTCCAGGTCCGCCGTGTCGTCGAGGACCTGATCACCGCCGGCCGCTGGCGCGAAGGCGATCCGGACATCCTGGTCGTCTTCGACGCCGGCTACGACGCTCCGCGCATCGCCTACCTGCTCGACGGACTGCCCGTCGAGGTCCTGGGCCGGACCCGGTCGGACCGGGTGATGCGCCGCCCGGCGCCCTCGTGGGAGGAGTTCTACCGGGCCCACCCGAAGGGCGGGCGGCTACCCAAGCACGGCAAGGAGTTCCGCTTCGCCAAGCCCGAGACCTGGGGTGAGCCGGACACGGCGACCGTCCAGGTCACCGACCGCTACGGCACCGCGAAGGCAATGGCCTGGGACCGCCTCCACCCCCGGCTCACCACCCGCTCCGCCTGGATCGACCACGACGGCGAACTCCCCATCATCGAAGGGACGTTGATCCGCCTTGAAGTCGACCACCTGCCCGGCGGCGGAGATCCGCTGCCGCTGTGGCTGTGGTCCTCCGCCACCGGCCTAACCGGCGCCGACGTCGATCTGCGCTGGCAGGCATTCCTGCGGCGCTTCGATCTGGAACACACGTTTCGCATGATCAAGCAGACGCTCGGCTGGACCCGGCCGAAGCTCCGCACCCCCGAAGCAGCGGACCGCTGGACCTGGTTGATCATCGTCGCGCACACCCAGCTCCGTCTCACCCGGCCACTCGCCGAGGACATTCGCCGCCCTTGGGAACGACCGGTGAAACCAAACAGGCTCACCCCGGCCCGGGTCCGCCGGGGGTTCAGAAACCTCCGCCAGGCGCTGCCCTGCCCGGCCCGTGCGCCGAAACCCACCAGGCCCGGCCCCGGCAGGCCACTCGGCTCGAAGAACCAGCGACCCGCCACCCGCTACGACGTGGGCAAAACCATCCGACGCCCCGAAACCATCAGCGAACGCGACCGGATCAGACCCTGAGGAGCAAGATCAGGCGACCCTCACGACATCCGACAAGGGGATATCGATCCTGGTCACGTCGCCGAAGATGTCCACGGTCAACTCGACACGGCCACGAACATGGTCAACAGCCACGACAGAGCTCGTGAAGTCTGTGAACGGTCCCCCGGTGATCAGCACGTCAGTCCCGACCTGGATGTCCATCTCGTGGGACACACCAGCCCCCTTTACGCTGCTACTTCGATCAGCCAGTGCTGACAGAAGCCAACCTACCGTCGGCGGTACAGCACCGAACGGGGTTGGGGGCAAGCTGCGATCTGACCGTTGGTTAAAGCACAAGCTTTAAGGTGCCGGGGGCAACCGTACGACCCCAGAAAGTCCAAGGCGAGGGTCGCAGTCGGGCGGCGATATACGGGGCCACCTCTACGGTCCTGGTGTGGCTGGTGTGATCACGGCGTCGGAGCCGTCCTGGATAGGCCCGTTCACCGGGCTGAGCCCACGCTGCTTCGGCAAGCCGGTAACCGTGGTACGGCGCGAACAACAAGCAGTGCCACAGCGGGGGCGCCCGTGGAGCCTTCCCCTGGAGGATCGCATCCTCCTGGTCACGGCCTACTGGCGCACGAACCTGACGATGCGCCAGCTGGCCCCGCTGTTCGGCATCTCCAAGTCGGCCGCGAACCGGATCATCGACCACCTCGGCCCGATGCTCGCGCTCCAGCAACGCAATAGGTTCCGCAAGGACGCCGTCCTCATCGTCGACGGCACCCTGGTGCCCACCCGCGACCACACGATCGCCGAACAATCGAAGAACTACCGCTACTCCACCGCCCACCAGGTGGTCATCGATGCCGACACCTGTCTGGTCGTCGTGGCGGGTCGGCCCGTACCCGGCCACCGTCACAACTCCCGTGGCTGGGAGGAATCTGGGGCCAAGGCCGCCGTCGGCACGACGATGACGATTGCCGACGGCGGCTCTCAGGGCACTGGTCTGGTTATCCCGCACCGCCGCCGCAAGGGTGAGGAACTTCCCGACTGGAAGCAGGAACACAACCGGTCCCACAAACAGGTCAGGGCCCGCGTCGAGCACACCTTCGCACGCATGAAGGGCTGGAAGATCCTTCGTGATTGCCGCCTCAAGGGCGACGGCGTCCATCACGCCATGCTCGGCATCGCCCGTCTGCACAATCTCACCCTCACCGGATAGAGAAGGGACGATGCAGCGCCACGCTACGCCCTCACCGACCTCAAGATCATTACGGGACAGCCCTTAGTCACGACATTCTCTGTCAAACTCCAGCAGTGCAGCTCAGAGCCTCGGCTTCCTGGGCAGCCAGATGCCTAGAACTACACCATCCCAAGTCAACTGCCATACCAATGCCTTGTAGCCCAAGCCTCAGCACTCAAGGCCAGCAAGCTTCAGATGTTGCAACTACACAGAAGATCGACAGCCCGGGACAGAAGCCCCCCACCCGGATCTCGCCCTCCCCTGTAACACCAGGGTGCGCGTGCCGCCGTCAGCCGTGGCCGAACCACGACGCCGCCCGGACTCCCGCAGGCAGCGCCGACCCGGGTCGCTGACAGACGGCCGGGGACATCGATGAACTCTCGCAGGCGCCAGTGCAGGACGGCTCGGTGCGCCGTCGAGAACCCGCTGCGAAGGGGGCCGCCCGGAACCGGTCAGGGGTATACAGGCGTCATCAGACGCGGCAGAAGGAGCACTCATGGGTCAACCCGGGCTTGATGTTTCGGAACCGTTGTCGGGCAACTTGGATTCGGCTCTCAGAACCACCGCCGTCGAACTAGCTCGCGGAGAGACGAAGGCGAGCATTCTCCTTGCCATTAACAGCGTTGTACTGGGCTTCGTCGTGACGAACTTCGACAGTGGCCAGCCCACTGCTGTGACCGTCACCGGAGCCGTTGGTGCGGGCTTCCTCCTCTTAGCCACTGTCACCTTGCTCATAGCGGTCCGCCCGAACGTAGTTGACCGTTCGGGTACCTCGCTGGGCTGGTCGCGGTGGAGAGCAATGGACAGCGACGAGTTGCGCCTCCACCTGGCCGTCGAGAGACGGGCGGAGACGATCGTCTTCTTGTCCCGTATCATCAGCTCAAAATTTCAGATGCTGCGGCGCGCAGTGAACCTCATCCTGGCCGGCGTCACTCTGGTTTCCGCAGCAGGATTGCTGAGCCTGATCCTCTGATGACCGTCGGCCAGAGCCCCTGCGCAAACACGCACACCACCGGCGGCAACGCCCGGAGCAACCCCTGGGAAAGCACAACTGGCGATCGGCCGGGACGGAAACTGGCAGTGAGGATCCCGCGTGCAGGCGCGGAGGGGGACACGTGGACAGCCGGAGAGCCTGCGGGTGAACATATGCAGGTCAGCCAACCGAGAGACGCACCGGACAATATCCTCCTCGCAGCGTTCACCGACGACATGCTCACGGTTGAACGGGTCAACATCACCGATCCCGAGACCGCGGCTGACGTCGTTCACGATTTCCTACTCACTGCGCGGACAGCGGGGCACCCTATCTCAGCGCCTGAGCCTGCCGGGCATCGCCCCGGGCGCCGCACGCCGCCGCCTCGGACAAGCTTCGCGGGAGGCCAAGCCCCTCTCTTCCCCACAGACGTCACACTCGAACCCACCGGCGAAGAGACAGCCGAACGGCGCTTCATCAACAGCGAACGGTCTTCCTCAACGGCTACGGAGCCGCTCACTGGATCCGCGACTTCCGCAAGTCCCCCACTGAAGCCACTGATGCCTCTTGCTTTCGGGGAGAGACCGCGGCTCTTGAAGCGACTGTGTGATCTCCACCCAGCCGATGCCCTCCAGGCCGTCCTCCTGCCGCTCCCGAAAAATCCGCCGACAGCACTGGTGGAGCCGCAGATCGCCGCCCCGGACGGTGCCGCGCAGGATCTGGCGCAGCTCCTCACACGCTGGGACGACGCATCCGCCACGTCCTGCCCGACAGCAGATTCTGCATCCACCGCCCCCGGAAGACGGAGGACGCGGATTTCCGAAGCGCGCCCCGGAGGCGATCGGGATCATGAGCCAGCCGTCTTGGAAATGACGGGTGGCCAGACACGGGCTCAAGTTCCGGGAATGCAATGGGAGGTTCTCCACGACATCTGGTCGAATATCCACTACGGCTATGCCGGACGCAGTGCCGAGTTCATCCGACGGGCACCGAAGGAAGGCCAGCAACTCCCCGGAACCGGTCACACCGACCCTGGAGACCTGGCCGTGAGCGATCTGGGCATGAACCCGCGGGACGGCAACGGGAGCAGGACTCACCTTCACGGAGTTCGATAAATCGCTTTTGCACTTCATGAGAATCAACGCCACCGCCGGGTTCGATCAGATCAAATATGCCGGGCGGTGAACACACGAAGAGAGGCCGCCATGGCAGGAGCCGTCGCAGTTGCCGTACTGGTCACAGCGGTCATTGTCCACAGGGCAGCCGGCGGCGACAGCGGACAGCGGCGTGACATGCTTTTGCCCGCACTGCGCGGGCCCGGCAATTGGAGCGGTACCGCGGCACGTGACTATGCGATCGACGAATCGGTTTCTCGAACCTGGAACCGGGGGCCAGACGATTTCACCGAAGTGGTCTACGGGTTCGCATCCGAGCCGACAGCAAAATAACGGGACTTCCGTTCATCCCCACCAGAGAAAATGACCCCGGACGCTTACGTAAATGCCAGCCCGTACGATATCGGCTTACGCTCCGAGGGCGCAGACCAAGCGCAATTCACATGCGGTGAGCGGGAGCAGGACGAGTGCGTGACCCGGTGAGCGTGGCTGCGCTTCAACGGCGTCAACATCACCCTCAGATACAGGCACGGCCCCACCGGCCCCTACGCCCTCAGCGACAGACAACTCGCCACCCTGGTCGACAACGCCACCACAGATCTGCCGGCACCCGCACGCTGAAGAATGCATCTGGCTAGCCGGTACGCCGCCGGAGCCTGCCCGCTCTCCGGGCCGCCCTCACGAAAGAACCCCGCGGGACGCACCCGGGAGTTCCCGCCCGGACCCCCACCGCCCCGGACCTTCCGAACCGCTGCGGACGGCCTACGAGCAGACACTCACCGCGGCATACCGGCAGCACCCCTCCGGCCGGCGTCAAGAGCGCTCATCCGGTGCCCGTCTCCCGCGCCCGGCGGCACCACGACGGTCTTCGGAGTGCGCGCGGACGACAAGCATGCCGTGCCCGGCGCCGTAGATGTTTCCGCCCAGCAGCAGACGGCCCCCGCCGGACCAGACCACCAACGGCGATGGCCGTGCCGCCAAGGCCAGCAGTCCGGCTCGGGCACGGCATCCCAGGTGAGCAGGCGCGCGCCCCGGGCCTCGGCATTCCCGATGCTGCGGGCCGGGGCACGGAGCAGGTCACGCGGGCCGGCAAGGGCGGCGAGGCAGCAGAAACACGACAAGCCCGGCAAGGGCGCGGCGCAGACCGCTGGGGTCGCGGCCCATCAGGCCGGCCGCACATTCACCGGCCTCCCACCTCCGGCCGGCCAGGCGTCGAGCAAGGCAGCCCCGTACCCGCATCACACCCGCCTGCCCCGCCCCCGCGCACACAAGGGGCGGGGCAGGCACGACAGTCAGGAAGAAACGGGGTGACCTCCGTCGCCCTCGATGACGGTGCGTCCCGCTTCCCCCGCACCGGGCTCTTCAACGATAGTCACGTCCACCGCGCCGTCACCGGTCGTGTCGAACTGATAGAGGTCGGGCTTGCCGTCACCGGTGGTGTCGGTCATCCATACGTCGGGTTTTCCGTCACCGTTGGTGTCGACACTGAGGAGGAGGTGGTCTTCGGCGGGTGTTCCAGTCGTCTCATCGGCCATAGCGGCCGGATGCCCCCGCACCTGACCCCCAAACCGCTGGCGAACCCCCGGGAAACCACGGGGAAGGACGCACCGCAGGACTCCGTCACCCTCCACGGCAGCAACGTCAACCCGGTGGACGGCAAGATCCGCTCCGGCACCATCGAAACGGTCTACCCACCACGCTTCCCCCTGCGCCCCGCGGGGAGATCGCCAGCGTGGCCGACGCCGCCCGGCAGGACGTCCACACCCTCAGGAACCGCGACGAGGCCCTGGGGGTGGTCCGACACCTGCACCCACGCCCAGCACGCCCTGGCACCCAAGCCCGCCGGCCAACAACCCGCGCACAGCCGCAGACGATCCGCCGGCAAAGGGCACCCGCCCCGTAGTGCGGAACCCGACAAGAAACGTACAACGGCCACACAGCGGACAGCGGCCGGGCGCGCATACCGGCCCCGGCCCACCAGTTCGGACTGTCGGGCCTGGAGGCGCCGTCGTTCCTGCCGGAGAGCCACGCGGGCACCGGACAGCACCGCCGCCTTGGCCCCGAGTCGTTCGACGGACAGCGCACCGTGCACACCCAGTTCGGCACGCAACGCATCCCGGAGCAGATACACCGCACCGGACGAGGACCCCGCGAACCACCGCTTCGCCCGAACAAGCCGCGCGTCCGCACGGCAGACAGGCCCTCCTCCCGAGAGAATCAGCCGCAGACGCCGGACTAGGCGACAGCCGGCACCCACGCACCGGCCGACCGTTTTGCCTATCTCGAGAACCGCCGCGCCGAGGACCATCCGGGGCCCGGACGTACCGGTCGTAACGCACCTGCCGCGCGGCACCGACGGCGTCCGCGACCACGGACTCCTCACCCCTGACAGCAAACACCACGTCCCTGCCCCAGCGCGACACGCCCGGACAGCCGCACTGAGCCCGGCATAAAGTTCTCGGTTGCTCTGAACGGCCTGGCCCTCCCCCAACGCGCCCAAGGACACCAGACCGCACGCTACCGCCGAGAGGCCTCCAGTCCCCACCACCCCGGCCCGACACCGAGCCGGGCCCGAGCTCGGGCCCGGGAAGCCCAAATCCGGCGCCCGGGAAGCCCAGCTCCGCGCCCGACCAGACGAGCCCGTGCCTGGAGGCGCCGAGCGGGCCGGGCCAGGCTGGTAGCCCCCGCTGTCCTGTGACACCGAAGCTCGGGCGCGTGCCAACACAATTGGACCGGGAGTCGTTCGCGTCAGCGGGGTTCGAACCGCCGCAGGTCAACTCCCGGCATTGGGGACCGCATTGTGTCTGGCCACGAGGGGGGCGCCCTGTGTGTGTTCGATCGCGGTGGACTTCTTCGCGGAGTCCGGTTAGGTCGGTCAGCGGCGCACCTGATAGCGCAGGTGAAGGACGCGGTTGCCCTGGATTACCACGTCAGGGTCTTCCAACAGGTGCTGCGTGGGGGCCGAACCGAAGTAGCGCTTGCCGGAGCCGAACACGACGGGCACGACGTCCATGCGGACCTCGTCGACCAGGCCGGCGGCAAGCACCTGGCCACCGACGTCGCCGGCGGCGACCTCGACCAGGCGGTCACCCGCGAGCTCCTGTGCCTTGGCCACGGCTGCCTCGACGCCGCCGACGAAGTGGAAGGGCGCCTCGGGGTCCCAGCCCTCGGGCATCGGCCGGTGGGTCACGACGACCACGTGGTCGATCCCGCTCGGCGGCTTCCCGTCCCAGCCGTCCGTCAGGTCGAAGACGTGGCGGCCGACGACGGTGACTCCGATCTGGTCCCAGTACGGCCGGATGTAGTCGTAGGACGCCTGCGACACCGTCAGCACGCCGCTCTTGTCCAGCGGGACGTCACCGCTGGACAGCCAGTCGAACAGCGGTCCGGGCTGGTCTTTGTCGTCGGCGACGAAGCCGTCCACCGACACCGAGCTGTACATGACCACCTTGCCCACGGGGCTCTCCTCTGCTGTTGGGATGCCCCAAAATTAGCGTGTCATGAACTGTCGCCTCCGGGCTCGCCGGAGCTTGATCCCAGTCAAGCCACAGCCCAGGGGGCCCGGCCTGCGCCGGCCCACACTCGCCGTAAGAGCCTGCTCCAGAGCCAGTCATGACATAGCGCGGTGCGTCAGCCTTCGGTGGCCTCGGTTGGCATCCCGCCGGAGCGATCAAGATGGTGAAGGAGCAGGGCGAGTGACTGCTGCGGGTCCTGTCCGGCGGTGTCGATGACGAGGTGTTCCCGGTTCCACGGCTCGTAGTCGCGGTTGAGGACCTGCTGCCAGTCGGGCAGGGGCAGGTCGGGGATGTCGATCGATCGTGTGGTCACGCGCTCGCGGTGCTCGGCGGGGTCCGAGCAGATGACTTCCACTTCGACGACGGGGACGGCCGCCCGGGTCCCCGCGCTCTGCCAGCTGTCGCGGGTGACCGCCATGGGGTTCACGGATTCCGCGATCACGGTCAGTCCTTGCCGGAGATGTTCCTCGGCCAGGGCGTATCCGATGACGTAGCCGGCCGGTCCGACGGGGTGCTGTGCCAGGCCCGAGCGGACGATGGCCTGTTCGATGGTGTCGATACGCAGGTGGACCGCGCCGATGCGCGCCGCAGCCAGCCGGGCCAGGGTGGTCTTGCCGGTGCCGGGGAGTCCGCCGATCACAATGAGCATGCCCCCATCCTGCCGGAGCCGGAAAGCCACGAAGCAGGCGGTGCCCTGGGAGCGCTGGTGCCGGACCGGGACGCTGGCCCGACCCGTCGCGGCCGAGCCTCTCCTCCTCGCGGGCGAACTGCCGGGCAACGAGGTCACGGTCGGCGTACGGGGTGACGGCGGCGAGGACCAGGCCCCGGAGCCCGGCCCCTGGCATTCGGTGAGATCCGGGCGGGCGACGCTGCCGCGCCCACCGGGGAAACGGGCCCCTGCTACTTGGGCCGGACCATGTGCACGCCCCCGGCCATCCCGGTGCACTTACCGTTGTTGCCCAGGCCCTCCCGGACCCAGATCTTGCGCACGCTGAAGGCACAGCTGAAAGACGTGTCCAGGGTGTGGCCGGCCCCCGCGACGTACGCCCACTCATCCCGGGTCCCACCGTCGGCATACGTGGCGCGGAACTGCGCGCAGGCCCCCTTGCCCTCGCCCTCGGCGTCCTCGACGGTGACGCCGATCTGGACCCTGCCGCTGCCCCGGGGCGCATCCCTCCCCGTGCGTGGAGGCCCCCGCGACGTCCCCGGCCGTGCCGCCGGTGCCCCAGCCCCAACTCCCGCAGCCCGCGGCGGAAGCGCTCCGTGTGGGGCCCACGATGAACGCCCCGCACACCGGAGCGAGCGCGCCGATCGCCGCCGACGCGGCCTTGAACATCAGTGCTGTCATGCCCCTTTTCTCCTTCAGGAGAATGCTGCCCCGGGGCCGTGGCGGCGCAGGGCGGACCGCACCGCCCGGCTTTCTGACACACTCACCGGCCGTCCCACCCCCTGACCCGCACAGATACCGCCCCACATCACGAAGCCACGGGACGCCGCACACAGCACCACCCACCGCGAATCAAATACGACAACCACCACCACAACAACACACCCCACAGCAGCCTCAGCAGGACGGGACCGGCTGGGTGAGATTCACCGGATTGCCGTCAGGATCCGAGATGTGGGCGACACGTTGTCCCCACGGCATGTCGGTGGGGCCGCCGCGGACCGAGCCGCCCAGCGCCTCCACCCGCCCGAGCGTCTCCTCGACGTCGGCGACCCCGATGCTGAGCAGGATCCGCGGCGCCGCAGGCGTACCCGGGTCCGCCTTGGCCACCAGCCCGAGGTCGGTGTCGCCGATGCGCAGGCCGAGGTAGAAGGCCGGCCCTTCCGCCGGCTCCCGGAAGATCTCCGCAGCGCCGAACAACTGCGTATAGAAGCCGAGCAGAACGTCCTGGTTCGCGGTCACGATCACGGGCTGGATGGTGGACATGGCACTCCTGTCGAGAACGGTCGTGTCGCTGGGTAGACCGTTCGACGACGGCGAACTCATCGGACCCAGCACGCGGGCACCCGGACCGGCACCGGGCGCCCGCCCACCGGACTCCCCTACCGGCCCGCGCCGCCGCCGGGCAGGACCGGGCGGCCCCCCAGCCAGACACGGGACGGGGACAGGGACGCGTCCAGCTCGACCAAGTCCGCCCGCAGGCCCGGGCGCAGGGCACCGCGGTCGGACAGGCCCAGCAGCCGGGCCGGGGTGGTGGACGACATGCGTACGGCGTCCGCGAGCGGCAGACCCACCGTAGTGACCGAGCGACCGAACGCGCGGGACACGAAGAGCGTCGAACCCGCGAGAGTGTCCGTGCCGCACAGCCGGGCCGCGCCTCCCGACACCGTCACCTCACGGTCCGCGAAACGGTACGTGCCGTCGCCCATGCCCGCCGCCGGCATCGCGTCGCTGACCAGGAGCAGGCGGTCGGCGCCTGCCGTGCGGTGGGCCAGGCGCACCGTGTCGTCGGCCAGGTGGTGGCCGTCGACGATCAGCTCGCAGGACAGCCGGGGGTCCAGGAGCGCCGCCGCGACGGGGCCCGGTTCCCGGTGGTCCAGCGGGGGCATCGCGTTGAACAGGTGGGTCACCGAGCGGGCGCCCGCACCGGCCGCCCGCGCGAAGACCGCCGCGGACGCTTCGGTGTGGCCGAGGCTGATCACGAGACGACCGGCGTACTCCCTGATCAGCTCCAGCGCACCGGGCAGCTCCGGAGCCACCGTCATCGACACCGCATGGCCCCCGGCCGCCGTCAGCAGCCGCTCGACCACCGCACGGTCCGGCGCCCGCAGCGCGTCCGGGCTCTGCGCGCCGCGGCGGCCCGGCGACAGGAACGGGCCCTCGAAATGGATGCCCACCACGTTGGGCGCGGATCCGTCGTCGATGACCGAGGCGACCGCGCGCGCCGCCGCCTCCATCGCGGGCAGGGCGAGGCTGGCCACCGACGCGAGCATCGACGTGGTGCCGCGGGCGAGGTGCCCGGCCGCGGCGATCCGTACGTCGTCGGCGTTGCCGGTGTAGACCGAACGGCCCGCCCCACCGTGACAGTGCGGATCGACGAACCCCGGCACGACCAGCCGCCCCCGCAGATCCACCACCGGCTCCGGCACCGGGGGCGGACCGCCCTCGCCCATGGCATGGATCAGACCGCCGCGGACCAGCAGCCACCCCGGTGTCACACCGCCGTCGGCCCGCACGAAGCGCCCGCCGGTCAGCACCTGCCCGCCGCCGGTCACCCGGCCGCCAGCAGCACGTCCACCGCTGCCCGCGCACACACCCCGGAAGCGCCGAACGTCCGCACCCAGCCGCGGAATCCGCCGAAGTCGTCGCCCGGCACGCCCATGTCGACCACGACGCACTCCGGCCACCGGGCCAGGACCTCGTCCAGGACCGGCCGCTGCCAGGGGAAGCGGTGCGGGCTGCGGACCAGCAGCACGACGTCGGCGTCCGACCCGAACTCGTCCAGGTACAGGCCGATCTCGGCCCTGATCACTCCCTCCGCGTTGTACGTGTCACCGGCCACCGCCACCGACTCCACCTCAAGACCCGCCGCCCGCAACGGCTCCGCGATCCCCCACGACGCACCGCCCTGAGCGGGCGAATGCGTCGGGTCCAGCCGGACCACCATCACCTTCCGGCCGCGCAGCACCGGGTCGCCGTGGACCTCGACCACCTCGCGCGCCAGCCGCGCGCCCACCGCGTCGTCGTGCACGGCGTCGGCCGCCCTGGGGCGCGTGCCGAGCTTGGCGATACGGGCGTTGGCCTCGCGCAGCCGCTCCTCCGGGAGCCTGCCGTCCTCGACCGCCGCGACCAGGGCCGCGGCTGCCGCGTCCACGTCGTCGCCGAACGCCCACGCGCCCAGGCACAGCGCGTCCGCGCCCGCCGCGATCGCCCGGACCGATGCCTCCGGCAGCCCCGCCACATCGCTGATGCCGCGCATCTCCAGCGCGTCGGTGATCACGACCCCGTCGTACCCGAGCTCACCGCGCAGCAGACCCGTCAGAACCGCCGGGCTGATCGTGGCGGGCACCGTGTCGAGCTGCGTCAGCAGCACGTGGGAGACCATGATGCTGTCGACGCCCGCCGCGATCGCCGCTCGGAACGGGTCCAGATAGTGGTCGACCAGCTCCTGGCGGGAGAGGTCGACGGTGGGCGTGCCCAGGTGGGCGTCGGTGGAGCTCAGCCCGTGGCCGGGGAAGTGCTTGGCGCACGCGCTCACCCCCGCCGCCTGGAGACCTTCCACCCACGCGGCGGCGTGCCGGGCCACCAGAGTCCGGTCCGCGCCGAAACAGCGGATGCCGTTCGGGCTCAGGGGATTGACCGCGGTGTCGACGGCGGGCGCCAGGTCCCAGTCGATGCCGGCCGCCACCAGCGACAGCCCGATCTGGTACGCCGCCTCACGCGTCGACTCCGGATCGTCCAGCCGCCCCAGCGCGTGATTGCCGGGCACCGACGTACCCCCGTACGACTCCAGCCGGTTGACGTCACCGCCCTCCTCGTCGACGGACAGCAGCACATGCTCACGCAGGCCGTGCAGGTCGGACGTCAACTGCCGGATCTGCTCGGCGGAGGCGATGTCCTTGCCGAACAGGACGAAGCCGCCGAGTCCCTCCTCGACACGGGCGCGGGCCCACCGGGGCACGGTCTTGCGCCCCAGCGCGGGGAACAGCACGCCATGGGCAAGGCGTGACAGCTCGGTCATGGAATCCTCACTCCTTCGATCGGTAAGCCCTACAGCGAAAGCCGGTCCGGTACGCGGCACGCGGGTCATCCCTTGACCGCGCCGCTGGTCATCCCGCCGACAAGACGGCGCTGCACCAGCAGGAAGAAGACCAGGACCGGCAGCGAGAAAATGGTGGAGGCGGCGATCATCGCGCCGTAATCGACGCTCTCCGACGTCTTGAACGACACCAGCCACACCGGGAGCGTGTAATTGCCCTGCGATTTCATGATCACGTAGGCGAACAGATAGTCGTCCCACGCGTTGACGAACGCGAAGATGGAAGTGGCGACGATGCCCGGCATCAGCAGCGGCAGCAGCACCCGTACGTACATCTGGAACCGGCCGCACCCGTCGACCAGCGCCGCCTCCTCCAGTTCCACCGGGACCCCGTCCACGAAGCCGCGCAGCGTCCAGATCGTGAACGGCAGCACGAACGTCATGTACGTCAGCACCAGGCCGGGTACGTAATCCAGCGCGTTGATGGAACGCAGCATCAGATACACCGGGATGACCATGGCCGCCGCCGGAATCATCTGCACCAGAACGAGGATCGCCAGCAGCACCTTCCGCCCCGCGAACCGGAAACGGGCTATGGCGATCGCCGCGAACAGCGCGATGACCAGCGACAGCACCACCGACGACAGGGTCACCGTCAGCGAATTGCGCACGAACACCCAGAAGTGCGGTTTGGCCAGGGCGCGTTGGAAGTTGCCCAGGCTGATCGGCCAGGGAATGAACTGCGGCACCGCGCTGAGGATCTTCCCGCGCGGCTTCAGCGCGGTGGCCACCATCCAGTAGACGGGGAAGAGCATCACCGCGGAGATCACCACGGCGATCGTGTTGTTGACGCTGCGGCGGCGCCGCGCGGGGGTCATGCGCATACTCATGCCGTCTCTCCCTGGTCGTCTCCCTGCTTCGCCGTCCTGCGGACGTAGGCGACGGAGAACACGGCGAGGATCAGTACGGTCACCACCGCGATCGTCGCGCCGCTGCCGTAGTCGTTGCGGCTGAAGGCGGTGATGTACGCGTACACCCCGAGCGTCGTGGTCTGCCCGTCGGGCCCGCCCTGCGTCAGCACCCAGATCGGGGTGAACGAATTCACCGACCAGATGACCTCCAGCAGGGTCAGGATCGCCAGCACCGGCCGCAGCACCGGAATCGTGATGTGCCGGAATGTCTGTAGCGTCCCCGCACCGTCCAGGCGCGCCGCCTCGTACAGCGACTCGGATATCTGGCCGCGCGCCGCGAAGAGCGTCAGCGCGACGAACGGCAGGCCCTTCCAGACCGTGAGCAGGATGACGAGCCCGAGCGCCTGGTGGGGGTGGGAGAACCAGTCGTACGCGGTGAGGTCTCCGAAGACCCGCACCTTGGTGAGCAGCCAGTTAGCGACCCCGTACTGCGGCTGGTACATCCACTGCCACACCAGCGTCGCCGCGACCATCGGCATCGCCCACACCAGGACCAGCGACACGGTCGTGATCACGCGGGCCCACGCCGAGACGCCGGTCAGCAGATGCGCGATCAGGAATCCGAGCACCATCAGCAGTGCCACGCACACCACGGTGAAGACCACCGTGCGCAGCAGGACCGAGCGGAAGTCCGCGTCGGAGAACAGGTGGGTGAAATTGTCGACGCCCACGAAATCGGCGTGCCCGGTGAACAGCGACCGGGGGCCGAAATCCTGCGTGGACAGCACCAGCAGGCGGAGCAGGGGATACCCCTGGATCAACAGCAGCGCGACAGCCGCGGGGGCGATCATCGCCCACGGCAGCAGACGCCGCCGGGCGGCGCCGCCCCGGGCCTGCGGCCGGGGGCGGACACCGGTCGGAGCGCGCCGGGCGCTCCGCTTTTCGGTCATTGCCATCGGGTTCCCCGAGGTCCTAGTGGAGCGAGTTGAATGCGTCGGTGGCGTGCTTGTCGTAGTCGGCGGACGCCTTGGCGATATCGGCGCCGCCCGCGATCTTCGAGAAGAACTGCTCGTTGTACCGCTCGGTCTCCAGCGTCGCCTCGCCCGGACTGCCCGGCAGCGGCTGGCTGATCTCCGCCGCCTTCGACGCGACGGTCAACTGCTCGGGAACACCGGTCGGGGTGAAGTCCGGCGAGATCGGCAGCAGATTGAGGGCGAGCGCCATCTTCTGCTGGAACTGCTTGCCGGTGATGATCCGCAGCCAGTCCTGCGCGGCCTTCTTGTCGGGGCTGTTGGCCGCGATGCCGATGGTCGAGCCGGACACGATCACCGGCATGGTCTTGTCCGCGGTGTAGCCCGGCATCGCGAAGAAGCCGATGTCGTCCTTGAGCGCGGGGTTCTTCTCCAGGACCGCCGCGGGCTCCCACGCCTTGACGTAGACCATCGCGGCCTTGCCGTCGGCGAAGAGCTGGTCCTGGTCGGGGCTGTCGGTGTTGACGCCGACCGAGGACTTGGTGGAGCAGGTGTTCTGGAAGGTGCGCCACGCGGCGAGGCCCGCCTGGTTGGCCGGTGAGGACATCTCGGCCTTCCAGGTGCCGTCCTTCTGCGTGGCGATGGTGCCGCCCTTGCCGAACAGGAACGGCATGCCGTTGAACCAGTACTGGCCCGGCAGGTAGAAGCCGGAGAAATTCGCCGTCTTCTTGTTGGCCGCCGCCAGCTTCCCGCAGTTCTCCTGGAGCTCGGCGACCGTCGTCGGCGGCTGCTGGATGCCCGCGTCGGCGAAGAGCTTCTTGTTGTACATGACGACCTTCGTGCCGCCGTAGAGCGGTGTGGCGTAGAGCTTGCCGTCGTACTGGGACGGGCCGGACAGCCCCGCCAGCCACTTCGCCGAGTTCTCGAAGCCGGCCTTCTCGGCGGTGAGGTCGGCGAGGCCGCCGGAGTACGTCTGAAGCGGGGTCTGCGTATTGCCCATCTCCACGATGTCCGGCGGATTCCCGCTGGCCAGCGCCGTGGTGATCTTCGTGGCGATGCCGTCCCACTGCTGGATCTGGACGTCGACCTTCATGTCGGGGTGCTGCTTGGCGAACGCGGCGTTGACGTCCTTGATGAGCGCGTTGTCACCGGGGCCGCCGGTCATCATCCAGACCGTCAGCTTGCCGTCGGAAGCGGCGTCCGCGCCGCCGCTGCCGCCACAAGCCGTCAGCGCGAGCGCCATGACCGGGACCGACGTGACCGCGTACCGCCACCGTGCACGGTTCATCCTTCTCACCTTTCTGCTGCTGGGGTGGGCTGGTCGCCCTGCGTGGTGCTGGTTGTGGGGCACGCGCCGAGCCGTTCGAGCACCAGGTGCCGGTCGACGTCGATGCCCGCGATGTGCTCGGCGCTGATGCCGAGCGACGTGTAGTGCCGGTCGAGGGAGGACGCCATGGCGCCGAGGAGCCCCGCGGAGTCCCCCAGGTCGGAGTGCCTGACCGCGCTGCGCACCCCGACGGTCTCCGCGACCTGGTCGCTGATGGCCGTGAGCGCGTCGGCGCCGAACGACTCGGAGAATCCGCCGGTCAGCACCACGGTCTTCGGCTCGTAGGCGAGCGCGACGATCGACACGAGGTGGGCGAGCGAGGCGCGCACCTCGGCGAGGAGATCGGCGTACGTCACCGGGTCCGCGAACAGTTCCTGGGCGCCGCGGACCTGTACGCCGCGGGTGGCGGCGTACGCGACCAGGTCCGCGCCGGACAGCAGATCGCGCAGCCGCTCGGCGCGGCCGGGCAGCGGGAGCCGTCCGAACTCGCCCAGCAGCCCCTGCTCGCCGAGCAGGACGCGCCCGTCGATCGAGACCGCGGAGCCGAGGCCGGTGCCCATCGCCAGCAGGACCGCGGTCTCCCGGTCGGGGAGCGATCCGTACTGGAGCTCACCGAGCATAGCGACGTTGGAGTCGTTACCGACAGTAAGCGGAACTCCGACGAAGTCGGAGACCGCGTCGATGAAAGCGGTGCCCTTGATCTGGCCGAGATTGTGCGACGCGAGGACGGTCGTGCCGTCGCCGCTGACCACACCGGGCAGGCCGATCGTGACCGCCCGCAAAGGCGCGTCCTCCCGGTACCGGGCGACCAGGCCGGTGACCCGGTCGGCCACCCACCGGGCCAGCTCCTCGTCGGTCGCGCCGCGCGGAGTCGCGTCCCGGCTCCTGATCACCGCGCGGCCCAGCGCGTCGGCGACCACGACCCGGCAGTTGGTGCCGCCGAGGTCGATTCCGCAGACCAGAGCCGAGTCGGCGTTGAAACCGACCGCGGTGGACTGTCTGCCGGGGCCTTCGCGCACCAGTCTTTCGCCCTCGTGGACGAGCCGGTCCTCCATCAGGTCGTCGACGATCCGGAACACGGTCGCCCGGCTCAGGCCGGTGGTCGCGATCAACTGCTGACGGTCCATCTGGGCACCCGAGAGCAGCGCCGCCAGGACCGCGCTGCGGTTGGACGCTCGGGGTAGCGAGGTAGTTGCCACAATTCCTCTCAGGCTGAGATTAATTCGATGCGCTTACTGTAGCGACCAATCGGCGAACAGATCCAGACATGCGGATCACATTCCGGTAAAGCACGAGTGGTCACGGATGGTGACGGCTCCGAGATGCGGCGGAGCCGCCGGTGCCGCGGAGGCGTGCGGGGTGTGTGATGGGCCCGGGGCCGGGGCGCGCCGCTGTGCGGGGGGAGTTCGCGGCCGGGTGGGAGCGCGTCGGGGGGCGCGGGGCGTCTGACGCGTGGAGCCAACGCGGGCCTGGCGCACCGCAGTTCGGCGTCGCCATGTACGCACGCGCACCGGGGAGACGTCCGCGCCGCCCGCGGAAGGGGGTTAACCCCACCCCGAGTTGGAGGCTGGCCCCACAGACCGGCGGGGCGCGGTCTCGATAGCTTCCGGTTGCGGGGATCGCGGAGGAGACGCGGCTCCCGGACCTCGCGCGGAACGGCGCTCGCTCCTACTCGGGAAGATCTACATGAACAGCTTGGGACTTCTGCCCCGCTTGACCGCCACGCCGCGACGGCAGGCCGGGGCGCTGACCGCCTTGACCGGGGCGCTTCTGGTCGCCTTCTTCATCGCGCCGAACGCGCTCGCCCGCAGTTCGGTCAACACGGGGAACGTCAGCCACACGTTCCGCCGCGGGATGGTCGCCTACTGGGGCTCGGGCAGGGAGGGCTTTCCGGGCCAACTGGACGCGACGGTGAGCTTCTGGTTCCGCTTTCACGTGGTGAAAGCCGGTGTCTCGGCGCTGCTCCTCGCCACCGTCGTGGCGCTGGGCGTCGTCCTGTGGCGCCAGGCCAGGCAGCGGACCGGCGGGCGTGTGGGACGCCTGTCCGTCGTGGCGCCCGGGGCCGTCGTCACGCTCCTCGGGCTCTTCGCCCTGGTGGCGCTGGTGGCCAACGTGCAGGGCGCGACGGCGCCGTTCGCCTCGCTGCTTCCCATGCTGACCGGGGGCGGCACGGACCGCGCACTCGACGGAACCCTGACCGACGTACGCAGGCAGCTCGCCGACTATCCCGCCGGTCAGCACTCCCCCGCGCTCACCGTCATGGTCAACGACTTCGCCGTCTACCACGCCGTCCTGGCCGCCATGGCCGCGCTCGTCGCGCTCGCGGCGGCGGTCGGATGCGTCCTGCTGTGGAGGCGGTCCAGGGCGGCGGCCGACGCCCGGTCGAAGCGCACGATGACGTTCGGCGTCGCCGCCGGCGCGGCGATGACGCTCATCGTGCTCGTCATCGCCTTCGCGAACGCCAGCAGCGCCGCGCACTCGCCGCAGGCGCTGGCCGACTTCTTCGCCGGCGGGTGGTGACCCGTCCGGGGCGACCGCCGCTGAGGTCGGCCGCCCCGGACACGCGCGTCACGTGCTGGTGAGTTCACCGGTGAGATTGCCGTGCATCTGGGCGCTGGCCCGGTTGAGGCCGACGATCTCCACGCTCTTGCCACGGGCGGCGTACTTGGCGGTGACCGTGTCCAGGGCCGCGACGGAGGAGGCGTCCCAGATGTGCGCGTCGGTCAGGTCGATGACGACGGTACGGGGGTCGGCGGCGTAGTCGAAGCGGGTCACCAGGTCGTTGGCGGAGGCGAAGAAGAGCTCGCCGGTCACGGCGTAGACGACGCTGTCGCCGTCCGGGTCGGTGACGGCGGTGACCTCGGTGAAGCGCGCGACGCGGCGGGCGAAGATCACCATGGCGGTGATCGTGCCGACGACGACGCCGATGGACAGATTGCTGGTCGCGACGACGACCGCGACGGTCACGGCCATCACCACGGTCTCCCCGACCGGCATCCGTTTGAGGGTGGCGGGCTTGATCGAGTGCCAGTCGAACGTGCCGACCGAGACCAGGACCATGACGGCCACGAGGGCGGCCATGGGGATGTGGGAGACGACCGGGCCGAGCACGATGCACAAGATGAGCAGGAAGAACCCGGCCAGGAAGGTGGACAGGCGGGTCCGCGCGCCGTTCTTGACGTTGATCATCGTCTGGCCGATCATCGCGCAGCCGCCCATGCCGCCGAAGAAGCCGGTGACGATGTTGGCGACGCCCTGCCCGATGGACTCACGGGTCTTGTTGGAGTTGGTGTCGGTCATCTCGTCCACGAGCTTGGCGGTCATCAGCGACTCCATCAGCCCCACCAGCGCCATCGCCAGCGCGTAGGGGGCGATGACGGTCAGGGTGTGGACGGTGAAGGGCACTTCCGGCAGTCCTGGCACCGGCAGCGAGGAGGGCAGTTTGCCCTTGTCCCCGACGGTGGGCACCGCGATACCGGCGGCGACGGTGACCACGGTGAGGATCACGATCGAGACCAGCGGCGCGGGCACCGCCCTGGTCAGCCGGGGGAAGAACACCATCATCGCCAGACCGGCCGCGACCAGCGGATAGACCTGCCAGGGCACGTCGTGGAGGTTGGGGATCTGCGCGGCGAACAGCAGGATGCCGAGCGCGTTGACGAAGCCGACCATCACCGCGCGCGGCACGAACCGCATGAGCGTGGCCACGCCGAGCGCGCCCAGCACGATCTGGATGATCCCGGCGAGGATCACCGTGGCGATGAGGTAGCCGAGACCGTGCTGGCGGGCCACGGGAGCGACGACGAGCGCGACCGCGCCGGTGGAGGCGGAGATCATCGCGGGCCGGCCGCCGACGAACGCGATGACCATCGCCATCGTGCAGGCGGCGAACAGGCCGACCTTGGGGTCGACGCCCGCAATGACGGAGAACGAGATCGCCTCCGGGATCAGCGCGAGTCCGACGACCAGACCGGCCAGGACCTCGACGCGGAAGACCTTCGGGGACAGCCACGGGGGCGGGGGCAGAGCGCGCAGGCGCGCGGACGGGAAGGAGGTCGGCAACACCGGGGTGACCTGTCGTGCTCGGGCGCGGCCGGTCGGGGCAGCGCGGTCGTGGGGCGCAGGGCCGGGACGGCGGTGCGCGGATCGCCCGTCGGCGCGGGCGGACGTCCGGGAGCGCGGCCGAGCCGCACGGCAGTTGGCGGAGGCGACTCAGTACGCTGGTGATGTCACGGCGGGCAGCAGGCGGCGTACGGCTGTGGCATGCGCACGCTTCGTCTCTCCTGCTCGCGAAATGAGCGGGGGCGTCGTCGGCCCCGACACGGCGGTGGGCGGACACGACGGAGCCGCGCACCGTTGGGGAACGACGCACGTCGTCCTCAACAGCAGCGACTCTACCCTAACGTTAGGGTAGAGATGGGTTCAGGGCCGCACGGGACGCGGCGGTTCACCACCGGGGCGGCGTCCCGCGACGAGAAGGGGCCGAGAAGACGGTCGTGGGCAGCACACACATGCAGATCGGCGAGGTCGCCGAACGAACCGAGCTGTCCCTGCGGACGATCCGGCACTACGAGGAGGCCGGACTGGTCACCCCCTCCGCCCGGTCCCAGGGCGGTTTCCGGCTCTACACCGAGACCGACGTCGCCCGCCTCATGGTCATCCGCCGGATGAAGCCGCTCGGCTTCACCCTGGAGGAGATGCGCGACCTCCTCGACGCCACGGACCGGCTCGACGCGGCGGACCTCGCTCCGGGCGCCGAGCGCGACGCGCTCCTGGAGCGTGTCAGGGCCTATGAGCAGGCCGCCGTCCAGAAGATCCACGATCTGCGCGTCCAGTTGGCGCGCGCCGAGGACTTCGCCGCGACCCTCCGCGTGCGCCTGGACCGCGCCCCCCGGCCCTGACCTCCCGTCACCGCCCGTCCGGACCCGGAGCGGTCCTCGCCGTGAGCGGCCCTCAGGAGGGCGCTCGCCTACCTCTGTCCCGCCGTTCGCGCGTCTTCTCGCCGGCGCCCGGACCACGACGTGAGACCACCGAGTAGTACGTTTGTACTTGTACATCCGTACTACTCGGGAGGGCGTCCGGCGTGCCGTACGTATTGCTCGGTCTGGCCATCGTGGCGGAGGTGCTGGGCACCAGCCTGCTCAAGAGCACCGAGGGGTTCACCCGGCTGTGGCCGACGGTGGTGTGCCTGGTCGCGTACGCGGGCGCGTTCGTCGCCCTGGCGGTGGCCGTGCAGAAGGGATTGCAGGTCAGTGTGGGGTACGCCGTGTGGTCGGGGCTGGGGACGACGCTGATCGTCATCATCGGGGCGCTCTTCCTGGGCGAGCCGGTCACGGCGGTGAAGGTGCTCGGGGTGGCCCTGGTGGTCGCCGGGGTCGCGGTGCTGAACCTCAGCGGTGCGCATTGACCGGGCGGCGCGATCCCGAGGGGCGTCGGCGGCGGATCACCGAGGCCGCGTGCCAGGTCATCGCCGAGTCCGGGGTGGCCGCCGTCACGCACCGCCTCGTCGCCGCGCGCGCCGGGGTGCCGCTCGGCGCGACCACGTACTACTTCGCGAGCCTGGACGACCTCACCGCCGCCGCGCTCCGCTACGCCGCCGACCTCTCGGCGCAGGAACTGCGCGCCTGGGAGACGGCTCTCCACGGCAGCGCCGACGTTCCGGCCGCACTGGCCGAGCTGACCGCCGCGTATCTCGCCGACCGTCCCCGCGCCCTGACCGAGATGCAGCTCTATCTCGCCGCCGCCTACCGCCCCGAACTCCGCCCCGCCGCCCGTGTCTGGGCCGACGGCCTCACCGACATCCTCACCGCGTACGCCACCCCGCGAGCCGCGCGAGCGGCCGTCACGTACCTCGACGGCGCTCTCCTCCACGGACTCACCCGCGACGAGCCCCTGAGCGCGGCTTCGCTGTCGGCGACCCTCGCCGCCCTGCTCGGCTAGGGGGAAGAAGTCAGGCTTCGGTGTGGCCGGACCACCAGCCGAGGACGTGGCCGATGTGGCGGACCATGAGGTCTTCGCACGCGTCGGCGGAGCCCGCTTCGAGGAGGTCGAGCATCTCCAGGTGCTCGCGGGCGGATGCCTGGAGTTCTTCGGTGGCGACCAGGTCGGCGAGGCCGGTGAGGCGGGTCTGGGCGCGGAGGTCGGCGACGATGTCGTGCAGGCGCGTGTTGCCGACGAGCTTGAGCAGGGTGAGGTGGAAGGTCGTGTCGGCCTGGAGGTAGCGGGCGAGGTCGCCGTCACGGGCGCCGCGCACGATCTCCTCGGCGAGGCCGCGCAGATGGGCCAGGTCGGTGGGGGTGAGCCGGCCCGACAGGCGGCGGACCGCCGGGGCTTCGAGCAGTTGGCGGACGTCGACGATCGCGCGGAGATCGTCCTCGCTCACGGCGGTGACGCGGAAGCCCTTGTTGCGCAGGATCTCGACCATGCCGCGCTTGGCGAGGTTGAGCATGGCCTCGCGGACCGGGGTGGCCGAGACGCCGAAGCGGGCGGCGAGGGTCGGCGCGGAGAACACCTCGCCCGCGGGCATCTGACCGGAGACGATGGCCGCGGCGATCGCCTCCTCGACCCGCTCGCGCAGGCTGGTCGAGGGGGTGAGCAGCCCCAGAGATGTGCTGTCCTCAATCGCCATGATCGTCCCCATCACCAGTCGACAGCCATTCCCTGTCAGTGCAATGGCACATCTTACCGATCGGTCAGGTCCCGCACGCGGCGTGTGTCGGGACGACCGTGTCGAATGCGGCGGCCGTCGGGGCGTGGCGCGCGCACGGTGAGTCCGTCCAATCCGGCCGCTGCCGCGTCCTCGGCGAACCGGCGGTAGGTGTCCCGGTCGTGGAACGGACGGGTCCCGTCGAACGCCACCCGGGCGGTGCGGCGGATCTGCTTGCCCGGCGCCATGGCGGCGATCGCCGTGTGAAGATTCCGGTTCCGCCCGGTGACCGCCGCCAGCCGCTGTCAGGCGGAGCGGTGTCCCCAGTTCTGCGACGCACCCGCCGCCGCGCGCCGCTGGGGAACCCGCCAGGGGTTGTCGTCGCGCAACGGCGCGGGCAGTAGCTCCGGCGGGCAGTCCTGGAAGACCACTGGGCGCAGGAAGCGCTGGATCGCGGCCGTGCCGACGGACGTCGTCGCCGGGGCGGTGGTGGCGGGAAATGGCCCCCCGTGCTGCATCGCGGGGGTCACCGCGACGCCGGTCGGCCAGCCGTCGAACAGCAGGCGGCCCACCCGTTCCCTCAGCACCGCGACAAGGCCGCGCAGCCACGCGTCGCTCTCCCCCGCGGCGCGGTGCACCGTGGCGGTGAGCGCGCCGGGGAACAACTCCCCGACCGCCGCCACCAGGAGGTCGGGGCGGTCGGGGTCGTAGCGCACGACGACCGACAGGGGACCGAACGCCTCGTCGAGCAGTGTGACGCGGTGCTTCAGCAGATCGCCGAGTCCGACCTCGACCAGGGTCGGTGCGGCCAGGCTCCGGCCGGATGGCCCGACCTCCACCGATCCCTCGGCCAGTACGGACACGCCCGGGGTCGCGAGCACGGCGGCGCGGCGCGCGGCGTAGGCGGCGGCTATGCCCTCGTGCAGCAGCGGGTGGCCGGGCACCGCGCCCGCCGCCGAGCCGAGCGTGTCGGCGAGGCCGTGGCCGTCCGGGAGGAAGAGGAAGCCGGGTTTGGTGCAGAGCTGTCCCGCCGAGCCGGACACGCTGGCCACGAAGCCGGTCGCGAGGGTGTCGGCCCGCTCGACCAGCGCGCCCGGTGTCACGACGACCGGGTTCACGCTGCCCAGTTCGCCGTAGAAGGGGATCGGGCGCTCACGTCCGGCGGCGATCGCGGCGAGCAGCCGGCCGACCTTGTAGGAGCCGGTGAACGCCGCCGCGGCGATCCGGTCGTCGTCGCGCAGCAGCCGTACCGCGGCGTCCTGGTCGTGGACCACGTCGAAGGTCTCCGCGGGCAGGCCGGCCGTGGCCACCGCGGCCCGCACCTTCTCGGCGGTCAGCGCCGACAGCCGCGGGTGGCCGGGGTGCGCCTTCAGGATCACCGGACAGCCGGCCGCCAGCGCGGAAGCCGTGTCGCCTCCGGCGACGGAGAACGCGAAAGGGAAGTTGCTCGCGGCGAACACCAGCACCGGCCCCACCGGCAGATTGAACCGCCGCAGGTCGGGACGGGGGCCCAGGACGAAGTCCGGGTCGGCCGCGTCGAGCCGCACGTCGAGGAACTCCCCCTCGGCGCACACGTCGGCGAACATCCGCAGTTGTACGACCGTGCGCTTCAGCTCTCCGGTCAGGCGTGCCTCGGCCAGTCCGGTCTCCGCCATGGCGAGCGGGATCAGCTCGTCGGCCGCGGACGACAACTCGTCCGCGATCGCGTTGAGCAGCGCCGCGCGCTCGGCCGGGGAGGTCTCGGTCAGATCCATGCCGCCTCCTAGGACGGCGCGAGAGCCGCCGGACACGGGCCGGCTGCCGGGCGCAGCCGTCGTCGCGCCCGCATGTCAGGCCGCTTCCGCGGACAGCGCTTCGATGCCGGAGATCGCGCGGTCCATCGCGGCGCGCACCTGCTTCTCGTGGTCAGGGGTGAGCGGTCCGCGCGGCGGGCGGCACGGGCCGCCGTATCGGCCGACCATGTCCATTCCCACCTTGATGGCCTGCACGAATTCCGTCCGCGAATCCCAGCGGAAGACGGTGACCAGTTGCTTGTAGAGCTCCCGGGCCTGGTCGTACCGCCCGGCGACCATGTGCTCGTAGATCGCGACGGACTCGGCGGGGAAGGTGTTGGGGAAGCCCGCGAACCAGCCGACGGCGCCGTCGAGCATCAGCTCCAGGAGGACGTCGTCGGCGCCCGCGATGATGTCGATGTCGCAGAGTTCGCTGATCTCGAAGGCCCGCCGGACGTCGCCGCTGAACTCCTTGACCGCGACCACCCCGTCGATCTCGGCGAGTTCCGCGATCAGGGGCGGCAGCAGGTCGACCTTGGTGTCGACCGGGTTGTTGTAGATCATCGTCGGCAGGCCGACCCCGGCGATGTGCCGGTAGTGCTCGACCACCTGCTCGTCGCTGGCCCGGTAGAGGGTGGGCGGCAGGGCGAGTACGGCGTCCGCGCCGTCTGCCTTGGCCAGTTCGGCCCAGTGCTCGGCCTGGTGCCAGCCCGCGCCGTGCACACCGGCCAGTACCAGTCCGCGCCCGCCGACGGCCTCGACGGCCACCTGCACCACGCGGCGGCGCTCCTCGTCGGTGAGCGACGAGTACTCGCCGAGCGAGCCGTTCGGCCCGACGCCGCGGCAGCCGTTGCTGATCAGCCAGTCGCAGTGCTCCGCGTATCGCTCGTAGTCGACGGCGAGCCCTGCGGGGGCGGAGCTGTCCGGCTTGTAGGGCAGCGCCGTCGCGACGATGACGCCGCCGAGGTCGAAGTGCTCACTGGTCATGGTCTGCCTTTCATCGGTGGGGTGTTCTGAGGGGGTCGGCGGGAAGGGGGGGGTGGTCGATGGGGCCGCCGCCGGCTGGACCGTGGCGATGTCGCCGAGCCGGACCGGTACGACGATCGGGCGCTGGGCCATACGTCCCTGGTCCAGCGGCGCGGTCGGCAGGAGGTCCTCGACGTTCCGGCCGCAGGTGCGGCCCTGGCACATGCCAAGACCCGCGCGGGAGCTGAGCTTGAGGGAACGCAGCCCGCAGCTCCCGGTGGCGGTGGCCGCGGCGCGCAACCGCTCCGCGGTCACGTCCTCGCAGCGGCACACGACGGTGCTGTCGTCGACCCATGACCGCCAGCCGGGCCGGATGCCGTGTGCGCGGTGCATGCGGTCGGCGAAGGCGCGGTGGCGGGTCACCTCAGCGGTGCCACCGGCCCGGCCCGCAGCGGGCCGACCGGCCGCAGCCCGACCGGCCGCGGCTCGTCCCGCCGCCTCGCCCTCGGCGAGGGCCAGGTCCGCGCCGCCGATACCGGTGATCTCACCGGCCGCGTAGACACCGGGTACGGAGGTGCGCTGTTCGTCGTCCACGCACACGCTTCCGTCGGCGGTGAGCGCGCAGCCCGCCGAGATGGCGATCTCGGTGCGCGGGACGAACCCGTGGCCGACGCACACCGCGTCGACCTCGATACGCCGCCCGGTGCCCTCGCGCGGTGTCCAGTCGTCGGTGATCCGGGCGACGGTGACGGCTGTCACCCGGTCATCGCCGTGCGCGGCCACGACGGCCGCGCCGGTGCGGTAGGGGACGCGCCGTACGGCCAACGCGCCGACGTATCCGCCGAGTTCGGCGGACTTGGACAGCACGTCCTTCGGCCGCATCTCGTACGGGCGGGGCAGCCAGCCGCGGGCGATCCGCCGCCAGCTGCTCGCCTCGACGACGCCGACCACGCTCGCGCCCACGTGGAGGAGGCCGGTGGCCACGGGAAGCAGGAACGGGCCGGTGCCCGCGACCAGGACTCGCCTGCCCACGGCGACGCCGTCGCCCTTGGCCATCGCCTGCGCGGCGCCCGCCGTGTAGACGCCCGGCAGGTCCCAGCCCGGGAACGGCAGCGTGCGCTCGTGCGCGCCGGTGGCGATCACCAGGGCGCGGGGTTCGAAGAGCCGGCGGCGCCGGTCAGCGCCGTCGGCCGGGCCGACCAGCGTGTGGACGACCGGCGGCCCCGCGTCTCGGCGGTCCACCGCCCAGACCTGGGCGCCGGTGACGATCTCGCAGTCGGGGTCCCGCGTCAGCGCGGCGCGCAGCGCGGTGAACCGGGACCACTTGTGCTGCGCCGCGTGGT
Source organism: Streptomyces sp. NPDC087422 (assembly GCF_044744145.1). Lineage (NCBI taxonomy): Bacteria > Bacillati > Actinomycetota > Actinomycetes > Kitasatosporales > Streptomycetaceae > Streptomyces > Streptomyces sp. NPDC087422. Next base: position 701,882 of record NZ_JBIUXT010000005.1, on the reverse strand, counting down.
TGTCCGGGGCGGAAGCCCTGGCCGCCGCGTGGCTGTCCTCGTCGGGATACCCAGCCGCCGCGTGGCCTTCCGGGGCGGAATTCCCGGTCGCCGCGTGTCGCCAGAACTGGCCGCCCAGGACGGCCGACGCGTCGAGCAGGACGACCCGCGCCCCGCTGAGCCGGGCCGCCCGAGCCGCGGCGAGCCCTGCCGGTCCCGCCCCGATCACCAGCACGTCAACGCTCGACATCGCTCGCCCCCGTCTCGACGATGTCGCCGTCGGCCACCAGCCGTTGGCAGGCCCGCACGTCACCGAGGCCGTTCACCGTCACCAGGCAGTCGAAGCAGACGCCGATGCCGCAGAACAGGCCGCGGGGCCGACCGGTGCCGGCGGTGGTGCGCCAGGAGACCCGGCCCCGCGTCATCAGCAGTCCCGCGACGGTCTGTCCCTGCGGGGCGGACAGCCGTTCGCCGTCCAGCGTCACGGAGATCTTCATCCGGTGGTCTCCTCCTTCAGTCCCAGCGACGGTCGGGTCACGGCGTACGGGGCGGCCGGGATCTCGGGCTCCGCGCCGGTCATCAGCGCGCCGATCAGTTCCGCTGTGCCGGGCGCGAGCCCGATGCCCGCGCCCTCGTGTCCGGTCGCGTGCCACAGTCCGGGCAACCGGGGGTCGGGCCCGATGACCGGGAGGTGGTCGGGTACGAACGGCCGGAAGCCGCCGTACGCGCGCATGACCGGAACGTCGGCCAGAAAGGGGAAGAGCAGCATGGCTTTGGCGGCGAGTTCGCCGACCACCGCGGCCTCGATCCGCTCGTCGAATCCCCGGCGCTCGCGCGAGGAGCCGATGAGTACGGTCCCGGCCGCCGTCGACTCGACGACGCTGGACGTCTGGAGGGCCGCGTCCCCCGACTCGACGGCTCCGACATAATCCGCGTCGTACACCTTGTGCCGGACGCGGTGCGACATGCGCGCGGTGACCAGGACGGTCCCGCGTCGGGGCAGCACCGGGAGGCGGACGCCGAGGCCGGCCGCGACCTCGGCGGACCAGGGTCCGGCGGCCACGACCGTGTGCTCGGCGGCGAAGCGCCCGGCCGTGGTCTCCACACCGACGAGCCGTCCGCGGTCCACGACGCCGCCGAGAACGGTGACGCCCTGTCGTACCCGTGCGCCGTGCCGACGAGCAGAGGCGAGCAGCGCCTCCGTCGCGACGGCCGGTTGGACCTGGGCGTCGCCGGGATAGAAGACGGCCGCTTCGACGCGCGGCGTCAGGTCGGGTTCCAGCTCGGCGGCCTCAGCCGCCGTCACCGCACGGGCGTCCACGCCCGCCTTCCGCTGGGTGGACGCGAATGCCAGGAGCGCGTCCGCCCCCGCCCCCGTCGTCGCGACCACCAGGCCGCCCTTCGCCTCGAACTCGAGGTCGGGGAAGCCGGGCCCCAGCTCCTCCCCCAGTTCGGCGGCGAATTCGGTCCACAGGCGGCCGGACAGCACCGCGAGGTCGAGTTCGGCGCCGGGGCCCTTGTCGGAGACCAGGATGTTGCCCTCCCCGCTGGACGACGTCCCTCCGGCGGACGCGCCGCGGTCCAGGACGGTCACCCGGAATCCGCCCATAGCCAACTTCCTGGCCACGGCGGCCCCGATGATCCCGGCCCCCACGATGACGACGTCCGCACTCCGCATTTCAGTAGCATGTCACATGTCACGCGTCATTGATAGACGTGGCTCAGGGCGATACGCGCAGGCCACCGGACGCGCGGCCCGACGCGGGGATGACGGAGAACGCCAGGGCGGCCAGCAGCGCCGTGATCGCGGCGAGGGCCAGCGAGCAGGAGAGGGACCGGCTCGCCAGGGGTCCGGCGGTGGCCGCCCCCAGGGCGAAAGCGGTGATCTTCAGACTGGCGCCCGTGGTGAAGATCTGGCCTCGCAGGTGCGCGGGGGCCTCGCGGTGGCGGACGGCGAACAGGGCGGCGAGTTGGGGGCCTTCGCCGATTCCCGCCAGGAGGAAGGCCGCGACGAGCGCGGCCGGGTGGCCCCCTACGGCCAGGGCCCAGGCGGCGGACTGGACGAGGGCCCCGGCCCAGATGATCGCGTCGGGGGCCGCCGCACGGGGAAAGCGGGCGAGCGCGGTCGTGGCCAGCAGGGCGGAGACCGCCGCGCAGGACAGCAGGAGGGCGCCGCGGTCGGCGCCGCCCAGGACCCGTTCGCCCAGGAGCGGGAGGCACGCGGTCACCATGCCTTGGGCGACGCAGGAGATCACCGAGGTGAGGGTCGCCCGGGCCAGCGCGGGTCGGCCGAGGATGACCCGGGTTCCGGCGGCGAGGTCGTGGAGCACCGACGTGGCCCGGACACCACGTGCCGGACCCGGGCGGCCGGGCAGCGTCCACGCGGCGGGCAGCGCCAGGGCGATGAGCGTGAGGGAGACGACCACGGCTGTCGAGGCGCCGAGCGCCACCGCCACACCGCCCGCGAGAGCCGGACCGGCCAGGCTCGCGGCGCTGAAGGTCATCGCGTCGAGGGCGTTCGCGCGGTGCAGGCGGTCGCCCGTTGCCACGCGCGGGAGTTGGGCCGTCCATCCGCCGGACAGGGCAGGTCCCAGCAGTCCGGTCGCCACGGCGATCACGATGGTGACGGGGAACGGCAGGCGGGTGAGCCCCGCGAGGATCACGCCGAGCCCGGTCGCGTAGAGGGCGAGGGCCCAGGCGAGCAGGCACCCCGGTCGTACGGCTCGGTCGAGGAATGCGCCGAGCAGCGGCCCGCCGACCGCGGCGGAGACCGTGATGCCCGCGAGCAGCGAGGACGCGGCGGTGGTCGAACCGGCGAGGGCGAAGCCCGCCAGCATCAGGGCCGGTCCCGACATCTCGTCGCCGGTACGGGCGGCGACCGCTCCGGTGAGATAACGGCGGAGCGTGTAACGGTTACTCATCTCCAGGACGTTACGCAGGTAACTCAAATGTCGGCAAGATGCGTTACATTCGACAGATGTCCTCCCACAGCGACGACTGGTCCACCCGGCACTCGGTGCTGGCCACCGCGCGGCGGACGGCCGCCCTGCTCAACGTCCTCGCCGACGAGCGCCCCGACCCGGCCGGGGTCGCCGACACGCTCCGCGCGTACGGCGAGGCGGAGCCGATCGACCTGACCACCGGCGACGTCGCGGCCATGCGCGCGGCCGCCGCCCTGCTGCGACCCGCCTTCGCCGCCGAGGACGCCGACGCCGCCGCGGCCGTCCTCAACCTCCTGCTCAAGGACCACACGGGACCGCTGCGCCTATCCTCGCACGGCGGCGGCACGCCGTGGCATCCGCACCTCGACCACGACGACGAAGCCCCCTGGGACGAATGGCTCCTCGCGTCGTCGTGCATGGCCCTGACCGTTCTCGTCTGGGACCGCCAGCGCCCGCCCGGCGGGATCTGCGCCTCCCCCAGTTGCCGGAACGTCTTCCTCGCGCAGGGCAGCGGTCCCGAACGCCGCTACTGCTCCCGCCGATGCGCGACCCGCGAACGCGTCGCGGCCCATCGGCGCGCGCACGCCACCGGACAGTCGGGCGAGGTCACGTAGCGCGTCGCGGGCGCCGACCGGCGGACCGTCCGCGCGCTCCGGGGCGCGAGGACCGGGACCGGGCGGGCGGCCGGCGGTGGCGGTGGCGAACACCAACAGCCCGTGGCGGCAACGCGGTTGGCTAGAGTCGGCGCATGAGCGCTTCCTCACCCGCCGACCTGGTCCGCGCGTTCCACCGCGCCTTCGGACTCGACGTCCGCGATACGCCGACGGAGGTGTCGCCCGCTCTCGCCGCGCATCGCGGGGAGTTGCTCGCCGAGGAGGCGACGGAGGTCGCCGAGGTCTCGGTGACCGGTCCGCTGGACCGTCTGGCGCACGAACTGGCCGACGTCGTCTACATCGCGTACGGCACGGCCCTGGTGCACGGGATCGACCTCGACGCGGTCATCGCCGAGATCCACCGGTCCAACATGACCAAGCTGGGCCCCGACGGACAGGTCTCGCGCCGGGCCGACGGCAAGGTGCTCAAGGGGGAGCACTACGAAGCTCCGGACGTGTCAGCGGTGCTGCGCCGCCAGGGCTGGGCGCCCGGCGGCGCGAGTTGAGGACTCCGGGAGAATCGCCGTCCATGGACGCCGACAGCGCGAGGCCGCACGCGGGACGCATGCTCGACTTCTACCTCGGCGGCACCCTGCACACCGCCGCCGACCGCGCCGCCGCGCGGCGGATGCTGGAGGTCAATCCGCATCTGATCACCAGCGCGCGCGTGAACCGGCGGTTCATCGACCGGTCGGTGCGGTATCTGGTCGGCTCCCGCGGGATCACGCAGTTCCTCGACCTGGGGTCGGGCATCCCGACCCGTACGCCCGAATACCCGAATCTGCACGAGAGCGCGCAGGCCGTCGACCCCGCCTGCCGTGTCGTGTACGTCGACAACGACCCGGCCGTCCGCGCGTACGCGGCCGAACTGCTGACCAGCACACCGCAGGGCCGGGCCGTGTACGTGGAGGCCGATGTCACCGACGGCGCGGCGCTGTACGAGCGTCCGGAGATCGCCGGCGTCCTCGATCTCACTCGGCCCGTGGCGCTCGGCATGAACGCGCTGCTGCACTTCTTCGCGGACGACGCCCAGGCGCGCGGGCTGGTCGAAGCCTTCACCGGGCCGTTGGCGGCGGGCTCGCATCTCACCCTCACGCACATCACGCGCGACTGGGCGCCGGAGGTCATGGACGCCCTCGTCCGGCTGTACCGCGAGGACGTCACGGACGGCGGCGCCCGCTCGCGCGCCGAGATCGAAGCGCTCGTCGGCGGACTCGACGTCGTCTCCCCCGGTGTCGTCAATCCTGCCGACTGGCGCCCCGGCCCCGGCGACGCCCCCGTACCGGCCGAGCAGGTCAACCTCTACGCGCTACTCGCCCGGGTTCCCTAGCCGCTGGACCTCGGCGTACGAGGGGGCGGTGAGATCCGTCGGCCGCCCGTCCCGGACAGCCGTCGCGGTGGAGACCGCCGAGGCCAGGGCTCCTCGGTAGAGGAGGGAGCCGAGGCTGACCCTGCGTACGCCCATCGCGGCCAGTTCGGCGAGGGGCGGTCCGCTCGGCGCGTACAGGATGTTCAGCGGTACGACGAGGGACGACGTCAGGGCGGTGATCTCGTCCGGGTCCGACAGTCCGGGGACGAACACCCCGTCCGCACCGGCCTGTTCGTAGACCGCGAGGCGGGACGAGGTCGTGTCCTGCTCGCGGCCGAGCCAGTGGGTGTCGGTGCGTGCGTTCACGAACAGCGCCGGTACGGCGGATTTGACGGCGGTGATCTTCGCGGCGTGCAGGGCGACGGGGCGAGCGTGCCGTCGGCGCGGCCGTCCTCGAGATTGATCCCGGCCGCGCCCGCCGCGTACAACCGCTCGGCCAGTGCGACGACTTCGGCCACGTCGTCGCTGAAGCCGCCCTCGGCGTCGACGGTGAACAGGAAGGAGCCGCGGCCGAGTCGGCGGGCCAGGGCCACGGTCGCGTCCGCGGTGGCGGCGGCGCCGTCCGGCAGGCCGAGGGCCGCGGCCACGCCCAGGCTGGAGGTGCCGATGGCGGGAAAGCCGTCCGCCGCCAGGGCGGCCGCGCTGGCGTAGTCCCAGGCGTTGGGCAGCAGCAGCGGGGCGGCCTGGTGGTGCAGGCGGGCGAAGGGGGTGAGCGGGCGCCGGAGCAGCCCTTCTGCCAGGGCGAGCGCGTGGGCGCGGCCGGGGCAGACGCGGGGCGGGGCGCCGAAGGTGAGGGGTACCGGGTGGGTGCGGTTGGCGGTCGCGAGGTCGAGGAGCGCGGTGTCGCCCGCGGCGATCTCGCGGCCCGCGATCCGGGTGGCCGCGACGGCGACGCGCCGCATGACCCGTACCGGCGGGGCTTCCCGCAGCACCCGCACTCGGGTCTCGCTGTCCGAACCTTCCGAGCCCTCGGCGGCTGCCGCATCCCGTAGCGTCACGGGTTCCAGCCGCGCGAGTTCCGCCTCGACCAGAGCGCGCCGTCGGCGGTGCGTCCGCCCGGAGCTGAAGCGGGCGGCGGCGGACCGCAGCCACGCCACGCTCGCCCCGGCGGACCCGACGTCCCCGGCCGGCGGTTCCGGTACGAGCGCCGGGTCGGCGAGCGCCGCCCGCACGTCCGCCCAGCGGTCGAACTCATGCGTCTGATGCCTCATGGCCCCGACGCTACGACCGGATCGTTTCGGCGCCGGCCGAAGCGTCCCCGCCGCGCCGCGGCACCCTCGGCGGCCCGACGCGGACGCCGGCACACCACACCCGGCGGGCGCCCTGTCAGGTGGGCGCCCGCCGGGGGGACTGAGGGGCCCGGAGGCCGTGGGCGGGGTGCGGAGTGCGGAGTGCGGAGTGCGGGTCGGGAAGCTACTCCTTGACCGCGCCCGAGTTCGCGCTGCGGACGAAGTGCCGTTGGAAGACGAAGAACAGCAGCGCGACCGGGATCGTCGACAGCAGGGCCGCGGTGAGCTTCAGCGGATACTGCGTACCCGCGCTGAGGCCGCCGGAGACCAGGTGGGCCAGGCCCGTGGTGAGGGTCTCGTACTGCGGGGACTGGGTGGCGACGAGGAAGTGGGTGAATTCGTTCCAGGAGCCCTGGAACGACAGGATGGTCAGCGTGATCAGCGCGGGCTTGGCCATCGGCAGGACAACCGACCAGAAGGTGCGGAAGACGCCCGCGCCGTCGATCCGCGCCGCTTCCTCCACTTCCTTGGGCACCGACACGAAGAACTGCCGCATGATGAACACCCCGGCCGCGTCGACCAGCAGCGGCACGATCATTCCGGCGTAGCTGTCGAACATCCCGAGCTGGTTGAGCACCAGGAACTTCGGGATGAGCAGGACCACGCCGGGCACCGACATGATCGTCAGCAGCCCGTTGAACAGCAGGTTGCGGCCCCGGAAGTCCAGCCGGGCCAGGGCGTATCCGGCGAGCGAGTCGAAGAAGACGCGTCCGGCGGTGATGAAGACCGTGACCACGATCGAATTGGCCAGCCAGCGGGTGAACGGCACCGCGTCGCCGGTGCCGCCGAGGCCGAACAGGCGCCGGTAGGAGTCCAGCGAGAACGGGTTCGGCAGCAGCGACAGGGGATGGGCCGCCGCGTCCGGGTCCGTCTTGAGCGAGGTCGCGATCTGGACGAAGAACGGCAGGGCGTACAGCAGTCCCATGCCGATCAGCAGCCCGTACACCACGATCCGCAGCACCCGGCTGCCGGACGACCGGCTGCCGGGACGGCCTTTCGCCGACCGGCCGGAGGAGCGTCGTTCCATCGTCCCGGCGCTCATGACGTCCTCCCTCGCACCAGCCGCGCCCGCAGTCGGCTGAATCGTGTGACCGCGTCGCGGTCGCGCAGCAGGACGCGCTGCACCAGCGTCATCACCAGGATGATCGCCAGCAGCAGGAAGGCGATGGCCGCCGCGCGCCCGTAGTCGGCGTCCTGGAATCCCGCGGTGTACGACAGGTAGGCGGGGGTGAGGGTCGTGTTGGCGGGTGCGCCCTGGCTCATGACGTACACCGCGTCGAAGACCTGCCAGGTGCCGATCAGTCCGAGGGTGACGACCAGGAAGAGCACCGGGCGCAGCGCGGGCAGCGTCACGTTGCGGAACGACTGCCAGCGGTTTGCGCCGTCGAGCAGCGCGGCCTCCTCCAGCTCCGCGGGTACGTCCTGGAGCGCGGCGAGGAAGATCAGCATGTACGTGCCCGAGCTGGTCCAGATCGCGAGGATGATGATGGTGCACATCGCGATGGAGGGTCCGGCCAGCCAGTCCCACCAGGACAGTCCGAGGAAGCCGTGCGCGGCGAGCGCGGGCACGGGCTTGTCCGGGTCGACGATGCCGAGGCCGCCGAGCACGGTCCACACCAGGCCGTGCGCGTCGGTGAACCACTTCGGTCCGGTGATGCCCACCCACTTCAGCAGCGCGTTGACCGCGCCGCTGCCCTGGAAGAGGAACAGGAACACCGTGGATATGGCGATCGAGCTGGTCACGGACGGGAAGTAGAAGACCGTGCGGAACAGGCTCTTGCCCTTGACGCGGCGGCTGTTGACCGCCACGGCCAGAGCCAGGGCCAGGGCCGTCTGGACGGGGACGACCAGCAGGACGTAGTACAGATTGTTGCGGATCGACGTCATGAAGAGCTGTCGGTCCTGACCCGGCCGGGTCAGCAGATCGGAGTAGTTGCGCACCCCGACGAAGTCGGCGGCGCCGCTGAAGGGGTTCGACTGCCCGTTCCAGTGCAGCAGGCTGACCCACAGCGCCATGCCGATGGGCAGGAGCAGGAAGAGGCCGAGCACGACCACCATCGGGCTGACGAACAGCCAGCCCCACAGGCCCTGATGCCCCTTGATCGCCCGGTCGCGGCGCCCGCCGCCGAAGCGGGGACCGCGGCGCGTACCGGCGCCCGCCGTCCCGCCGCCGCGGGCGCCCCGGGTGCCCGTGCCTCCCGGCGGGGCTCCCGGCCCCGCCGGTGCGGCGACGGTGCCGCTGCCGTGCTGGCTCATCTCTTTCTCCTCCTGCTCCTGCCCCCGCGGTGCTGCCCGGCCGGTACGGTCAGTTGTCGCTCTTGAGTACCTGGTCGCCGTTGGTCTGGAGGCTGGACAGGATCTTCTTGGGATCGCCGGTGGCCAGCCCGGACAGGTCGGTGTCGAACTGGGCCAGGACCTTGGTGAAGCCGGGGACGGTCACCGGACCCTGCGCGAAGGCGGTGCCGTCGGCGAACGCCACGCTCGCCGGGTGCTTCTCCTTGAACGTCGCCAGCGCGCTGTCGCGCGAGGGCAGCACACCGATGGCGTCGGCGAAGGACAACTGCTGGTCGACGGTGGTGAACGCCTTCACCAGGTCGACGGCCGCGTCGTGGTGGGCGCTCTTGTTGGCCACGCCCCAGCAGTTGCTGAAGGACAGCGTGCCCTTGCCCTTGGGGCCCTCGGGCAGCGGGACGACCTTGTAGCCGACCTTCGGGTAGTCCGCGGTCATCGCGCCGGTCAGCCAGTTGCCCTCGATGGTCATCGCGGCCTTCTGGGTGCCCAGTGCCTCACCGCCCCAGCCGGTGTCGACCTGCTTGGGGAACTTCATCACGCCCTCGTTGAGCAGCTTCTTCACATACGTCAGCGCCTCGACGTTCGCGGGGCTGTCCGCGGTGACCTTGCTCTGGTCGGCGTTGGTGACCCAGCCGCCGGCCTGCTTCATGAAGGGGCCGAGCTGGTTGTACGAGGCGTTCACGACCAGACCGGTGGTCTTCTTCGTCGTGAGCTTCTTGGCGACCTTCTCCAGGTCGTCCCACGTCTTGGGGTAGTCCGCGTCGGTGAGCCCGGCGTCCTTCCACATGGCCGTGTTGACCGCGAGCGCCAGCGTGGAGCTGTCCTTGGGCGCGCAGACGAACTTGTTGTCGTAGGTGAAGGACGCGCGTAGCGCGCTGTTGAAGTCGTCCTTGTCGGAGAGCTGGTCACCGTAGGCGTACAGCGAGTTGCCCTTGGCGTAGTTGGCGAAGACGCTGGAGCCGACGTAGAAGACGTCCGGCGGCTTGCCGCCCGCGAGGGCCTGGCCGAGCTGCTGGTCGAGGTTCTGGGCGGCGATCACCGAGACGGTGTTGCCGGTCTTCTTCGCCCACGCGGTCGCGGCCTGCTTCACGGCGTTGGTCTCGTTGTCGCCCGAGGAGCCGATCATCACCGTGAGGCTCTGCTTGCCGCCCGAGTCCTGCTTGCCGCTGCTGTCGCTGCCGAAGTTGGACGAACACCCGGCGACCAAGAACACCCCGCACACGGCGGTGGCGGTCGCGGCTCTGCGTACTGTCATCGTTTCTCTCCAGGACTGTCCGGATCATCCGGAACCTACGGAACTCCGCGAGCCGGGCGATGAGGGCGCCCGATGCGGTGGGCCAGCGTGGCCGTGCCGCTTTATCGCTTTGTAGCTTTATGGCGTGACAGACGTGTCCGGTCTGTCAGGTCAGGACCGTGGGGCGCGGTCCATGTCACCCCACGGTCCTTCAACCCTTCGGACCAGGCGGTCCGTCGGGAACTAGGGGGCCGACGGCCGGTCGTCGGGCGACGTCGCGGCGGACGGTCCCGCCGCGGAGCTCTCCCGGACGATCAGCTCCGGCGTCAGCAGCACATGCTCGGGATCGGCCTGCGGGTCGCCGATGCGCGCCATGAGCAGCCGGGTGCAGACCCGGCCGACCTCCTCCAGCGGCTGACGGACGCTGCTGAGGCCAGGACTGAGCAGACCGGCCGCCGGGGAGTCGTCGAAGCCGACCACCGCCACGTCCCGGCCGGGGGTCCGGCCGCTGTCCCGCAGCGCCCGGTAGCAGCCCAGTGCCAGGGTGTCGCTGGCCGTGACGACCGCGGTCACGCGGGGCAGGACCCGCGCCACCGCGTCCCGCGCCGCGTTCACGTCACCCACCGAGGAGACCCGCAGGTCACGCACCGGCAGGTCGTGGCGCCGCATCGCCTCTCGCCAGCCCGCGGCCCGGTCGTCGCCGACGCCCGAGCCACGCGGCCAGCCGAGGAAGGCGATCCGGGTGTGTCCGGCGGCCACGAGCTGGTCGACGGCCGCCGACGTACCGTACGCGCCGTCCACGTCGACCCAGTCGCCGGTGTCACGGGCCGACCAGGACCGGCCGAACGCCACGAAGGGTACGCCACGTTTGTGCAGCCAGGCCGGGCGCCGGTCGCCGCGGTGGGTGTTGCTCAGCACGAACGCGTCGACCGAGTGGTCGCGCAGCAGCGCGTCGTAGCGGTCGACCTCGTCGTCCGCGCCGGACCGCGCCGCGAACAGCAGCACACGGTACCCCGCCTTGTCCGCGGAGTCCGACAGCGCGTGCAGGAAGTCGTCGAGCACGGGGGTGGACTCCCCCGCGAACGTCGGCTGGATGGCATAGCCGATCAGCCGACTGGACCGGGTGCGCAGCGAGCGGGCGGCCTGATGCGGCCGGTAGTCCAGCTCGCTGATCGCCTCACGGACCCGCTCCAGCGTGCGGGGCGCCAGCAGGTCGGGCGAGTTCAGCGCGTTGGACACGGTCTGTACGGACACGCCGGCACGCTGGGCGACCAGAGCCAGTGTGACCGGCTTGTTGTTGCGCCCGCCTGAGCTGGTCGTACGCGGCACCACGGCCTCCGTTGTCCATGCGCCGCACCACTCGAAATGCGGCGCTGCATCTTCGATGGATCGATAAAACTCCCTTTCACTGCTGGTTGGCAAGGGTTAGAGTGAATTTTGATCGATCCAAATTCTGAGGCACCATCTCGGTCCACCGACGAGAGGCACCACCCTGTGAACACGGCCGTCCAAGGGCACAGCACCGCGAACCCGTCTCCCACGGACGTCGTCACCGAGGGCTTGCAGCCCTTCCTGCACGACGCCTGCACCACGCTCTACGCGCCCAGCCTGGTGCTGTCCCGACCAGGCGGGGACATCTCCGCCGGTGCGGACGGCTTCTTCCACGGCGACCGCCGGGTGCTGTCGAGCCTGGCGGTCCGGGTCGAGGGCGTCCCCCTGATCCCGGTCGGCCACACCCTCGGCCCCGCCGACAGGACCGCCTTCCGCGCGATCCTGCGCGGTGTCGGGGAACACACCGCCGACCCCGCGGTCACGCTGCGCCGGGTCCGCTCGGTGGCGCCGGGCACGCTCCGCGAGGAGCTGGAGATCGTCAACGCGGGGCTGCGGCGGATCCGTCTCGACGTGGTGGTCGCCGCGGCCACGGACCTGGCGCGGATGACCGACGTCAAGTCCGGGCGCACGGTCGCCGCGCTCCCCGCGAGGGCCGAGGACACCGGGCTGACCTGGGGCGACGACGAGCTGACCGTACGGCTGCGGCCGGTGTCGGTGGCCGTGACCGCTCCCGGTGCCGGTGCCGGTACGGTGTCGGGTCCGGCGTCCGGCCGCCCGCCGATGCCGGAACAGGACTCCGGCAACGGTTCAGGACCGCGCGAGCCGCTGGTCGACGCCGACAGCGGTGAGCTGCGTTACACCGTGGAGCTGCCGTCGGGCGGCACCTGGCGGGCGACGGTCGAGTGCGGTGTCAGCGACGCGGAGCCGGACCAGTTCCCGGCCGTCGCGCGGGACGCCGTACCGTGGTCGCCCACCGAGCTGCGCAGCGCCGACGGCCGTCTGGACCGGCTGCTGGCCCGGTCGGTGGGCGACCTGGAGCGGCTGCTTCTGTCGGACCCGCTGCACCCCGAGGACCGTTTCCTGGCCGCCGGGTCGCCGTGGTTCCTGACGCTGTTCGGCCGGGACTCGCTGTGGGCGGCGCGGATGCTGCTGCCGCTGGGCACGGACCTGGCCGCGGGGACGCTGCGCACGCTGGCCCGGCGCCAGGGCACCGTCACCGATCCCCGTACCGAGGAGCAGCCCGGCAAGATCCTGCACGAGGTGCGCCGCGAGACCCTGCACCTGGCCGAGGGCGCGAAGCTCCCGCCGGTGTACTTCGGCACCGTGGACGCCACCCCGCTGTGGGTGATCCTGCTGCACGACGCGTGGCGCTGGGGTCTCGACCCGCGGCAGGTGCGCGAGCTGCTGCCGCACGCCGAGGCCGCCCTGGAGTGGCTGGCCACGTATGGCGACGCGGACGGCGACGGGCTGCTGGAGTACATCGACACCACCGGCCACGGGCTCGCCAACCAGGGCTGGAAGGACTCCGGCGACTCGATCCGCTGGCGCGACGGCCGTCTCGCCAAGGCGCCGATCGCGCTGTGCGAGGTCCAGGCGTACGGCTACGAGGCGGCGATGGCGGGCGCGGCGCTGCTGCGGGCCTTCGACCGGCCGGGCGCCGAGCGCTGGGAGCAGTGGGCGGACCGACTGCGCAGCCGCTTCCAGGAGAGCTTCTGGGTCGAGGACGAGCAGGGCCGCTACCCGGCCGTCGCCCTCGACGCCGACAAGCGTCCGGTGGACGCCGTGACCTCCGGCTTCGGCCACCTGCTGGGCACCGGGCTGCTGGACCCGCAGGAGAGCGCCCTGCTGGCCGCCCGGATCGCGGGACCCGAGCTGGACTGCGGTTTCGGGCTGCGCACGCTGAGCACGGACTCCACCGGTTTCAACCCGTTCGGCTACCACATCGGCTCGGTCTGGCCGCACGACACCGCCATCGCGGTGCACGGCCTGGTCCGCGCCGGATTCCCCCGCGAGGCCGCCAAGCTGGCCGAGGGCCTGATCGCCGCGTCCGCAGGTTTCGACGGACGGCTGCCGGAGCTCTTCGCCGGGCACGGCTCCGAGCTGGACAGCGCGCCCGCCCCGTATCCGGCGGCCTGCCGTCCGCAGGCGTGGTCGGCGGCCTCCGCCGTCCTGCTCGTCCAGGCCGCGCTCGGGCTCGAGGCCGATGTGCCCGGCGGGTCGCTGCGGATGTCCCCGCTGGCGGCGGGCCGTCTCGGCCCGCTGACCATGAGCGGTCTGCGGGTCGGCGAACAGCCGCTGGCCGTACGGCTCGACGCGGACGGCCGGGCGGGGGCCGACGCTCCCGACAGCCTGACGGTGGAGGGCGCGGACCGCTTCGGCGCGGCGGGCTGAGCGCCGCCGCGCCCGCGTAGCCGTGAGGGGGCGTTCTTTCGGTCACTGACCCCGGTCGGTGGGCTCCGGTCCCGGTCCGGGGTCGGTGTTCTCGGCGGTACGGGCAGGGAGCGGGGTCCAGGCGGCGTCGTGCTCGGCGCTGCGTTGGACCGCGTCCAGGACGAGCTGGACCTCCAGGGCGTCCGCGAAGGACGGCTCGGGGTCGCGCCCCTCCGCGATGGCGGTGACCAGGTCGCGGGCCTGGTGGGTGAAGGCGTGCTCGTAGCCGAGTCCGTGGCCCGGCGGCCACCAGGCCGACAGGTAGGGGTGGTCGGGTTCGGTGACCAGGATGCGGCGGAAGCCCTGTTCCGCCGGTGGCTGGGCGGCGTCGAGGAACTCCAGTTCGTTGAGGCGTTCCAGGTCGAAGGCGGCGGAGCCGAGGGAGCCGTTGATCTCGATCCGCAGGGCGTTCTTGCGGCCGGTGGCGAAACGGGTCGCCTCGAAGGTGGCCAGCGCGCCGCCGTGGAACCGGCCGAGGAACACCGTGGCGTCGTCCACGGTCACCTCGCCCCGCGCGGCGGGCACGGCGCCGGGCAGCGGTCGTGTCGGCACGAAGGTCTCGCTGAGCGCGGCGACGCCCGACAGCCGGTCGCCCGTCAGGTGCTGGGCGAGGTCGATGATGTGCGAGCCGATGTCGCCCAGCGCGCCCGATCCGGCGTGCTCGCGCCGCAGCCGCCACACCAGCGGGAACCGCGGGTCCACGATCCAGTCCTGGAGATACACGGCGCGTACGTGCCGGATCCGGCCGAGCCGTCCGTCGGCGACGAGGCGGCGCAGCAGCGCGAGCGCCGGGACCCGCCGGTAGGTGAAGCCGCACATGGCGCGGACGCCCGACTCCCGCGCCCGGTCGGCGGCCCGGCACATCGCGCGGGCCTCGGCCACCGAGTTGGCGAGCGGCTTCTCGCACAGGACGTGCTTGCCCGCCGCGAGCGCGGCGACGGCGATCTCGGCGTGGCTGTCGCCCGGTGTGCAGATGTCGATCAGGTCGATGTCGTCGCGGGCGATCAACTCCCGCCAGTCGGCGGTGCTTTCGGCCCAGCCGAGCCGCTCGGCGGCGGTCGCGGCCCGCTTGGGGTCGCGACCGCACAGCGCCGCCATATGGACGCGGGCGGGCAGGTCGAAGACATGGTCGACGGTACGCCAGGCCTGTGAGTGCGCGGCGCCCATGAAGGCGTGCCCGACCATGCCGACGCGTAGCCGCTGAGTGGTCATGTGGTCTCCCTGCTCATCGGGGTTCGGTGCGCGCAAGCGCGCGGTGAAAGGAAGGGGAGCCGCCGGGGTCAGAAGCCCAGCGGCAGGTAGTCCGCCACGTTGGACTGGGTGATGGTCTCCGAGGCGAGCCGCAGTTCCTTGGGCACGCCCAGCTCCGTCAGGTCGGCCATGCCGCGGTTGTTGGCCAGCAGCCGGGCGAGCGAGACGGCCGAGCCCGCCATCGTCGGGCTGTAGGTGACGGTGGCCTTGAGCACCGTGTTGTCGTCGCGGATCTGCTCCATGACCTTGCGCGAGCCCGCCCCGCCGACCATGAAGAACTCGTCCCGCCCGGCCTGCTTGACCGCGGCGAGCACGCCGACGCCCTGGTCGTCGTCGTGGTTCCACACCGCGTCCAGCCTCGGCGCCGCCTGGAGCAGGTCGGAGGTGACCTGGTGGCCCGAGTCGATGGTGAACTGCGCCGAGACGCGGTGCTTGACGCTCATGCCGTACGTGGCCAGGGCCTCCTTGAAGCCGCGGCTGCGGTCCTGGGTCAGCGGCAGATTGTCGATCCCGGCGATCTCGGCGATCGTCGCGTTGGTCTTCCCGTCCGCCTTGAGGCGGCTGCCGATGAAGTGACCCGCGGCCACGCCCATGCCGTAGTTGTCGCCCTTGATCAGGACCCGGAACGCCTGTTCGTCGGAGAACTGCCGGTCGAGGTTGACCACCGGGATACCGGCCTGCATGGCCTTGCGTCCGGTGGCCGTGAGCTGGGCGCCGTCGAAGGGCAGCACCACGATGACGTCGGGCTTGGACTGGATCAGCGTCTCCATCGCGGCGCGCTGGGCGGTGGCGTCCTCGCCCGCCTCCACGGCCTTGAAGGTGACCTCGGAGAACTGCTTGGCGCGGCGCTGCGCGTTGGTGGTGATGGCCGCGAGCCAGCCGTGGTCGGCGGCGGGGGCGGAGAAGCCGATGGTGATGGCCTTGCCGGGTGCGCCGCTGTCCACGGGCGCGGCCGGGGCGGAGGTCTGCGCGGACGGCTTGTCCTCGCTGTTGGAGGTGCAGGAGGCGACCAGGGCGGTGGCACCGACGGCCGCGCCGCTGAAGAGGATGTTTCTGCGGGAGACACGGGAGCTTCTTGACTGTTCGGACATTTCGTCCTCCGCGAGGGTGGGTGGTGCCGTGCGCGTGGCGTACGGCGTACGGCGGGCGGCTGGGAGAGACCGGAAGGAGGAGAGCGCCGGTGGCGGTCAGGGGCGGCGGCGCAGCAGCAGCTTGCTCGGCTGGAACTGCTGGACCAGGACGGCGCCCGCGATGATGGCGCCCTTGACGATGTTCTGCACTTCGGCCGGCAGATTGTTGAGGATGAACAGATTGGTGATGGTGGTGAAGACCACCACGCCGAGCAGCGAGCCGACGACGGTGCCCCGGCCGCCGGTCAGTACGGTCCCGCCGATGATGACGGCGGCGATGGCGTCGAGTTCGTACAGGTCGCCCTGGCCCGAGGAGCCCGCGTTGGCCTGGGCGACGACCATGATCGCGGCGATGCCGCAGCACACGCCGGACAGCGCGTACAGATAGACCGTCTGGCGGCGGACGTTGATGCCCGCCAGGCGGGCCGCCTCCGCGTTGCCGCCGACGGCGACGGTGCGGCGGCCGAAGGCGGTGCGGTTGAGCAGCACCCAGCCGACGGCGGCGACGGCCGCGAACAGCCAGACCAGCAGCGGGATGCCGAGAAACTTGTTCTCCGCGAAGCGGTTGACGGCCCCGACGTCGACCTCCTGGGTCTTCTTGTCGGAGATCTTGGCGGCCAGACCGCGGGCGCTGACCATCATGGCGAGGGTGGCGATGAAGGGGACGAGGCGGCCGTACGCGATCAGCAGGCCGTTGACCGTACCGGCGACGGCGCCGACGATCACGGCGGCGAAGACCATGCCGGGCACGCCGAAGTCCTGGGTGGCGACCGTCGTGCACCACACGGCGGCCAGCGCGGTGAGCGCCCCGACGGACAGGTCGATGCCGCCGCCGATGATGACGAAGGTCATCCCGATGGCGATCACGCCGATCGCCGATGCCTGGGTGAGCACATTGAGGATGTTGCCGCTGGTCAGGAAGCGGTCGTTGGCGCTGATCAGGCCGATGACCACGAGTGCGGCCAGGACCGCGGTGAGTCCGAGATTGCGCCGTACGGGCTCGGCCGCGTCCCGTCTCCACCAACTCGTCGGTTCGGTCTTCGCCGACGGCGGCGAGGTGAGGTCGGTCGTCACTGGTCCGTCCCTTCCAGCAGTGCCCCCGCCATGACCAGGTCGAGGACCAGGTGTTCGTCCAGCTCGCGCGCCGGGGCCTCCCGTACGATCCGGCCCTCGCGCATCACCAGGACCCGGTCGGCCAGGCCCAGCACCTCGGGGACCTCGCTGGAGACCAGCAGCACCCCCACGCCTTCGTCGGCCAGGTCCCTGATCACCCGGTACAGCTCGGCGCGGGCTCCGACGTCGACGCCTCGGGTGGGTTCGTCGAGCAGCAGCAGGCTGGTGCCGCCGAGCAGCCAGCGGCCGACGACGACCTTCTGCTGGTTGCCGCCGGACAGGGTGCCGGCCTTGCGTCCGACGTCGCGCGGGCGCAGGTCGAGCCGGTCGGCGATGCCGCGCGCGGCGGTACGTTCGGCGCCGCCGCGTACGAACCCCGCGGTGGTGTGCCGGGTCAACGAGGCCAGGCCGATGTTGCGTTGGACCGCCTCGTCCAGCAGCAGCGCCTGGCTCTTGCGCTCCTCCGGCGCCAGGCCGAGCCCGGCGCGCACGGCGGCGGGGACGCTGCCGGGCCGCAACCGCCGCCCCCGTACGAGGACATGGCCGTGGTCCGGGCGGCGCGCGCCGAAGACCGTCTCCAGCAGTTCCGAGCGGCCGGAGCCGACGAGTCCCGCGATGCCGACGATCTCGCCGGGCGCGACGGTGAGCGAGACGTCGCTGAACTCGCCCTGGCGACTGAGGTGTTCCACCCGCAGCAGTTCGGTCTCCGGCTCCTGGCGGTCGGCGCGCTCGGCGGCCGACCGCTTGGAGAGGGTGGGGCGGCGCGGGAAGACGTACTCCAGGGAGCGGCCGGTCATCAGGCCGACGAGTTCCTTGGTGGGGGTCGAGGCGGGCAGGTCGGCGGCCGTGGTGCGGCCGTCCTTGAGCACGGTGACGCGGTCGCAGATCTCGCGGATCTCGTCGAGCCGGTGCGAGATGTAGATGACGGCGATGCCCTGGCCGCGCAGCTCGCGGATGATCCGGAAGAGGTTGGCGACCTCGTCGTGGGCGAGGACCGCGCTCGGTTCGTCCATGACCAGCAGCCTGGCCTCGCGGGACAGGGCGCGGCCCATGCTGACGATCTGCCGTGCGGCGGCGGGCAGTTTGTCGATGGTGCGGTTGACGGGGATCTCGGCGTGGCCGAGGCGGCCGAGGACGGCGCGGGCCTGCTCGCGCATGCCGGGCCTGCGGACGAATCCCGCGGTGCGCGGTTCGTGGCCGAGCAGCACGTTCTCCGCGACGGTCATGTGCGGGACGAGGTCGAGTTCCTGGTAGATGGTGGCGATCCCGGCGCGCATGGCCGCCTGGGGGTCGGCGAAGGTGACCGGTCTGCCCCGCCACTCGATACGGCCGGAGTCGGGCCGGTGCACTCCGGAGAGCACTTTGATCAAGGTGGACTTGCCCGCGCCGTTCTGGCCCAGCAGGCAGTGCACCTCCCCCGGCCGGACCGCCAACTCGACGCCGTCCAGGGCCCGGACGCCGGGGAAGGTCTTGACGACCCGGTCCAGGCGGAGGATCGGCTCCCGGACGAGGTGGCGGCCCGTGGACGCGGGGGAACGGGCGGGTGGGCTGGGAGGGGTGGCGGTCATAGCTGTCTCCCGTAGTGGAGTTCGCTGGCCAGCAGCGCGGCGCCGACGACCCCGGCCCGCGGGCCGAGTTCCGACAGGACGATCGCCAGATTGCCGGTGGCCAGCGGCGGCGAACGTTTGTAGACCACGCTGCGGATCTCGGCGAGCAGGAGGTGGCCGAGTCCGGCCAGGCCGCCGCCGATGACGATCATCGACGGGTTCATGAGGCTGACGAGGTGGGTGAGGACCTGTCCGACACGGTGGCCGCCGTCCCGGACGAGGTTGAGGCAGACGAGGTCGCCGCCCGCCGCGCACTGGGCGACGTCCGCGCCGGTCACCGCTCCGTGGGCGGCGAGCCGTTCGGCCAGCGCCTCGGAGCGTCCGGCGCGGGCGGCGGCGGTGGCGTCCCTGGCGAGGGCGACACCGCCGAAGTGCGCTTCGAGACAGCCGGTGTTGCCGCAGGAGCAGGGCAGGCCCGCCGCCTCGACCTGGATGTGTCCGATGTCGCCCGCCGAGCCTTCCGAGCCCCGGTAGATCTGGCCGTGCACCTGGACACCGCAGCCGATGCCGCTGCCGATCTTCACGAACAGGAGGTTGTCGACGGAGCGGGCGACGCCGCTGTGGTGTTCGCCGAGCGCCATCAGATTCACGTCGTTGTCGACGACGACCGGGCAGCCGTGCTCGCTGGTCAGAGTGGAACGCACCGGGAAGCGGTCCCAGCCGGGCATGATCGGCGGGGAGACGGAGACGCCGTCCCGGAAGCTGACCGGTCCCGGCAGTCCGATGCCGATGGTGTCGAGCCGGGCGCTGCGGCTCTGCGCGCCCAGTTTGCGCAGGAGTTCGCTGACCCGGTCGAGCACAGGTCCCGGTCCCTGGCGGATGTCGGCGCTCTCGGAGTACGAGGCGACCGCCGCCAGGCGGCCGTCGGTGATCTCGATGTCGATGGAGCTCGCGCCCAGGTCGACCGCGGCGAAGCGCAGTTCCGGGTCGAGTTGGACGAGGGTGGAGCGACGACCGCCGCGCGAGGCCGCGGGTCCCGCCTCCAGGATCGTGCCGCTCGCGATCATCCGGTCGAGTTCGGCCACCAGCCGTGGGCGCGGCATCTCCAGCTCGTCGGAGAGCTGCGCCCGGGACAGCGGCCCGAGGTCACGCAGTCGGCTCAGTACGCGGTACTGGATGCTCACAGGCCCACACTTCCTCTGACGGCATCAGAAGTTGTGACGGAACGTTAGGACCGCACCAAGGGTCGGTCTAGAGATTTCACAGAGATTGCTAAAAGTTGTTATAGGGATGACAAAAAGAGTGGACGGTCCGAGCTGAAGGTGGATCACTTCCGGCCACGCGTCAGGGAGTTGATCCGGTGGCGGGCGTTCCGGGGTGCCGGGCACACACGCGGGCCCCGCCGGAAGGGGGAGTTCCGACGGGGCCGTTCGGGAGGGCGCGGGAGGTCAGAGGGCGGCGGTCTCCTTCTTGACCAGGGCTCCCTCGGGCGCGGACCGATCGGGCGCGGACTGATCAGGCGCGGGCCGGCCGGGAACGGGCTGGCCGGGCATGGCCGACGGCGCGGAGGCGTCGCCCTCGTCGGACAGGGTCGACTCGTCGAAGGGCAGCTCTCCCGCGAAGACCCGCCGCGCGCGGTCGCGGTCGAACTCCTTCGTCCAGGTGCCGATCAGGACGGTGGCGACGGCGTTGCCCGCGAAGTTGGTCACGGCGCGGGCCTCGCTCATGAAGCGGTCGATGCCGACGATCAGACCGATGCCGTCGACCAGCGCGGGACGGTGCGACTGGAGTCCGCTGGCGAGCACGGCCATGCCGGAGCCCGAGACCCCGGCGGCGCCCTTGGAGGCGATCATCATGAACAGCAGCAGCGAGATCTGCTGGCCGAGGGAGAGCGGCTGGTCCATCGCGTCGGCGATGAACAGCGACGCCATCGTCAGATAGATCATCGTGCCGTCGAGGTTGAAGGAGTAGCCGGTCGGGACCGTGATGCCGACGACGGGCCGGCTCACCCCGAGGTGTTCCATCTTGGCGATCAGCCGCGGCAGCGCCGACTCCGACGACGACGTGGAGACGATCAGCAGGAACTCCCTGGCGAGGTAGCGCAGCAGGTGGAAGAGGTTGACCTTGGCGAACAGCCACAGCACCGCGCCGAGGACGGCCACGACGAAGATCAGGCAGGTCACGTAGAAGCCGATCATGATCGTGGCCAGCGCCTTGAGCGCGTCCACGCCCGCGGAGCCGACGACGGCGGCGATCGCGCCGAACGCGCCGACGGGGGCCGCCCACATGATCATCGACAGGACGCGGAAGACCAGTTTCTGGATGTGCCCGACGCCGCGCAGCACGGGCGCCCCGACCGGTCCCATGGCCTGGAGGGCGAAGCCGACGAGCAGCGCCACCAGCAGCGTTTGCAGCACCTGGCCTTGCGTGAAGGCGGAGACCAGGGTGGTCGGGATGATGCCGAGGACGAAGTCCACGCCTTCGGTGGGGGCGTCGGTGGCCTGGGCCTGGCCCGCGTTCTTCAGCGCCTCGGTCAGGTGCAGCCCGCTGCCGGGGTGCAGGATGTTGCCGACCAGCAGGCCGACGGCGAGCGCGGCGAACGACATGGTGACGAAGTAGCCGAGCGCGAGGCCGCCGACCTTGCCGACCTTGGCGGCGTTGCGGACGGATCCGATGCCGAGCACGAGTGTGCAGAAGATGATGGGCGAGATCATCATCTTGATGAGATTGACGAAGCCGGTGCCGATCGGCTTCAGCTCGACGGCCACACCGGGCGCGAGGAGGCCCAGCACGGCGCCCGCGATCGTCGCCAGGATGACGGCGGTGTAGAGGTAGTGGGTATGGTCTCGACGGCTCGTGACGTCGCTGGGGGCCTGGGCTGACATCTTCGTCTCCCTCAGTCCGCGGGCGCCGTCCCGAGCGCCCGCGATCGGACAGGTCCCGGTGACTATGCGCTCGGGGCGTGAGCCAGGTCACGTTTGCGTTCATTGAGTTCGCGGGTTGGCGTGCACACTGTTGTGCATGGCCGCCATACCCCCCACGTCGAGCACGGCGGCCGGACCGACGCACCAGTCCGGCGCGGCGAGCCCGGCCGCCCCGACGAACCCGGGTACGCAGACGAGCCCGGGTACGCAGACGGGTCCAGGTACGCCGACGAGCCCGGGTGCCCCGACCGGCGAGCGCGCGACGGCCCGGCGTTCCAGGGCCGCGCGGTTCACCGTGCCCGGACTGAGCCGCTTCCGCCGCACTCGGACCCGGCCGCGCAGCCTGGCCGGTCAGCTCTTCGCCGTGCAGGTGGTGATCGTGGCCCTGGTGGTCGGCGGCTGCGCCGTGCTGGCGTACTTCAACGCGGGCAGCCGGGCCGAGGACGCGGCCCGTGACCGGGTCTCCGCCGCGGCCACCGCCGTCGCGGACTCCGACACCGTGGTGCGGGCGGCGCGCTCCGCCGATCCCACCGCGGCCCTCCAGCCGTACGCCGACCGCGTCACCGCGGACGCGGGCGTGGACTTCGTGACGATCATGGACACCCACGGCATCCGCTGGACCCATCCCGACAGGTCGCTGATCGGAAAGCACTTCCTCGGCCACATCGGCCCCGCCCTGCGCGGGCAGACGTTCACCGAGACGTACACCGGTTCGCTCGGCGCCTCGGTACGCGTCGTGACGCCGGTCCGCTCCGGCGACCGGATCGTCGCGCTGGTGAGCGTCGGCATCAAGGTCGACACCATCAGCCAGCAGGTCCGCAAGCAGCTCACCGCCCTGGTCGCGGTGGCGCTGGCCGCGCTCGTCGTCGGCGGCCTCGGCACGTATGCGGCCAACCGACGGCTGCGCACGCACACCCACGGGATGGCCGCGACGGAGCTGAGCCGGATGTACGACTATCACCAGGCGACGCTGCACGCGCTGCGCGAGGGCCTGATCCTGCTCGACGCCGACCGCAGGGTCGCGCTGTGCAACGACGCGGCGCGCGAGCTGCTGAGCCTCGGCGAGCAGGAGGTCGTCGGCCGGTACGTGGACACGCTCGGCCTGCCCGTGTCGCTGACCGGCGCGTTGCTGGCCGCCGAGCCGCGGGTCGACGAGGTGCACCTGACGTCCGAGCGGGTCGTGGTCGTGAACACCTCGCCGGTACGCGGCGGCGAGCGCCGCGGCACCGTGGTCACCCTGCGCGACCACACCGATCTCCAGGCGCTGACCGGGGAGTTGGACTCGGTGCGCGGCTTCGCCGAGGCGCTGCGCTCCCAGGCCCACGAGTCGTCCAACCGGCTGCACACCGTCGTGTCGCTGATCGAACTGGGCCGCGCGCAGGAGGCGGTGGACTTCGCCACCTCGGAGCTGGAACTCGCCCAGGCGCTCACCGACCGGGTGGTGGCGGCGGTCGGCGAACCGGTGCTCGCGGCGCTGCTGCTCGGCAAGGCCGCCGAGAGCCACGAGCGCGGGGTTGAGTTGACCGTCACCGAGGACAGCCGGATCGACGACGGGGTCCTGCCGCCCGCGCTCACCGCCCGCGACCTGGTCACCGTGCTGGGAAACCTGATAGACAACGCGATCGACGCGGCCGTCGAGGGCGCCGCCCGCGGCGGCGGCCGGCCTTCGGTCACCGTACGGGCCAAGGTCGAGGAGGACGAGCTGCTGCTGAAGGTCACCGACTCCGGGCGCGGCGTCGACCCCGCCACCATCCGCGAGGTGTTCCGGCGCGGCTGGACCACCAAGAGCGAGGGCCACGGTCTCGGCCTCGCCCTGGTCGAGCAGGCCGCGCGCCGCGCGGGCGGCACGGTCGGCCTCGACCGCGCCGAGGGCGGCGGCGCGGAGTTCACCGTACGGCTGCCGCTGGGGCAGGAGGCACGCGCGTGATCAGGGTCCTGGTCGTCGAGGACGATCCCGTGGCGGCCGACGCGCACCGGATGTACGTCGAGCGGCTGCCCGGCTTCGCGGTGGCGGCCGTCGTCCACACCGGCGGCGCCGCCCTGCGCCTGCTGGACCGGCAGCCGGTGGACCTGGTGCTGCTCGACCTCCATCTGCCCGACGGCCACGGTCTCGACCTGGTACGACGGATGCGCAGCGCGGGGCAGAGCGCCGATGTGGTGGCGGTGACCTCGGCGCGGGATCTCGCGGTCGTACGGCAGGCCGTCTCGCTCGGGGTCGTGCAGTACCTGCTCAAGCCGTTCACCTTCCCCTCGCTGCGGGACCGGCTGGAGCGCTGGGCGCGCTACCGCAGTGACGCGGCGGGCGGTGAGGCGTCCGGGCAGGACGAGGTGGACCGGGTGCTGGGGGCGCTGCGCAGTCCGCAGGCCACCGTGCTGCCGAAGGGGCTGAGCGGTCCGACCCTCGAAGCGGTGACCTCGGCCTTGCGGGCGGCGGCGGACGGCGGCTTGTCGGCGGCTTCGGCGGCCCAGGCGGCGGGGGTCTCGCGCATCACGGCCCGCCGCTATCTGGAGCACCTGGTCGACACCGGGCTCGCGGTCCGCAGCCCGCAGTACGGGCAGGTCGGCCGCCCGGAGCTGTGTTACCGCTGGTCGGACGGGGCGAAGCCGTAGGGCGGTACGCCGGGGCGGTACGGTCCGGGCCGGTCAAGGACGGTACGGGTCGGGGCGGGCACGGCCGATGCGGGCCCGGTCGGTGCGGCGGGTGACGGGCGCGGCGGCGGGCGACGTACGGTGATCATGCGGGTGGGCGGGATGTCGCGGGTGTACGCCCGCGCCGTACGGCCGCAGCCGTCCTCGTCGTCGCAGTCGCAGTCGCAGTCGCAGTCGCCCCACGGTCAGGAGCCGTCGCATGGTCACGCAGCCGCCGTCGCTCGCCGACGTACCCCACCGGATCGGCCTCGGCCTGGCCGCTCTCGGGCGGCCCGGATACATCAATCTCGGCCGGGAGCGGGATCTGCCGCCGGGCCGGGACGTGGCGGCGATGCGTCGGCGGACGCACGAGGTGCTGGACTTCGCGTACGCGCACGGCGTGCGCTACTTCGACGCGGCGCGCTCGTACGGCCGGGCCGAGGAGTTCCTGGCCGAGTGGCTGGACGCGGGCGGTGACCGGCCAGGGGTCATGGTCGGCAGCAAGTGGGGTTACACCTATACGGCGGACTGGCGGGTCGACGCGGAGACCCATGAGGTCAAGGACCACAGCGTCGGGGTCTACGACCGTCAACTCGCCGAGACGCGCGGGCTGTTCGGCGACCGGCTCGACCTCTACCAGGTGCATTCGGTGACACCGGACAGCCCGGCTCTCACCGATCCCGTCCTGCACCGGCGGCTGGTGGCGCTCGCCGATCAGGGGGTGGCCGTGGGCATCTCGACCAGCGGGCCCCGGCAGGGTGACGCGATCCGCGCCGCTCTCGATGTCGGCGTCGACGGGCGTCCGGTGTTCGGCAGCGTCCAGTCCACCTGGAATGTCCTGGAGCCGTCGGCGGGCCCCGCCTTGGCGGAGGCGCACGAGGCGGGTCGTACCGTCATCATCAAGGAAGGTCTCGCCAACGGGCGTCTCGCCGAACGCGACCCGCGACTGGACGCGGTGCTGGCTCCGGTCGCCGAGGCGACGGGAGCCTCCTACGACGCTCTGGCGCTGGCCGCCGCGCTGCGTCAGCCGTGGGTCGACGTGGTGCTGTCGGGAGCGGCGACCGAGTACCAACTGGCCTCGAATCTGCGCGCGACCGACGTCCGCCTCGACGACGCGCAACTCGGCCTCCTCGTCACCGAGTTGGCGCAGACACCGGCCGCGTACTGGGATCACCGCTCGCGCATGCCGTGGAACTAACTTGGAACTGACGGGGTCACACATCGGCGGCCGGCAGCCGGAGTTCGAAGCGGGCGCCGCCGCTCGGCGCTGCGCCGACGGTGAGCGTGCCGCCGTGCCGGTGCGCCACGTCGCGGGCGATGGCCAGGCCGAGTCCGGCCCCGCCGTCGTCCCGGCTGCGGGCCTCGTCGAGCCGTACGAACCGCTCGAATATCCGCTCGCGCTCGGCCTCCGGTACGCCTGCGCCGTCGTCGGCGACCGCGAGCACGATCCGGCCGTCCCCGCGGCGTACGGACACGGTGACCTCGGTGCGCGCGTGCCGTTGGGCGTTGTCGAGCAGATTGCGCACGAGCCGGGCCAACTGGCCCCGTGACCCGTTGACTTCCGCTCTCAAGGCGGCGTCCTGACCGATGTCGACGGCGACCGGCGTACGGTCGGCGGCTCGTCCCTCGGCCTCCTCGCGCACCAACGCGGCCAGATCGACCGGCCGTTGCGTCGGGGTCTCCCCCGCGTCGAGGCGGGCGAGCAGCAGCAGGTCGGCCGCGAGCTGCTGGAGTCGCACGGTGTCCTTGACGGCGCCGGGGACGTCGAGCAACTGCGGGTGCGCGGAGCCCACTTCGAGCTGCGTGCGCAGGGAGGCGATCGGGCTGCGCAGTTCGTGCGAGGCGTCGGCGACGAAGCGGCGCTGCCGTTCGACGGACGCTTCGAGGGCGGTGAGCGTTTCGTTGGTGGTCCGGGCCAGCCGGGCCACCTCGTCGTGCGCCGCGGGCTCCGGCACGCGCCGGGAGAGGTCTTCCGAGGCCGTGATGGCGGCCATCTCGCGGCGGATGCCCGCGACCGGGGCCAGTGCGCGGCGGGTGACCAGCCAGGTCACGCCGCCGACGACCGCCAGCAGGACGGGCAGTCCCGCCAGCATGACCACGGTGGTGGTGCGCACGGCGCTCTCGCGCGCCGCGAGCGAGGCGCCCGCGTGGACCAGGACCGTCTGCCCCGCGAGGTCGGTGGCCTTGACCGTCGCGAAGCGGTAGGCGGCGCCGCGGCCGTCCAACGTGGCGTGTCCCGAGCCCTCTTGGACGGTGCCGCTGATCTCGCCGACGACGGGGTCGGCGGTGCCGGTGGGCGTGGCGTGGTCGTCGCTCCCCCGGCCGCTGGGGGTCGTCTCCTGCGCGTCGCCGTCGCGCCCGCCCTTGCCCCGGCCACGGCCGCCGCCTGCGCCGCCGTGGTCGTCGGCGGTCCCGCTCGGCGACACGGTCGGTGGCGGCGTCGGTGCCGAGGTCGGACTGACGGTGGGTGTCGGCTCGGGCGCAGACCCACGCGGCCTGACGTCCGGCACGCCCGTGCCGCTGATCTTCTCCAGGGTCCTGCTCGCGGCGAGCAACCGCCCGTCGGTGGTGGTCACTTGGACGGGCGCGTCGTCGGGGAGGGCGAGCCCTGAGTAGAGCGCGGCGTCCGCCTTGCGGGTCGCGACGGTCACGGCGACGCGGCGTGCGGTGTCGTTGGCCTGGCTCTGGGCCTGCTCGGTGAGGTTGGCGCCGAGCGAGAGGAGGACCGCGATCCCGGCGGCCACCATCGCCACGGTCACGACGGCGGTCGCGCCCAGCACCGTCTTGGCCTGCACGGAGCCGAGCGGGCGGCGCCTCATGGCGTGACCAGGCGGTAACCCGCGCCGCGTACCGTCTGGATGGTGGTTGCGCCCAGCTTGCGGCGCAGCGCGCTGATGTAGACCTCGATGATGTTGGGGTCGCCGTCGTAGGCGAAGTCCCAGACGTGCTCCAGGATCTCCGGCTTGCCGACCACCTGGCCCGCCCGGACGGCGAGTTGTTCGAGGACCGCGAACTCCTTGGCGGTGAGCGCCACTTCGTCCTCGCCGCGGAATACCCGCCGGGCGGAGGTGTCGACGGCGAGGCCGCCGACCCGCAGGACCGGCGAGGCACCGGGAGAGGCCCGGCGGCGCAGCAGTGCCTTCACCCGTGCGACGAGCACGACGTAGGAGAACGGCTTGGTCAGATAGTCGTCCGCGCCGGTGTCCAGGCCCTCGGCCTCGTCGTACTCGCCGTCCTTGGCCGTGAGCATCAGGATCGGTACGTCGTTGCCCGCGGCGCGCAGCGCGGCGCACACGCGGTAGCCGTTCATGCCGGGCAGCATGATGTCGAGGACGACGAGGTCGTAGGCGCGGTCTCCGGCCAGGTGCAGTCCCGAGAGCCCGTCGTGGACGACGTCCACGGCGAAGCCCTCGGCCGTCAGTCCCTTGGCCAGGGAGACGGCGAGTCTCTTCTCGTCCTCCACGATCAGCAAGCGCATGGGCCCACCCTCCCAAATCGAACCTGAAGCGATCTTCAGGTCGCTTCAGGCTGCCTTCAGCTTGCTCCGGCCATCGTGTTGGCACGGACACAGCAACGACACAGGCCGGGTACAGCCCGGCCGGGGAGGCTCCTCATGAAGCGCGACATCACCCTCGCCGCCGTCGCCGCGGCGGCCCTGCTCGCCGGTGGCGGCTACACCGCCTTCGCCGCGGGTGACGACCACGGCGGCCGTGCGACGGCAGTCCCGAGCGCCACGTCCCCGCACGACGCGGGCGACGACCACGGCGGCGACCGCCGTACGCCGTCGACCGGTGCCCCGACGGGCGTCCCGCGCACCGGCGCCCCGACTCCCAGCAGCACCGGCCTCACGGCGGCCGAGGCCGTGACCGCCGCGCTCACGCTGTATCCGGGGACGGTCGTCTCCGTCGAGCGTTCCGGCGCGGATTTCTGGGAGGTCAGGGTGCTCGGAAAGGACGGCGTGCTACGCGAGTTGAGGGTGAACGCGACCTCCGGCACCGTCAGCCTGGACGGTCACCGTGGCGGCGGCCGGGGCGCGGCGACTCCCCGCCCGACCCGCTCCCCCGGAGCCGACGACCACGGCGCGGGCACCCCGAGCCCGACCCGCTCCCCCGGAGCCGACGACCACGGAGGTGACGACCACGGAGGTGACGACCACGGAGGTGACCGGTCGGGCGACGGTCATGGGAGCGGGCACGGCGCGGACGACGGCGGTCAGCACCGGGGCCGAGGCGGCGACGACTCCTGAGCCGTGGGCGCGGCGGCGAAGCCGCCCTCGGGGGTCGGTTCCGGGGCGAGGAGGACGGCGGTGTCGGGTACGGCGAGGCCGTCGGCGGCGAAGGCGCGGCGGAAGCCCGCGACCTGGACGGTGTACGCGGGGCTGGCGACGACGGCGACCCGCTCGTGGCCGAGGCCGCGCGGGTGCCGTCCCGCGAGGTGACCGGCGTCCTCGTCGTCGATGGTGACGACGGGGAACAGCTCGGGGGCCGCGTTCTCCCAGGCGCAGAGCACGACGGGAAAGCGCGCCTCCGCCAGCAGCGGGAGGTGGTCGATGAGGTCGCGGTCGCCCGCTATCAGCAGGGCGTCGACCGAGCGGCTGGACAGACCGGCCATGATCGCCTGTCCGCGCGCGCTCGCCGCGCCCGGTGTGGCGGCGGGATCCGCGCACGGGTCGCGACCGGCGGGTCTCGGTAGGGTGCCGGGATGACCGAGAGCTGGGACCCGTCGGGCGACGGGATCGTACGGTTTCCGTCCGGTGCGCTGGTGCGCGGGCGCGGTCTGCGCCGACCGCTTCCGGCGGGCCCGACGCCGTCCTTCGGCGTCTATCTGCTGGGCGGCGAGCCGCCGTTGACGCGGTGGGAGGCGCGGTGGGTGCGCTGGCCGGATTTCCGGCTGCCCGTCGATCGACGACAGGCGCGGGCGGCCTTCGAGGAGGCGCTGGCCCGGGCGGCGGACGAGCGGGTGGAGGTCGCGTGCGGCGGCGGCATCGGGCGCACCGGAACGGCCCTCGCCTGCATGGCCGTTCTGGACGGGGTCCCGGCGGACGAGGCCGTCGCCTTCATCCGCCGGCACTATCACCACCGCGCCGTGGAGACGCCGTGGCAGCGCCGCTTCATCCGCCGCTTCGACCGCGCGGAGCGCTGAGCGCGCGCCTGCGGCGATCCCCAACGCGCCAGACCGGTACGGGAATCCGTCATCGCTTGTTCGCTGATCGTAACGCGGGCGAAATGCCGGTTTGATGTCCTGTCGAGTCACAGAACGGCCCGGTCCCCGGCCTCTTCGTGAGAGCCGTACCGGAGGCGCTCAGGGCTCGGGGGCTCGGCGGACCCAGCGGTTCCGACGGGTCCAGCGGGTGAGCGGGGGGAGGACGGCCCGGATGGCGATGGACAGCGGGTCGGCGGCATGGGCGGACGGACCTCAGCCGCCGAGCGGCCGATGTCTGGTCAGTGTCGAACTCGGTATGGACCTCGGCGTCGAACTCGCCGTCACGCAAAGGGACATGCCCACGGCCTCGGTGGCCGACCGACCGGCGCCCGCGCTCTCGCTGGCCGTACGGACGCCGGGGCGGCAGGCCGTCCTGTCGGCCGCGCCCGGCGCGGCCCTGCCGGGTGAACACCGCGTCCTGGACGAGCACTTCGTGGTCGACGCGGACACCCACGAGGCGCCGAAGTGGCGGCAGCTCGCCGATGTGCTCTACGGGAGCAGGTCGCGCTCGGCAGGCGACGCGAGCCGCTGGCTGCTGGCCGTCACCGCGGCGCACGACACCTGCCGGATAGCGGCCGTTCCCTTGGTCAGGGACGGCGGTTGGGCGGTGCTCGACACCACGGACCGGCAGATCACCTTCGTACCGGTGACGACGTCGCTGCGGCCCTGGTTACTGCCGTCGTGCCTGCTCGGCTGGCTGACGGCGGGCGGCACACTCCAGGAACTGGCCGCCGCCCGGCTGGACTGCTTCCCCGCCGAGTCGGACGCCCCGCGCCCCGGTGAGGGCTGAGCCCGATCCGGCTCTGCCGCACCCGAGATCGGTGACGACACGCCCGCCCGTGTTCTCGGCCGCCGCGACCGGTGGGCCCGGAAAACCGTTCGACGGCTCCGCCGAGTCCTGACACTGTGGCGGACCATGACCGACTTCGAGCTGCTGACCGCCGCGGACGTACAGCTCATGCAGGACATGGCGCAGCGCGTCACCGCTGTGCGCCCTGACCTGGTGAACACCGACGCGTCGTACGGCGAGCTGGCGTGGAACTGGGGCAAGGGGCACGCCGCCGGCGGCGCGAACTGGCCGCGGCGGCTGTGGTTCTCCGGCGGGGAGCCGGTCGCGTGGGGCTGGGCCCAGCTTCCGCACCGGCTGCGGCGCAGCGACGGTTCTGTGCGGGATGCGACCGGCGCCTATCTGGCGTATCAGGTCCACCCCGACCACGCGGGACTGGTCGACGAGGTGATCGACTGGTTCCACGCCACGACGCCGGACGTCGAGCGGACGGTGGTGCCGAGCGGCGCCGACACGTTCGGCCTGGCGCGGTGGGCGGCGCACGGCTACGAGCCCGATCCGGCCTCGCTCGGCGAGAAGGGGTCCTGGACGCAGCTCAACGAGCGGGAGCTGACCGACGTCGAGGAGCCGCTGCTGCCGGACGGATTCCGGTTCCGCACCGCCGAGGAGGCGGGACCGCAGGCCGCGGTCCGGGCCCATGTGGACGCGTGGGCGCCCTCGACGTACACGGCCGAGAGCTATGAGGGTGTCCGGCGGGCGACGGGCTACCGCGCGGATCTGCACCTTCTGGTGGAGGCGCCGGACGCGACGATGGCGTCCTCGACCATCATGTGGTTCGACGAGGCGAACGCGACCGTCGAGTTCGAGCCGGTCGGCACCCATCCGGACTACCGGCGTCTGGGGCTGGCCAGGGCGATGCTCCTGCACGGCATGCGTCGCGCGCGGGCCGCCGGGGCCACGCACGCGACCGTCGCCTGCCTGGGCGCGCCGGGCTATCCGGCGGCGCGCGCCCTGTACTACGGCGTCGGATTCCGGGAGTTCTCGCGGGACGCGCCGCTGATCAGGGTCCGCGCCTCCGGCTGAGCGGTCCGCGCCGGGAGTCACCGGACCAGCGCGGCGATCGGCGCACCGACCGCCGCGCGCAGCCTCCTCGACTCCCTGGCGGGCCGTCCGCCGGACGCACCCGTCCGGTGACTCCCGGCGGGCTCAGAACAGCGCGTCGCCCTCGGACAGGCTCACGCGCGCCCCGGTGTCGAAGACGCCCTCCGACGTCCCCGCCGAGTACACGCGCATCTGCCCGGTGGTGGCGGCCACGAGATCGGGCAGCAGATCACCGGTCAGGTCGCCGATGCCGAGGAGCGTGGTGAAGGGCGTCCAGCCGCCGGTGCCCGCCAGGACGCGGGCGCCGAGGCGGCCGTGTCCGTCGCCCGGATAGAGCCACAGCTTGCCCGTGGACAGTTCGGTCACGACGAGGTCGGGGCGGCCGTCGCCGGTCAGGTCACCGGGGGCGGCGAAGGCGCCCATCACGTTCCAGCCGGGGCCGACGAGCAGGCGGGTGCCGAAGGTGCCGTCGCCCCGGCCGGGGTACATCCACAACTGGCCGGTGGTGTCGCGGGCCAGCAGATCGCCCTTGCCGTCGCCGTCGAGGTCTCCGGCGGCGGTCACGGCGGTCATCGTGTTCCAGCCGGGGCCCACCAGGAGCCGGGCGCCGAAGGTGCCGCGGCCGGTGCCCGGATACATCCACAGCCGGCCGGTGGTGTCGCGGGCCAGCAGGTCCTCCGTGCCGTCGCCGTTGAGGTCGCCGTGCCGGGTCAACGCCGACATGGAGTTCCAGCCGGACCCCTCAAGACCCGCGGTGCCGTCGCCGGGCAGCCGCCACAGCTTTCCGGAGTACGTCCGCAGCAGCAGGTCCTGGCGGCCGTCGCCATTGAGATCGCCGAACGGCTGGGCGGGGCGTTTGAAGACTCCGTACGGCGCGAACCACGGCAGGTACTCGGGGCCTCCCTGGCACTCCCGCAGGGTGTGCGCCCAGCGGAAGGAGCTGAGGTTGTGGTCGAGGGTGGCGCCCGGGCTGGTGAACCGCGACAGCTCCCAGCGGTCGTCGCCGGTGCCGGTGGTGTCGGCCTCGACGTCGTGGACGGCGTCGAGGTACTGGTAGTCGGCCAGGCTGTACATGCACAGGGCGTGGTAGCCGGTGCGGTTGTAGACCGAGGACGCCTTGTCGTCCCACGCGCCGAGGGTCGGCTGCGCGGCCGTGTAGGACGTCATGGTCCCCTGGCCGCCGGGCTGGTCGAACAGGCACAGGGCGCCCTGCGGGCACCGGTCGTAGCCGGTCGCGGCTTGCGCGGGAGCGACTCCCCCGGCCACAAGTCCGAGCGCGACGGCGGTGGTCAATAAGGTGGCGCGCAGTGAGGCGCGCAGTGAGATACGCATGACGGTCCCCCCAAGGAACATCCGGCCCGCCGGGCGGGTGCGGGCCGGGCACACCTTAGTCGTGCCCGGCCCGGCGTGTACGGCACTCGGCGGTACCGTTCCCCGCCCGGGAGGGGTGGACGGGGAACGGCGCTCATGGTCCGGCGGGTCCTGTCGGTCCTAGGTGACGGTCAGGCCGAAGACGTGCAGCCGGGTGCCCGCCTGATCGCCGGTGACCGTGGTCGGCAGGGTGACGTACGCCAGCGTCCTGCCCGCGGCCAGCGGGATCCTGGTGGCGTACAGGCTGACGGCGGTGTCGGCCGGATAGCCGCTGTTCGGCGGACGGTTCCAGCGGGGTGCGGTGGCGACGGGTTCGTCCTCGGGGAGCGGGGTGCTCGGGGTCCAGTTGGTGAGGGCGAGGGTGAACGGGGCGGTGCTGCCGTCGGTGTACGTGAGGGTGCCGGTGCCCGATCCGCTGCCGTTGTTCGCGGCGCCGAGGAACCACAGGGCGGATCCGCTCGTGTCCACCGCGATGTGCTGTCCGGCCGCGACCACGTTGTCCGCGCCGCCCGGTGCCGGGTCCGGCCAGGTGAAGGTGGCCGGGCCGTGTGCGACGAGCTGGCCCGGCTTGACGCCGACGTCGGCGAGGGCCTGGGCGGAGTAGCTGAATCCCGCGCCGTCGAAGTCGGCCCCGCCGGGGGCGGTCTCGTCGCCGACCCCGGTGTTGTCGTAGGCGGCGGCGAGTGATCCGTACAGCAGGGGCAGTGCGAGCGATCCGCCGTCGAGCGGGTGGTCGTGGCGGGCCACGGTGACGGTGCCGGTGAGGTCGAGCGCCGCGGAGGTGGCGTTCGCGCCGACGGTGACGGTCAGCTTGGTGGTGGCGGTGGCGCGGGGGCGCAGGGTCACCGCGGCCCGGGACGGTGTGACGGTGACGCCGGTCGGCGCCTTGATGTCGGCGGCGACGGTGACGGTCTGGTCGGTCGCGTTGCGCAGGGTGAGGGTCGCGGGGAACGCGGTGCCGGTGCGTGCCAGCTCGGTGGCGGAGGTCAGTCGCGCGGCCACCAGCGGCGCGGTGGTGACCTGTTGGCCGCCGGAGACACTGAATCCGCCGGTCGCCGTGGCCGTCGCGGTGAGCCGCCACAGGCGGTTCTGCGCATCGGCGGGCGGGGTCACCAGCCATGAGGTGCGCGGGCGGGTGCGGGGGTCGACACGGTTGAAGGTGGCGGGCGTCAGGGCCCGTACGGTCCATCCGGCGGGTACGTCGAGGCCGAGCCGGACGTGCTGGAGCGTGCGCGTGCCGCCCGCGGTGAGGGTGGTGGTGACCACGTTGCCGTGGACGGGGTCGAGCGCGGCGGGGACCTGCGCGGTGACGGTACGGGCGCCGGTGGTCGTGGTGAGGGTGTGGGCGCCGGTCAGCGG
The DNA here is from genome assembly GCF_044744145.1 of Streptomyces sp. NPDC087422. Classification (NCBI taxonomy): domain Bacteria; kingdom Bacillati; phylum Actinomycetota; class Actinomycetes; order Kitasatosporales; family Streptomycetaceae; genus Streptomyces; species Streptomyces sp. NPDC087422. Next base: position 667,949 of record NZ_JBIUXT010000005.1, on the reverse strand, counting down.
CAGATCGCGCGAGGAGTTACCGACGTAGATCCGGTACGTGCCCGGAATCGTCGTCCAGGCGTGCGCTTTGGAGTCCCAGGTGCGCAGGTCGTCGGGCGCGAGGGTGAAGGTGACGCGCTGCGACTGTCCGGCCCGGAGGGTGACGCGCTGGAATCCCTTGAGCTGCTTGGGGGGTTCGCCCGCGCCCGCCGGGTCGCCGACGTAGAGCTGGGCGACCTCGGAGGCGGTACGGGTGCCGGTGTTCTTCACCGTCGCGGAGACCTTCACCGGCCCGGTCGTGCCGGTGACGCCCGGTGAGACGGTGAGCCCGCTGAAGGAGAAGGACGAGTAGGTCAGACCGTAGCCGAACGGGAAGAGCGGGGTGAGGTGGTGGGCGTCGTACCAGCGGTAGCCGACCTCGAGTCCCTCGCTGTAGTGGTAGTCGGTGGTGTTGGTGGCCACATCGACGGTGCCCGGGTAGCGGGACGGGTCGGCGGTCGGCAGTTGCGCCGTGCTCGCGGGCCAGGTCTGGGGCAGCTTGCCCGAGGGGTTGACGTCGCCGAACAGGACGGAGGCCAGTGCGGCGCCGTTCTGCTGGCCGCCGTACCAGGACTCGAGGACGCCGTCGACCTTGTCGAGCCACGGCATGAGCACGGGCGCGCCGGTGTTGAGGACGACGATCGTGTGCGGGTTGGCCGCGGCGACGGCGGCGACGAGGTCGTCCTGCGCGCCGGGCAGGGTGAGATTCTGCCGGTCGCCGTCCTCGCTCTCGTCGTCGTTGACGACGACCACGGCGACGCTGTCCTGTCGCGCGGCGGCCGCCGCGGCGGCGATGGCCGCGGTGTCGGGCACCTGCCAGCCCAGGGTGACCGAGCCGTTGCCCGGCGGGCTGGTCGGCGTCCCGGCGACCGGTCCCGTGGGGCCGTTGACCGGCTGGTAGTTCTCGACCGTGATCGGGGTCCGCACGCCGCCCTTGAGGCGGATGGCGGACACGCCGGGGCCGTACTGCGCCCAGTCCTGGAAGACCGGCTGCCCGTCGAGGGTCATCCGGATGCCGCCGGTGTTGGCCATCGAGAAGGTGTACGTGCCGGTGACGGGTGCCGTCAGGTAGCCCTTCCACCGCACGGAGAATCCGGCCGGGTTGACACCGGGGCCGGGCGCGGCCGTGTAGTGGTCGTCGACGGTCGGCTCGACGCGGGTGAGCGCGGGGGTGCCGGACAGGTCGAGGTTGTTGAAGTACTGCGTGGTCAGGCCGGGTCGGCCGTCGGCGGTGGTGAAGGTCGCGGCCGGTACGGTCGGCAGCTTGTCGGTCACGCCGGGGACGTCGACTCCGGTTCTGCCGATGGCGACCTGGGCGCCGGTGCCGTCCGCGCCGAAGGCGGTCAGTTCGGCGATCGACCACCAACTGTCGGCGGTGCCGGTCTGTTCGATCCTGATGTAGCGGGCCTGCCGGGCGGCGAAGGTCGCGGTGACGACCTGTCCGGTGCCGGCGCCCTCGGCGACCGGGTCGCCCCATGTGGCGCCGTCAGCGGAGAGCAGGACGCGGTAACCGCGGGCGTAGTCGGTGCTGTTGCCCGCGTCCAGGGTGACCCGGTCGACGCTGTGCGAGGCGCCCATGTCGACGCTGACCCACTGGCCGTCGGCCATCGGGGTGCCGCTGGACCAGCGGGTGCCCGCGTTGCCGTCGACCATGTTGTGCGGTTGGTCGGAGGGGCCGGCGGAGGAGGACGCCCGGGCGGCCCAGGAGCCGAGGTAGTCGACGCGGCCCTTCGTCCCGAGCCGTTGGGCGATGCCGTCGGCGACGGTGACGACGGACGAGGCGTCCACGGGTACGTGCGAGCTGCCGCCGCCTCCGGTGATCGGCGCGTCCTTGGCGGCGGCGCCGATCACGGCGACCGTGGGCGTCCTGGCGGGGTCGAGCGGGAGCAGCCGGCCCGCGTTCTTCATCAGGACGGTGCCCTGCGCCGCGATGTCGCGCGCGGTGGCGACGTGCGCGGGGGTGGTCGCGGTCGCGGAGGGCGAGCCCGGTGCGGTGTCGAAGAGGCCGTAGGCGAATTCCTCGGTGAGCAGCCGGGCGACCTTGTCGTTGAGCACGGCCATGCCGACCTGCCCGGAGCGGACGGCGTCGGCGAGCGGCTGTCCGAAGTTGCCGGGGGCGGGCATGGTGAGGTCGAGACCGGCGTTGGCGGCCCGGACGGTGCTGCGGGCGCCGTCCCAGTCGGTGACGACGAATCCGTCGAAGCCCCAGTCCTGCTTGGCGGTCCGGTTCAGCAGATACGCGTCCTCGTTGGAGTGGACGCCGTTGACCAGGCTGGTGGCGGCCATGATGGAGGCGGCGTCGCCCTGCTGGACGGCCTGCTTGAACGCCGGGTAGTAGATCTCGTTGAGGGTGCGTTCGTCGACGATGGCGTTTCCGTTGTTGCGGTTCTGCTCGGTGTCGTTGGCCGCGAGGTGCTTGAGGTCGGCCATCACGCCCTGGGACTGGACGCCTTGGACGTACTTGGTGGCCATCGCGCCGGACAGGTAGGGATCTTCACCGGCCATCTCGAAGACGCGTCCGCCGCGCGGGTCGCGCTCCAGGTTCACATCGGGTCCGAGGTTGACGCTGACGCCCTTGGTCTTCGCCTCGGCGCCGACGACCTGTCCGTACGCGGTCTCCACGGCCGGGTCCCAGGTGGCGGCGGCGGCGACCGGAGCGGGCATGGCTGTCGTGCCGCCCATCACCACGCCCGCTCCCCCGTCGTTGAGGTTCAGCGCGGGTACGCAGAGCCGGGACAGGGGGGCCACCACGCCCGCGTAGCCGGGGAGTTGGCTGCCGTGGGTCATCGACAGCTTCTCGTCGGTGGTCATCCGCGCGAGCACCTGCGCGGCCCGCTGTTCCGGGGCGGCCTTGGAGTGCAGCCAGGGGCAGGCGGCCGTGCCACTGTCGGCCGCGGCCTGTCCGGTGACGGCGGGCAGCAGTCCGGTGGCCGAGGTGAGCAGCAGGGCGGCGGTCAACGCCCTTACGAGCCTGGCCGGTCGGGCCCGTGCGGGCCGTCCGCCGTCGGGCTGCGCTGCGGGGTGTGCGGTCATCGGTGTCCCCTCTGGAGTACGTCGCGCGGTGCGCGGCCGTGGTGCGGCGCCGCCTGCCCGGTCAATCGATTCATTCCGTCGTCGCGCCGAACGGGCCCGCCTCACAGGGGCGGTGCGGGGCCGGTCGCCGGGCGCGGGCCACGGGGGACGCGCCGTATCCGAAGCGGGGCAGACCATATAACGATTCAACAGGAGCCGTGGAGAACCTAAGTCCATCTCAGCGGCCGGTCAATAGGCATGCGCCCGGAATTACCCGAAATCCCAAGACCAGGATATTGAAACGTCTTTCAATGTCGACAACGATGTCCGATCCGATGGATCGGGCGCACACCCCCGGATGGCGGCTGCACGCAACCGGGCCGCGTCAGAAGTATTGACGCCCCGCCGGGCGTTCTCATACGTTTCTCACGCCCCAATGGAGTGAATCGTTTCACTCACCGCAAGGAGTCCGATGTCCGGTTTTGCGCGGGAAAAACTGTCGTACGGGATCGCCGTCGCGGTCCTGGTGACGTCGCTGTCCCTGGGCGGCGCGCCCTTCGGTCACCCCCCGGCCGCGCAGGCCGCGTCCGGCGGAATCTCCGTGGGTGAGCTGACCGCTGACGCCACGACGGATCCGCTGGGCATCGACGATCCGCGTCCCGCGCTCGGCTGGAAACTGCGCGCCGCGGCCAACGGCCAGCGGCAGAGCGCCTATCGGGTGCTGGTGGCGAGCGACCCGGCCCGGCTGAACTCCCCGAAGGCGGACGTCTGGGACAGCGGCCGGGTGGCGACGGACGACTCGACCGGCGTGCCCTACGGCGGTCCCGCGCTGGAGTCCTCGCGCACCTACTACTGGAAGGTGCAGGTCTGGGACGCCTACGGCCGGGCGTCGGCCTGGAGTCCGGTCGGGCGCTGGGAGATGGGCCTGCTGAACTCGGCGGACTGGAAGGGCGCGCGGTGGATCACTCCGGACACCGGCGGCGCCGCCTCCTGGTCGGACTTCACCCTGGACACGGACTTCACCATCAAGGCGGGCGCGGCGAGCGTCCTGTTCCGCGTCAAGGACAGCCGCGACTACTACATGTGGCAGATCAACGCGGCCTCGACGCCCGGCAAGGTGCTGCTGCGCCCGCACGTCCAGAAGGACGGCTCCTTCGCCACCCTCGGTGAGGTCGACCTCAGCCCGGTGGTCACCACGGCGAACGCCGGAGCGCCCCACCACCTGACCGTCAGGGCGGACGGCGCCACGATCACCACCTCGGTCGACGGCACGCGGGTGGACACCCGGACCGACACCACCTTCACCGCCGGCACCCTGGGCTTCCGCACCTCGACCACCGGCAACGTCGCCGAGGACGCCCTGTACGACAACCTCGTGGTGCGCGGCCTGGACGGGGCCACGCTGTTCTCCGACGACTTCTCCGCCTCGCCCGACCCGTCCTTCCCCGACTCGGCGGTCACCGACGGGCAGCTCGAACCCAAGGGCGACCCGACTCTGCTCGACCCGAACCCCGCGGCGCCCCTGCTCCGCAAGGGCTTCACCCTCGACGGCCGGAAGAAGGTCACCAGGGCGCGGGCGTACGTCTACGGGCTCGGCTTCTACGAGATGCACCTGAACGGCGCGAAGGTCGGCGACCGGGTGCTCGCACCGGCGAGCACGCCGTACGACCAGCGCGATCTGTACGCCACGTACGACATCACCGGCTCCCTCAAGCAGGGCGCCAACTCGGTGGGCCTCTGGCTGGGCAACGGATACGGGCCGCGGTTCAGCCCGTACGGCTTCCGCTGGACCGGGCCCAAGCAGGCCGTCGTGCTGCTCGATGTCCGCTACTCCGACGGCACCCGGCAGAGCGTCGTCAGCGACGACTCCTGGAAGTGGTCGACCGGCGCCGTCACCGCCAATGACCTCTACGCGGGTGAGAGCTACAACGCCCGCCTGGACAAGCCGGGGTGGGACCGCGCCGGGTTCGACGACTCCGGCTGGCAGCCGGTGCGGACGGTGGCGGCGCCCTCCGACAAGCTCGTCGCGGACACCATGCCGCCGGTCAGGGTGACGGACACGCTCCGCGCGGTGGAGCTGACGCAGCCTCAGCCCGGCGTCTACGTCTACGACTTCGGGCAGAACATCGCGGGCTGGGAGCGGCTGCGGGTGACGGGTCCCGCCGGGACGACCGTGAGGATGCGGACGGCGGAGGAGGTCGGCGCGGACGGGACGCTGGACACGGCCACCAACAGGTCGGCGGCGTCCACCGATTCCTACACTCTGGCGGGCGCCCGTACGGCGGAGACGTACGAGCCGCGCTTCACCTACCACGGCTTCCGCTATGTCGAGGTCACCGGCTTCCCCGGCAGACCGGCCCTGAGCAGCCTGGACGCGCGCGTGGTGCACGCCGACGTGGCCTCCACGGGCACCTTCTCCTCCTCCGACGCGCTGCTGAACCAGATCTGGCGGAACAACCGGTGGAGCGTCCTCAACAACTCGATGAGCGTCCCGACCGACAATCCGGTCCGCGACGAGCGGACTCCTCCCGGCATGGACGTGCAGGCGTATCACGACGCGTCCACCCGTGAGTTCGGCATGGACCGCTACTACGCCAAGTACCTCCAAGACATGCCGCCCGGCACGGCCCTGCCGAACGACGCGGGCAACGCGCAGCAGCCCGACATGGGCGGCAACCAGATCACGCTGGCGTGGACGCTGTACGAGCAGTACGGCGACCTGGCGACGCTGGCGGCCACGTATCCGGCGATGAAGGCGTTCGTCGACAAGAACGCCGCCGATGTGCCGGGGCACATCTGGCCGAGCGACCGGGGCTTCGGCGACTGGTGTCCGCCGGACCGCGGCGCCAACGCCAACGGCGGTCGCGGCGGGCCGAACGCGGGCGCCTGCACCAGCGAGGTGTCGGTGGTGAACACCGCGCTGTCCTACCTCCAGGCGGTGGATGTCGCCAAGTCGGCGACGGCGCTGGGCCACAGCGCGGACGCCGCCCGCTACGGGACGCTGGCGCGGGACATCAAGGACGCGTTCAACGCCGCGTTCCTCAACGCGGCGGGCGACACCTACGGGGACGGGCGGCAGACCACGAGCGTGCTGCCGCTGGCCTTCGGCATGGTGCCCGCGGCCCATGTGGCGGCCGTCGGACGGCAACTGGTCGCCACCATCACCGAGAAGGACGGCGGACACCTCGACACCGGCATCTTCGGCACCCGCTACCTGATGGACGCGCTCGCCGCGATCGACCGGATCGATGTGGCGATGACGGTGCTGGACCAGCACACCTACCCCGGCTTCGGGTACGAGATCGGCCAGGGCGCGACGAGTTCGTGGGAGCAGTGGACGTACTACTCCAACATGGAGACCCACGACCACGCGATGTTCGCCGGTGTCAACGCCTCGCTCTACACGCGGTTGGCGGGCATCGAGCCGACCGGGCCGGCCTACCGTACGGTGACGGTCGCGCCGCGTATCCCTGCGGGGATGCGGCACGCCGCGGCCTCGATCGCCACCCCGCGCGGCACGGTCGCCAGTTCCTGGACCGTCGCGAACGGCCGGACCACGCTCGACGTCACGGTGCCGGTCGGCTCGACCGCGACCGTCCATCTGCCGCTGCCCGACGCACGGCATCCGCGGGTCGAGGCCACGCACGGCGCTCGGCTGCTGCACAGCGACGGCGAGGAGGCGGTCTACGCGATCGGTTCCGGCCACTGGCGGTTCACCGCGGCGGGCCGGTGAGCCAATCGCGGGCCGGAGCGTGACAGTCACGCCAATTCCCGCTCGGCACGGGGACTTTGGGACCATTGCGCGGCCGTCCCGAATTCGGCATGCTGAGCGCCGGATCACATGTGATCCACAGCGTTCCACGTCATGTGACGTATTTCGCAGCCGAATTCGGGGAGACCGCAGATGACCGCGTACGTCCTGCTGGAAATTCAAGTGACCGACATGGCCGCCATGGCGGACTACCGGGAGATCGCCCAGAAGGCGGTGGCCGAATTCGGCGGCGAGTACCTGATGATCAACGCCAGGCCCGAGGCGGTCGAGGGCACGTGGGACGGCGCCAAGGGCCTGACGCTGCTGTCGTTCAGCAGCGTGGAGCAGGCGCGGGCCTGGTACAACTCGGACACCTACGCCCCCGGCATCGAGATCGCCAAGAAGGCGACCGTGCGGCGCCTCGCCATTCTTCCCGGCTTCGGCGAATCGGTCTGACCGGTTCGGCGCCGTATACGGTCGGCGCGGATCAGGGCAGTTCGAGCATCGGCTCGCCGCAGGACTGGCATTCGGCGTACACATCGAGGTCGTTGAGGATTTCGGCGTATTCGCCGTGTCCCTTGAGCGCGGCCGTGGCCGCGAGCAGATAACCCGTGGTGACCTGGTCGTGCTCGCCCGCCACCAGCGTCTCCCCGAGCAGGGCCAGCGCCTCGGGGAGCGCCTGCCGGTAAGCCTGCGCGAGGTCGTCGGGCAGGCCGTCCCAGACCTGCCCGTACTCGCCCGAGCACATGGCGACGAGCCCGATCACGTACAGGTAGTCATCCCTCTCGGCCGCCGGAAGGCCGCGCGCGATGGCGACGATGTGCGGCACGGCGGCGTACGCGGCGGGCCAGGCGGTGCCCTCGGAGCAGAGGTACGGCCACAGGTCGTCGAAGCGTTCGCGGTCGGCGGGGTGGTCGAGCAGGTGGCGCAGTTCGTCGGGCACGCAGGGGGCGTCGGAACCGCTCTTGCCGTTCGACCGGTCGCGGTGGTCGAGCGTGGTCCAGCGGGGGTCGTCCAGAGGCAGCATGGCCAGGAGTGTAGAGGTCCGCACAGGGCGCGAAAGCGCCTAGGTGCGGCTGCCCGCCGTGCCCTAGCGTCGTGACCGCCCGCATGCCGTACGCGCCCGTGAGCAGGGAAGCAGAGGACGTATCGTGACCGTCATACCGCAACCGCCCGACATCCTCTCGCCGCAGTTCGCCGCCGACCCGTATCCGGCCTACCGCGTCCTGCGGGAGCACTACCCCGTCGTCTTCCACGAGGGCACCGGCAGTTGGCTGCTGTCGCGGTACGAGGACGTCGAACGGGCCTTCCGCGACCCGGTGTTCACCACCGACAACTACGCCTGGCAGCTCGAACCGGTGCACGGCGGCCGGACCATCGTGCAGATGAGCGGGCGGGAGCACTCCGTCCACCGGGCGCTGGTGGCGCCGGCCTTCCGCGGCCGGGAGTTACGGGAGCGGTTCCTGCCGGTGATCGAGCGCAACGCGCGCGATCTGATCGACGCCTTCCGTGACGCCGAACAGGCGGACCTGGTCGATCAGTTCGCGACCCGCTTCCCGGTCAATGTGATCGTCGACATGCTCGGGCTCGACCGCGACGACCACGACCGCTTCCACGCCTGGTACGCCGCCGTGGTCGGCTTCTTCGCCAATCTCGCGCAGGACCCCGAGGTAGCCGAGGCCGGGATGCGCGCGAGCCGGGAGCTGGCCGCGTATCTGGTGCCGGTCGTCCACCGGCGGCGGGCCGAGCCGGGCGAGGACCTGCTGTCGTCGCTGTGCACGGCGGAGATCGACGGCACGGTGATGACCGACCAGGACATCACCTCGTTCGTGAGCCTGCTGCTGTCCGCGGGCGGCGAGACCACCGACAAGGCGATCTCCGGGATGTTCCGCAATCTGCTGGCCAACCCCGAGCAGTTGGAGGCCGTGCGGGCCGACCGCGACTTGGTGGCGGCGGCCTTCGCGGAGTCCCTGCGGTTCACTCCCCCGCTCCAGATGATCATGCGGCAGCCGGCCCAGGACGTCACGCTCCACGGCGTCACCATCCCGGCGGGCGCGACGGTCACCTGTCTGATCGGCGCGGCCAACCGGGACGAGCGGCATTACGACAGGCCCGACACCTTCGACATCCACCGCACGGACCTGACCACCGCGAACGCCTTCAGCGCCGCCGCCGACCACCTGGCGTTCGCGCTCGGGCGGCACTTCTGCGTGGGCGCGCTGCTGGCGAAGGCCGAGGTGGAGGTCGGCGCCAACCAACTCCTGGACGCCTTCACCGAGATGGGCTTCGCCGACGGGACGCCGGCCCCGGACAGCGGGGTGTTCGTCCGCGGTCCGCAGCGGCTCGACCTGAGCCTCACGCCCGCGACGACCTGACCCGCAGCGCCGGACGCGGGCCGAACGGGCCGCGGCCCTGTCGCAGGGTCGCGGCTGCCCGCGCCGGGCGCAGGATGCCCGCCTGGAGGCGGCGGGCCGCGTCGATGTGGTCGAAGGTCCAGATCATCTTGACGGCGGTGGAGGTGCCGCGCCCGTCGTCGGCGGTGAGGTCGCGGCGTACGGCGGCGAGCAGCCGCCCGTCCGCGCCCTCGTCGCGGGCGGCACGGTCGGGGACGGCGCCGGAGCCCGCGAGGGCCCGCGCGGCGGCCTCGTACCAGTCGACCAGCAAGGTGCCCGCGTAGAGGATCTCGCCGCGGGCCGCCGTCCTGTCCTCCTGCGAGGTGACGGTCTCGCGCTCCCACAGGTCGAGGATCGCGTCGGAGGTGAGCCGCAGTGCGGCGACGCCGGTGATGAGGGTCGTCACGTCGGCCAGCGGGATGTGCTTGGTGCCGCGCTCGGCGAGGAAGCCGCGGAAGGCGTCGTCGAGGCGGCGCGAGGCGGCGGCGGCCCGGCGCCGCTCGTCCTGCGGGGTGGCGGGCGCGGGGGCGGCGGCGTCGCAGCGGGCGACGCCGTACTGGATGGCGCCGCGCAGATAGTGGGCGCCTTCCTCGTAGGCGTCGGCCAGTGCCTGGCCGAGGGCGCGTCCTGCCCCGCGTGGCCAGAACAGCGCCCCGGCCACCAGGGAGACCCCGCAGCCGAGGGCGACGTCCTCGACGCGGACGAGCCCGATCTGCCAGCCCGCGGGCTCGATGATGTTGTAGAGGATGAGCAGGACGGTGGTGAACCCGGCCTGTCCGGCTGCGAAGGAGATGGCGGCGGGCGCGAGTCCCGCGAAGGCCACGGCGAAGGGCAGCAGCAGCCACAGGGCGGTGGTGTGGGTGCCGACGCCGTAGACGATGCCGCCGCCGATGACGAAGCCGACGCCCGTGCCGAGCAGGCCGCGCAGCGCGTTCTGGCCGGTGCTCAGGGCGTTGGAACGCAGCACCGCGAGGGTGCCGAGGACGACCCAGAACGAGTGCTGGACTCCGGTCGACTCGGCGAGCAGGACGGCCAGGGCGAGCGCGATGGCGCCGCGGACGCTGTTGTGCAGCCAGACGGAGTGGCGCTCGACGTGGGCCCCGGCGCGTTCCTGCGCGGACGACAGGAAGGACGGCACGCCCGAGGGCCCGCGGCCCAGGACGTGGTCCCACCAGCCGCGGCGCAGGGCGGCGACGGTGAGGCCGATGTTGGTGGCCATGGCGGAGATCGCGAAGCTCATCTCCTGGGCGCGGAAGCTCGGTTCGAGGGCGCCGAGGATTCCGGCCACGGCGTCGTCGGCGGCAGGGGAGTCGGGCGCGCCGGACGGGCCCGGCGCGTCGGCGGAGCCTGACTTCGCCGTCCGGGGCCGGTGCAGCGGCAGATCGCCGGTGACGGCCGTCTCCATCGCCTCGCGGGCGGCCTCCAGCCGCCGCAGGTCGCGCTCCAGCTCCGCGGAGCTGTCGGCGACCGACTCCAGGCTGGCCGCGCCGTGTTCGAGCAGGGTCGCGGCGGCCACCTTCACGTCGCAGACGACCGCGTCCGTCGGCCCGGGCTCCTCGTCGAGCGGCATGCGCTCCAGGATCGCGTCGAGCCACACCACCTGGTCGACCAGCCGGACCAGCGTGCGCGCCGACGTGGACAGTCCCGTGGGGCGGTACGGCGTCCCGAAGAACGAGGTGCGCAGCGCGGCGACGGCGGCGCCCGCCTCGTCGGACAGCGCCCGGTACTCGGCCGCGCCGACCGGTCCGAAGCCGCCGCGGACGCAGTCGACCTCGGAGCGCAGCCGCCGGGCCAGCAGCGCGCACGCCGTGGCGGTGGCCAGCCGCAGCGGTTCGCGCCGGGGCGCGGGCCACAGCAGGCCGACGGCGATCACCGACGCCGCACCGGCCAGCAGCCAGCCCGCGAGCCGGTCGGGCAGCGCGCTCACCGGGGCGGGCAGCGTCACCGGCAGCACGAAGGCGACCAGCAGCGCGGTCGAGGCGCTGGCCAGCACCGAGCTCACGACCCCGGCGAACAGCACGAGGAAGCCGACGACGAGGGTGACCAGGACGGCCAGCCACGCCGTCCGCGACGCGAGCGTCCCGACGGTGACCAGGACCGCGCCCGCCGCCACCAGACCGGTCTGCGCGGCGAGCCGTTGGCCCATGGCGCCGCTGAAGTCGACGAAGAGCAGGCCGGACAGCGCGCCGAACGAGGCGAAGGTGGCCATGGCCGGGTTGCCGACGACCTTGTCGCACAGGGCGAACAGGGCGGGCATGACGATCGCGGCGCGTCCGGCGCGGCGCAGCGCGGACAGGTCCGCGTCGCGGGTGCGGAGCCAGTTCAGGACGTTCAGCACGGCGGTGCCACGTGTCGTCGTGCTCGCCGCGCCGCGTCCGGTTCTGTGGTCATCAGCAGAGCATCGCACTCCGTACGGCCGCCCGCGGGCCCCCGGCGCGGGGTGTCGGGTCATACGCTGCGGAAGTGATTCTTCCCACCGCCGAGAGCGTGCGCGCGCTGCACGAGAAGTACGCTCCGACCCGTGAGTCCCTGTCCCTCGTCCGCACCCACTGCGAGATCGTGGCGCGGATCGCCCTCGACCTGGCCGCGCGTTCGCCCGAGCCGGTGGACACCGGGCTCGTCGAGACCGGTGCGCTCCTGCACGACATCGGTGTCTACCGGCTGGGCGACGACGCGTACGTCCGGCACGGTGTGCTCGGCCACGAGCTGCTGCGCGCGGAGGGCCTGCCGGAGGAGCTGTGCCGTTTCGCCTCCCACCACACCGGCGTCGGGCTGACGCGCGCCGACATCGAGCGGCAGCGGCTGCCCATCCCGCCCGGTGAGTACGTCGCCGGGTCCGTCGAGGAGCGGCTGGTGATGTACGCGGACAAGTTCCATTCGAAGTCGAGCCCGCCGAAGTTCCTGGACGCCGCCGCGTACGCCGGGAAGGTGGCGCGGTTCGGCCCGGACAAGGTGGTCGCGTTCCGCGCGCTGATCGCCGAATTCGGTGAGCCGGACCTCGACCCGCTGATCGCCGAGTACGGGCACCGCGTCCGGCGTGGTGACGCGCGAAGGACCTGACCGGAGGGTGTGCCGGGGCGGCGGCCCGGCCGGGTGCCGTGCGGGGCTCGCCGGGGCGCATGGCAAACTCACCGGGGTCGCCGACGCGGCGCCGTACGTTCCGCTTTCCGGGACGGCCGGGGCGGGCACGACGTCGGCGGCGCGATGTCGCGGTGCGGAAGTGGGTGTGGCGATGCTGGCGGAGACGGTCTTCCGCAGCGAGGACCTGGCGGTCGAGGACCGATTCGACGCCTGGCGCGAGTGCATGAACCGTACGCACGCCCCGATGCGGCTGGAGAGCGAGTGCGCGGCCGACTTCAAGGCGCATCAGCGGCTGATCGGGCTGGGCGCGGTGTCGATCTGGCCCGCGACCTTCGAGCAGCTGGTCTTCCTGCGCACCCCGAAGCTGATCCGGCAGTCCGACCCCGAGGTCTACCACCTCTCGCTCCTGCTGAGCGGTGAGGCCGGGGTGTCGTGGGGCCGGGAGGAGAACTCCTACGGCGCGTTCGACATCCACACCAACGACTCCTCGCGGCCGTACGAGATCTGGACCGGGCACGGGTCGATCTCCTCGGTGGGCGTCGAGATCCCCAAGGTGCTGCTGCCGCTTCCGCAGCACCGGCTGGACAAGGTGATCGGGCGGCACATCACCGGACGCGAGGGCGTGGGCGCGCTGCTCGCGCAGTTCCTCACCCAGCTCGCCGCGGACACCGTGCCGTACGCGCCCTCCGACGGTCCTCGGCTGGGCGCCGTGCTGGTCGACCTGGTGGCGGCGCTCCTCGCGAACGCCCTGGACGCCGAGGCGGCGCTGACACCGGAGACGCGGACCCGGGCGCTCACCTTGCGGGTGAAGTCCTTCATCCGGCAGAATCTCCACGACTCGGAGCTGACGCCCCGTCATATCGCCGCGGTGCACCACATTTCGCGCAGTTACCTGCACCGGCTCTTCCAGGCGGAGGACGAGACGGTCGCCTCGTACATACGCCGCCTGCGGCTGGAGGGCGCGCGTCGCGACCTGGCCGATCCGGCGCTGCTGGAGACGCCGATCCATCTCATCGCGGCCCGCTGGGGCTTTCCGCGGGCGGCCGACTTCAGCCGCGCCTACCGCGCCGTCCACGGGGCGGCGCCCACCGACCACCGCCAGCGGTCCGTACGTCCGGGCGCGGGTTCCTAGGGTGGCTCCGCCCGTTGTGGACGCATTGCCAAGTCGTCAGGCGACCGGCTGCTAACGACAGGCCGGCGCCGTGACCGGCAGGCTTGCCCGTGCATGCCCCAGGTCGGACCCGCCACCCGCGGACCCCGGCCACGGGGCGGCCCGTCCGTCGCCCATGAGGGCGGTCCACGGACGGTTCGCCGACAGACAGGAACCGATCATGCAGATCGACACGCCGAAGGCGGCCCGCCGCCGCGCCAACTGGCTCCCGTTCCACGACGACGAGACCTAGCGGAATCCCGGACGGCAGGCGCCGGCCCTTCCTCCGCGCCTCGGCCGGACGGCCGGGGCGCGACGGCGGTTGCGGTCCGAATGACAGGGGCGGGAGCCACGGGGGTGTTCCCGCCCTTCGCCATGCCGTCGCCGGACGGTTTGTGTTATCCGGCCGCGTCCCACGGGGTCTCCGACGTGTACCGATGCACGTGGCACGGCTGGAGGCGGCACGATGGGACGCAGGCGGCGGACGAGATCCGTACGGGGCTGGTGGGGGCTGGTCGTGGCCGCCGTGGTCGCGAGCGGGGTGGTCTACTACTGGCCGTCCTCGCCGGGCGGTGACGGGTCCGCGAGTACGGAGGCGGTGACCCGCCAGGCCGCGGCTCCGGCTCCGGCGGCCCCGACCGTGTCCGGGTCGCCGACGGCGTCCGCGACCGCGACCCGCGCGTCCGCCTCGCCGTCGGCGACCGCGCGCCCGTCGCAGCGGCCGAGTCCCAAGCCGTCGTCGCCGAAGCCGTCCGCGCCGAAGTCAGCGGCGGCCGGGGCCGGTTCGGGCGGCGGGCGGACGATCACCGTCGTCAACCGCACGCAGGAGACGGTGTGGGCGATCGTCACCGGCACCGCCGCGTATCCGAACGGCCGGGAGCTGCGGCCGGGGCAGAGCACGTCCCTCACCGTGGGCAACAAATGGGGCGGCCGGATCTGGGGCCGTACCGGCTGCACGTCCGGCGGTCAGGGCGCGTGCCTGACCGGGGACTGCACGTCGCAGTGCTCGGGCGCCAACCCGCCCACCACGCTGGGTGAGTTCACCTTCGACGCGTACGCCGGGCTCGACTTCTACGACGTGAGCATGGTCGACGGCGCGAATCTGCCGATGTACATCAACATCTCGCACACCGTGACCGCCGATCCGGTGAGTGCGACGGGCTGCTACAAGGGCGCGTGCACCAAGCCGGTGGACTGCCCCAGCGCCATGCGGGCCATGTCGGGCGGCCGGGTCGTCGGCTGCAAGCCGCCGTGCGCGGCCTTCGGCGGGGACACCTACTGCTGCCAAGGCGCCTGGGCCGGGCGGGAGAACTGCGTGCCGTCGAAGTGGCCGGTGGACTACACGCAGGTGTTCAAGAAGGCCGCGCCGTACGCCTATTCGTACGCCTTCGACGACGCGGCGACGATGTCGTGCAAGGGGCGGTGCGACTACCGGGTGACCTTCGGCGTCACCTGAGGCGCGCGCGGGGTCTCGCTCCACCGCTCCCCCAGGAAGTCCTTCAGCAGGTGGGTGACGGCGGCGGGCCGTTCCATGCTGGGCAGGTGTCCGGCCCAGGGCAGTTCGAGGTGGCCGGCGTCGGCGAGCAGTCCGGGCAGCCGGGCGGCGATCTGCCGGAAGTCCGCCAGGTCGTGGGCGCCGGAGACGACGAGGGACGGCGCCCGTACCGCCGCGAGGTCGTACGGCGGGCGGAGCTGGTCGAACTCCTCGGCGGCGAGCTGTACTTCGTAGGCGTTCCGCTGCTGGACGCGTACGGCCCGCCGGGCGGCCTCGTCGCCCTCGGGGCCGATCCAGGTCTCGACCATCAGCTCGACGGCGCCCGCGAGGTCGCCCGCCTCCAGCAGCGCCTCCTCGCGTTCGTCCAGCGCGTCGAGTTCGGCGGAGGCTTCGTGCCCGGCCATTCCCGGGCACAGCAGCACCATCGCGCCGACCCGCTCGGGGTGGCGCGCGGCGATCTCCAGCGAGGTCCTGCCGCCGTAGGAGGCGCCGACGAGCGCCGCCTGACCGATGCCGAGCGTGTCGAGGAGTCCGATCACGTCGTCGGCGTTGTTGTACGGCGCGTCCGGCGCGGGGGTCCGGCCGAAGCCGCGCAGGTCGCAGCGGATGACGCGGTAACCGGCGTCGGCCAGCGGCTGCCATTGCGGGTCCCACATCCGCCGGTCGCAGACCCCGGCGTGCAGGAATACCAGTGCGGGGCCGTCGCCCGCCGTGTCGTAAGAGAGAGTCATCCGGCAGACGGTACGCACCGCGCCGCGTGATTCCCTCCGGTTTTCGCTCTCGGCGACACTGTCGGCCGCCGCTGACGGGACCGAACATCCGGAGTCCGTCAGGCGCTTGCCGGACGCCGTGGCCGCGGAGCTCCGCGCAGAGCGCGCGACGAGGGCCGCGCAGCCCGGTGGGGAGCGCGGCCCTCGCGTGATTCGCCGTCCGCGTGGGTCAGTTGGGGTTCTCGGCGTTCGTGAGGGTCTCCCAGGCCACGAAGAGGTTGTTGGAACCGGCGGGGCGGTTGTTCTGCGTGAGGGTCTGCGTGTTGGTCATCGCGACCCCGCGCCGGGTGTGCAGCGCGTTGTAGCCGGTCTCGGTAATCGGGCCGAGGCCGCGGTTGACACTGCCGTTGCACAGCCAGCTCGGCGGCGCCGTGCCCAGTTCGTACTTGGACTGGAAGCCGAGCGCCTGCCGCAGCCGCTCGCCGATGTCCGTGCCGTACAGGTCGTCGCCCTGGATGCGGCTGGTCTCGGCGATGTGCGAGATCGCGGAGATGCCGTATCCGGTGTGCGTGAAGTCGCGGCAGGTCTCCTGGGTCAGCCCGTCGACGAAGGTGGACTGCCCCTGCCAGTAGCTGACGATCTTGGCCTTGGTGTCGAGGTTCTGGCTCGGCACCGTCTTGGGGAGCGCCCCGTCCGCGGCGATGTAGACATAGGCCGCGGCGCGGGTGCGGAACTTGGCCATCGCCTTGTCGTAGTCGGTCTTGTCGTCGAGGAAGACGGAGATGCCGACGGCGGCCTCCATCATCGACAGCTCCCAGTTGCCGTTGCTGTTCGAGCCGTTGATGATCTCGGGCAGGTAGACGTTGCGGAGCATGGTGCCGAAGCGCCCGGCGTTCGGCCAGCCGCCGGTGTAGGTCGACTTGATGATGTCGGCGGCCTTGGACCACGACGAGCCCGCCCAGCCGGTCTGCAACGGGGCGTTGCTGTTGGTGTGCTGGGTGATCGTCGCCGACCACGCGTCCATCAGCTTGATGGACTCCTGCGCGTAGCGCGCGTCACGGGTGAAGTACCAGGCCAGCGCGTCGGTGTAGGCCGCTATCGCGTCCTCGCGCTCGTCAGTGCAGCCGTTGTTGGGGTTGGAGTAGGAGCCGCACTCGACGTTCGCGCGCGGCTTGGGCGTACGGGTCAGCGAGGCGTACGAGCTGGCCATCATCTGGTTGTACGCGCTCTTCCACGGCTCGGCGTTGGCCTGCACCTTGGCGCGGGCGAAGTCGAGTTGGGCGGCGGAGACGGTCACTCCGGGGTGGACGAAGGCGGCCGGTGCGGCGCTGGCGCGCTGGGCGCCTCCGGGCCAGGCGGAGAAACCGGTTACAAGGGCCGCGGCCGCACAGGCGGCGGTGACCAGCAGAACGGGGCGCCGTACGCGGCGGCGGTGGCGCGCGGGCGAGGGCGTGGGGGTGCCTGCCATGCGGTGACCATCCGATCTTGAGTGGGGGGCTGTTCGTGAGCGGGCGCGTTCCCGGGTGAGCGCGTTGGTGAGCGCGTGTTCCCCGGCGTGCACCGTGGCGTTCCTGAGTGTGAACTGAGCTTGCATTTCTGAACACTTGACTGACCGCAGACCATAGGTACGGACTAATACCCCCGTCAAGCCCCTGCGCGGTGCGGGAGTTGGCCGAACCCGGCTCGCGATCAGGTGGCGAGCGCCGCGAGTTCGGTCCCGGCGAGCAGGAATCCGCCGACGCCGAAGTCGGCCGTGCTGTCGTACGTCACGGGCTGGCTGGAGTCCGGCCGGTCGCCGACCTTCTGGATGTAGCCGAGGGTGCCGTCGGGGTGAACCGCCGTGGCCAGCAGGCCGTTCCAGGCGCGCGCGGCGACCGGCAGATACGTGGCCCGGTCGACGAGTCCCGCGCGTACCGCGTACGCGGTGCCGTAGGCGAAGAAAACGGTTCCACTCGTTTCGGGGCCGGGGAAGTGCGCGGGGTCGGCGAGGTTGACGTTCCAGAAGCCGTCGGTGCGCTGCACCGCGGCGACCGCCCGTACCAACTCCTTGAGCGTGGCGCGGTATTCGGCGGTGTCGGCCTGATCGGCGGGCAGCGCCTTGAGGGTCTTGGTGTGCGCGGCGGCGACCCAGCCGTTGCCGCGCGACCACAGCACGGGCTTGCCCGAGGGCGAGAGGATGCCGCCGGGCAGGAAGTTCTTGTCGCGGTACCACAGCCCGGTGGCCGGGTCGTGGAGACCGGGGCCGCCCTCGGCCGACTTGGTATGCCGGTACAGGTCGTGCAGCTTGCGGTGGTAGTTCGCGTCACCGCGCAGCACGCCCAGGCGGGCGAAGGGCGACATCGCCATGTGCAGCGCGTCGTCCCACCACCAGTCGTCGTCCTTGCCGGCCTGGTCGGTGTAGACCATGCGGTGCAGGCAGGTCTCGATCGCGGTCAGCTTCGCCGGGTCGGGTTCGATCTCGTACAGATCCAGATACACCTGGCCCGCGCACTGGTTGTCCGCGTTGCGGGTGGTCGTACCGCCGTTGAGGCCGTAGTTGTTCCGCTCGGCCCAGGAGCGCGCGTAGGCCAGATAGCGGGTGTCGGACGTCAGCCGGTACAGGGCGGTCAGGCCGCTGAAGAAAGTGGCGTTGGCCCACTGGTTGTTGCCGGGGTCGGCGTGGGCGCCGATCCAGTGGTCGGCGACGCGGCGCAGTGCGGTGACGACGGCCGCCCTGGAGGGCAGCACCGGGGAGGGCGGGGCGGCGGCAGAGGCCGCGGCGCGGGCGGTGGCGTGCGCGGTGGCGGGGATCGCGGTCGCGGTGGCGGTCGCGGCGAGTGCCGCACCGCCGATCAGGAAGTGGCGTCGGTCCATCGGAGTCTCCAAGTGCCGTGCGTGCTAGGTGCGCTGCGGGCATGGACGGCCGGTGGTGGCGTCGGTACGGCTCGGCTCTCGGCTCTCGGCTCTTGATGCGGGTGACGCGCGGGTGGCGCGTACGGGACGCCCACTCACCGGCGAATTCAAGGACATGAACGATGAGTGTCCTTGTGAACTCAATGGAGCTTAGATGACCGCGCCCGCCGTACGTCAACCCCGGTCGCGCTGACTCCGGTGAGGTTCACCCCGGCAGTGAAGGGCGACCTGGCCGTGCGCACCGGCTCGGCGGCCGGACCGGGCGGGAGCCGGTCACTGGCGGCGGTGGCACCGGCGAGCGTACGGCCGACGGCGGCGGGGACCGCGTCGGGCGGCGCGCCCGACATCCGCTGCTGGACACCGCTCGCGCCGAGGTCGGCGGTCACTCGGGGCAGCGCGAGGAACAGCGAGGTCATGTCCGTCGCCACCAGCGGCGTCGGCAGGGCGAGCAGGGTCAGGCCCAGCCACTCGTGCCGCCCGCCGGTCCGCCCGGCGCGCCCGTATCCCCGTTGTCCGGCATGTCCGCTCCTCCGCCGTGTCGGGTCTCTTTCCCGCACCGGTCGGAGCGGCGACGGGCTTCTTGAGGTCCGGCTGGAAGAATTTTCGGAGCGAGCCGGACCGGGCCGTATTGGAGCGGATCGGTACGGATCGAAACGTATCGGCACGGATCGAAACGGGCCGGAATTCGATGCGCCGCCGATGTCAAGAAGCCGTCCGCGGCTCCGACTGTGTGGTGCACGGACCCGGAAGGGGTTCGGCGTACGGCACACACGTACGACATACGCGCGGGACGTCCGAGCAGGGCATCCGCGGACGGCGTCCACGCGGGACAGAGGAGTAGCGATGAAGTTTCTGCTGATCATGCACATGAACCCGGCGGTGTGGAACGCGCTGACCGAGGAGGAGCGCAACGAGGTCATGGGCGGCCACGACGCCTTCATCAACACGGTCACCGAGTCGGGCGAGATGATCCTCACCCAGGGCCTGGCCGACATCTCGCAGAGCGCCGTCGTGCGGGTCCGCGACGGGCAGCGGGTCGTCACCGACGGGCCGTACCTGGAGACCAAGGAATACCTCGGCGGCTTCTACCTGGTCGACTGCGAGAACCGCGAGCGCGCTCTGGAGCTCGCCACGATGATCCCCGACGCGAAGGTGGAGGGGCTGGGCATCGAGGTGCGCCAGGTGATGTTCTCCGGTGGACAATTGGAGATGTGAGCACCGACACCGTGACCGAGGACCTGCTGCGCGAGCTGACGCCGCAGGTCCTCGGTGTGCTGGTCCGCAGGCACGGCCAGTTCGAGGAGTGCGAGGACGCCGTGCAGGAGGCGGTGCTCGCCGCGGCCGTGAAGTGGCCGGCCGACGGTGTGCCGGACCATCCGCGCGGCTGGCTGATCACCGCTGCCTCCCGCCGGCTGATCGACCAGATCCGCAGCGACCACGCCCGCAAGGCGCGGGAGACGGCCGCGGCGGCCCAGTCCCCCGAGCGGGAGGCGGGCGTCAGCCCGGGGCCCGGCGAGGACGGCGCGCCGGAGGGTGACGACACCCTGATACTGCTGTTCCTGTGCTGCCACCCGGCGCTGACGCCCGGCTCGCAGACCGCCCTGACCCTGCGCGCGGTCGGCGGTCTGACCACGGCGGAGATCGCCCACGCGTTCCTGGTGCCCGAGGCCACCATGGCCGTACGGATCAGCCGGGCCAAGCAGCGGATCAAGGCGGCGGGCAGCCGCTTCACCCTGCCCGAGGTACGCGAGCGCGAGGAACGGCTGCGGGTCGTCCTGCACGTGCTGTACCTGATCTTCAACGAGGGCTACACCGCGACTTCCGGGGCCGCGCTGCACCGCGCCGACCTCGCCCGCGAGGCGATCCGGCTGACCCGTGTGGTCGATCGGCTGCTGCCCGACGACGGCGAGGTCGCCGGTCTGCTCGCCCTCATGCTCCTCACCGACGCGCGCCGCGCCGCCAGGACCGGGCCCGGCGGCGACCTGATCCCGCTGGACGAGCAGGACCGTACGCTCTGGGACGCCGACCTGATCGCCGAGGGCACCGCTTTGATCAGTACGGCCATGGCCCGCTCGGCGCTCGGGCCGTATCAGCTCCAGGCCGCCATCGCCGCGACGCACGCCGCCGCGGAGCGCACCGAGGACACCGACTGGCACCAGGTGCACACCCTGTACAAGATCCTGGAGCGGATCGCGCCCAACCCGATGGTCACCCTCAACCGCGCCGTCGCCCTCGCCGAGATCCAGGGGCCGCGGGCCGGGCTCGACCTGCTGGCCACCTTGGACGACGACGCCCGCGTCGAGGGCCACCACCGGCTCCATGTCGTCCGCGCCCATCTCCTGGAGCGCTCCGGCGACCTCCCGGCCGCCCGCGAGCACTATCTTCTGGCCGCGCGCGGCACGGCCAGCCTCACCGAGCGCCGCTTCCTGGAGTCCCGCGCGAGCCGTCTGAAGCCCGGCGCGCGCTGAGCGGGTGACAGCGGCGACGACCGCGTGCCCGACGGGCGTCAGCGGTGGGTCAGCTCAGCCGGGCGTCGGCGTAGACCGCCATCGCGTCGCGCTGGTACTCCGCCAGCCCGGCCGCGATCTTGTCGTACGCCGAACGGAAGCGCGGGTCGTCGGTGAACATCTGCCCCAGTCCCTTGTACGCGGTCGCGCTGGGGGTCCAGAACCCGCACAGCCATTGGTAGTGGGCATCCGTCTCGGCCTGCACCGCCGGGTCGGCCACTGGCGTGCCGGCCACCATGAAATCGGCCATGCGGACCATCCGCGCCGTGATCTCGCGCTGCGTCCGCTCCTGGTCCTCGGCCGTGAGCGGGCCGGCGATCCGCCGGGACCGCTCGTACTCGCGCGGCCACCGCTCGCGCGCCTCGTCCTCGTAGCGCGAGGCGTCGAAGCCCTCGAACAGATTCTCCGGCCTGTTGATCTCCGCCATGTCGTCCCCGTCCTTTCCTTCCTCCAACTCCGCGATGGTGCGGCCGACCGTGCGGACCAGGGTGTCGAGCCGGTTCCGCTCCGCCAGCAGACGCCGGTGGTGCTCCCGGAGCACGGCCACCCGGTCCGCCTGCCTGTCGAGGACCGCCGCGATGTCCCGCAGGCCCAGGCCCAACTCCCGCATCAGCAGGATCTGTTGCAGCCGCAGCAGATCCCGCTGCTCGTAGGAGCGGTGCCCGTTACGGCCGGTCCCCGCAGGGGGCAGCAGACCGATCTCGTCGTAGTACCGCAGCGTCCGGGACGTCACTCCGGACAGCCGGGCCACGTCCGCGATCGACCAGGCCATCGCCCTGCCTCCCCTCGCCGGCCGGTCGTTCCGGCCACATGGACGACCGTAGAAGTTGACGCGGCGTAAAGCGCAAGCCGACAGCGGGCGGTGCCGACGCCGGGCTCAGTGCTCGGCCAGGGGCGGCGCGGTGTCCGTCGAGGGGGTCAGGCGCAGCGTGACGATCTCGAACGGTCGCAGGCGCAGGTCCACGGCGCCGTCCCGGATCTCGGCGGGCGGCTGGTCGGTCAGGGGGCGTTCCAGCAGGTCGCAGGGGGTGGCGGTGTGGAGGGCGAAGCCGGGGGTGAGGGTGGTGCGGGTCCGGGCGCCGTTGGCTTCGTAGAGACGTACGACGATGTCGCCGCTCTCGTCGTCGGCGAGCTTCACGGCGCTGACGACGACGCCCTCGTGGCCGACCGTCGCCAGCGGTTCGACCGCGGCGGCGCCCGGCACGCGGCGCTCGGGCAGGTGGATGGCGTACCCCTCGCGGACGGCGTCGCCGATGGACGCGCCGGGAAGCAGGGCGTAGCGGAAGCGGTGCACGCCCTGGTCCGTCCGCGGGTCGGGGAAGCGGGGCGCGCGCAGCAGGGACAGGCGCACGGTGACGGCGGCGCCGGGGGCGCTGCCGCTTGTGGAGCGGGTGACGTCGTGGCCGTAGGTGGAGTCGGTGACCAGGGCCACGCCCCAGTCGGGCTCCGCGAGGTGCAGGAATCGGTGATTGCACGCCTCGAAACGGGCGGCGTCCCAACTGGTGTTGGTGTGGGTGGGCCGGTAGACGTGGCCGAACTGGGTCTCGGCCGCGTAGCGGTCGGCGTGGACGTCCAGTGGGAAGGCCACCTTCAGGAACTTCTCCGTCTCGCGCCAGTCGACCTCGGTGGAAACGTCCAGGCGCTTGTGCCCGGCGGTGAGGGTGAGGTCCTGCACGGCGCGCGAGTGGCCGAACGAGCGCTCGACCCGGACGGTGACGGCGTGGGCCGTCGCGGCGGTCACCTCGACGCGGTCGGCGGCGGTCAGGTCGGTGACGGTGTTGCGGTAGTAGGCGTCCACGTCCCAGGCGTCCCACATGGTGGGGAAGTCGGGGTGGAGTTGGAGCAGGTTGGCCGGGCGTCCCTCGGCGAGGGTCTCGCGGTCCGCGGCGAGGTCGTGGACCGACACCACCAGGCCGCGGTCGTCGATCTCGACCCGCAGCAGGCCGTTGTCCAGTACGTGGCCGCCGCCGGGGCGGGCCGAAGCGGTGACCGTCCCGTCGACGCCGGGGTCGGCGACGGGCGCGGCGCCCCCTGCCGGGACACCGCCGCGGGCGTGCGGGGCCGCGTTGAAGACCAGGGCCCCCTCTCCCTCCTGGTCCCCCTCCCCCTCCTCGCCCCCCTCCCGCGACGGCGCACCGGCCAGGGCGAGTTGGGCGGCGTCGATGATCGACCGCAGCTCCACCGCGAGGGCGGCGTACGTCGCCTCGGCCTCGCGGTGCACCCACGCGATGGACGAGCCGGGCAGGATGTCGTGGAACTGGTGCAGCAGCACCGTCTTCCAGATCCGGTCCAACTCCTCGTACGGGTAGGGCAGTCCGGCCCGTACGGCGGCGGTCGCGGACCACAGCTCCGCCTCGCGCAGCAGGTGCTCGCTGCGGCGGTTGCCCTGCTTGGTGCCGGCCTGGCTGGTCAGCGTGCCGCGGTGCAGTTCGAGGTACAACTCCCCGACCCAGACGGGCGGTTCGGGGTACTCGGCGCGGGCCTTGGCGAAGAACTCCGCCGGGGACTCCCACTCCACCCGGGCCGAACCCTCCAGGTCGCGCAGCCGGGCGGCCTTGGCGATCATCTCGCGGGTCGTGCCACCGCCGCCGTCGCCCAGCCCGGTCGGCGCCAGCGACCGCCCGGCCATGCCCTTCTCCCTGAAGTTGCGTGCGGCGTGGGCGACTTCGCGGCCTTCCAGGCCCGCGTTGTAGGTGTCCATCGGCGGGAAGTGCGTGAAGACCCGGCTGCCGTCGATGCCTTCCCAGGCGAAGGTGTGGTGCGGGAAGGAGTTGGTGCGGCTCCAGGAGATCTTCTGGGTCAGCAGCGAACTCGACCCGGACGCCCGGATGATCTGCGGCAGCCCGGCCGCGAAGCCGAAGGTGTCCGGCAGCCACACCTCGTCGCTCTCGATGCCGAACTCGTCCAGGAAGAACCTCTTGCCGTGCACGAACTGACGGGCCATCGCCTCGGAGCCGGGCATGTTCGTGTCCGACTCGACCCACATTCCGCCGGTGGGCACGAACCGCCCGTCGGCGACGGCCTGTCGGACCCGGGCGTAGACCTCGGGGCGGTGTTCCTTGATCCAGGCGTACTGCTGCGCCTGGGACATGGTGTAGACGAAGTCGGGCTCGTCCTCGATCAGGGCCGTCATGTTCGCGGTGGTCCGGGCCACCTTGCGGACGGTCTCGCGCAGCGGCCACAGCCACGCGGAGTCGATGTGCGCGTGGCCCACCGCGCTGATCCGGTGGGCCGACGCGTGCGCGGGCGCGGCCAGCACGTCGGCCAGCAGGGCTCGGGCCGCCTCGGCGGTGCCGCCCACGTCCTGGAGGTCGATCGCGTCGAGCGCCCGTTCCACCGCGCGCAGGATGTCCCAGCGGCGGGCCGAGTCGGCGGGCAGCTCCGGCATCAGCTCGCCCAGCACTTCGAGGTCCTGCACGAGCTCCCAGACCGTGCGGTCCAGCACGGCCAGGTCCATCCGGCCCAGGACGTACTGCGGCGCGCGGCCCGCCGTCGCCTTGTCGCCCAAAGCGGTCGGGCGGAAGGGCGGGTTGTCCAGCACGATCGGGTTGGAGGCGGCCTCGACGTGCAGCAGGATCCGCTCACCGCCGGTGACGGGGTCGCCGACGCGCACCCACTGATTGCGCGGGTTGAGGCCCTTCACCGGGGTGCCGTCCGGCCGGTAGACCAGGCCCTCGCACTGGAAGCCGGGGGTGTCCCGCTCGAAGCCGAGGTCCAGCAGGGCCTCGACGGTGCGGCCCGCCCACTCCTCGGGCACGGTACCGCTGACGGTGAGCCAGCTCGTTCCCCACGGCGGACCCCACGGCTCGCCGGGCGCGATCGGCCTGCGGGCCGCGGCGATGCCTTCGGCCACCGGGACCGGCTCGTCGGGCGCGTCCCAGATGCCGACGGTCAGCGGCACCCGCTCCCCGTAGACCGCGGGGCGGACGCGCTCGTTGAGGACGCGTTCCAGGCGGGACTCGATGAGGCTGCGGTCGTCGTGCATGTACGGGCTCCGGGGTGTGGTGGGCGGCCGGGTCGAATGGCTGACGGGCGTGGCGCGGTGGAGGCGGGGCTCGGGGACCGCGAGGCTCCGGACGGGCAACGCGCCTGCTTCCGGGGCGCGTTGTCCGCGGCGCGCGGCTAGGACACGTCCCGCGCCGGGCCGCGGTCCTCCCCGTGGGCGATGATCGTGGTGCGCACCACGACCCGGCGCGGCGGCAGCGCTCCCGCGCCCTGGCGGGCCAGGCGCTCGCCGAGCAACTGGGCGGCGCGGCGCCCGATCTCGTCGGGGTCGTAGTCCACCACCAGCACCGGCACGCTGAGCACGTCGGCGAGGTCGAAGTCGTCGAACCCCGCGAGCGTCGCGCTGGCGCCGTGGTGCCGCAACGCCTGGTAGGCGCCCAGGGTGTTGCGGTTGTCGGTGCAGAACACCGCGGTGGGCGGCTCGGGCAGCGCGAGCAGTTCGGCGGCAGCCGCCTCGGCGGAGGCGAGATCCTCCCGGCCGCGCTTGACCAGGGCGTCGTCGGGGTCGATGCCCGCCTTGTGGAGGGCCGCGCTGTAGCCGCGGTAGCGCTCGGAACCGGTGTACACCGACGCCGGGTTGCCGAGGAAGCCGATCCTGCGGTGTCCTGCCGCCAGCAGTCGGCTGGTCGCCGCGTACGCGCCGCCGAAGTCGTCGACCAGGACGCAGTCCGCCTCGAATTTGGTCGGGGGCCGGGCGACGCTGACCACGGGCAGGGAGGTGGGCAACTCCTCGGCCAGATACGCCTGGTCGGCCCCCGCCGGGACGAGGATCACACCGTCGACCCGGCGCGCGGAGAAGTCCCGACCGGCGTCGCGCTCGCGGCCCGCGTCACCGGCCGTGTTGGTGATCACCACCCGCAGTCCCTCCTCGGCGACCGCCGCCTCGATGCCGAGCGCGAGCCGGGCGCAGAAGGGGTTGGCGAGGTTCGTGACGATCAGGCCGATGGTGCCGGTGCCCTGTCCGTGCCGGAAGTTGCGAGCCAGAGCGTTGGGCCGGTAGCCGAGCTGCCGTACCGCGGCCTCGACGCGTGCGCGTCTGTCCGCCGACACCCCGGTGTCGCCGCGCAGGACGCGGGACACGGTCATCGCGCTGCCCTCGGCGAGGGTGGCGACCTGTTTCGTGGTCGGTGGTGCGGTGGTGAGCGGCGCGCCGGCCACGGTGGTCTCCCTCTCGGCTCGTTGACTAGAGAATAGAGGCATCGTTGTCTTCCGGAACCTCGGCCGCGTATCGCGCCGCGCCGATCAGCCCGGCTGCGGCCGGCCGGCTTCGGCAGGCCGGCGGCCAGCCCCCCGCCAGTGCCGGACCGATCAGGTCCCAGGAGCCGGTCATCGAACCGCCCACCACGAGCGCGGTGGCGCCGAAGCGGCGCAGGGCCGGTCCCGCGTCGGCGGATGCCGCGTGCCGGGCGGCCTCGATGACGCGGAGTACGGCGACGCTGTCGCGCGGGTCGACGGGCGGTGGGGTGCCGGTGCGCAGGGCTGTTGCCAGCTCGGAGTAGCAGGTCTCGTACGAGCCGGGGCGGGTGGGGACCGGGCGGGGGGCGGCGCCGTCGGCGATCTCACCGCGCGGTTCGGCGGGCTCGACCCCGAAGTCGGCGTCGCCGGGGCGCAGTCCGGCCTCCAGTTGGGCCTCCTGCGGGTCGAGGCCGAAGGTGCGGTGCGAACCCCGGGCGCCGCGCAGCAGGAAGCGCGGGCGGTCGTGGGCCGCCAGGGAGCTCATCCACAGCCGGGTGCGTACGCCGTTGGTGTGCCGGAGGGACACCAGGACGTCGTCGTCGTTGACGGCGTTCGGCCGGCGGGCTTCCACGTCGGCGTGCACGGTCTCGACCGGGCCGAAGAACAGGAGCGCCTGGTCCACCAGGTGCGGCGCGAGGTCGAAGAGGAATCCGCCGCGTCCGTGACCGTCGTACGGTCCTTGCGGCCATCGGTGACGTCGGGCTTCCACCATTCGAAGGGCGACCCGAAGACGAAGACCTCGCCGAGGTCGCCGGAGGCGAGGACGTCGCGGAGGGTGAGGAAGCCGCCGTCCCGGCGCCGGTTCTGGAAGACCGACCGGGCGCGGTTCGCGGCGTCGGCGGCGTCGGCCAGCTCCTGCGCGTCACGGGCGGTGAGCGCGAGCGGCTTGTCCACGACCACGTGCAGACCCGCCTTCAGAGCGCGCCCGGCAAGTTCGAGGTGCGTCTGGTGGGGCGTGGCCACGACCGCGAGGTCGTAGCCGTCGGCCGCCGCGAACGCCGTGTCGGCGTCGGCCACCACGCGGGCGTCCGGGTGGTCGGGCCGCGGCGGCGGCGCGGGCCGGATCGGAGGTGACGATCGCCCGGACCGTGTAGTGCGGATTCGTGGCGAGCAGCGGGCCGTGGAACACGCGGCCCGCCAGGCCGTAGCCGAACAGCAGGACGCGCAGGGGGTCGGACATGGGGCTCCTCATCGGACTCCGAGGACTTCGAGGGCTTCGAGATGACGGCGCGTCGGCCCCAGGCGGGCAGGTGTGCGGGATCGACGCGCGCGGCGATGGCGTCCACGTCGTCCCAGAGCGCGTCGGGCACCTCGGTCGCGTCGAGCGCGAGGGTCTGCTCGATCCGTTCGGGCCGCGAGGTGCCGATGACGGTGCTGGCGATCCGCGGGTCGCGCGTGGAGAAACGCACCGCCGTCGCTGCGAGCGGCACACCGCGGTCACGGCACGCCTCTTCGATCGCGCCGATGGCGGCGAGCAGTTCGGCCCCTCACGGTAGGGGCACCGCCGCGAGCCGCCGACGCCGGTCGGCAGGATCTGGCCGCCGGACACGGCGGCGTTGACGACCCCGGCGTTCATCGACACCGCCAGGTCGATGAGCGGACCGGCGGAACGGTTGACCAGGGTCCAGCGGTTGGGGGGTGAGCAGGACGTCGAAGTGTCCGGTGCGCACACACCGTTCGGTCGTCGGGAGTCGCCGCGGACGGCTCACACGGTCAGGCCGGCGGTGGTCAGCCAGATGTGTTCGCAGGTCGCGGACGCCTCGCGCAGCTTTTCCGGGGACTCCCGCGAGGCGTGGTAAAAGGTCCGCTCGATCATCCAGCACAGGGCGCGGGCCAGGGCGGAGGACTGGTGGGGCGCGGTGCCCGGTGCGATTCCGGCGCGTTCCAGGACGGCGGTGATGGCCGTGATGAAGAGGTCGGCCGTGTGGTTCCACAGCTCGCCGATCTCCGGCACGGTCAAGGACAGGTCGATCGCGGTGCGCATGACCAGGCCGTGCGCGTTCCACAGCTCGACCGTGCGCCGCATGGCCGCCGCGACGGCCTGGCGCGGTTCGTCGGCCTGGGCGGTGGTCCTGGACCGCTCCCACAGGTGCTCGACCGTTCTGGCCACGAGCGCGGTGACCACTTCCTGCTTGGAGCCGAAGTAGAAGTACAGCGCGGCGCGGGTGATGCCCGCGCCCTGGGCGATGTCGGCGACCGTCATGGCCTCGTGGCCCTTGGTCGCCAGCAGTGCCTCGCAGGTGTCGAGGATGGCGCGCTCCCGGACATCGCCCTTGCGTTCGGCGGTCCGGCGGCCTCGGGCGGGTTCGTGGCCTGGCATCAGAGCTGAGCGCCCTCGGCGAAGTCGGTCGTACGCGACAGCGTCTCCCATGCTCGGATGTCCTCGTCGACGGCCGTGCGCGCGGCGGCGACCAGGCGCAGCGCGTCCGAGCCCAGGACGAGGTGGGCGGGCGGCCGGTCGACCGACGCGATGTGCACGACCGCCTCTCCGGCCTTGGCCGGGTTGCCCAGTTGGTTCCCGCTGGCCATCCGCCGCGCCTCGCGGATGGGGGTGAACAGCTCGTCGTAGTCGTCGATGGACTGCTCGGCGCGCGTCATGGACCGTCCGGCCCAGTCGGTGCGGAAGGAGCCGGGCTCGATCGCCGTCACATGGATCCCGAACTGTGCGACCTCCTTGCCCAGCGCTTCGAGGATGCCTTCCAGGGCGAATTTGCTGCCGCAGTAGGCGGACATGCCAGGCACGGCCATGAGGCCGCCCATGGAGGTGACGGCCATCAGGTGTCCGCGGCGACGGCGCCGCATGGGGGGCAGCGCGGCCCGCAAGGTGGCCACGGCTCCGAACACGTTGACCTCGAACTGCCACCGCACCTCGGCCAGCGGCGTCTCCTCGAAGGTGCCCTCCAGGCCGTAGCCGGCGTTCGCGACGACGACGTCCAGCGGGCCAACGCTCCGCTCGACCTCGGCGACCACGGCCGTGACGGCGTCGCCGTCGGTCACGTCCAGGACGCGGCCGTGCGCGCGCCCGGATTCCAGCTCCTCGAAGGCCCGCAGGTCCTTCTCCGAGCGGACGGTGCCGACGACGGTGTGCCCGGCTGTCAGCGCGGCCCGGGCGAAAGCGCGCCCCAGGCCCGTGCTGACGCCCGTGATGAGCCAGTTCCGCGTCTCCATGTGCTCCTCCTCGGCGGTCACGCGGGGAGTCGACGTCCTCCCATGTCGAAAAGTCTACACCGTGTCGATTTTTATCACCGCCATGTCGATTCTGCCGTCCGGGGAAGGAGCGACCTTCCTGCGCTCAGGGCCTGCGCGTGCGGAAGGTGCCGCGGAGGTCGGTGACCCAGGCGTCGGGGTTCTCCCAGGGGATGAAGTGACCGCCGTGGTCGTGGGCGTTCACGTTGACGTGGTGGAACCAGCGGGACTGCGGCCCGGTCTTGAACGCCTGGACGCGGTCGGCGGCGGAGTGAACGCCGGGCGGGTTCTCGTACGTCACGAAGGTGAGGCCGACCGGGGCCTCGACGGCCGGGGGGCGGTCGTGGGCGGGGGTCCAGGGGTAGCGGTTGGCGTTGGCGTAGTACCGCATCGACGTGGCGATGGAGTTGTTGACCCAGTAGATCGTGGCGTGGGTGAGCAGGTCGTCCTTGGTGAAGACGGATTCGAGGTCGCCGCCGTTGTCGCTCCAGGCGTTCCAGCGTTCGAGCAGCCAGGCGAGCAGTCCCGCGGGTGAGTCGCTCAGCCCGTGGGCCAGGGTGGCGCCGTCGAGCATGTGCGCCACCAGGTGGGTCGCCGAGCGGCGGTCCTGTTCGATGATGCGGGCGCGGATGTCGGCGGGCTGGTCGTCGGTGAGGGGCCGGTTCCGGGCGAAGTCCCAGGCGCGGGGGCCGGTGAAGAAGTCGAGGGGCAGCCCCGAGCCGATGTGGATGCCGTACAGCTCGTCGGCGTACTTGTGGCCGAGTTGGCTGGTGACGATCCCGCCGATGTCGCAGCCCCCGGCGGCGTACTTCTCGTATCCCAGGGTCCGGGTCATCAGGGTGTGCCAGAGGTCGGAGACCTTCCAGAAGTTGACGTCGGGGAAGCCGGTGAGCGGGCCGGGGAAACCGAAGCCGGGCAGGGACGGCACGATCACGTCGAAGGCGTCGGCGGGGTCGCCGCCGAAGGCGGCCGGGTCGGCGAGCGGGTCGATCACCTTCGACCAGTGCCAGAACGTCCACGGCCAGCCGTGGGTGAGGATCAGCGGGATCGGGCGGGGGCCGCGCCCCGGCTTGCGCAGGAAGTGCACGGGGACACCGGCGACCTCCACCTGGTAGTGCTCGTAGGCGTTGATGGCGCGCTCGGCCGCCCGCCAGTCATAGCCGTCCTTCCAGTAGGCGACCAACTCCCGCAGATAGCTGGCCGGGACGCCGTACGACCAGTCCTCGTTCCCCTCGTCCAGCGGCGGACGGGTCAGTTCGAGACGGGTGCGCAGGTCGTCGAGGACGCGGTCGGCCACATGGATCGCGGTGGGCTCCAGCGCGATGGGGTGGGCGGTGGTCATGGCGTCGTTCCTTCACCGGGTCGAGGAGAGCGGTGCCGTCGGCCTGTCGGGCCGACGGTCGTAGCGTTCCAGAACCGGGAACGGCGCTCCACCGCCACTCCACCGCCACTCCCCCGCCGCGGATCTGCTCGCAGGAGCCGGCTTCAGCCGTTGACCTGCTCGAAGAAGTAGAGGAAGGCGCCCAGCCCGTGGAAGTCGTTCGTGGCCCGGGACCGGGCGGTGTAATACGCGTAGTCCCCGACATTGGTGCCGACCGAGATCGAGGTCAGATACGTCAGACCGTCGCTGTGCAGGGAGATCCGGTCCAATGCGCCGCGCTTTCCGGCGTCCACCGTGGCCTGGTACGTGGCGGCCGGGACGTATCCGCGCTTGATCGCGGCGTCGGCGGTCAGGGTGAACATCGCCGAGCACGACGTCTCGGTCCAGTTCCCCGCGCTGCTCCCCTTGTCCACGACCTGGAACCACCGCCCGCTGGCCGGGTCCTGGTAGGCGGCGATGCCGCGCACCAGATCGCGTACGGTCGCGGTCAACTGGGCGCGCAGCGGGTGGTCGGCCGGGATCAGGTCGAGGATCTCGGTGGCGGCGACGCCGTACCAGCCGACGGCGCGGCACCAGTATTCGGAGGACAGGCCGCTGGTCGGGTCGGACCAGGTCGCCGCCTTGGACGCGTCATAGGCGTGCTTCAGCAGCCCGTTCGCCTGTTGCAGATGGCCGGCGTAGACCACGAGCTGCTTGGCCGCGATGTCGTAGGACTGCGCGCTGTCGCCGATGTACCTGCCGTACTGCGCCATGAAGGGGTCGGCCATGAAGGTGCCGTCGGACCAGAGCTGGTTGGCCCGGTCGGCGCTGTTGGCGTGCCAGAAGCCGCCGTCGCTCGTGGTCGGGTACCCGGCGCCGGGCAGCAGCCGGTCGTGGATCTGCTTGGCGGCCAGGCCGTACTTGGCCTCACCGGTCTCGCGGTACAGGGCGATCATCACCTGACCCGGCATCATGCTGTCCAGGCTGTTGAAGGTGATGCCGATGTGCCCCGAGGCGTCCACGAAGCGGTCGGCCCACGCCTTGATGTACGCGATCAGGGCCGCCCGGCGCGCGGGGTCCGCCGTGTGCCGGGCGACCTGGTACTGCCCCATCAGGTAGAGCGCGACCGGGTAGCTCCAGCCGCCGACGGTCGCGGGGGTGTAGCGCCGCATGGTGGAGTCGACCAGTGCGTCGGCCCAGTCCGTGCCTCCTGGGTCGGAGACGGTCAGCGAGTCGAGGTTGGGCAGGCCGCCCGCCGTGGCGCCGGTCACGCGGATCGCGTTGGTTCCCGCCCGCAGCGTCACCGGTATCCGGGTGACGGCCCAGGTGTTCCAGTCCGCGGTCGCGGCGAAGGCCGGTGCGGAGATCACCGTGCCGTTGACGCTGACGGTGCCCGCGCGTCCCTCCCCCGTCCCGTTCGCGTGGCGCAGGGCCAGCGCGAAGCCGCCCGCGGCCGGTGCGCTCACGCTGAACTCGACGTACGCGCCCGCCTCGTTGGCGGTGTTGACGAAGCCGGTCCCGGTGTATCCCAGGTGGTCGCGGTCCACCGTCCCGTGGAAGACGGTGGCGTTCTCCGCCTCGTAGAGCGATGACGCGGCGTGCGCCGAGCCCGACGTCACGCCGTAGCTCGCGACGAGCATGCCGATCACCACTGCTAAAGCCCTCATGCGCATGTGCGACTTCCTTATCTCGCGGGCCGACGGGCCGACGGGGTGCCGGGCCGACGGCTGTCAGACGGTGAAGCGTGCGACGAAGGTCCTTCCGGCCGCTCCCGCGACCGCTACCGAGAGGCGGAGGTCGGGCGTCGTGGCGAGGACCGTCACCCCGGGGTCGACGGAGGTGGCGGCCGAGACGGCACCGTCGACGGTGACGACGACCGACCCGGTGAGCTGCTGGGTCGGGTCGCTCACGGCCACGCTGAGCGTTCCGTTCGTCCGGTGCGTGACGACCGATGCGGTCCTGTCGACCTGGATTCCGGCGGCCTTGGGCGCTCCGGCCTGCCAGACGTTGGCCATGGCCACGCCGGAGCCGGAGCGGCTGACGGCCTGCACGGCGGCGGTGTTCGAGGCGACGGTCACGTCGTTCGACGCGGCGAACGCCGAGGTCTGGGCCGAGGTGGCGGCGGGCAGTTGGATGTAGCGGTAGCTGCCCGCGGTCGGGCTCACGCCGTGGTCGACCCACATGGTGACGAACCTGCGGGTGTACGCGGCGGTGTCGTCGTAGACGCCGCGGTGGTCCATGTCGGTCCACTGGCCGGTGCGGTCCTGGCGCAGGAGGGTGACGTGGCCGCCGACCGGGAAGACATAGCCGCCGAGGTTGTCCACGAAGATCGACCGCGGCTGTACCACCGTCGGCGTGTTGCTCGGCGTGGACAGGACAACGTTGCCATCGACGTGGATGTTCGCCTGCCCGTTGGGGCCGGTGTTGCGGTTCTCGATGACCGACTCGATCGTATGGCCGTCGTCGCTGGTGATCCCCGCGCCCAGGCAGATGACGACGTCGTCGACGCAGAACCACGACTTGTGGCCCTTGAGGGTCTGGACGGCGAACGACAGCCCCATACCGGCGGCCACGTTCCCGTCCAGCAGCGCGCCGCCCGCCCAGGTGTTGGTCGAGCCGCGGTTCGCGCCGGGCGCGAGGGTCTTGGTGTCGAGCGTGACCCCGGGCAGCCGGTACTTGTCCGCGGCCGGCCAGTACCCGTTCACCCAGTGACCGGGCTGCGTGGGCAGATACAGGTACGTGGCGCCCTCGCCGGTGTACCAGCCCTGGAGGTTCTCGTTGTTCGCGGATTCGTACGGCTTGATCCGCGTGCTGTCCATCGCGATGCCGAAGGCGAACGTGGGCCGCCGGTGCACGATCCGCGCCATCGAGGTCGACACGACGGAGATGGTGGACTCCGCCGCCGCCGGGATGGCGCTGTCGGCGACGACGGCGCGGCCGAGCGCGATGGACGAGATCCGCACCTGTTCGAGCGGGGCCGCGTCGAAGGCGAAGAAGTCCTGGTAGGTGTCCGCGCCGATCCAGCCCTTGGCCTGCGACCGGACGGTGAGCGCCTGGTCGGCCGGGAAGACGCGGGCGAGTTGGAGCAGGGTGGCGGTGGTGAGGCGGCCGATACGGTGGTCGGTCTCGTAGAAGCGGGAGAGCGCGCGTCCGCGCACCATGTCCATGAACGCCCCGCGGTAGATCCACGGCCGGTAGTTCGCCTGCGTCCAGGTGAAGACGCGCTGCACCTGGTCCGTTGTCGCCGCCCACGGGGTGCCCTGCACGGTGACCAGCAGGTAGGTCAGGTACTGGAGCAGCGACACCCCGTAGGAGCCGTTGTAGGCGTAGACCGCGTGCTGGATGAAGCCGCCGTCGGGGTAGAAGCCGTCGCCGCTGGTGCTGTACGGGAAGAGGTGTGCGATCGCCGCCATGGCGCTGTCGATGACGGTCGCGTCCTGGCTCAGCGCGCCGCGCACGGTCGCGATGGCGCAGTTCCAGTTGAGGTTGGCGCCGGTGGCCGTCCCGCCGTTGACCTTGGTCGGGTCGGGCGCGTAGCGGGTGATCGCGGCCATCGCGGTGGAGATCTGGCTCGCCGAGAGGTGGTCGTACAGGGCGACGCAGGTGTCGTTGAGGGCCAGCGGTATGCCGATCTCGAAGTCCCACCAGTTGTCGTACCGCGCGGTGACGCCGTACTTGTGGGCGAGGAACCAGTCGAGCGCGGATGTGAGGTCCGCCAGGAGCGTCGCGTTGCCCGCCAGCGACGAGCCCGGCGAGGCGTAGGCGAGGGCGAGTTGGCGCAGCCGTCCGATCACGTCGCGCTGGACGGCCGAGACGGTGGAGCTGTTCAGGTCCGCCCACAGGTAGGTGCGGGAGTTGGCGGTGTTCAGCGTCGACCACAGGCCGTTCGCCGTGTCGGCCATCGCCTGCGCGTAGGCGGAGATCACCTGGTCGGAGGCGTCGTAGCTGCCGATCAGCGTGGTGCCCCACTGGGTGCGGACCGTCGCGAAGTCCGAGGCCGTCGCCGCGGCGGCGCGGCTGGGCGCGGCGCCTGCGGTGCCGAGGAACCACGCGGGGGCCAGCGCGGCACCGGCCAGCAGGGCGGAGCGACGGGTGAGGCCGCGGGACGAGTGGTCAACGGACATGGAGCACCCTCACGGTTGGGGGGAGGACATCGGCCACGGGAGCGGCGCGGCCGATCGGGAGACGCTCGGCGCCGTGAGGGATCGTGGCTTCCGGATTCCCGGAAGTCAAGGGATAATACGTATTAGTACGGGGCTCGGCGCCGACCGCCGCGCGTCCGACGGCCGGTCAGCGACCCGCCCAGGACGGCTCGGTGGCGTGCCGGGGCGGCCGTGCCGGAGTGCCGGGCACGGGTCGCTCAGGGCCGAGGCCGGGCACGTCCTGCCGCCGCGCGCCGTGGCCGCCGAGCCGTACGGGGACGGCTCAGCGGAACAGGTCGAGCGGAACGGCGGCGGCCATCGCGGTGTGGCCCGCGTCGTTGGGGTGCAGGCCGTCGCCGCTGCTGTACGCGGCGGCCAGCTTGTCCGGGTCGGCCGGGTCGGCGGTGACGCGGGCGAAGTCGATCACGGCGTCGTACACACCGCTGGTGCGGATCCAATCGTTGACGGCGTTCCGCTTCTCGCCGTTGGCCTGGCTCCAGAAGCCGAAGGTGTCGTCCTTGAAGGGCATGATCGTGCCGCCGATGGCGATCAGGCCCGCGGCGTGCGCGCGCGCCGCCAACTGCTCGTGCCCGGCGATCAGTTGCTCGGCCGTCACCGTCTCGGACAACGGCGCCACGGTGCCCGGATGGCCGAGGTCGTTCACGCCGATCAGGGTGATGACGTACGCCGCCGCGGGCTGGGCGAGCACGTCGCGGTCGAAGCGGCGCAGGGCGCTCGGTCCGAAGTTGAGCGCGTATGCCTCGGCCGGGCTGCCCGCGGGCGGATTGGGGTCGTGCAGCAGGCGGTTGCCGGAGATGCCCGCGTTCACCACCGCGCGGTCGGCGGCCGGGCGGGACGACCGCAGCCGCGCGGCGAGCTGGTCAGGCCAGCGCAGATCGGCGCCGACGGTGCTCTTGCCGCCGTCGGTGATCGAGTCCCCGAGCGCGACGATCGCGGACGCCTGCCGTCCGGCCCGGACGCTGACACCGGAGACGAGGTACACCGCCTGCGGCTCGGCGGTCGGCGTGACCGGCGTCGCGCCGGTGACGTTGCCCGCGGCCACGGCGTTCTTCTGGAGGGCGTACGCGTGCAGGCTGGTGGCGGCCGTACGCTCGGGCAGGTAGAGGCTCACGACCAGGTCGGCGCCGCCGGGCAGGGCCAGGTCGACGGGATCGCTGACGGCCGGAGCTCCGGCCGGGATCAGGACGGAACCGCTGCCGCCGAACGTCACCCGGCGGTCGGTGGCCGGGACGATCGCCGTGCCCCGCGTTCCCGCGCGGCGGGCGACCCGTACCTCGCCGATGGACGCGGCGCTCTCACCGAATTCGTTCGTCAGCCGTAACCGGAGCGCGGAGCCGCCGAGGCTCAGACGCAGCACATGGCGGACCGTCTGGTTCTCCAGGTGGACGACGGCGGCCGTCGGCGCGGCGTTCGGCGACCCGGCCCAACTGCCGACCCACTCGGCCCCCGGGCCGCGGGGGCGCGCGTGTGCGGGCTCCGCGGAGGCCAGGGATCCGGCGCCGGACGCCGCCGCGGAGGCGGCACCCGCGAGCAACAGAGCCCTGCGCCCCATGCCACGCCTCGGCGTCCCGCCCGACGATGAACCCGACATCTGGCCTCCCCGGATACCAGTCGCCGCGCGCACTGTATGCGCCACGGTCCGACGCTATCAATGGGGCGTCGGACGGCCGGCGGGGAAAGGCCGGATGCCGTAACCAGCGGTGCCGGGCGTGCCGGGCGTGCTGAGTTTGCTGGGCGTGCCGGGCGTCAGTCCTTGGTACGGGCGGGCAGGCGCCAGCCGGGGCGTACGTAGTGGCAGGTGTAGCCGTCGGGGTAGCGCTCCAGGTAGTCCTGGTGCTCGGGCTCGGCCTCCCAGAAGGTACCGGCGGGCGACACCTCGGTGACGACCTTGCCGGGCCACAGGCCGGAGGCGTCGACGTCGGCGATCGTGTCCTCGGCGACGCGCTTTTGCTCGTCGTCCTCGTAGAAGATGGCCGACCGGTAGCTGAGGCCCATGTCGTTGCCCTGGCGGTTCTTCGTGCTCGGGTCGTGGATCTGGAAGAAGAACTCCAGCAGCGCCCGGTAGTCGGTCCGCTCCGGGTCGTAGGTGATCTCGATCGACTCGGCGTGGGTGCCGTGGTTGCGGTACGTGGGGTTCGGCACGTCGCCGCCCGCGTATCCGACCCGGGTGTCCGTCACGCCGGGCAGGCGTCGGATCAGGTCCTGCATGCCCCAGAAGCATCCGCCGGCGAGGACGGCCTTCTGTGTCTGAGCGGTCATCTCAGTCCTCCTCGTGTTCCTTGGCGGTAACACACGGCGGACGCCCCGTGTTCCGGGGCGTCCGCGGCGGTCTCTGCGGTGCTTCGGGCACCCACGGGAAGCCTACTGGCCGTGGGCGGCCGGTGGGTCCCGCCGGGGCGACGCGGCTGCGTTCCGCGGGGTCGTACGGGGCGGGTCGCGGTCGTACCGGCGCGTCGTACGGGCTCGCGCGGGCCTCAGGCGGTGAGCCCGGCCTCCGACAGCAGATAGGCGGTCATCGGCTCGTACGCCTGCGGGTCCACCACGTGGTCGTCGAGCGGGACGGTCACCGCGATGGTGCCCTCCGCCTCGCCGAGGAAGAGCGCCGGATCGTTGCAGTCGGCGAAGGCGACGGTCCTGATCCCGCGCTGGCCCGCGCGGCCCGCCCAGCCGTGGTCGGCCACCACCAGGTCGGGCAGCGGCTCGCCCGCGGCGGTCAGCGCGTCGAGAATGGCCGACATCGGCTGCGGCGCGTGGGTGTGCCACAGGGTGGCACCGTCCTCCAGCACGGCGACGCCGCCGAACTGACGGACGTCGCCGTAGGAGTCGTCGTCGCCCTCGGTGGTGGACAGGCCCTTGGGAATGGCGACGACAGTGGCCCCGGCCGCGCGCAGCGCCCGCGCGATGGCCTGGTGCACATCGAGCAGCCCGCCGGGGTGCCCGGTGGCGACCAGCACCCGCCACCGCTGCCGGGCCGCCTCCCGCAGGACGGCCGCCATCCGGTCGAGTCCTTCCACGGTGAGCCGCGCGTCGATGGTGTCCTGACCCTGGAGGTGTCCGGGGTCGGCCACCACGCCGACGCGCTCGGCCATCACGGCCAGCACCGTCTCCTCGGTCCACCGCTCCCCCAGCTCCAGCCCCAGCCAGAAGCGCCGGTTCCCCTTCGCCAGCTCGCTGTAGTGGCGCAGATTCCCCTGCCGCGGGGTGGCGACGTCCCCGGCGATGCGGGTCCGTCGCAGATGGTCGATCAGCTCGTCACGCGAAAAACGTATATCCACCGAATCCATGCCCCCATTCTCCGTGTCCCCCGCCGTCCGCCGACGGCGGGGGTAGGACTGACCTGCGGATTCCCCCGCCGCCGCCCGCCTCGCGTCCCGGGGTCAGGGGCGGGTGAGGGTGGTGGGGGTGGTGTAGGACTCGGCGCGCAGGGCGGGGCGGGAGGAGGGGAGGGCGGCGGCGGGGAAGGTCAGGGTGAGGGTGCGGGACTCGCCGGGCAGCAGCCAGAGGTAGTTGTCGCTGTAGAGGGTGGGCAGGACGCGCTCGCCGGTGTGGTCGTCGAGGAGCGACAGCCGGACCATGGCGGCGACGGCGGAGCCGCGGTTGCGGACGGTGGCGGTGAGGTTGCGGCGGGCGCCGGAGTGGGAGACGCGGCCGAGGTCGGTGGACAGGCGGGTCTGCTTGGCCTTGTTCAGGGCCCGCATGTCCTTGGTGTCGCGGTAGCGCCAGTAGGTGTTCTCGGACAGCACGCGGCCGAGCGGGTCCTCCAGGCGGAGCCGGAGCAGGTGAAAGGACGGCAGGGTGTCCATCCGGTCGGCGGTGAAGGCGGTGACCGACGACGACGGCGCGATGTTCACCAACTTGCGCTGTTCCGGGACGAGCCGGCGGCCGTCGAGGTCGTAGTAGTTGGCCGTCACCCGGGCGCCGGTGACCGTGTGCGGGGTGTGGTTGACGGCGATGACCTGCCACTTGTCGGGGTCGGCCTGGACGTGCAGCGCCTCGCACGCCTTGCGGGCCCCGTAATAGGTGCCGTTGACGTCGAAGTCGTAGTCGTAGGTCTGCCACACCGTGCTGTGCCACGCCGGGTGGGACATCCACAGCATCAGGCCGCTGGCGTCCTTCCACAGGTTGGCGTTCCACGCCTCGAACATGGCGCGGGTGTTCTCGTAGTTGACGAACTGCGCCTTGCGCGCGAAGTCGTCGAGGCCGGTGGCGGTGTCGAGGCGGGCCTCGATGGCGGCCTGGTAGTTCTGCGGCGCCTGATTCCCGCGTGTGCTCCAGTCGTGGTAGTACCAGGCCGCGCCGACCGGCCACTCCGGCTCGTCGCCGACGAGATTGCGCATGCTGGCGGCCGTGGACACCACCGGCATGCCGATCTCGGTGTGGAAGCCGAAGCTGCCGCTGCCGTACGTGGACGGCGCGTAGTAACGGGCGGGCTCCACCCATCCGTAGGGGCCGCCGCCGGTGATGATGCCGCCCGCGGAGTTGTTCTGGTACATCACGCCGGGCGCCTCGGAGGTGACGGCGTCGCGCATGCCGGTGTCGATCGCGGCGGGCGGATTGCCCTCGTTGGCCCCGCACCACACGACGACGCTGGGGTGGACGCGGTAGCGCCGTACGGTGTCGCGCGCCAGGTCGTTGTACGCCTGGTGGTCCGGCGGGTCCATGCCCCACGCGTTGGGGAAGTCGTTCCACACCAGCAGGCCGTGCTCGTCGCAACTGGCGAAGAACTCCTCGCGGTTGCTGCTGGCCACCCAGTTGCGGATCATCGTGAAGTTCATGTCGCGGTGCATCCGCACGGCGGCGTCCATCCGCGCGGCGGGCATCCGGCGCAGCAGTTCGTCCCAGCCCCAGTTGCCGCCGCGGCAGAAGACCCGGACGCCGTTGACGCTGATCTTCAGTGGTTCGGGCGTGTTGTCGACGGACTTCACGTCCGTCCAGGTCTTCGCGTCGGCGGACACCTGGATCGTGTACGTCTTCGGGTAGGCCGCTTCCCACACGATGACGACGCGGTCGAAGCTCTGGGCCGAGCCGAGGTCGACCTGGATCCACTGGTTGTCCAGATACTCCGACGACCAGCGGGAGTTGGGGTCGCCGTCGGTGGCGTGGGACGCCGGGCTGCCGGAGTCCTCGGAGGAGGCGCTCGCGGTCTTGTGGAGCGCGAGGTCGGTGCCGGGCCTGGCGCTGTCGACCACGGAGAGCGTCCACAGCGAGTTGCCCCAACTGGTCGCGCGGGCACCGCCGTTGATCCGGACGTAGCGGGCGGTCACCGCGCTGAAGTCCTCGGTCTGGAGGCTGGCGTCGCCGCCGTTGAAGGGCAGCGGGACCGCGGAGTTGTCGACGGACTTCGCGTCGGTCCAGGCCGAGCCGTCGGCCGAGACCTGGACGACGTACGTGCGCGCGTACGCCTGTTCCCACGTCAGGTCGACGCGGTCGAAGGCGACTTGGGCGCCGAGGTCGACCTGGACCCACTGGTCGTCCTCGAAGGACGAGGACCAGCGGGTGCCCTGGTCGCCGTCGGTGACGTTGCCCGGCTGGTGGTCGTCCTCGTCGACCGACGAGGCCGTGGCCGTCTTGCGCAGCGCGAGGTCGGTGCCGGGCGCGGCGCTGTTGACCACCGACAGGCTCCACAACGACGAACCCCAGGCGGTGGCGC
The DNA here is from genome assembly GCF_044744145.1 of Streptomyces sp. NPDC087422. NCBI lineage: Bacteria > Bacillati > Actinomycetota > Actinomycetes > Kitasatosporales > Streptomycetaceae > Streptomyces > Streptomyces sp. NPDC087422. The sequence goes on along the minus strand of NZ_JBIUXT010000005.1, from coordinate 627,340 downwards.
GGGTCAGGCAGCGCACCCGTACGTACCGCGCGGTCCGCGCCCCGAGGTCGACGGACTGCGTGTACGCGTCGCCGCCGGCGGTGAAGGGCAGCGGCACGGCGAATTCGTAGCCGAACTGCCGGATGCCGAACCGGGTGGTGCGCCGGTCGCTGGTGCGGCCGTCGACGGTCGCGGTCAGCGTCAGGTCGTGCAGGGCGGCCTCGCCGTAACCGTTGGGCCACCACAGCTTGGAGTTGCGCAGCCGCAGTTTGCCGTACACGGACGGGGTGAAGGTGACGTCCTTGCCGCCGCCTGCGGGCACGGTGACCGTCTGGGTCACCTTGACGTCGTCGAAGGCGGCGGTGACGGTGACGCGCCGCTCGGTGGTGTCGGCGTTGCGCACGGGGACGACGATCGTCACCTCCGCGCTGCGGGTGTCGGGCAGGTCGGGCAGGACGGTGTCGACGCGGGGGTCGCCGATGACGGCGTGGCCGGTGGAGCGCAGCCTTACGTGGTTCCAGATCCCGGAGACGCGGTCGCGTACGGCGGGCATCCAGTCCCAGCCGGAAGAGGCCAGGTAGGTGGGCGAGTTGCGGTTCATCATGGTGGCGCCCGCGTCCACGAAGGCCAGTCCGGCCGCCCCCTTGTCGCCGGGGCTGCCCGGGAACGGCATCGGGGTGATCTTCACGGCGAGGGCCTGTTCGCCGCGGGCGGTGAGCAGCGCCGTCACGTCGTGGGCGGAGCGGGCGAAGGGGTAGGTCAGGCCGCCGACCCGCTTGCCGTTCAACCAGATGTCCGCGGTGTGGTTGACGCCGTCGAACTCCAGCCAGATGTGGCGGCCCGAGCCGGTCGTCAGGTTACGGGGCAGCTCGAAGCCGCGCCGGTACCACCACGAGTGGCGGGACAGCGCCTCGGGGATGTGCAGGTTGTTCAGGCCGGACACGGGGTCGGGCAGATGGCCCTGTTCGACCAGTGAGGCCAGGACCGTGCCGGGCACGGTCGCGGGCAGCCAGCGGCTGGTGTCCACCGACGGGCGGGACAGGTCGGCGCCCTCGCCGCCCGCCCAGTCGTCCATGGTGAGCGTCCAGCCGGACTCCAGCGGCACGGTGCCGTCGGCGGCGGTCTTCAGCGCGGGGGCGTGGTGGTGATGGGTGCCCCAGTCGGTCCAGCCGGTGGCGGCGGGGCGGTGGGCGCGCGAAGTGCCGTACACCGCGAAGCCGTTGAGGCCCAGCGGGTTGGCGTTGGAGCGCTTGCGCACGGTCAGCCGCACCCAGCGCGCGGTGACCTTGCGGTCCAGCGCGATGTCCACGACGCCGCCGGTGCCCGAGGTGGTCCGGTACACGGTGGTCCAGGCGTGCTGGTCGCGCGAGGTCTCGATGACGAAGTCCACCGCGCAGCTCGACAGGATCTCCTGCCCTGTGGTGCTGTCGCGCGGATTGCCGCTGTCGGAGGGGGTGAAGACCGGGTCGTTGACCGTGGCCTCGAAGGTCAGTTTCACGGAGTCGACCTCGCAGTCCGCCTGGAGGTCGACACAGATCCACTGCGGGTCGCCCGCCGCGGCCCGCCAGCCGGTGCCGCGTACGCCGACGGTGCCGATCCCGTCGACCGCGAATTCGCCGGGCGTGGGGGCGTAGTCCGTGGACGACACGGTGATCGGGCGGTAGGCGGCGAGTTCGGCCCGCGCGGCGGCGGTCCCCGACGGCGCCGCGGGCCCGGCGGCGGGGGCCGGGGTGGTAGCGGAGGCAGCCGTGGGAAAGGCGGTGCCCAGGCCGAAGCCCGCCAGGAGGGTGGAGCCGGTGGCGACGATCCTTCGCCGGGAAAGGTGCGGCTGATCCGACATGTCCAAAAAGTCCAATCCCACGTGAGCCGACGGAACGATCGACCCGGCTCTCAACTCGGATGACAACGTTGCCATAGGCTGTAATCCCTACCGGCTTCTGTCAAGACCTGCCGCGATGTCCGAATCTCCGACACGGATGGAAAAGGGGGTGAGCGGCGAGCGAGGGACCGTTGTCGAGCGATGCCGACACGCGACGTCAGCTGGCCTTTCCGCCCCCGGAGGGGCGGCGCCGCCCGTGCGTACCGGCCGCCCGCGAACGGCACGCCTTCGTGCGGATTCGCGTGAGCCGCCGCCCCTCCCCCGCGCGCGGTCCGGCCGGGCGGCGCCGCCCGGTCGGACCGCGTGCGGCATATCCGGCCTACGGGTCGAAACGGCTCCGGGGTACGGGCGCCGCGGGGCAGGAGGCAGGGGGTCCGGTGGATCAGCTCGTGATCGGCGCCGTCCGGATCATCGTCCAGGAGACCGGCGGAAGCTCGGCGGACAGACCATTGGCGTCCACGAAGTGCCGGGTGCTGGAGCGCGGTTCGACGCGGCCGGGGGCCGTCCTGGAATTCGTGGCGAGCAGGTCCTGGCCGCCGAGGACGACGTGTTCGACCACGTCGTGCTCGGCGCCGGCCATCCGCAGCCGCAAGGTGGCCGCCTGGGTGTCGTCCCGGTTGACGGCGAAGATCGTCGTCTCGCCGGTCTCGGGGTCGCGGGTGGCGGTGACGTCGACGGCGGCGACATCACCGAGCGTCGTGGAGTGCAGGACGGGTGAGTCCGGCTCGACGCGCAGGACGTCGCCGCGGGCGTGCCGGGCGGTGAGGGCGAAGGGGTAGAAGATGGTCTGCCGCCAGGCCCCGGTGTCGGGTTCGGTGCGGATGGGCGCGATGACGTTGACGAGCTGCGCGAGGCAGGCGATGGTCACCCGGTCGCTGTGCCGGAGCAGGCTCATCAGGAGGTTGCCGAGGACGACGGCGTCCTCGACGGTGTACTCGTCCTCGATCAGCCGGGGCGCCCGGGCCCATTCGAGGTTGTCCTGGCCCTCGAACCGGCTCTCGTACCAGAGATTCCACTCGTCGAAGGAGAGCTGGAGCTTGCGGCGGGAGCGCTTCTTGGCGGCGATGTGGTCGCAGGTGGCGACGACCCCCTCGATGAAGGTGTCCATGACCTGCGCGGAGGCGAGGAAGCCCACGCGGTCGTCGCCGTGCTGCTCGAAGTACGCGTGCAGCGAGATGTAGTCGACCACGTCGTACGCCTCGTCCAGGACGTCGGCCTCCCAGGAGCCGAAGGTCGGCATCCGTTCGTTGGAGCTTCCGCAGGCGACGAGCTCGACGGACGGGTCGATCCGGCGCATGGCCTTCCCGGTCTCGGCGGCCAGGCGGCCGTACTCGGTGCCGGTCTTCTGGCCGACCTGCCAGGGGCCGTCCATCTCGTTGCCCAGGCACCAGGTCTTGATGCGGTGCGGTTCGCGGACGCCGTGGGCGATGCGCAGGTCGGAGTAGCGGGTGCCGCCGGGGAAGTTGGCGTATTCGAGCAGATTGCAGGCGTCCTCGACGCCGCGGGTGCCGAGGTTGACGGCCATGATCGGTTCGACGTCGGTCTGTCTGGCCCAGGCCATGAACTCGTTGAGCCCGAAGGTGTTGGGTTCGAGCGAGCGCCAGGCCAGGTCGAGGGCGACCTGGCGCTCGTCGCGGGGGCCGACGCCGTCCTCCCAGCGGTAGCCGGACACGAAGTTGCCGCCGGGGTAGCGGACGGCGCTCACGCCGAGTTCACGGGTGAGCTTGATGACGTCGAGCCGCAGGCCGTCGGCGTCCGACTCGGGGTGGCCGGGTTCGTATATGCCTCCGTAGACGCAGCGGCCCATGTGTTCGACGAAGGAGCCGAACAGGCGCGGCGGAACCGGGGCGATGACGAAGGCGGGGTCGATGGTCGCGGTGCAGGTGAGCACTCCGGTCTCCGGTTTCTCTGTGATGTCTCAGCGAAATGGGCATGGCGGAAATAGGGCGGGCGGAAGGAGCGGTACGGCGTGGCGGGGGGATGGCGGGGCGGCCGCGGGCGCGGAAAGGCGGCGGGGAATCGGCCGGGCGGCGCTATTTGATTCCCGTGGTCGCGACGCCCTGCACGAAGAAGCGCTGGAGGACGAGGAAGGCGATGGCCAGGGGACTCAGGGAGATCGCGGCGCCCGCCATGAGCGCGGCGTGGTCCACACCCGACTGACTGGAGAACAGCGTCAGGGCCGCGGGCAGCGTCTGCATGTCGACGTTGTTCGTCACGACAAGCGGCCACAGGAAGTCGTTCCACAGCGCGGCGAACTGGATGATGAACAGCGAGGCGAGGGCCGGTTTGGCGTTGGGCAGGATGATCCGCCAGTAGACCGTGAAGTCGTTGGCCCCGTCGATCCTGGCCGCGTCGTCCAGTTCGCGCGGCAACTGCATGAAGAACTGGCGGAGCAGGAAGATGCCCAGCGCGCTGGTCGCGCGGGGAATGATCAGGCCCTGGTACGAATTGAGCCAGCCGAGGTGGAACAGGGTCAGGAAGACCGGTACGAGGGTGACCTGGAAAGGCACCATCAGCGTGGCCAGGATCAGCAGGAACACCACGTTCTTGCCCCGGAAGCGCAGCCTGGCCAGCGCGAACGCGGTCATCGAGTCGAACAGCAGCAGGAGCACGGTCGTGCCGCCCGCGAAGACGAACGTGTTGAGCACGAGCTTGCCGAACGGGAGTTGGCCGAGCACCGCGCGGACGCCGTGCAGGGTCCAGTCCCGCGGGATCAGCCGGGCGGGGTCGGCGTACAGGTCGGCGTTGGTCCTGAAGGCGACGCCGAGCATCCAGACGAACGGGATGATCATCGCGACCGCGCCGACGGTGACGGCCGCCCAGGACAGGACCGTGCCGCACCTGGCGCCGTACCGGACGGCGACCTTGGCCGCGGGCCACAGGCGTACCGGCCCGGTCGGCCGGGGGCCGTTCCCGTACGGGCTCGCGCCGCCCTTGGCGGGGCGCGGCCGGAGTGTGTCAGTCGGCATCGCGGAACCTCGACAGACGCAGTTGGAGTGCGGAGATCGCCAGGATGATCACGAAGAGAATCCAGGCGACGGCGCTGGCGTAGCCCATCTGGAATTCCACGAAACCCTTCTGGTACAGGTACATCACGACGGATTCCGTGTGGAAGATCGGCCCGCCGCTGGTCATGGAAAAGACCAGGTCGAACAGTTGCAGCCCGGTGACCGTGGCGATCAGCGTGGTGAACAGCAGTGCCGGGCGCAGCGCGGGCAGGGTCACATGGCGGAATCGCTGCCACGCGCCCGCGCCGTCGAGCGCCGCCGCCTCGTACAGGTCGGGCGGGATCTGCTGCATACCGGCGAGCAGCACGATCATGGTGAATCCGACGTTCTTCCAGATGCCCACGGCAATGACGGTGGGCAGCGCCAGCGAGGTGGATTGCAGCCATTCGGGAGGCGTGACGCCGATTCCGGAGAGCCAGGCGTCGACCAGGCCGACCTGCGGGTCGAGCAGGAATTTCCAGACGATGCCGCTCACCACGAGCGAGGCGATGAAAGGGAAGAAATACGCGGTGCGCAGCAGCGCCGAATACCAGGTCGTCCTGCGCAGCCGGGAGGCGATGGCCAGCGCGATCAGCACTTGTCCGACGGAGACGGCGGCGGTGTAGATCACCGTGACGCGCAGCGCGTTCCAGAACCGCGAATCGTGGTAAAGCGCCGTGTAGTTGTCGAGACCTACGAATTTGTGGTGGGCCTCGCCGACGGTCCAGTCGTGCAGGCTCATCCAGCCGGACTGGACGATCGGCTCCGCGATGAACACCCCGATCAGCAGGACGCTCGGCAGGATGAACAGATAGGCGCTGTTGATACGGGGCCTGCGCCGCCGTACGGGTGCGGGCTTCCCGGCGGAGGGGAAGGGTGTGCTCGACATGAGGGCTACTTCTTGCAGCCGCTGAGCGAATTGATCGCCTTGGCGGCCGAGTCGGCGGCGGACTGGACGTCGGCGCCGCGTTCGATCTTCTGGATCAGCGGGACGTAGACGTCGCTGTCGATGCGGGTCGAGTTCTGCTGGCCCGCGAGGTAGAGCTTGGCGTGCGGCAGCGCGGCGGCGAACTGCGCGACGGTGGGATCGCCGTTGACGGCGCCGCCGAGGTCGGTGCGGGCGGGCGGGAAGCCGGAGACCTTCGAGAACCGCGTCTGGGCTGCCTTGCCGGTATACCAGGCGAGGAATTCCTTGGCCTCGGCCTGGTGCTTGGAGGTGCGGGCGATCATCAGCGGGACCGTCGAGGCCAGTGTCACCGGGCCCGCGGAGCCGACCGGGACCTGGGCGATGCCGAGGTCGACGCCCGCGGACGTGAAGCCCGCGGCGGCCCACGGGCCGTTGATCTCCATCGCGGCCTTCTTGGCGGAGAACAGCGTGTCGGCGTCCGCGCCCGCCTGGCCGACCGGGCTGATGTGGTCCTGGCTGACCAGGCGGCTCCAGCGGGTCAGCGCCTGGACGCTGGCGGGGCTGTTGACGACGGCGCAGTTGTCGGGGCCGACGATGTCGCCGCCGCTCATCCACTGGAGGATCGGCCACATCTGGATCGTGTTGTTGTCGGCGAGCGAGAGGCCGTACTGGCTGGGCTTGCCGCCCGATCCCTTGGTGAGCTTCTTGGCGTCGGCGATGAACTCGTCCTCGGTGGCGGGCGGCCGGCTGATGCCCGCGGCGGCGAACATCGCCTTGTTGTAATAGAGCACGAGCGTGGCCATGTTGGCGGGTACCGCGTAGAGCTTGCCGTCGACGGTGAAGGCGGACTTCACGGCGGCGGGGAAGGCGGCGGAGTCGATCTGTCCGGTGCCGGCGCCGACCGCGGGGTCGAGCGGCAGCACCGAGTTGGTCTTGATGTAGGTGAAGATCGCGCCCGGGTCGGAGCTGGGGGTCGCCAGGTCGGGGCCCTGGCCGGTGGCCCAGGAGGCGGGCAGCTTCTGACCGATGGTGGCCCAGGGTTCGGCCGTCATCGTGACCTGGATCTTGGGGTGGCCGGCGTTGAACTCCTTGATCAGCGCCTGGTACGAGGGGGCGTCGGGGCCGGTGAAGCCGGTGAGCATGGTCAGCTTGACCACGCCGCCGGAGGTACCGCCGCCCGCGCCGTTGTCGCCGCAGCCGACGAGGAGGAGTGAGACCGTGGTGGCGGCGGCGAGTGCCGCGGCCGTTCTCCCGAATCTGACGTACATACCGATCGTTCCATTCCGTTCGGTGCCCCGTCGCTGCGGGGTCGGAGGGTCGATGTGGATGTCTCCTTCTGCGCACCGCCCGTCCGGGGGCGCGCACCGCCCGTCTCCGGGCGTCAATCACCCGTCCGCGGGCGTGCGTCAGCCGCGTGCGGGTGTGGACCACCCGTCACCGGCCACGTACCGCCGGTCCTGGGCGTGAACCGCCCGTCCGGGCGGGGGTGTTGGGTACGGCGTTGGCCTTCGGCCGTGGCCGGTGGCTGGGCGGGGCGGTCGCTCAGCCGGGGTGGCTTCCGCAGGACTCCCGGATCACGAGGTCGAACGGCAGCACGGTGTGGACCGGGTCGGGTGCGGTCCCGTCCACCAGGTCGAAGAGGATGGCCGCGGCCTTCTGGCCGAGCGATTCGGCGGGGACGTGGACGGTGGTGATCCCCGGCGTGGTGAGCCGGGAGACGCCGAAGTCGTCGTATCCGGCGAGCGCGATGTCCTGCGGTATGCGCAGCCCGCGGGAGCGGATCTCCAGCATCGCGCCGTAGGCCATCTCGTCGTTGGCGGCGAAGATCGCCTGGACGTCGGACATGCTGTCCAGCACCTGCCGTGCGGCGAGCCTGCCGGACTCCTCGCTGAAGTCGCCGACGGCCAGGGTGTGGGTGCAGGGCCGTCCCGAATCGGCGAGCGCGGTGCGGAAGCCCTCGTAACGGTCCACCGCGGTCTGGTGGTTGAGCGGTCCGCTGATGTGGGCGATACGGGTCAGCCCGTGGTCCTCCACCAGGTGGCGGGTGATGGCCGCGGCGCCCGCGATCTCGTCCACCCCGACGCTCACCGCGTGCGGCAGGTGGACGAACCGCCCGATGAGGACCACCGGCAGCGCGGAGTCCACCATGCGGTTGACGTTGGGGTCGCTGATCGAGGCCGAGGCGACGATCGCCCCTGACGCGGCCTGCGAGCGCAGCACCCGCTCGTACGCCGCGACGCCGTGGGTCTCGTCGGGGTTGGTCGACACCATGAGCGCGGCGTCGCGGGTGTTGGCCTCCGCGGTCACCCCCACCAGCAGGTGCATGAAGTAGGGGTGGCCGAAGACGTGCTGGCCGGTGTTGGGCACGACGACCGCGATGGAGGTCGAACGGCCCGCCCGCAGCGCCCGCCCCGCGGAGTTCGGGACGTAGCCGAGCTTGGCCGAGGCGGCCCGTACCGCCTCCTTGGTCGTCTCGCTGATCCGCGGATGGTTCGACAGCGCCATCGAGGCGGCGCTCTGCGAGATCCCGACCGCCGTCGCCACGTCCTTGAGCGTGACGGTGGCGCGCTTGTCCGCCGACGCCATATGGCACCCCTCTCAGCAAGAAGCCACCGCCTGAAGCAGGCAACCACCGTCGGGAAGATACCGGCCGGATGTGGTGCGCCAAGGGTTGCTCTAACGATTCAGCGCCTCGGACGCTAAGTCACGCCGAACCGCTCGTCAAGCCTTCGGGACAAGATTGTCCGGCCTTATGACCGCAGGTTCCGAGGGTTGACGGGCACTACGAGACGCCTCTAGCTTCGAAGTCGCTGAATCGTATGAGCAGTTCGCATCTCTCACCGTGTTCCGTGCCATCCCCCCACGGAGAAAGGTCGACGATGACCGCTTCGACGACGACCGCTCGCGACCACCGACCATCCGCACGCCACCTGTTGAGGCGCTTACGCGGCGTCCTGCTCGCCCTGGGCGCGACCTTGACCCTGACCCTCGGCCTGCTGGTCGGCGTCACCGGTCCCGCGCACGCCGCCGCGAACCAGCCGTGCGACATCTACGGCAACGCGGGCACCCCCTGCGTGGGCGCCTTCAGTACGGTCAGGGCGCTGTACGGCTCGTACAACGGCGGCCTGTACCAGGTCACCCGCGTGCGGGACAACGCCGCCCTCGACATCGGGCCGACCGGGACCGGCGGCTACGCGAACGCCGGTGCGCAGAACGCCTTCTGCAACGGCGCGGTGTGCGTCATCACCAAGATCTACGACCAGTCGCCGCGCCACAACGACCTGACCATCGAGGGTTCGGGCACCGCCGGGGCCGCCGATGTCGGCGCCCTGGCGAACGCGCTGCACGTCACGGTGGCGGGGCACTCCGTCTACGGCGTCTACGTGCCGCCGGGCGTCGGGTACCGCCATGCCGTCGGCTCGGGTGTCGCCGTCAACGGGCAGGCCGAGGGGATGTACATGGTGACCAGCGGCACCCATGTCAACCGCGACTGCTGCTTCGACTTCGGCAATGTCGAGGCGGTCCCGAACGACACGGGCGCCGGTCACATGGACGCGCTCAACATGTCGTTGGCCCGCGCGTGCAGCCCCTGTTCCGGCGACGGTCCGTGGGTGCAGGCCGACCTGGAGAACGGCATCTTCCAGGCGGACACCAACGCCCACAGCGTCAACGGCGGCAATGCGAGCCCCTTCGTCACGGCCGTGCTGAAGAACAACGGCCAGACGTCCTTCGCTCTCAAGGGCGGGAATTCGCAGTCCGGCGGGCTCACGACCTGGTGGAACGGCGCGCTGCCACCGGGCTACGCGCCGATGAGGCAGGAGGGCTCCATCGTGCTCGGCACCGGCGGCGACAACAGCAACCGCGCGGTCGGGTCGTTCTTCGAGGGCGTCATGACCTCCGGCTATCCCACCGACGCGGCGGACAACGCCGTACAGGCGAACGTCGTGGCGGCCGGCTACGCGGGCGACACGGCCGGGGTCGCTCCCGCGACGGTCGCCGCGCCCGGCGGGAAGTGCGTGGACGTGACCGGGGACGACGTCGCGAGCAAGGGCGCCGCCGTCCAGCTCTGGGACTGCCAGAGCGGCGCCGCAGATCAGCACTGGGTGCACGAGCCCGACAGTTCGCTGCGGACGCTGGGCCGCTGCCTGGACATCAACGGCAACGGCACCGCGAACAACACGCAGGTCGAACTCTGGGACTGCAACGGGGTCGGCGGGCAGAAGTGGGTGCAGCGGGCCGACGGCTCGCTGTTCAACCCGCAGTCCGGCCGCTGCCTGGACGCCACCGACGGCGCGACCGCGAACGGCACCCGCCTCCAGATCCACGACTGCAACGGCACGGCCGCCCAGGTCTTCACCGTCAACGGCGGATCGATGATCGCCGGGCCCGGCGCGAAGTGCCTGGACATCACGGGCGACGACATCGGCGGCAATCTGTCCGCGGCGCAGTTGTGGGACTGCCAGTCCTACGCCCGCGACCAGCACTGGGTGCACACGTCCACGAACCGGCTCACCACGCTCGGCCGCTGCCTGGACATCGCGGGCAACGGCACCGCGCAGGACTCGTTGGTGGAGCTGTACGACTGCGACACCGCGGTGGGCGGCCAGGTGTGGGTCCAGCGGTCCGACGGATCGCTGCTCAATCCGCGGTCCGGGCGCTGCCTGGACTCCCCGGACGGCGCCACGGCCAACGGCGCCCGCCTTCGGATCCACGACTGCAACGGCACGGCCGCGCAGAAGTTCGCCCTGAACTGACCGCGGCGGCGCCGAGGCCCGGTGGTGCGGGAGCGCGAGCCCCGTACCACCGGGCCCTGGCTGCCAAGGCTCACGCGCGACCGATTCAGGCCGCCCGGCGGCTGCCGGTCCTGCCGGCCGGCGTCTCGACCGTGACGCCGAGCGGCCGGGCCAGGCCCGCCACGCCCTCGTCCAGCCGCTGGAGGTGGCGCAGCACGCGGAAGGTGACGGAGCCCGAGCGCGGTACGGCGGAGCCGGAGCCCTCCAGCATGGAGGCGATGCTGGGCTCGGTCCGGATCGCGCCCTGCGCCGTCCCGTCCGCTGCCGTCGTACCGTCCTTGGCCCTGCCCTTCCCGCCCTTGTCGTCCTTGATCTCCTCCACATGGGCGATGAGCACGTCGAGGTTGTGCTCCAGGCGTACGCCGACGGCCGTCAGCCGGGGGTCGGCGGCGATGCTCTTGCTGTACGGGACCAGTTCGGCGGTCGCCGCGAGCGAGCGCGCGTGGTAGGCGCAGGTCTCCAGCAGGGCGACCAGATAGCGGGCGGTGCGCCTGCGGCCCCGCAGCGGGGTGATCGGGTGGGTCAGCGGGTGGGTGGAGCGGCGCAGGTCGTCCAGCGCGGTGTCCAGTTCGCGGGCCAGGTCCAGCAGGTCGACGGCCGGGCCGCCGCTGAGCTGGGCGACGGCGGCGGTGGCCACGTCGCGGAGCTTGGCCAGGACGGTGACCAGTTGCTCGTCGGTGCGCAGATCGGTGTGGACCGGGAAGATCAGCACGGCCGCGATGACCCCGCAGGCGGCGCCGAGCGCGGTCTCCTCGATGCGCAGTACGAGCACCGAGACGCTGTACGTGTGCAGCAGGCTGTAGAGCAGGCCGAGCATCGCGGTGACGAAGAACGACATCAGCGCGTACGACACCGGGGCGGTGAAGAACATCGCGAAGATCAGCACCAGGACGAGGGTGAACGCCGTCCAGGTGTGGTTGCCGACGGCCCCGGCGAGCAGCACACCGGCCACCACGCCGCACACCGTGCCGATCAGCCGCCGGTAGCCCTTGACCAGGATCTCGCCGGTCGAGGAGGTGTTGAGGAAGACCACCCAGCAGGTCAGGACCGCCCAGTACCAGCGCTGCGTGGACAGGAACTCGCCGCCGAGGATGGCCAGCGCGGACCCCGCGGAGACCTGGACGGCGGCGCGGGTCGTGCGGCGCTTGAGGCCGGTACGGTCCTGCTCGCTCTCGCCCTCCCCCGCCAGCGCCAGGTCCTCGGCCTCGAACTCCTCGCGGGAGCGGATCGTCTCGGGTGTGTCGTCGGACTCGTCGCCCGGCCCGTCGAGCGCCAGCCGCAGGCCGAGGACGGCGCGCGCGGCCTCGCCGATGCCGCGGAAGGCGTCCTGGACGGCGAGCGAGGCGCGCGGCAGATTCTCGTCGTCGCGGTAGGCCAGCAGGCGGTTGCGCACCTGGGTGACGGCGGTGCCGGGGTCGTCGGTGCCGAGCCGGGTCACCAGCAGGTGCAGCGCCCGCAGCTCGGCGCGCAACTTGCGCAGCGCGTCGTCCTCGTCGTCGGTGCGGCGCGCGGGTGCGGGCAGCGGCGCGTTCGGCAGGTGGAGCGTCAGGGTGTCGGCGCGTTCGGCGCTGCGGGCGGTGAGCAGCAGCAGGCCGAGGCGTTCGACGGCGATCTCGGCGTCCGCGACCCGGCGTTGCAGCAGGGCGGCGGTGGCCTCGTCCTCGGTGCCCACCTCCAGCGCGCTCTGGATCATCAGGGCGGCCTCGTGCAGCCGGGCGACGTCCTTGCGCAGGTCGCCGATGACGCTCTCCAGCCGGTCGGAGTCGGCTTCGAGGAGGTCGATCTGGGTGGCGACGAGCTGGGCGGTTCTGGCGCGGAACGCCTGGCGCAGCCGCCCCAGGGTGCGTTCCGGGGTCTCGGGGACGAGCGCGAAGCGCATGACGGCGCTGCACGCGAAGGCGACGGCCAGCGAGAGGTAGAGCGACGGCAGGCCGGCGCCGGTGGCGTGGACGAACAGGGAGAGGAAGTAGATCTGGAAGCCGATCATGCCGAGCGCGGTGCCGCGTTCGCCGAAGCGGCGGGCGTAGGCGGCGCCGAAGATCAGCAGGATGAAGGCGAGGTCGCCGATGACGATGTGCGGGTTGAGCAGTGCGCCGAGCGACACCGAGGCGAAGGCGGTGGGCAGCCCGAGGGCGAGGGTGACGGCCTGGTCGCGTACCCGCTTCTCGCGGATGGCGAAGGTGGAGACCATGGCGGCCATGGCGCCCGCGACCATATGGGTCACGGAGATGTGCAGCAGGGACAGGATCAGCAGCGCGAGACCGATCGAGCCGACCGTCCGCAGTCCCGCCATCAGCCGCAGCAGGCCGGGGTCGGAGGCCGAGTAGCGGTCCCAGACCCTGTGGCGGATCCTCCGTGCCGTTCTCATCGTGCCGCCGCGTTCCCTCGTCAAGATCGGATCCCGACCCAGCATCCCACGAGCGTGCCCGGCCGGTGCGACCGCCCACCCCCGGACGGGTCAGTGTTGCTCCGGATGACGGGTCGGTCGAGGGCCGGTTTCCGGCCGCGGCGCGGCGCATGTTCGCCCTCCGCGGTCATCCGCGCGATCGGCGTGCATGCGGCGCGCCGCGATGGGGTACGTACGGCTGCGGGTGCCCGTAGGCGGGCGTCCACAGGCCGCGGATCCACCAGGTTCCGCGACCGGTGCAGACCACAGACGCAGAGGACTCACACGCATGGCCAACGGCACGGTGAAGTGGTTCAACTCCGAGAAGGGCTTCGGGTTCATCGCCCAGGAAGGCGGAGGCCCCGATGTCTTCGCCCACTACTCCAACATCCAGGGCAACGGATACCGGGAGCTGACCGAAGGCGAGCCCGTCACCTTCGACGTCACCCAGGGCCAGAAGGGTCCGCAGGCGGAGAACATCGTCCGCGCGGGCTGAGCCGCACACGGTCCTCCGGGTCCGGGTCCGCCGTCATGGCGGGCCCGGACCCGTCCGTTTGCGGGCGACCGCCACGTTTGTGACGCATCCAATGCGATGCCTCGGGTCCGGCCCCCCGCGCGGCGGTCCGTACGAAGGTCAGTTCCGCTCGTGGGAGGCGAGCAGAGTGCGCAGTTGGGCGATGAGATGACTGGGGTCGTTGTCGTCCGTCGGGGCGGCGGGACCGCGCAACGTGTCGGTGACGTCCTGGAGTTGGCTGGCGACGTCCGTGTCGTACGCCTGCTCGTGCTCCACGATGCCGCCGGGCTGGCGCAGCCCGACGGTCTTGTCGACGACCTTGCCGATGACGGCAGTCATGGTGAAGGAGAACAGTCCCAGGACGAGGACGGCGACGAGCTGGTCGCCTAGCAGCCCCCACGAGCCGCCGTAGAACAGGCCCTTCTTGCCGGTGACCGCGCCGGTCGCGGCCAGGCCGGCCATCAGCATGCCGAACAGGCCGCCCCAGCCGTGGATGCCGACGACGTCCAGGGTGTCGTCCACGCCGAGCCGGTACTTCCAGCTCACCGCGAAGGCGCAGGTCAGCCCGGCGAGGAAGCCGATGACGGTGGCCCATACCGGGCTGACCCCGGCGGCCAGCGGCGTCATGGACACCAGGCCGGTGACCGCGCCCATGGAGATGTCGAGCAGGGTGACGCGCCGGTTGTGCCAGTAGCTGGTCGCGGCCCAGCCGATCATGGCCGCGCCCGCCGCGAACTGGGTGTTCACGAACGCCATGGTGGTGCTGGCGGGCCCGTTCAGATAGGAACCGGCGTTGAAGCCGAACCAGCCGAACCACATCAGGGCCAGGCCGATCACGACCAGCGGCAGATTGTGCGGACGGATCGGCTGGCGCTCGAAGTCCTCGCGCTTGCCCGCGACGATGGCCAGGGCGAGACCCGCGGCGCCCGAGCTGAGTTCGACCACGGTGCCGCCGGAGAAGTCGACGGCGCCGACCTCCTTGGCGACCCAGCCGTCGCTGTCGAACACCCAGTGCGCCATGGGCACGTACACCAGCAGCGTCCAGGCGCAGACGAAGGCCGTCCAGCCGCGCATCGTGGCGCGCCCGGCCACCGATCCGCTGATCAGGGCCACGGTGACGATGGCGAAGCTCATGTGGAAGACGGAGTGGATCACGGTGGGCACGTCACCGGTCGCGCTGTTGAGGGAGATGCCGCGCAGGAAGGCGTGGTCGAGGGTGCCGATCATGCCCAGCCCCTCGGCGTCGGGGCCGAAGGCGAGCGAGTAGCCGACCGCCCACCAGATCAGCGTGACGACGGCGACGCAGGCGAAGCACATCTTGAGCATGGCGATGATCTGACTGGTCCTGACCATGCCGCCGTAGAAGAAGGCGAGTCCCGGGGCCATCAGCAGGACCATGGCCGTGGCCATCATCAGCCACGCGGTGTTGCCGGAGTCGAAGTGCTGGTTCATGACAGGTCCTCACACGGACGGCCGGGCGTGGCCGCTGATTCGGGTACGAGTACGGCTGCGGAGGGGTACGCGGGCGCGGTCATCGGTCGCGCTCGCGTCGTTCCAGGACGTCGAGGATCTTGTTGACGCGGGCCATGTCGTCGTCCGGGGCCGCCGGGGCGCCCACCCGCGCCGGGTGGCGCGGCTCGTCCAGCCGGGCCCTGACCTCGTCCAGCGTCGCGTTGTCGTACGCGATCTCCTCGTCCCGGCCCGGCACGTCCTCGTACTCCGCCTCGGTACGGAAGCCGACCGTGCGGTTGACGGCCTGGGCGATGAGCCAGGTGACGACGAAGGAGAACGAGCCGCAGGCCAGCACGGCGACGATCTGGCGCCAGAGCAGATCGAGACCGCCGCCGTAGAACAGGCCCTCGCGCCCGCTCATCGCCGAGGTGGCGAACAGGCCGATGGACACCGTGCCGACGATGCCGCCCCAGCCGTGCACGCCGACCACGTCCAGGGTGTCGTCCACGCCGATCTTGAACTTGAGGTTGATGGCGAAGGCGCACACCACACCCGCGGCGAAGCCGATGCACACCGCGCCCAGCGGCGACACCTCACCGCAGGACGGCGTGATGGCGACCATGCCCGCGACGGCCGCGGAGGTGACGCCGAGCATGTCCACGCTGCCCAGCCGCCACTTCTCGATCAGCGGCCAGCCGATCATGGCCGCGCAGGCGGCGAGTTGGGTGTTGAGGAAGGCGGTGGGCGCGGCGCCCGCCACGTGCAGCGCGGATCCCGCGTTGAAGCCGAACCAGCCGAACCACAGCAGGGCCAGGCCGATCACGACCAGCGGCAGATTGTGCGGGCGCACCGGCTGGCGCTCGAAGTCCTTGCGCTTGCGCAGCACGATGGCCGCGGCCAGGCCCGCCGCGCCGGAGTTGAGTTCGACGACGAGACCGCCCGCGAAGTCCAGCGCCTTCAGATGCGCGGACACCCAGCCGTCGGGGGCGAACACCCAGTGCGCCAGCGGTACGTAGACCAGCAGGGTCCAGGCGGCCACGAAGACCAGCCAGCCGCGCATGGTGGCGCGGCCCGCGATGGAACCGCTGATCAGCGCGACGGTGATGATGGCGAACGACATCTGGAAGCAGGAGAACAGCAGCGTGGGGACGCTGCCGTGCAGGTCGGTCATGGTGACGCCGCGCAGGAAGGCGTGGTCGAGGTTGCCGAGCAGGCCCGCGCCGAGGTCGGGGCCGAAGGCGAGGGTGTAGCCGACCGCCAGCCACAGCACGGTCACCAGGGCCAGGCAGACGAAGCTCATCTTGAGCATCACCAGCACGTGCTGGGTGCGGACCATGCCGCCGTAGAAGAAGGCCAGGCCGGGTGTCATCAGCAGCACCATCGCGGTGCTCGCCAGGAGCCAGGCGGTGTCGCCCGTGTTGGCGGTGGCGGCCATGAGCAAGGGGAACTCCTGTGAACGTACGGCGATCGGTCGAGGTCGGCGCCGTTGTCGTCGTCGGCGGGGCGTGCGGGGGTCAGGGCTTGCGCATCGCGGGCGCGGGTACGCCGATCAGCAGCCTGCGTACGGCGTCCCACGCGAGACGCAGCGCGCTCGCGGCGGTCCGCGGGTCGTCGGTGAGCAGCCGCAGCCAGGCCCCGCTGTCGCCGGGCAGCACGCTCACGCCGAAGAGCGCCGGGCTGTCGGCGAGGGCCTCGTGCAGGGTGTCGGCGACGGCCGCGGCCGGTGCGCGCGCGGTGACGACGTAGAAGGTGGACACGATGTCGTGGCCGCCGAGGACGGCCAGGCCGGTCACCGGGGCAGCGCCCGGTTCGAGCCGCATGGCGTCCACGGCGAGGAGCGCGCCGTCGGGGCGCCGGATCTCGACGTCGGAGGCGAAGACCTCGTAGGCGTGGCGCTCGTCGCGCGCCAGGCGGCCCGCGTAGAGCGTCTCGGCGGCCAGGACGGTCGCGGTGGCGTCGGCGGTGACGGTGGTGCGCTGGTAGTAACGGGCCCCGCCGTAGGGGATCGTCGGGTCCGGCAGGTACTCGACGTAGGAGTCGGCTCCGGCGTCGACGGCGACCTGCTGGGTCGCGTAGTCGAACTCCATGCGGTGGACCCTGGTGGCCGTCTGCGTGGTGAGGTGGGTGGCCGCGCCCGGTCCGCAGGTGACGTCGATACGGAGCCGGTCGCCTTGCAGGATGCCGCCGCCGGTCGACATCACCTGTGTGATGGGCAGGTCGGGCCTGGCCGGGTCGTAGTAGAGCGGCCGCATGATCTGGAGCGGGGTCTTCTGGAAGTGGCCGGTCAGTTCCGTCCGTTCGGCGCGGCGCTCGAAGGTCAGCTCCAGCAGCCCGACCTTGCCCGCGTGACCGACCGGCAGGGTGTCGGGCACGGCCGCGTGCCGGCGGACCTCCCGGGGGACGCGCGCGGGCTCGTAGTGCGCCGGGTCCAGCCGGGCGGGGCGCGACGGCGCGACGGCCCGGTCGTCGGAGCCCTTGGTACGCACCGGGTGCTCGGGGCCCTCCGGTTCGGCCACCCGTACGGCCGGCGACGGCGCTTGCCGCGGCGCCCGGGCACGAGCGGCGCCGGTGAGGCTCATACGGCGGCGACCTTGCGGTACGTCTCCAGGAAGGTGGCGATCTCCTCAAGACCCTGCCCGCTCAGGCAGTTGGTGAGGATGACCGGCGCGCCGTCGCGTACCCGGTGCGCGTCGGCCTCCATCACCGACAGGTCGCACCGCACGTACTGGGCGATGTCGATCTTGTTGATGACCAGCAGGTCCGACTCGGTGATGCCGGGACCGCGCTTGCGGGGCATCTTCTCGCCCTCGGCGGTGTCCAGCACGAACAGGAAGAGGTCGACCAGGACCGGGCTGAAGGTGAGGGTGAGGTTGTCGCCGCCGGACTCGAAGAGCAGCGTGTCCACGTCGGGGAAACGGTCCAGCAGTTCCGCGCCCGCCGCCAGGTTCATCGTCGGGTCGTCGCGCACCGCCGTGTGGGGGCACGCTCCGGTCTCCACGCCCACCACCCGCTCGGGGTCGAGCACGCCTTCCAGGGTCCGCCGGACGTGCTGGGCGTCCTCCTGGGTGTAGATGTCGTTGGTGACGACGGCGGGCCGGTGCCCGCGGCTGGTGAGGATCGGCACCAGGGCCTCGATCAGCGCCGTCTTGCCCGATCCCACCGGGCCCGCGATGCCGACGCGCAGGACGTGGCGTTCGTTGTGCATGGGGTGCTGCCTTCCGTCGCTGAATGTGTGTGTCGTGGTGGGGTCCGGCCGTGCGGCCGGAGTCAGAACATGACGGATCGTCAGGTCATGAACAGCCGGGCCTGCGCGCGTTCGTGGCGGCCCGACATGACGTCGGCCATCGGTACGCAGCCCCCGAGGTCTGCCAACTCCGCGGTGAGGGCCCGCGCGACGACCTCTTCGATCACCGGCGCCGTCGCCCGCAGGACGACCTGGGCCCGTACGTGGTCGGTCAGGCGCAGCCGGAGCGCCGCGCCGACGAAGCTGACCGCGAGCGCGAACAGGTCCCCGGTCACCGCCTGTTCCGCGTCCACCCCGGCGGCGGCGTAGACGGCGCCCGCGACCGCCGCCTGCGACCCCGGCGCACCGCCGCCCACCACGAGCGCCGCGTAGCGCTCCAGCACGGGTCCGCCGATCACGGTGCCCGCGATGTCGAGGAGTTGGCGCCCGACGCGGGTGGAGGCCACCCGCATCTCGCGGTTGAGCTTGGCCGCGTGCAACCGCTGGTCGACCCGCGCGACCAGGTCCCAGTCCCCCGCGCACACCGCCCGGTGCGTGAGCACCAGGGCGGTGGCGTCGCAGGGACCGATCCCGTGGCGCAGCAGATCGGCGAGCAGCCCCGGCACGTCGGCCGCCGTCACGGCCTTGGCCTGGGCGAAGCCCTCCAGGCTGTGCGAGAGGGTGTAGAAGCCGCTGGGGAAGGCCGAGTCGGTCAGCTGGAGGCTGACCAGCAGCGCCCCCAGCCGCCCCGGCCGCCCCATGACGGAGTCGGCCGGAGCGTGCGGGGCGGCCGGAGCGTGCGCGTCGTTCGAGGCGTACGCGCCGTTCGAAGACGTCATGCCAGGAAGAACAGTTGGGTGAGCGGCAGTTCGCGGGCGGGGTCGATGGTCGTGGGGACTCCGTCCAGCGTCACCTTGTACGTCTCGGGGTCGACGGTGATCTTCGGCAGGGAGTTGTTGCGGACCATGTGCTGCTTGCCCACCGAGCGGCAGTGCCGTACGGGCAGAATCCTGCTCTCCAGGCCGAGCCGCTCCGGGACACCGCCCGCGATGCCCGCCTGGGACATGAACGAGACCCGGGTGGCCTGCTTGGCGCGGCCCTTCGCGCCGAACATCGGCCGGTAGTAGACCGGTTGCGGGGTGGGCAGCGAGGAGTTGGGGTCGCCCATCTGCGCCCAGTTGACCAGGCCGCCCTTGATGACCATCTTCGGCTTGGCCGCGAAGGCGTTGATCGGCCACAGCACGATGTCCGCGAGCTTGCCCGCCTCCAGCGACCCGATGTGCTCGGCCATGCCCGCCGCGATGGCCGGGTTGATCGTCATCTTCGCGAGGTAGCGCAGCACGCGCAGGTTGTCGTTGCGCTCGCTGTCGCCGTCGAGCTTGCCGCGCTGGTCCTTGCAGTGATGGGCGGTCTGGAAGGCGCGGGTGAAGGACTCGCCGACCCGGCCCATGGCCTGGGAGTCGGAGGAGAAGATGGAGATGACGCCCTCGTCGTGCAGCACCGTCTCGGCCGCGATCGTCTCCGCCCTGACCCGCGAGTCGGCGACGGACACGTCCTCGGGGATGTCGTGGCTGAGGTGATGGCAGACCATCACCATGTCCAGCAGCTCGTCCACCGAGTTCACCGTGTACGGCAGGGTCGGGTTGGTGGACGACGGCAGGACGTTGGGTTCACCGGCGATCCGCATGATGTCCGGGGCGTGCCCGCCGCCGGCGCCCTCGGTGTGGAAGGTGTGGATCGTACGGCCGTCGATCGCGGACAGGGTGTCCTCGAAGAACCCGGACTCGTTGAACGAGTCGGTGTGGATGGCCACTTGCACGTCGTACTCGTCGGCGACCCGTAGCGCGGTGTCGATCACGGCCGGGGTGGTGCCCCAGTCCTCGTGCACCTTCAGACCGCACACCCCGGCCTCGACCTGCTCCACCAGCGCGTCGGGCTGCGAGCCGTTGCCCTTGCCCAACAGCCCGATGTTGACCGGCAGATCCTCGGCCGCCTGGTACATCCGGCCGATGTTCCACGGGCCCGGCGTGCAGGTCGTGCCGTTGGTGCCGTCGGTGGGTCCGGTGCCGCCGCCCACCAGCGTGGTGATCCCGTTGCTCAGCGCCGCCTCGGCCTGCTGCGGGGAGACGAAGTGGATGTGCGTGTCGATGCCGCCGGCCGTCGCGATCAGGCGCTCGCCGGAGATGACCTCGGTGCCGGGACCGATGGTCAGCAGGGGGTGGACGCCGTTCTGGGTGTGCGGGTTGCCGGACTTGCCGACCGCCGCGATGAAGCCGTCCTTGACGCCGATGTCGCCCTTGACCACGCCCAGCACCGGGTCCAGCACGACCACGTTGGTGATGACCAGGTCCAACGCGCCCTGGGCGGCGGTGGCCTGCGGGTCCTGGGCCATGCCGTCACGGATGCTCTTGCCGCCGCCGTAGACGGCCTCGTCGCCGTAGAGGCCCTCGTTGAAGTCCTTCTCGACCTCGACGACGAGGTTGGTGTCGGCGAGGTGGAAGCGGTCGCCGACGGTCGGGCCGTACAGGTCCGTGTACTGCTTGCGCGGGAGCGTCGCCATCACCGGTCACCCTTCGTCTTGTTCTTCGCGCTCTTCGCGCCCTTGTCGTTCTTCGCGGCGCCGTCGGCGGCGGCGCTCTTGCCCGCGCCGCCCGCGGTGTCCCCCGTCGCGCCCTTGAACCCCAGGGCGACGGCGCGGGCTTCGGCGGCGATCCGGGTGGTGGCCGAGTTCAGGCCGCCGTTGACGAGGCCGCTGAAGCCGACCAGCCGCCGGTGGCCGCCGAATTCGGTCAGCGTCACCTCCCGTGAGTCGCCGGGCTCGAAGCGCACCGAGGTGCCCGCGGGGATGTCCAGGTGCATTCCGTACGCGGCCTCGCGGTCGAACTCCAGGGCCCGGTTGGCCTCGAAGAAGTGGTAGTGCGAGCCGACCTGGACCCCGCGGTCACCGGTGTTCGACACGGTGACCGTGGCCGTGGCGCGGCCGGCGTTGATCTCGACGGGATCATCGCCGTACAAGTAATTCGGCATGGCTGGTCTCTCTTTCTCGCGGGAACGGCGGCAACCGGTCGGTTCAGTGCGGGAGATGGGCGTGCGGGTGGCTGTGGGTGTGCGCACCTGGTGCGGATGGTGCGGAGGTGTCCGCGTGCGTGTGGGCGAAGCCGTGGCCGTGTTCGGCGTCCAGGCCCGCGGCGACGCCGTCGTCGCCGTGCGCCAGCCGGTGCAGGGCCTCGGTGCGGCGGGCCGCGACGACCCCCTCGACGGCCGCCCGGCTCAGCAGCGGGCCGCCGTCGACCGCGCCCGCGACCGGCGGGGACGACGTGGCGGGCGGCCCGAACCCGGCCGACAGCAGCAGCACGTCCTCGGCGCCGAGCCGTCGGCAGCGCTCCACGCCCTGCGGCACATCGGGGTCGCCGTCGGTGAAGGCGACCTCGACCCAGCGGTGGCCGCCGTACTGGCGCACCAGCCGGGCCACCCGGAACAGCTCGGCGTCGGCGAACGGGTCGGCGGCGGGCGCGGTGACCAGGACGGCGGTAGCGTCCCCCGCGCCCCGGCCCGCGGCGGCGCGCAGCCAGCCGACCAGGTGGTCCTGGGTGCCGAAGGGCGCGCCCAGCACCGTACGTCCGCTGCCGCCGCCCTCCTGCGCCCAGCGCAGCGACCGCGCCGCCTCGGCGACCAGCGCGCGGTCGCGGCCCAGCGTCATCGGGATCACGCAGACCGGTGCGTCACGCTCGGCGAGCAGGCGGGCGACCGCCTGGGTGAGGGGCGCGCCTGCCGGCACCACGGTGTACGTGTCCCCGGCGCCGCTCCCGGCCCACGGCGCGAGGTCGCGGGCGGCGGCGCTCTCGTGCCCGCCGACGAGCACCACGCTCGCGGCGGCGGCCGGGGTGCGCACAGTGACGGGGCTCGGCGCCGTCATGCCCCGACCGGGTCGTGACAGGACACCAGCTTGGTGCCGTCGACGAATCCGGCCTCCACCTGGAGCAGCGGCAGCATGTCGCGTACGCCCGGCATCACGTCACCGGCGGCGACGACCTGCTTGCCCAGCTCCATGCACTCCGCGACGGAGCGCCCGTCGCGCGCGGCCTCCAGGATGGCCTCGCTGATCAGCGCGCATGCCTCGCTGTAGTTCAGCTTCACACCGCGGTCACGGCGCTTGCGGGCCAGATCGGCCACCACGTAGATGAGGAGCTTGTCGACTTCGCGAGGGGCGAGGTTCATCCGTTCACTCTCTTCTTGGGCTCTTCGGCTCTTCGGTTGGGCTCTTCGGCTTCAGGGGTACGGACAGGGGGCGGGAGGCCGCCCGAGGGTGATCACATACGGGCGGTCACATACGGGCGGTCACGTGCGGCGCAGGCGCGGGATCGAGGGGACGGCGGCGACGAAGACCACGGCGGTCAGCACGAACGGCCAGGTGAGGGCGTGTCCGCCGAAAGGCGCGACGATGTTGTCGAGGGCGGCGGTCACCACCGTCGCCACCCCTGCGCCGCCGATGGCGTAGACCAGGCTCCAGGGACCGGGCGCGATGAACACCCCGCACAGCGCCATCGCCACCAGGACCGCGTTGTACCCCAGCAGCCCCTGGCCGACCTCGGCCGCCGGTGCGCCGAGCAGGACCGCGACGGCCAGCGCGGTCGCGCTCCCCACACACGCCATCGCCGCCGCCAGCCGGTTGGCCAGCGCGATGCCGATGAGGAACATCAGGCCGACGTACCACTGGGACATGAAGAAGATCTGGCCGAAGCTGGAGAGGAAGGCGTGCCAGGTCTGATCCCACGTCAGCGCGGTCCGGCCGCTCGCGGTCGCGGGCAGGGCGGCGAGGCTGTGCCCCTGGTGCCACGCCTTCTCGAATCCCGGCGCCCCGACGGTCATGACGGTGGTGACCAGGCAGAACGGAATGGTGAACGTCGGTACGTCCCAGGTCCCCAGCATGATCGCCAGGGCCGTCGTCACCACGACCACCAGGCTGGAGGCGAAGACGGCGAGCAGGAACGTCGACCAGTGGCCGGGGCCGAGGAAGACCGAGAAGCCGGTGCCGACCAGGCAGCCGTTGAACCCCCGCAGCCCCGCGCCGACCAGCGCGTGCTCGATGCCCAGCGCGTGGGCCGTCGCGGTGGCGACCGCCGCGCCCAGCAGCCCGTACACCCCGTGCTGCCAGCCCGAGACGAACAGCGCCGCGAGGAACACCGCCCCGCACAGCGCGCTCGGCATGAAGTCCACCTGCGCGATGCCGCGCAGCACCTCCATCCCGAACGACACCGGAGGGCGGTTCTCCAGACGCCCCAGCGTGCCGCCGCCGCTGCCATCGCTCGGTCCGGCCTTGTCGGACATGCAGATTTCCACGCCTTCGGTCAGAACGGCCAGGTGCGACCCGTGCGCCGTGCATCCGGACAACCGATCAGCACAGATCCGTCCACAAAAGGACGAATCGGTGTAATCAGACCAACATCACGGAAGCTAGCAGCGCCGGAGCCGCGCCCGGCGCCGACATGATGGCGTCTTCACCCATTCGGCGACTTATGTGATGACGTGTCCGCTGACCGGCCGCGCGTAATTTCCGCCCACAGGACGCCAGTTGCCGTCCCGCTCGCGCCTTCTCCGGGCGTGCGGCCACCTCCCGCGATCCGCGGGCAGGCCGACGCGCGCCCCGGCTCGTCGCGGATGAGCGGCGCGGGGCGCTCCGCACGGGCGTCCGGCCCTGGTCGCGGGGCTCACCCCCGGCAACGCCGCGGATCATGGGCGGTCCAGGCGGCGCCTGGCGCGTGCGAGCGCAAGGCGCCGGGACGGCCTCATAGCGGAGCTACTCGGGTATTCCGGCAACGCGGCGGGCGTGCGCGCCAGGGGTCGAAGGGGCCGTTCGTGATCCGCCGGACAGGCCCTAGGCGGCCCCGCCGCCCATCAGCCGTCCGAAGGCGGCCGGATCGGCGTCGTATCCGCGGACGTTCCGGTGGAACCGCCACTCCCCCGCGTCCCCGCGGGTGAATTCGGCGACGGTCGCGGCGGTGGCGTCGGCCACGTCGGCGAAGTCGTACTCCAGGAGGGCGTTGTATCCCTCCAGTAACCGGATGTCGGGGTTCGCCGCCTGGCCGAAGGTGAGCCGGCCGTCGCGCTGCTGGATGGCGACGCCCACCACGACGCGGCCGTACGAGGCCGACAGCCGGTCGAGTTCGATGGTCATGCTCTCATCGGCGCCGAAGCCCTTGCCGGTCTTGCTGTCGCGGTTCAAGGTGATGGTGCCGTCGGGCGAGCGGCTGTCGAAGTACACGAGGTACGCGGGCTCGCCGTGCCGGTCGTCCGTGGCGAACGTCGCGGCGATCAGGTCGAGATCGGTGTCGGGCGAGCCCAACGGACTCGGATCCCACCGCAGTTGGACCTCGATCTTCCCGCTGCCCTTGTTGAGGCTGCTGCTCACCGGGTCTCCCCCTCCTTGGAACCGCGCCGACGTGCGAGAACGTACCGATCGTGCCGGAAGCGAACGCGCCGGATGCACGGGCCGCGCCGCCCGGTCGTCCGCGCCCCGGCCGTGGCCGCGTCGCCGACCGCCGGGGTCCATGCCTCGATTAACCACACCGCCGGGCACGCTGTCCACACCGCCTCCGGCGGCGTCCTGCGTACTTTCACCGCCGGGGCGCGCCGCAGCTCCCGGCCCCGCGTACTGGCATAGACCAATGACGGTCACCGGAGCCCCTTCCGCCCCAGGGTTCTACGCGCGTAACCTCCTTCATTGTCATGGCCACACCACCAAGGAACCACCCCCTCGCCCTTGGAGGCGCACATGGACAACGCCGGACACGACTCCCGGCGCGGGTCGGTGCCACGCCGCGCGCTCGCGGCGATCGGCACGCTGACCGCTCTCCTCGCCCTGTTCGTCGCGGCTCCCGGCGCGGCCACCGCGGCCTCCCCTTCCGGCGGCGGCAGCCCCATCGCACACCCCGAACTGGACTGGATGGGCTCGACCGTCGCGGCCCACGAGGGCCGGTCGAGCGGCGGCGGCACGGTGACCCCGAACGCCGCCCAGACCCTCGGCTTCGACGTGAGCCACTACCAGGGCGCCGTCAACTGGGCGGGCGCGTACGCCAACGGCGCCCGGTTCGCCTATATGAAGGCCACCGAGGGCACGACCTTCCGTGACCCCAACTTCTCGGCGAACTACACGGGTTCGTACAACGCGGGCTTCATCCGCGGCGCCTACCACTTCGCGAACCCCAACGCCTCGACGGGCGCGGCCCAGGCCGACTACTTCGTCGCGCACGGCGGCGGTTGGTCCAAGGACGGCAAGACGCTGCCGCCCATGCTGGACATCGAGTACGGGCCGTCGTCCACCTGCTGGGGGCTGAGCCAGGCCGCGATGCGTACCTGGATCACGTCGTTCATCAACGAGGTGCACGCCAAGACCACCCGCTGGGCGACGATCTACACCACGACCAACTGGTGGACGACCTGCACGGGCAACACCTCCGCCTACTCGGCCAACGACCCGCTGTTCATCGCGCGGTACGCCTCCAGCGTCGGCACCCTGCCGGCCGGCTGGCCGTTCTACACCTTCTGGCAGCACGCCGACTCCGGCGTCTTCCCCGGTGACCAGGACTACTTCAACGGGGCGTTGAGCGGACTGCGCAATCTCGCCAACAACACCTGAGCGCACGACGCACGAGCGCACGACGTACGAGCGGGCGGCACCCGAGCGGGCACGACGGCGGCCCCGCGCCCACGGCAGGGAGGAACCGTGGGCGCGGGGCCGCCGCACGCGCGGACGCGGGCCGTCAGCGGACGGCCGCGACGTCAGTGGGAGCTGTGGTGGCCCTCGAACGCGTAGCCGCCACCGGCCTCGAAGCCACCGATCTCACCCTTGACGGTGGTGATCCCGTACGGGCCGCCGAGGTTGGTCTTCTCGAAGCCGGCGAAGCCGCCCGCGGTGTGGAAGCCGCCCATCCCGGCGTGACCGCCGTCGTGCGAGACGGCGGCGGCGGCCGGAACAGCCGACATGAGCCCGGCGGCGGAAACGGCGGCGACGGTGATGGCGATACGACGAAGCATGTCACTCTCCTGTGTGTTGGTGGGTGAGCCTTCACCGTGACCCGGTACCGCCCGGCCCGCACCTCGTCGCGCGCACACGGCTGACGGACGGCCCCGAACGGGCTACGTGACCTCCGGCGCGGTCAGCGTGAACAGTCCGCCGTCCGGGTCACGGACGACCGCCGACTCCCCCGCGGGGCCCGCGTGGTGCGCCACGACACCGCCGCCGTTGGCGCGGACCGCCCGCAGCGCGGCGGGCAGGTCGCGCAGGGTGAAGAAGACCTCCCAGTGCGGGCGCTCGACGGGGTCGGGCGCGGCCTGGACGGCACCGCGGCCGAGCCGGGCCACGACCCGCCCCGCGCTGCGAAGCACCACCTCGTCGCCCTCGTACGCCACCTCGCAGGCGCCGGGCCGGTCGCTGGCCCACAGCAGCACCTCGCCGTAGAAGATGGCCGCCTCGAACGGGTCGGGGGTGCGCAGCCGCAGCCACACCGGCTGCTCGTCGCGCCAGCGCGGCCAGGATTCGGAGAGCAGGCCCTCCCAGATGCCGAAGACGGCGCCGTTGCGGTCGGCGGCCAGGGCCGCGCGGCCGGATTCGAAGGCGATCGGGCCGACGGCGACGGTGCCGCTGCGCTCCCTGATCCTGGCCGCGGTCTCGTCGGCGTCCTCGACCGCGAAGTACGGCGTCCAGGCGACGGGCACCTGCCAGGCGGAGGCCAGCTCGGCGATGCCCGCCACCGGCCTGCCGTCGTCCAGCGCGACGCTGAACCGGCCGCCCAGCTTCGTCCCGCGGTAGGTCCAGCCCAGGACCGCCGCGTAGAAGCGGTGGGTCGCGGCCAGGTCGCGCGAGGTCAGGCTGACCCAGCACGGCGCGCCGAAGACGGCGTCGCTGGATGTCGCGCCCGTCCCGGGGCGCGGGCTCTGGCGCATGGACACGGCAATCACCACCTGACGGGTTCGACGCGGGGCCGGACGCGTTCCCGCGGGCCGCCGGGTCGGCGGGGCGGATCGTCCTGGTCCGTCCCTCAGTGTGCCGTCGATGGGCCCGGACCTCCTGTCGAGCCGGTCGGACCGTCACGCTCCGTGGTGCCCGGCGCCTGACAGTGAGCGCGTACGGCGCGGCGGCCGGGGGTCTCCGAGGCGCCGCCGGGCGCGTCCTCCGAGGGCGAACACGGTGGAACTGCGGGTGGCAGGCCGCGTACCTAGGATGGGAGTGGCGGGCCCCGGCGCCATGCCGTGGCCCGGCACCGGTGATCCGCACGAATGGGGGCATGGATGCTGGGGACAGAGCCCAGCGGCGCGACACGGACCGTGATCGTGACCGTCGACGACGATCCCTCGGTGTCGCGTGCGGTCGCACGCGACCTGCGGCGGCGTTACGGCGAGGAGCACCGGATCGTCCGGGCGGAGTCCGGGGAGTCGGCGCTGGAGGCGCTGCGCGAGATGCGGCTGCGCGGTGACGCGGTCGCGGTGATCCTGGCGGATTACCGGATGCCCGCGATGAACGGCATCGAATTCCTCGAACGGGCGATGGATGTGTATCCGGGCGCCCGCCGGGTGCTGCTGACGGCGTACGCCGACACGGGCGCGGCCATCGACGCCATCAATGTGGTGGACCTCGACCACTATCTGCTCAAGCCCTGGGACCCGCCGGAGGAGAAGCTGTACCCGGTGGTGGACGCGCTGCTCGACGCCTGGCGCGCCTCGGACCACCGGCCGGTGCGGGAGACGAAGGTCATCGGCCACCGCTGGTCGGCGCGGTCGTCCGGGGTCCGCGAATTCCTGGCGCGCAATCAGGTGCCGTATCACTGGTACGCCTCGGACGAGCCGGAGGGCCAGAAGCTGCTGGCCGCCGCGGACGAGGACGGGGTACGGCTGCCGGTGGTGATCACCCCGGACGGCAAGCCGCTGGTGGAGCCCACCGACCAGGATCTGGCCAGCAGTGTCGGTCTGGCGACGACGCCCTCGGCGCGCTTCTACGACCTGGTGGTCATCGGCGGCGGCCCCGCCGGTCTCGGCTCCGCGGTCTACGGCGCGTCCGAGGGGCTGCGGACCGTGCTGGTGGAGCGCACCGCGACCGGCGGGCAGGCGGGGCAGAGCTCCCGGATCGAGAACTACCTGGGCTTCCCCGACGGGGTCTCCGGCGGGCAGCTCACCGACCGCGCGCACCGGCAGGCCACCCGCTTCGGCGCCGAGATCCTGACCGCGTGCGAGGTCACGGGGCTCGAGGTCAGCGGCTCGGCGCGGACCGTGACCTTCGCCGACGGCTCCGCGGTCTCGGCGCACACGGTGATCCTGGCGACCGGCGTGTCCTACCGGCAGCTCGACGCGCCCGGCGTGTCGGAGCTGACGGGCCGCGGTGTGTTCTACGGTTCCGCGCTGACCGAGGCGGCCCGCTGCCAGGAGCAGGACGTGTACATCGTCGGCGGGGCGAATTCCGCCGGGCAGGCCGCGGTGTATCTGGCCAGGGGCGCCAAGTCCGTGACGATCCTGGTCCGGGGCGACTCGCTGACCTCGTCCATGTCGCACTATCTGGTGCAGCAGATCGGGGCCACCCCGGCGATCAAGGTGCGTACGCGCACGGAGGTCGTGTCCGCCGAGGGCGAGGACCATCTGGAGCGGATCACGCTGCGCGACACCACGACCGGCCTGACCGAGACGGTCGACGCGGGCTGGCTCTTCGTGTTCATCGGCGCCGCCCCGCTGACGGACTGGCTGGACGGGGTGGTGCTGCGCGACGAACGCGGGTTCGTCGTGGCCGGTCCCGATCTGGCGCCGCCGGGCGAACGCCCGGTGGACTGGCCGCTGGAGCGGCCCCCGTACCACCTGGAGACCAGCGTGCCGGGGGTGTTCGTGGCCGGTGACGCGCGCGCCGAGTCCGCCAAGCGGGTGGCGTCCGCGGTCGGCGAGGGCGCCATGGCCGTCATGCTCGTCCACCGATACCTGGAGCGGCTATGAGCGTCCAGTACCTGCCGTGCGACGTGGCCGAGCTGCGCTCGCTCTTCTTGTTCGAGAAGCTGACCGACGACCAGTTGGACTGGCTGTGCCGCAAGGGCCGGGTGCAGATGGAGGAGCCGGGCGCCGTCTATCTGGAGGGCGAGCCCGCGACCTGCTTCTACGTGCTGCTCGAAGGCACGGTGGTGATGTCGCGCCGGGTGGGCGCCGACGACGTGGAGGTCTCGCGCACCTCGGACCGCGGGGTCTACGCGGGCGCCTTCCAGTCGTATCTGGGCGACCGGGTGCCGCAGGTCTACAACAGCTCGCTGCGGGTCACCGAGCCGTCGCGCTTCTACGTGCTGTCGGCGGACCACTTCGCCGAGCTGATGCGCGAGTGGTTCCCGATGGCCGTGCACATGCTGGAGGGGCTGTTCTTCGGCAACCGCAGCACCAAGCAGGCCATCGGCCAGCGTGAGCGGCTGCTGGCCCTGGGGTCGCTGTCGGCCGGTCTCACCCACGAGTTGAACAATCCGGCCGCGGCGGCGCTGCGGGCCACGGCCACGCTGCGCGAGCGGGTGGCCGGGATGCGGCACAAACTCGGCATGATCGCCGGGGGGCCGCTCGACCGGGCCACGCTCGCGACGCTGATCGAGCTCCAGGAGCGGGCGGTCGAGCAGTCCGCGAAGGCCGTGCAGCTCACCCCGATGGAGACCTCGGACCGCGAGGACGCCATCTCCGACTGGCTCGACGACCACGGCGTGACGGCCGGGTGGGACCTCGCGCCGAATTTCGTGCAGGCCGGGCTCGACACGGACTGGCTGGAGCGGGTGGCCGCGACGGTCACGCCCGACACCCTCGACAGCGCGATGCGGTGGCTGAACTACACCGTCGAGACCGAGCTGCTGATGAACGAGATCCAGGACTCCACGGCCCGGATCTCGACCCTGGTCAACGCGGCGCGGCAGTATTCGCAGCTCGACCGGGCGCCGTACCAGGTGGTGGACGTGCACGAGTTGCTGGAGAGCACGCTGCACATGCTGACCGGAAAATTCGGTCCGGGCATCAAGGTGGTCAAGGACTTCGACCGTACGCTGCCGAAGATCCCCGGCTATCCGGGTGAGCTGAACCAGGTGTGGACCAATCTCATCGACAACGCGGTGGCCGCGATGGAGGGGACGGGCACGCTGACGGTGCGTACGGCGCTGGACCGCGAGCAGCTTCTGGTCGAGTTCCGTGACACCGGAGCCGGTATCGCTCCGGAGATCCGGGAAAGGATCTTCGAGCCGTTCTTCACCACCAAGCCGGTGGGCGAGGGCACGGGGCTGGGACTCGACATCTCCTGGCGCATCGTGGTGAACAAGCACCACGGCGACCTCCAGGCGGAGTCGGTGCCCGGCGACACCCGTTTCCTGGTCCGCCTGCCGCTCACGGCGGAGCAGCCGGAGGCCGCACCTGATGCCGCGTCCGACGCCCGGCCGGAGGCGGCACCGCAGGCCAGCTCCGACAGTCCGTCCGACAATCAGCGGGAGCCGTCATGACGACCACCCCAGGTATCGACCCCACCGCCCGGCCCAGCGGGGCCGGTTGCGCCGACTGCGACGCGGCGGGCGGCTGGTGGTTCCATCTGCGCCGCTGCGCCCAGTGCGGGCACATCGGCTGCTGCGACTCGTCGCCCGCGCAGCACGCGAGCGCGCACTCGGCGGCCACCGGCCATCCGATCATGCGGACCTTCGAGCCGGGCGAGGACTGGTTCTGGGACTTCACGACCGACGCGTACGTCGAGACCGACGTGGCGCTGGCCCCGCCGCAGAGCCGTCCGGCCGACCAGCCGGTGCCGGGCCCGGCCGGCCGGGTCCCGGCGGACTGGCGCGCCCACCTCAACTGAGCGGCGGACGCGCCGAGTCGGCGTACCGCGCGGACCGGCGTACGTCGGGCGGGAGCACGTCGTCACGGCGTGCTCCCGGCCCGCGTACGCCGGATCCGTCAGCGGTGGGCGCTGCTGTTGCGGCGGCGGGTGAAGTAGACCGCGCCCGCGCCGAGGACCAGCAGGGCGGCGCCGCCGCCCGCGAAGGCCACGGTCTGCGAGCCGTTGCCGCCGGTCTCGGCCAGGTCACCGCTGGAGGTGTCGGAGGCCGGCTCCACGACCGGCGAGCCGACCGGGCCCGCGGAGTTCGTGGGCGACGCCGTCGGTGACGTGGTGTCGTCGACGACCGGGGCGCTGGAGCTCGGCGTCGTCGACGGAGTGTCGGACGGGGTCTCCGACGGCGATTCCGACGGGGTGTCGGTGACGGAGTCCGTCGGGGACGGGCTGGTCGTCTCGCTGTCCGAGGGCTCGGGCGAGGTGGTGGTCGAGTCGCTGGGCTCGGGGCTGTCCGTCGTCTCGCTGGGGGACGGGGACGGGGAGTCGGTCACCGAGTCGCTGGGCGACGGGGACGGGGTGGAGCACGGCGCGCTGCCGTTCCACGCCGTGATCAGGTTCTCGGGGGTCGCGGAGTACGGGTAGCGCGGCAGCTTGCCGTGGCCCTTGCCCTCGCCGCCGTCGTACTTGATGCCGTTGCCGTACAGGTCGATCTGGCCGAAGCAGGACGGCGCGTAGGCGCTGACGTCCAGGGTGGCCCGGGTGTTCTTGTGGTCGAGCTGGGTGGTGTCCCAGCCGAGGAACGCCTGCGTGCCCGAGGTGTCCCAGGTGGGGCCCTCGGCGCTGTAGGAGGCGAGCGAGACGACGTACGTGCAGCCCTTGTTGACCTTGTCCGTCAGCCGGACCGTGATCTTCGTCGGGGCCGGGTCGTTGATCCGGCCGTTGTCGGACCAGGTCTTCCCGCCGTCCTCGGAGTGCTCGATGTGCGACCGGCCGCAGTTGTTCTTGTCGTTGCCGGACGCCTGCGCCGTACCGACGCCCGCCAGCGTGACGGCGGCGGTGAGCGAGCCGAGGCCGACCACGCCTATGGCTCGTCTGGTGATGGAACGCTGCACTGAATCTGCTCCCTGCACTGTGAACGGGCAGCGGAGGCAGGCGGAGCGGGTCGGACCCTACGCCGTGCGCGAGACTCGTGCCCGGTGGCCTGCGATGGAGTCTCGCCGCCGACGATGATCGGCCTGTTGGCCGGTGACCGAGTATGCCCGTGCGGGGGACGGTCTGTACAGCGCGAAAACGCCGTTTTCGCGGCTTTGCGGTCGGATTATCGCCCTGCGAATGTGTCGCCGCACTGATACCGAAATGGGGCGGCGTTCACGGGAGTTCCCAGGAGTTGACTGGAGTTCACCCGCGGCGGGGCGCTTCACCAGGAGTGCGTGCAGGTGCCGCCGGGCGCGTGGAAGCAGGCGGTGACGGTCTTTCCGTCGGGGCGCGGGTGGGCCTCCCACTCGTCGGCGAGCGCGTCCACGATGGCCATGCCCCGGCCGTGGGTGCGCTCCTCGTCGGGCGCCTTCTCGGCGGGCAGCATGTCGGAGGAGTCACTGACGCTCAGGTGCAGGCAGCAGCCGTCCCAGACCATGACGACCTGGGCCTCGCTGTGCGCGTGCACGTGGGCGTTGGTGACGAGTTCGGAGACGGTCAGGACGACGGAGTCCGCCGTGTCGGGCGCCTGCGTGCTCCAGCCGAGCACGTCCAGGTGCTCGCGCGCCCACTCGCGCCCGGCCCTGACGCCGTACGAGACAGGGAACGACCTGGCCCAGCCGACTGCTTTCACGGACATCTCGCACGCTCCCGCACCGAGTCGTTGTGTGCTCGCCGACCGAGCCCCGGCTCCGGTGACGGTCGGGGCCCCCGGCCGCCATGCCGGTGGGGCGATGGGCGGCCGGGCGCGGTCCCCTGCGAGTCCCCTGCGGGGGATGAACGTCCCCTACCCCCGCCCGCGAACGCCATGCCGGGCAGGTGGCGGGAGGCTTCCCGCCCCGTACCGCTACCCCTTCAGCGCGTAGTCCATCAGCTTCCGCGCGTCCGCCGTGCGGGCCGCCTGCGTCGGGGCGGCGAGCACCGTGCCGATGACGGTCCTCTTGCCGCGGGTGGCCGCGAAGACCAGGCAGAACAGGGACACGGGCCCGGATCCGGTCTTGACCCCGGCGGCGCCGCGATAACTCCCGAGCAGCGTGTCGGTATTGGTCCACGTCATGGTGCGGTGGCCGCCGTTCTTCATCGCGACGCTCTGCCGGACCGACTTCGTCTTCACCACGGCACGGAACGTGGGGTATCGCATCGCGCTGCTCGCGATCCTCGTCAGATCGCGCGGAGTCGAGTAATTCGATCCGTTGCCGACGCCGTCGAACGAGTCGAAGTGGGTGTTCCTCAGACCGATGCCCTTCGCCGTGGAGTTCATCCTCGCGATGAACGACTTCACGCGGGCGGCCCGCGTCGGGCCGCTGCCGAAGGTGTCGGCCAGCGCGTACGCCGCGTCGCAGCCGGACGGCAGCATCATCGCGTACAGCAACTGCCGGACGGTGGGCCGGTCGCCGACGACCAGACCGCCCGACGACGCGCGCTTGGCCACCACGTAGTCGTGGTACGCCTTCTGGACGGTGACCTGCGCGTTCAGGTCGAGGCGTCTGTCGGCCAGCACCACCCGGGCCGTCATGACCTTGCTGGTCGATCCGGTGGAACGGCGGGTGTCCGCGGCCTTCGTGAACAGTGTCCGGCCGGTGCCGTCGTCCATCGCGAAGCCGCCCTTGGCGACGATCGCGGGGGCGGCGGTCCGGGACGCCGTCGCCTCGGGCGCCGGGGTCGCTTCGACGCGGGCCGGGACCGCGAGCCCGGTGGACGCCAGAACGGCCCCTGCCGTGAGGGCCGCCACGGACATGCGACGAATGATATTACTGCCGGTTTTCACGACGAATACTCCAACGGTCAACCCTGCGCGGGCGTTCAAGAACGCGACTCGACCAGGGGATGCGCGGGCGGACCCGATGGATGTACGCGCGACGACCAATTCACCCGCACGCCGTACGTTCCGGCGGATCGGCGTAGCACGATCTTCTGATCCGACCATGTGATCCGGCGTCCTGATCCGGCGTACTGATCCGACATTCTGATCCGGCGTTCTCGTCGGCGAATCTCGGCCGACCCCGCCGCAATCGCACGGCTCCGGCCCGTTCGGTCCGGGTACGGGGCCGTCGGTCCCTCACGCCGAGCGCCGAAAGCGGGGATGCTGGAGGCAGGGGGACGGAACACGCCAAGGAGGTCCACTCATGACACGCGCGATCGTCACGGGCGCCGTCGTCGCGGGGACGGACGGCTCGGCCGAGAGCCTCGCGGCGGCGGACTGGGCCGCGGACGACGCCGTGCGCCGCGGACTCCCGCTGCGTCTCGTACAGGCGGTCCCGCCCGGACACGTCCGTACGGGACCGGTCAGGCCGACGGCTCCCCGTGAGCGCGTGCCGCGTCCCGCGTGGTCCGCCCACCCGACCGCGGACGAGATCGGCCGCCGGCATCCGGACCTGTCCGTCACCGTCGACCAGATCGCCGAGCAGGTGCTTCCGGTGCTCTTCTCCGCCGCCGACAGCGCCGAGCTGATGGTGCTGGGCACACGAGGCGCGGGGGCGGTGCAGGAGCTTGTGCTCGGCTCGACCGCGCTCACCGTCGCGGGCCGGGCACTGGTCCCCGTGGTCCTGGTGAGCGCCGCTTCCGGCACGGGCGCTCCGCCGGGAGCCGACGGCGCCGGTGACGTCATCCTCGGCCTCGATCTGGCCGCGCCGGACGGCCGACCGGTCGAATTCGCCTTCGACGAAGCCGCCCGGCGCGGCGCGCGGCTGCGCGTCGTCCACGGCTGGAGCGAGCCGCTCCGCGACGGCGCCGGTCCCGATGATCCCGATGAGGCGCTCGCGGCTGCCCTGGGCCCCTGGGCCGAGAAGCACCCCCGTACCCCGGTGGTCACCGAGGCCGTGGTCGCGGGGGCCACCGACCGGATCGCGGCGGCGGCATCGCACGCCGCGCTCCTCGTCCTGGGCCGCCGCCCCCGTACCACCCCGGTCAGCGCGCATCTCGGTTCGACCGCGCACGCCGTTCTCCGCCGGGTGACGCTGCCGGTGGCGATCGTGCCGCACGCCCCGGCGGCCACCTGAGGCGATTGGTCCGTCGCCGCCGCGCCCCGCGAGCGGCGCGGCCCCTGGCCGCCCGGTTCGGTCGGCCGCCGACCGGATCGCGTCGTCGAGCCGGTGCCCGAACGGCCTCGGGGGGAAGGCCGGTTGGCCCGTGGTGGACGTGACCGGGGCTGCCGGACAGTGCGGGTATGAAGAAGCGAATCGTCATCCTGGGAAACGGCAGTACCGGAATCCTGGCGGCCAACAGACTGCGCCGCCGGTACGACGAGAGCGAATTCCAGATCGTCGTGGTCGGGAAATACGACACGCGTGACCACGAAATCGAACTTCTCATGGCCATCGGTGTCCTCGGCTCGCGCACCCTCTTGCCGCCGGAGGACGGCCGGCTCCGCGCCGGGATCGACTTCCGTCACACGGAGATCGGCAGTGTCGACGTGGCCCGGCGGGAGGTCTGCTGCACCGACGGCTCCTCGATCGGTTACGACGTCCTCGTGGTGGCCACCGGAGCGCGGCCCGTACCGACGCCGGACGGTGTGCTGTACGGCGGCGCCAGGTACGTCGTACGCTCCGCCGGACTCGGCGACGCGTGCGGTCTCGTCCGGGTGGACCCCCGTACCCTCCAGTCCCGCGCCGCTCCCGAGGTGTTCGCCATCGGCGCCGCGACGGGAACGCCCGCCGACACCGGCGCGGGCCCGCACGTAGCGGTCGAACACCTGGTGGCGGGCGTGCGGGAATTCCTCACCCGCACGGCGGACCAGGCGCCCGTGAGCGTGCCCGCGCGGGAGCCGCGAGACGCAGCACAGCCCTCGTAGCCGCTCGTACGCCGATTCTCGCCTCGGCACTCGGCCGCCGTCAGGGCACCTCAGCCGATACGGTGTGGGCAGGGGCTGATGCTCGGGGTTCGCGGTGCGCGTGGAGGACCGGTGGGAGAGGACGGCGACAGCTCGGGCGGGCGCTTGCCCCGTTTGCAGCTCGATGAGCTGCTGGACGAGTTGCAGGTCCGCATCGGGGCGGTGCGCGGCACGCAGAATCGGGTGCACAGCCTGCTGGAGGCCGTGCTGTCGGTGGGCCGGGAGCTGGACCTCGCGCATGTGCTGCGGCGGATCGTGGAGACCGCGGTCGCCTTGGTGGACGCCGAGTACGGCGCGCTGGGCGTGATCGGCGACGACGCCCGGCTCTCGGAGTTCCTGACCGTCGGGGTGTCCGAGGAGGAGGCCCGCGCGATCGGGCCGCTGCCCTCGGGGCACGGTCTGCTCGGCGAGCTGATCCGCCACCCGGAGCCGCTGCGGCTCGCGGAGTTGTCCGATCACCCGGCGTCGTACGGCTTCCCGGCGAACCATCCGCCGATGCGCTCCTTCCTCGGGGTGCCGATCCGGGTCCGCGACGAGGTCTTCGGAAACATCTACCTCACCGAGAAGCGCGGTGGCCGGGAGTTCGACGGCGACGACGAGACGCTGCTGTCGACCCTGGCGGTCGCGGCGGGTGTCGCGATCGAGAACGCGCGGCTGTACAAGACGGCCCGCGAGGGGCAGCGGTGGATGGCGGCCAACGCGGAGATCGTGAGCAAGCTGCTGTCGGGCGCCGGTGAGATGGATGTGCTCGGGCTGATCGTCGAGCACGGCCGGCACATCCTGGCCGCGGACCTGGGCGTGGTGGCGCTGCCGGTCGAGGGGACCACCGACCTCCAGGTGATGATCGCCGTGGGGGTGGACGCCGAGACCCACCGCGGTCTGGTGCTGCCGTGCGAGGGCTCGTTCATGGGCGCCGCGATGGCCGCGGCGCGGCCGATCACCACGGTGGAGATCGCCAAGGACCCGCGGGTGACGTCGGGGCCGCCGCGCTGGAACGGCCTGGGGCCGACGATCGCCGTGCCGATGATGGCGGGCGGCGCGGTGCGCGGTGTGCTGCTGCTCGCCCGCGAGCTGGGTTCTGTCCCCTTCACCGAGGCGGAGTCCTCGCCGCTGCTGAGCTTCGCCGGGCAGGCCGCGCTGGCGCTGGAGCTGGCCGAGCGGCGGCGCGGCGCCGAGCAGCTCGCGCTGCTGGAGGACCGCGACCGGATCGCCCGTGACCTGCACGACCTGGCCATCCAGCGGCTGTTCGCCACGGGGATGACCTTGCAGAGCGCGGTGCGCTTCGTCCAGCACCCGGAGGCGAGCGAGCGGCTGCTGCGCGCGGTGGACGACCTGGACGAGACCATCAAGATCATTCGCTCGACGATCTTCGGGCTGCGCTCGCACGACCGGGAGCGGACCGCGCGCGGCCTTCGGATACGTGCCTCGATGGCGGTCGAGGACGCGGTCCCGACGCTCGGCTTCACGCCCGCCCTGCGGATGGAGGGGCTGATCGACACCGATGTGCCCACGCCGGTCGCGGAGGAGACCGTCGCCGTCCTGGTCGAAGCCCTCTCCAACGTCGGACGGCACGCCCGGGCGACCTCCGCCGAGGTCTCCCTGGTCGTCGCGTCCGGGACCCTGACCGTCACGGTCGACGACGACGGCGTGGGCGCCCCTTCCGGCGGGCACCGCAGCGGGCTGCGCAATCTGGAGGAGCGGGCCGCGCGGCTCGGGGGCGAACTGACCCTCTCCGCCAGCCCCCGCGGCGGCACCCGCCTGGTCTGGCGGGTGCCGGCCGCCCCGCCCTCGGCGGGGCCCAAGGCGTAGCCGAGCGCCGGGCGCGTCAACAACCCTCCGGGTCAATACGGCTAGGGCCTGTCCGGCGGATCATGGGCGGTCCAGGCGGCGCCTGGCGCGTGCGAGCGCAAGGCGCCGGGATGGCCTCATAGCGGAGCTATTCGGGTATTCCGGCAACGCGGCGGGCGTGCGTGCCAGGGGTCGAAGGGGCCGTTCGTGATCCGCCGGACAGGCCCTCGGGCGTGTGCGTTCCGGCATCGGTGACGTCGGCGACGGGGCGCCGGGGTGTGGCCGGGCCCTCCGGTCCGTAGCCGAGGCGGATCAGCATCTGTACGTGTTCCATGCCGCCGCGCGGGTCGCGCAGCAGCCACCGCAGGTCGTCCCATTCCAGCGCCTGATGGAGCAGTGACGCGCGGACAGTGTGAGCGGTCGCGACGAGCAGGACGTGCTCCAGCGCCTGACCGGCGCGCAGCCAGTCGGCGGGGCGGTCGTGGCAGGTGGACAGGACCGCGATCACCGGGTGCCGCTCGAAGGCCGCGGAAGGCTGGTAGTTCTCCGGGCGGAGCGCGGAGAAGTCCCGCAGCGGCAGTCGGCCCGCGCTGTCCTGCGGGCCGAGCGCCCGGCCCGGCAGGCCGTCCGCGCTCCCCTCACGGATCCAGCTCCGGCTCTCGGCCCGGCGGTCGGAATCGCTCATGCCGCGCCGCTCGGCCTCCGTGGTGAACTCCAGCAGGCGGGCCGTCTCCTCCGCGGCGGGCCGTACCAGCCGGGCGCCCTCGGCGTCCGCGGCCTCGGCCAGTTCGGTCAGCACCTGGGCGGGAAGCGCCTGCTCGGAGAACGGCAGACGGCTGCTGTGCCGCCGCCAGATCGCGTCGTACAGGTCCTGCCGGTCGCGGCGGGCACCGGTCGGCAGCGGTCCGGCCAGGCGTACGGAGGCCAGCAGGTCGGGCTCGGCGGGGTCGGGCAGCAGCCGCGGCACCGGGTCCCAGCCGAAGTGGGCGACCGCGACCCGGAGGTTGAACAGGGCGGCGCCGACCGACAGGTGGACGGCGCGTCCCATCGGGTCGACGTGCCGCAGCCCGCGGTCGACGGCCGCCCGTACCTCCAGCGTGCTGGTGTCGGGGTCGAGCCGGAACCGCCACGGCTGAGTGTTGTGGATCGAAGGCGCCGCGCCCGCCGCGGAGATCAGCTTCTCCAGGGTCTCCGCGTCCAGTGGTGCGGTCCGCATCGTGTTCTCCTCCCGGCCGTCCTGCTTCCAGGCTGACGGAGCACGACGGGCGGCGGGAGGGGCCGTCTGGTGCCCGGCCGGAGGGCCGGTCGGCCCCGTGTTCAGCGGCGGCCGTGCTCCGGCCCGGAGTGCTGGGCGGTGTCGTGCGTGGCCATGACGGCCGCCTGGATGCGGCGCTCCACGCCGAGCTTGGCCAGCAGCCGCGAGACGTTGTTCTTGACCGTCTTCTCCGACAGGTACAGGCGCTTGCCGATCTGGCCGTTGGTGAGTCCCTCACCGACGAGTTGGAGGATCTCGCGCTCGCGCGGTGACAGCGAGGCGAGCGCCTCGACCTCGGGTTCCGCCGTCGCTGTCGGGCCGCCGCCGCGCAGATTGCTCATCAGCCGGGAGGTGGTGGCCGGGTCGAGCATCGACTGCCCCGAGGCGACGGTCCGCACAGCGGCGACCAGGTCGGAGCCCTTGATCTGCTTGAGCACATAGCCTGCTGCGCCCGCCATGATCGCGTCGAGCAGCGCGTCGTCGTCGTCGAAGGACGTCAGCATCAGGCAGGCGAGACCGGGCATCCGCGACCGCAGCTCGCGGCAGACGGTGATGCCGTCGCCGTCGGGCAGCCGGACGTCCAGGACGGCGACGTCCGGCCGCAGGGCCGGTCCGCGGGCCTCGGCCTGTGCGGCGGTCGCGGCCTCGCCGACCACCTCGATGTCGGGTTCCGAGTCGAGCAGGTCGTGGACGCCGCGCCGGACGACCTCGTGGTCGTCCAGCAGGAAGACCCTGATCGGCGCCTGCGGTGAGAACTGCCGTACTTCGGTCATGTGCGCCGATCCTTCGCCCTGTCGTGTGCCGCGCCCGGTCCTCCGATCATGAACGGTCGTACGGACCCGTTGCTAGGGCCGAACGGTCCCTTGGCCGGTATCGGACGTCGGGGCAGGGTCTGGAGCGCAGTTGTCGCCCATCGCGGGCCCACGGCCGGGAGGCCGCTCAGCCTCCTTGGCTTCCGCGTTCTCCGCGGCTCACGGGCTGCTCACCGCTCGAGCAGTCTGGCCCGGGTGCTCTGCAACCGGTGGGCGACGACCTCGCCGACCTTCATCGCCAGGGCTCGTCCGAACACCGGGTCCGCTTCGGCCAGCGCCCGTACGACGGTGGCGTCGAACTCCTGTGCCCGCACGGGGCTTTGGGCCTGGGCGCCCATCTGCCAGACGTACGGCGGGAACAGCCAGGACCAGCCGAGCAGGTCTCCGGGGCCCAGCATCTCCACCTCGGGGGCCGGGCGTCCGGGCCGCCGGAGGTCGAGGGTGACGGCGCCGGTGCGCACGACCCAGAACCGGTCGGCCCGCTCGCCCTCCTCGTAGATCCGGGTGCC
Organism: Streptomyces sp. NPDC087422; assembly: GCF_044744145.1. Lineage (NCBI taxonomy): Bacteria > Bacillati > Actinomycetota > Actinomycetes > Kitasatosporales > Streptomycetaceae > Streptomyces > Streptomyces sp. NPDC087422. The sequence continues at coordinate 587,022 of NZ_JBIUXT010000005.1, read as the reverse complement.
CGCGGGGAACGACACCTCTCGGGCAAGGCTCTCCAGCCGCTGCCGTCCGGGGGACGGGAGCGAGCTGAACAGGCCAGTGGTAGCGGTTCTCATCACCGTGCCCCTTCCGGTCGCTTCGCTTCGGCGAGGGAGTCGTCGAAGCGTGAGGTGAGTCTGTTGACGACGCCGACGACCCCGTCGATCCGTCCGGTCATCCAGCCGGCCACCGGCACCTGGTCCGCCCGCTCCAGCCGGCCCTCCAGGGTGACCACGCCGCCGGAGACCGTGACCCCCACCGCGTCCGACGGCGCCCAGAAGGTCTTGACGAAGACCTCGTCGATCACCTCGGCGCGGATCTCGTCGTCCGGGCGGAGGAAGACCCGCAGCAGGTCGCGCCGGGTCACGATGCCGACCAGGCGGCTCTCCTCGTCGAGGACGGGCAGCCGCTCCACCCCGTGCTCCAGCATGGTGCGCGCGGCGCCGACGACCGACTCGTACGCCTGGACGGTGACGGCCGGGGCCGACATCAGCTCACCCGCGGTGCGGGCGCGGGCCTTGGCCGCCTTCCGGTACGCGGCACGGTTCAAAAACATGCGCCGCGCGGGGACGTTCCACGCCTGCTCCGCCTGGCGGAACATCAGGTCGGTCGCGGAGATCACCCCGATCACCTTCTCGTCGTCGTCCACCACCGGCACACCGCTCACCCGGTGCTTCCCGAGCAGCCCGGCGATGTCCTTGAACGGTGTCGCGGGGCGGACGCTGACGACGTCACTCGTCATCACGATCCCGACCTCACGCTGCTTCATGACCCACTCCTCCGCGGACGCGCTCGCCTGCCGCCCCTCTCCCTTCACGGTGCGGCGCGCGCACTCCGTGTTCCAGGGCCACAAGGGGTGGCCGCCCCGGCCGACCGGCCCTCGCGAGGTCCCGGCGCCGGGGCCGGTGGGCCGGCTCGCGCCGCCGCCCGGTTCCGCTCCACGTCGGCCAGGTACCGGCACGGAGCCCGCGGCGAAACCTCCTTTTATATGTATAACCAGGAGAATGGGAAGATAAAGGATAAAACGGTGAGATCTCGGGGCGTCCGGTCGATGTGCGGGCCGGTTCGGCCTCGGCGGCGAGAAGGGAACGGCCATGGCGTGCGGAAGCCTGCGGGTGTATCTCGGGGCGGCCCCAGGGGTGGGCAAGACGTACGCGATGCTCGGCGAGGGCCACCTGCGTGCCGACCAGGGCACCGACGTGGTCATCGCCTTCGTGGAGGACTACGGCAGGCCGCTGACCCACCGGATGGCGGAGGGCCTGGAGCAGGTGCCGCGCCGGACCGTCGGATACCGCGACTGCGCCTTCACGGAGATGGACCTCGACGCCGTCCTCGCCCGCCGCCCGCAGCTCGCGCTGGTCGACGAGATGGCCCACACCAACATCCCCGGCGCACGGAACAAGAAGCGCTGGCAGGACGTCCACGAATTGCTCGACGCGGGCATCAACGTGATCTCCACCGTCAACATCCAGCATCTCGAATCGCTCAACGACGTGGTGGAGCACATCACCGGGGCCAAACAGCGCGAGACCGTTCCGGACGACGTGGTCCGCGGCGCGGACCAGATCGAGCTCGTGGACATGTCCGCCGAGGCGCTGAGGCAGCGGATGGCCGACGGCGACATCTATCCGCCGGAGCGGGCCGAGCTGGCACTGGTCAACTACTTCCGCGCCGGAAACCTCACCGCCCTGCGCGAGATCGCCCTGCTGTGGGCAGCCGACCGGGTCGAGGAGGCTCTTCAGCGCTACCGCGAGGGCCACGGCATCCAGCAGCCCTGGTGCGCGCGCGAGCGGGTGCTGGTCGCCCTCTCCGGCGGCGCCGAGGGCGACACCCTCATCCGGCGCGCCAAGCGCACCGCGTCCCGCGGCGCGGGAGGCGAATTCCTCGCCGTCCACGTCGAGCCCGACGACGCGTCGACGTCCCCTTCCGCTCACCTGCCGACAGAACAGCGCGCGCTGGTGGAAGAGCTCGGCGGCACGTACCACACGCTCACCAGCGGCGACCCGGCCCGCGCCGTCCTCGACTTCGCCCGGCGGGTCAGCGCCAGCCAGATCCTGATCGGCGCCACCCGGCGCACCCGCCTCCAGAGGCTGTTCAGCCGGGGTGTCGGCGAGATCATCGTCGAGGGCTCGGGCGACGACATCGACGTATGCGTCGTCACCCATTCCCGTGCCGCCCACGGCCGGCTGCTCCGCAGCCACCAGACCAGGCAGGACGGCTGAGTCACGCGCGGCGCTCCGCCCGACGGGGCGTCGGCACCACGCGGCCGGGGCGGTTGCTCCGGGAGCGATGCGGAAGGCGTGTCCGCCCGGATCGCGCCACACGCCCCGGGCGGTTACCCCGGCCGACCGGCACCTCGTGGCAGACTCGCGCGAGGAACGCCGTGTCCCGACCCGGGGGCGCTGGCCCGAACGGCCCCCGATCGCTGCCCGGTCGGCTCTGTCGGACCGCGGGCGAGACCTCCGAGTCTGGGACGACGACTTCGACTCCGCGGAGGAAGACATGTCTCAGGCACCCCCGGCCCAGCCGGGCAGCGCTCTTGACGACACCGAACTGGCCGCCCTGGTCGCCCACTGGAAGGCGGCCAACTACCTGTCCGTCGGCCAGATCTACCTGCTCGCCAATCCCCTGCTCGAGGAGCCGCTACGCCCCGAGCACATCAAGCCGCGGCTGCTCGGCCACTGGGGGACCTCCCCCGGCCTCAACCTCGTGCACACCCACCTCAACCGGGTGATCAGGACCCGCGGGCTGGACGCGCTCTGCGTGTGGGGCCCCGGACACGGCGGCCCCGCGGTGGTGGCCAACTCCTGGCTCGACGGCAGTTACTCCGCGACCTATCCCGACATCGGGCGGGACGCGGACGGCATGGCCCGGCTGTTCCGGCAGTTCTCCTTCCCCGGCGGCATCCCCAGCCACGTCGCGCCCGAGACGCCCGGCTCGATCCACGAGGGCGGCGAGCTGGGATATTCGCTGTCCCACGCGTACGGCGCGGCCTTCGACAACCCGGACCTGCTGGTGGCGTGTGTCGTGGGCGACGGCGAGGCGGAGACCGGTCCGCTGGCCACCTCCTGGCACTCCAACAAATTCCTCGACCCCGTGCACGACGGCGCCGTCCTGCCGATCCTGCACCTCAACGGCTACAAGATCGCCAACCCGGCGGTGCTGGCCCGGCTCCCCGAGCACGAGCTGGACGAACTGCTGCGCGGCTACGGCCACGACCCGATCCACGTGACGGGCGACGACCCGCACGACGTGCACCGGGCGATGGCCGCGGCCATGGACACCGCGCTGGACCGTATCGCCGCCATCCAGGACGCGGCGCGTGCGGGCGACGACGGCGAGCGGGCCCGGTGGCCGATGATCGTGCTGCGTACGCCGAAGGGCTGGACGGGACCCGCCGAGGTCGACGGGCTGCCGGTGGAGGGCACCTGGCGGGCGCACCAGGTGCCGCTGGCCGGGGTCCGTGACAACCCGGAGCACCTGCGCCAGTTGGAGCAGTGGCTGCGCTCGTACCGCCCCGAGGAGCTCTTCGACCGGGACGGCCGCCCGAGCGCCCAGGTGCTGAGCTGCACGCCGGACGGCGAGCGGCGGCTGGGTCTGAACCCGCACGCCAACGGCGGTCTGCTCCGGCGCGACCTGCCGGTGCCGCCGCTGGAGGACTTCGCGGTGGCGGTCGACAAGCCGGGGGTGAATCTGCACGAGCCCACGCGGGTGCTCGGCGGGCTGCTCAAGCAGATCATGGCCGACACCGCCGAGCACCGGGACTTCCGGCTGGTCGGCCCGGACGAGACCGCCTCCAACCGGCTCGAAGCCGTCTACGACGTGAGCGGGAAGGCGTGGGAGGCCGAGGTACTCGACACCGACGAGCACCTGGAGCGCGGCGGCCGGGTGATGGAGATCCTTTCCGAGCACACCTGCCAAGGGTGGCTGGAGGGCTATCTCCTGACGGGCCGTCACGGCCTGTTCTCGTGCTACGAGGCGTTCGTGCACATCGTCGACTCGATGGCCAACCAGCACATCAAGTGGCTGCGCACCTCACGGCCGCTGCCGTGGCGGCGGCCCATCGCGTCGCTCAACTACCTGCTGACGTCGCATGTCTGGCGGCAGGACCACAACGGCTTCTCGCACCAGGACCCCGGCTTCGTGGACCACGTCCTCAACAAGTCCCCCGAGGTCGTGCGGGTCTACCTGCCGCCGGACGCCAACACCCTGCTGTCCGTGGCCGATCACGTGCTGCGTTCCAAGGACTACGTGAACGTCGTGGTCGCCGGGAAGCAGCCCTGCTTCGACTGGCTCGATCTGGAGGCCGCCCGCGCGCACTGCGCACGCGGCGCCGGCATCTGGGAATGGGCGAGCTCCGAGGACGGCGCGGAACCCGATGTGGTCCTGGCCTGCGCCGGTGACGTCCCCACGCAGGAGACCATCGCCGCCGTGTCCCTGCTGCGCGAGCACCTTCCCGACCTGTCGGTACGGGTCGTCAACGTGGTCGATCTGGCGCGGCTGCTGCCCAAGGACGAACACCCGCACGGCATGCCCGACGCCGAGTACGACGCGCTGTTCACCCCCGACAAGCCGGTGATCTTCGCGTACCACGGCTACCCGTGGCTCATCCACCGGCTCACCTACCGCCGCACCGGCCACGCCCATATGCATGTGCGCGGCTACAAGGAGAACGGCACCACCACCACGCCGTTCGACATGGTGGTCCGCAACGACCTCGACCGCTACCGGCTGGTCATGGACGTCATCGACCGCGTTCCCGGCCTCGCGGTGGCGGCGGCGCCCGTCCGTCAGAAGATGGAGGACACCCGGCTGCGCCACCACGACTGGATCCGCGAACACGGGGTCGACCTCCCCGAGGTCGCCGACTGGTCCTGGACCGGCTGAGGGCCGGGAACGACCAGAGGTGGGAACGGCGGGCCTTCCGGATTCCGGGAGGCCCGCCGTCGCCGCGCGGGGCTCGCGGTCAAGGGGCGGCCGGTGCCGCGAGGCCGTGGTCCTTCGGGGTGCTCGGGCCGGTGAGGGAGGTCGCGAGGGTGGCGGCGGCGATGGTCACCAGGGCGCCGAGCATGAGGGCCGCGGCCTCACCGGGTTCGAGCAGGCGCAGTTGGGTGCCCAGGGTCGCGGCGGCCACCGGGACGCCGAGCTGGGCGGAGGCGAGGACGCCCACGGCGAAGGGTTGGCCGGTGACCCGCAGCGCGGCGTGCACCGCGACCGCGCCCAGCCCGAGCGCCACGCCGAGCACCGCGAAGGAGGGGTGACCGGCCAGGGCGCGCAGATCGAGGGACGCCCCCAGCCACAGGAAGAACAGCGGGCCGAGGAAGCCCTCGGTCAGGGCGAAGAGCTGTTTCGCCAGGCGGCGGGGTTCGCCGATCGCGGAGACGACCAGGCCGAAGGAGAAGCCCGCCAGCATGATCGAGACGTGGGTCCGCACGGCGAGCGCGGCCAGTGCGAACAGGATGACCAGGCTGATCCGCAGTTCCAGGGCGAAGCGCCGCTCCTCGGAGAGCCGGTGCATTCTGCGCCGCAGGCCGTCGCGCTCGAACCGGCGCAGGACCAGGAACAGCGCCGCCGCGCAGGCGATGACCGCGCACGCGCCGAGCGCCGCGCGGGCGGCGTGGCGCGGGTCGATCACCAGGGGCAGGGCGACGATGCAGGCCGTGTCGGCGACCGCGACCTGGGGCAGCATGCGCAGGATCTGCGGGCCGCCGAGCGACAGCGAGTCGACGATCGGCAGGATCAGCGCGGCGGACGACGACGCCATCAGCACCGTATAGAGAGCGGTGTGCCCGGTGTCGAAGCCCCGCGCCAGGAGGAATGCGGGGACCGCCGCCAGGACGCCGACGGCCAGGGCGCGCCCGGCCCCGCTGCCCAGTCCCGCGCGCAACTGCGGGTCACGCACCGGTACCCGTGCGCCGGCGACGAACATGATCAGGGCGAAGCCGATGTCCGCGAGGAAGGCGAACGTCGGATCGTCGGCGTGCAGGTAGCCGATCACGGTGGGTCCGAGCAGGACACCGGCGGCCAGCTCGCCCAGGACGACGGGCAGGTGCCACTGTTTCGGCAGGGCCAGCAGCGGGCCCAGCAGGGCGGCCAGGGACAGGACGGCCAGCGTCGCGAAGCTCACAGGCGGGGTCTCCTGGCAGACGGAAGGACCGGCGGGTCACTCACCGTACTGGCGGGACCGTGGCCGGGCCAGCACCGTCGGTCATACGCTGTGGTGGCCCCAGCGCGAGTCGGCGTCCGTCCACTCGGCGTCCCAGCGGGCACACCGGCGGTGGTCGAGGAGTTTGGTGGTGATCCCGCAGCCGATCAGGACGCCGACGCAGATGGCGAAGGCCGCTCCCGCGCCGATCACATCGGCCTGGAATTCCCCGGAGGAGGGGGACAGCGGCTGCGCGACCTCGACACCCTGGCTGTTGGTCCACACCGGAACGACGGCGCCGCGGGAGGTGCCGGGACTGGCGGTGACGATGCCGGTGAGCACGGTGCCGTCGGGCGCCTTCCACTGCGCCGGTACGTCCACCCGGGACAGCCGGTAGCCGTCCGGGGCCTTCTGGGTCAGGACCGCGCTGGTGCTGTGCCGGTCGAGACGCTGCTGCGCGTACTCGCGCTCGAGACCGTGCGCGGTCGAGACTCCGACCAGCACCGCTACCACCAGCGCGGCCAGGGCCGCCGCGAGGAAGGCCCACGCCTCCACGGCGTACGAACGTCGGCGCAGCGGATTCTTCCGCAGACGCCACAGCCAGATTCCGCGTTCCATGGTCGGTCCCTCCTCGTCGAGCGACACGACGGGGGCCGACTGACCCCGTGTCTCCACGCTCCCGCCTCCCGCGCCGTCTGCGGAGGGCCGAACGGCCCTGTCGGGTGGGTGGACCGGACCGCGTGGGACGCCGCCGGGCTCCGCGGCCGGACCGCATGAGTGCTTCGCCCACCCGTCACCGAAACGGAGCAGGCATGAGCACACGGTGAGTGGTCGCGCGATGGCCGGACGGGTGAGGTCTGTCGGGGCGCCGGAAGGCATCAGCGGCGGACGGTGGCCGCCGGGCCCGCCGTGGGACGCCTGCCGCCCCGAAGCCTCGACGCCTCGGCACGTGACGCCTCGGGGCTCTCGGCCCAACCGGGCCGCCGGGCAGAGCCGTTCGGCCCTGCGGGTCGGGCCGTGAGCCCCCAGCGCGCGGCCAACACCGCGCGGCACAGTGGTGTCTGACCGAACGTCAACCCCCATTGAACTGGGAGCCGTCATGGCAGTCCACGACCACACCCGGCAGCACGCAGGGTTCCGCCTCCCCGCTCGGAACAAGGCGTCCGCCGACCGCGGCGGCGACGCGACGGCCGTCGGCACCGACTCCGTGCTCGTCGCCAAGTCGCTCGCCACCGTACGGATCGCGACCGGTTTCGTCTTCCTGTGGGCCTTCCTCGACAAGACCTTCGGCTGGCACTACGCGACCGGCTCCGGCAAGGGCTGGATCGACGGCGGGTCGCCCACCAAGGGGTTCCTGTCGGGTGTCTCCGCCGGTCCGCTGGAGTCGTTCTTCCACGACATCGCGGGCAAGGGCTGGACCGACTGGCTGTTCATGCTCGGCCTGCTCGGCATCGGCGTCGCCCTCATGAGCGGCGTCGCCCTGCGTCTGACCGCCGCCGCGGGCACCGTCTTGATGGCCATGATGTGGGCCGCCGAATGGCCGCCCGCGCAGCACCTGTCCACCGGCGCGCCGAGCATGTCCTCCAACCCGTTCGTGGACTACCACCTCATCTACGCCCTGGCGATGATCCTCTTCGCCTTCGCCGCGGCGGGCACCACCTGGGGGCTCGGCCGGGCCTGGGCCCGCGTCCCCCTCGTCGCCCGCCACCGCTGGCTCGTGTGAGCCCCGCACCACCCGCGCCTGACGGGGCACCGCCACCACGGCGGTGCCCCGTCGCACGCGTGCGCGCCCTCGATGTCCGTCGTGGGCGCCGTCAGCGGGCGACAGCGTTCGTGAGCGGTCGGTCAGTGGCCGGTCAGCGGCCGGTCAGCGGCCGTCGTCAGCGCGAGGCCCGGCGGAGCCGCTGTAGGCGCCGCAGGCGGCGGAGCCTGGCCAGGAGCGTGCGGTGCCGTGCGGTCGGCACGTTCTTCGCGGGGGACGGCCGAGGGTCCGCGGGGGGTGGCTGGGGATTCGCGGGCGGGGTGGAGGGTCGGCGGTCCGCGGTGGACGGCCGGGAGGTCGCGGGCGGGCCGGGCGGCGTAGGCGGGCCGGGCGGCGTAGGCGGGCCTGGCGGCGTCGGCGCGTCGGGCCGCGGGCCGGCGTCCTGGGCCGGGTAGAGGCCCTCCTCCGGGTAGCGGGCGGTGGCGATGGCATCGACGATCTGGTCGTCGGTGAAGGCGGCGCCGCCGAGGACGTGCGGGAGGAAGCCGATGAGGACGCCGTCGCGCGTCACCACCGCGTCCAGCCCGGCGGCTCCGCCGAGGTTCCACTGAGCCTCGCTGCCGTCCCCCAGCGCCACGCCGATGCCGAATTCGTAGACGCCCGCGTCGGCTCGGTGGGCCATGACGCCTCGTGCGCGCAGGGCGGTCACCATGCGCTCGATGCGTTCAGGATCCATGGCAGAAGTCCTTCTTTCCGTCGCCTCTCCCCCGTGCCGCCGCGTGGGTGCGGCCTTCGGTCAGGTGGTGTGGCCCGCTCCGTGGGCGGCAGGGGGCCGGGCCGGCGGGTGCGGGTGGCGCCGGGTCAGCCCGGCGATGTCCTCGGCGGTGACCACGCCGACGACGCGGTTGTCGTGCAGGACGAGAACGGGGCTGCCCGAGGTGGTGGCGAGACGGTCGAAGACGTCGGTGACCCGGTCGTCGGGGTCGACCAGCAGGCAGCGGTCCAATGGCAATGCGACGTCCCGTACCCGGGTGTCCCGCCTGCGCACCGCCGGGACGGACAGGAGCGCGGACGCGGTGACGACGCCGCTGGGCCGGCCGTCGAGGTCGGTCAGCGGAATCACCGTACGGACACCGACGCCGGAGGCCGAGGTGGCCAGGAATTCGTCCACGGTGTGCCAGTCCTGGCCCGCGACGGCCGGGTGCATCGCCTGGGTGACACGGACGCCGCGCAGGGTCTCGTACAGCACCGAGCGGCGGACCTCCGCGTAGGCAGTGAAGGAGATGAAGGCGCCGAGCAGGACCAGCCACAGCCCCGCGGCCTGGCCCATGAGGACTTCGAGCCAGCCGCCGGCGAGCAGCGCGACGCCGAACACCTGGCCGCAGCGCCCGGAGATCCTGGCCGCGCGCTCGCGGTCGCCGCGGATCCGCCAGATCACCGCTTGCAGGACCCGGCCGCCGTCGAGCGGGGCGGCGGGCAGCAGGTTGAAGACGCCGAGGAGTCCGTTGGCCCACGCGACCCAGGCGAGTACGGCCGCGGCCACGGCCCAGTGCAGCGTGTCGTCGACCGCCACGGCGGCGGCCAGGAACAGCCCGCCGAGCACCAGGTTGGTCAACGGCCCGATCGCCGCCACCCAGCCCTCGTCGCGGGGCGTGGTCGCCGACCCCATCCGCGTGACGCCGCCGAGCGCGAAGACCGTCACGTCCTTGACCTCGATCTTCGCGCGGCGCGCCGCCAGGGCGTGGGCCGCCTCGTGCGCGACCAGGCTCACGGCGAGCGCCAGGGCGCCGATCAGCGCCCCGGTGCGGTAGGCGGCCGCGGAGTGGCCCGGCGCCCAGGCGGACAGCACGCCGCCGCCCAGGGCGACGCTGACGAAGAGGATCAGCAGGGGCGCGCTCCAGTGCATCCGCAGCGGCACACCGGCGATCCGGCCCAACCGCACCGATCCGTTCATCGCACCTCCAGCCCCCGCCCACCGCGCACCGCGCGAATCGCGACAAAAGCCGCCCTCCCCTCCATGGTCCTCCCCCGCGCCCCGGAGCGTGCGGCCCGGCCGACTCCGGGGCGGGATCTTGACGTCTCCCATGCGCCGCCGCCCCCGTCCCCCGAGGCGCCCGACGAACGGAGGCCGGGGCGCCCTGGGCGGGATTTCTTCTGCGCAACGCCTTGACGCCGCCACAGTGAGCGCTAACAATAACGGCCAAGTGATAGAGGGTCAGACCCCCGCGTGACGCGCTCTCGCGCTCTGCGTCCAGGCCGAGCCGCCACGGACGGGCCCAGGAGTCGGGAGCGCGTCGGAGGGGCGAACGGCCCTCCGGTATCCCGCCGCCGCCAGGGACGGCGCGGGCCAGGACCGTTCACGCACGGTCGGCGCGCCTCGGCGTGCCGGACCCGCCGCGTGCCGCCTTCGCGTTGCCGCAGCACAGGACCATGTCGCGTTGTTAGCGATCACAATACGAGCCCACCGCAACCGTCACGGATCCGCCGTGCGGCCAGGTGCGATGCGCCGCCGCCCGCTGCCGGGCGGCGGTCCCCCCACTCACATCGAGGAGGACATTCATGTCCCTGACCGCAACGAATCCCTTAGCGGGCCGCTTCAGGAAATGGGCGCTCTGCCTCGCCGCCGCGGCGACCCTCGTCGCGGGTCTCCTGATCGGCGGCACGGGCACCTCCCACGCGGCGGGTTCGCTCCCCTGCGACGCGTACAGCGCGGGCGGCACCCCCTGCGTGGCCGCCCACAGCACCACACGGGCGCTGTACTCCACGTACAACGGCTCGCTCTACCAGGTCAGGCGCGCCTCCGACAACGCCACACAGAACATCGGCGTGCTGAGCACGGGCGGATACGCCAACGCCGCCGCACAGGACTCGTTCTGCTCCGGGACGACCTGCGTGATCACGGTCATCTACGACCAGTCGGGACGCGGCAACAACCTCACCCAGGCGCCCGGCGGCGGGGCCGCGGGCGGACCCGACAATCTGGCGAACGCGACCGCGGCGCCGACCACGGTGGGCGGCCACAAGGCGTACGGCGTCTACGTGGCGCCCGGCACCGGCTACCGCAACGACCACACCAGCGGGATCGCGACCGGCGACCAGCCGGAGGGGATGTACGCGATCCTCGACGGCACGCACTACAACGGCGGCTGCTGCTTCGACTACGGCAACGCCGAGACCAGTAACAACGACACCGGCAACGGCCACATGGAGGCCATCTACTTCGGGAACATCAAGGTCTGGGGCTACGGCGCGGGCAACGGCCCCTGGGTCATGGCCGACCTGGAGAACGGCCTGTTCTCCGGCGTGAACCAGCACTACAACGCCAACGACCCGACGGTGAATTTCCGCTACCTGACCGCCATGGTCAAGGGCGGCCCGAACCAGTGGGCGATCCGCGGCGGCAACGCGCAGTCGGGCGGCCTGTCGACGTACTACAGCGGCGTACGCCCCAACGTCTCGGGCTACAACCCGATGCACAAGGAGGGCGCGATCATCCTCGGCATCGGCGGCGACAACAGCAAGGGCTCCGCCGGTACGTTCTACGAGGGCGTGATGACGTCCGGCTACCCCTCCGACGCCACCGAGAACGCGGTGCAGACCAACATCGCCTCCGTCGGGTACACGACGCAGTCGTCGGGTTCCGGTTCGCTGACCCCCGGCTCGCGGATCTCGCTGCGGGCTACGACCGCGTGCTGCACCACCGACTACATCCGGCACGACGACAGCGACGCCAATGTGGTCATCTCCCCGGTGTCCGCGTCCAGTTCGGCGACCGACAAGGCCGACGCGACCTGGATCGTACGGGCGGGTCTGGCCAACAGCGCCTGCCTCTCCTTCGAGTCCGCCAACACCTCGGGGCAGTACCTGCGCCACTCCAACTTCCAGCTCAAGCTCAATGCCAATGACGGTGGTTCCCTCTACGCCCAGGACGCCACCTTCTGCCCGCAGCCGGGCAACAACGGCCAGGGCAACACCTTCCAGTCCGTCAACTACACCGACAAGGACATCCGCCACTACAACAACACCGTCTACATCGGCGGCAACGGGGGCTCCAACGCCTGGGACAGCGCCACGTCCTGGAGCGACGACACGAGCTGGGTCGTCTCCCAGCCCTGGGGCTGAACCGTCCGACGTTACGGGCCGCGCCGCCACCCGGCGACGCGGCCCTCCCCGTCCGCCACCGCCTCTCCTTCCGTCTCCGTCTCCGCTTCCGTCGCTGTCTCCGCCTCCGTCCCCGTCTGCTGGGGGCCGGCCGCCCGGCGGGCGCGGGTCTGCTGGATCTCGCAGCCGATGAGGGGGCCGCCGAAGAAGACGAAGCCGACGCCGATCAGCCAGCACTGCACCATCAAGACGGTGCCGACCGAGCCGTAGGTGACGGCGTTGGTGACGATGAGCGGCGAGAAGACCAGCCAGGAGAAGCCCCGCAGGCCGACGAGGCCCGCCATGGTGAGGACGGCGCCGGGCAGGGCCGCGCGCCAGGTGATGAGGCCGCCGAGGAGGAAGCGCTGGCCCCACCAGAAGAAGAGGACGCCGAAGACGAGGGTGAGGGTGATGCGGACGACGGCCTGCCGCCAGCCGTGGCTGAGGAAGGCGCCGCTCTGGGCCTCGGCGAAGAGATACGCCGTCAGGCCCGCGAGCCACACCGCGCGCCGCCACACGCTGTGCCAGGGGCTGGCGGGCAGCTCCCAGACCTTGCGGTAGCCGGTCTCGACGCTGGCCGCGAAGGACAGTCCGAAGATCGCGAGCGAGGCCAGGCTGAGCGCGCTGGTGGTGCTCAACACCCGCCGTGGTGTGGCGAACAGGCGCTGCACGGACTCGGCGGGGTGCGGGGACAGGCCCATGCCGTCGACCACCCACTGGGCGAAGCCGGTGCGTTGGAAGGGCGCCGCCGCGGCGACCACGATCAGCAGCGGCATCAACGTGACCAGGCCGAGCGCGGCGAAGCCCATCGAGCGTTGCAGCAGCTCCAGTTCGGCGCCCTTGCGCCACACGCGTCCGGCCGCCGAGCCCTCCCAGACCCGGCGCAGATCCACCATCGTCCCCCTCCTCAGCCGGAGTTCAGCCCCGTGCGGTCGCTGTCACCGTTCCCCGTACGCCGTCCTCGTCGCTCCTGTGTTCGGCGTATGCCCCCGCGCACGGCCGGCTATCCGGGATGGGCCAGGTCTCCGCGACGCGGCACGGGCGTACGGGGACAAGGGAATACGCATCGTCACCGCCGCCCGTGGGAGACTGCACGGTCGATCACGAGGGGTGGGGCATGCACACGGAACGCGGATTTCCGGACCGCGAGCGGCTGGAAGGGGTGGCACGGGCCGCCCTCGGACCCGGCCGCCGCATCGCACGGGTCGACCGACTGCGCGGCGGCAGCAAGAAGGGCGTCTACCGGCTGACGCTCGACGACGACTCGACGGTCATCGTCTACATCTGGGACGACACCGAGAACTACTGGCCGAGCGACGGCACGGACGCTGACCACACCGACCCGTTCTCGCACGCCTCCGGCATCGACCTCTTCGAGGCCGCGCACGGGCGCCTTCACGACCTCGGCGTCCGCTCACCGCGGATCCGTCTGACCGATACCAGCAAGGCGCACTACCCCGCCGACATCGCGGTGGTCGAGGACGTGCGGGGCCCGACCCTTGAGGAGATGCTGCGCGCCGACCCCCGGAGCGCGGCCCCGGTCATGGACCGCCTCGCCGAAGCGCTCGGCCTGATGGCGGACCACACCGCTCCGGGCTTCGGCAAGGTCGCACTGGTCGACAACGGCGGTGTGTCGAAAGGCGGTTCGTGCGAGGGGGCCGTCCTGGACCGTGCCCTCGACGACCTGTACGAGGCCGCCCGGCGCGACACCCGTATCGCCGTCGTCCGCGACCGGCTGGAGGACGTCGTGCGGACGGCGTACGCCGCGGTGCCCGCGCGCGAGCGGTTCGCCGTCGTGCACGGCGAACTCGGTCCCGACCACGTACTCGTGGACGCCCGAGGCAGGCCGGTCCTGATCGACGTCGAGGGGCTGATGTACTTCGACGTCGAGTGGGAGCACGCCTTCCTGCGCATCCGCTTCGGCGACCACTACGCCCGGCTGCTGCCCGGCCGCCCGGCGCCCGGCCGAGGTCCGGACCGGGGCGGGGCGGAATTGGACGGGCGGCGGCTGCGGTTTTACGCGCTCGCCATGCGGCTGTCGCTCGTCGCCGGGCCGCTGCGCCTGCTCGACGGCGACTTCCCCGACCGCGACTTCATGCTGGGCATCGTCGAGCACAACCTCCGGGAGTCGTTGGCGTTCCTGGAACCCGACCGGACCCGGTCGCCCTGACTCAGACCGCGATGGCGCGCGGGGCGGACTTCAGGGAGACGGCGGCTTCCGCGGTGTGGACGAGGAAGGTCAGGGTCTCCTGGAAGTAGAGCCGCACGCTGGTGTCGTCGTGGGACAGGTAGCCGATGGACAGGTCCTGGCCGAGGCGCAGTTCGAAGTCGCCGCCGCGGCCGGCGATCAGGAACGCGCCGTCGATGGCGGGCGCCCAGATGATGTCGCCGTCCAGCAGCCGCGCCAGGTGCTGGTGGATCGGGTAGCCGTGGTCCGAGGTCTCGTTGACCGCGGTGTACGCGTCGGCGCTGAGCGCCAGGTGGTAGGTGCCGTCGACGCCCGCGAGGCGCAGCGCGGTGATCGCCTGACTGACGGCGTTCGGGTAGTCGCGTACGTCGTCGGGCAGGGTGATCGCCTGGTTGGAGGAGGCGGCGCGGATGCCGTCGATACCGGCGGCCGGGTAACCCTCGAAGATCACCCGGTCCTCGGCGAAGGCGAGCTGCCGGGCGGCGTCCTTGACGGGCTGCCAGTCCGCGTCCTTCGCGCCGCGCTCGACGTCGTCCACCTGGCGGCGGTCGACGCTGAAGGGCAGCCGCAGTTCGACCACCGGCTGCGAGCGCCGTACGTGCGCGGCGACGCCGTCGGCGGGCGACTCGATGGCGTCGAGGTGCCCGGTGGCGACGGCGGACAGCTCGGATCCGGCCGGTTCCGGTACGTCCACGATCCGGCGCCCCGCCACGTTGCGCTTGAACGTGCGTCGCGCCTCGTCCTCCAGATCGGCCCAGGCGGCGGCGGAGATGGGGGCCAGTTCACGATGCAGGTTGTTCACGGCGTGGTGCTCCTCTTCAGGTCGCCGATACCCAGTGAGTCGTCGGGTACGGCGGGGGCGGATTCGACGGTGGCGGATTCGACGGGGACCGTGCCGGGGGCGGGTGCGGCCGGGGTCGCGGTGCCCGGCGCGGACGCGCGGGCGGGCGGGTCGGGGAGGTCGTCCAGGAAACCGGCGGCCGGGGCGTGGAACAGGGTCCCGGTGACGGCCGTGGAGAAGTCCAGGATGCGGTCGTGGGTGGCGGGCGGCAGGCCGAGGAACATGTTCCGCAGCATCTGCTCGGTGACGTCGGGGGTGCGCGCGTAACCGATGAAGTAGGTGCCGAATTCGCCCCTGCCCGGACTGCCGAAGGGCATGTTGTCGCGCAGGATCTTGCGCTCGGTGCCGTCGGCCTCGGTGATGGTGTTGAGCGCGACGTGCGAGGCGTCCTCGTCCAGCTCCACATTGCTCAGCTTGCGGCGGCCGATGATCTTTTCCTGCTCCTCGACGGGCAGCGCGTTCCAGGCGTCGAGATCGTGCAGATACTTCTGCACGATGACGTAGCTGCCGCCCGCGAAGTCGGCGTCCTCGTCACCGATGAGCACGGCCCGGTGGGCGGCCGGGCCGACCGGATTCTCGCTGCCGTCGACGAAGCCGAGCAGGTCGCGGGCATCGCGGTAGACGAAGCCCTGGGTCTCGTCGCGGAGGGTGACCGAGCCGCGCAGCCGGTTCATGATCTCGGTGGCGAGCGAGAAGCACAGGTCCATCCGGGTGGCCCTGATGTGGAAG
The DNA here is from genome assembly GCF_044744145.1 of Streptomyces sp. NPDC087422. Classification (NCBI taxonomy): domain Bacteria; kingdom Bacillati; phylum Actinomycetota; class Actinomycetes; order Kitasatosporales; family Streptomycetaceae; genus Streptomyces; species Streptomyces sp. NPDC087422. The sequence continues at coordinate 571,261 of NZ_JBIUXT010000005.1, read as the reverse complement.
AGCAGGTCGCCGGGGGTGGAGACGGCCCGGTGCCGGGCGCCGCGCAGTTCCTCGAAGGGGTGCAGCCCGGCGGGGCGCGGTCCGGCGAAGAGCCGGTCCCACGCCTCGGAGCCGATGCCCGCGACACAGCTCAGCCTGCCCTCGGGGCTGCCGAAGCCGATCGACCGCTGCAAGCCCGCGAGGTCGGCCAGCAGGTCGCGCGCCACGGCCTCGCCGCCGGGGTCGACGGTCACCACCAGGAAGGTCGCCGCGGTGGTCAGCGGGCTCAGCACCGCCTGCGGTTCCGCCGCCGGGGACGGTGCCGCGGGCACGCCGCTCTCCTGTGTCGTCAATGCGTTCCTCACCAGGCTCGGATCGGACAGGGACCCCGGGGATCGGAAGGGGTCCGCGTACAAGCGGGACATCTCAACTATCGCAAAGCACCGGGACTCGTGCCCGCGCCCCGGCCGGACATGCCGGTCGGGGCGCGGGGATGTGCGATGCGGTGATGTCCGCCGGGGTCGATCCGTACAGGTCAGCCCGGTGGCGGCGGCGTCAGCCCAGGGTCGACAGCGCCTGGTTCAGCGTCTGCGACGGCCGCATGACGGCCGCGGCCTTGGCCGCGTCGGGCCGGTAGTAGCCGCCGAGGTCGACCGGCGAGCCCTGGACCGCGATCAGCTCGCCGACGATGGCCTGCTCCTGCTCGGCCAGCGTCGTGGCGAGCGCGCCGAACGCCTCCGCGAGCTTGATGTCGTCGGTCTGCGCGGCCAGCTCCTGGGCCCAGTAGAGGGCCAGGTAGAAGTGGCTGCCGCGGTTGTCGATGCCGCCGAGGCGGCGGCTGGGCGACTTGTCCTCGTTGAGGAAGGTGCCGGTCGCCCGGTCGAGGGTGTCCGCGAGGATCTGGGCGCGCGGGTTGTCCGTGCTCTGCGCGAGGTGCTCGAAGCTCACCGCGAGGGCGAGGAACTCACCGAGGCTGTCCCAGCGCAGGTAGTTCTCCTTGACGAGCTGCTGCACGTGCTTGGGCGCGGAGCCGCCGGCGCCGGTCTCGAACAGTCCGCCGCCGTTGATCAGCGGGACGACCGAGAGCATCTTGGCGCTCGTGCCGAGTTCGAGGATCGGGAAGAGGTCGGTGAGGTAGTCGCGCAGCACGTTGCCGGTCACGGAGATGGTGTCCTCGCCGCGGCGGATCCGCTCCAGCGAGAAGGCGATGGCGTCGACCGGCGGCAGGATCCGGATGTCGAGGCCGTCGGTGTCGTGCTCGGGCAGGTACCGCTCGACCTTGGCGATCAGGTTGGCGTCGTGCGCGCGGTCCTCGTCCAGCCAGAACACCGCGGGGGTGCCGGTGGCGCGGGCGCGGGTGACGGCGAGCTTGACCCAGTCCTGGATCGGCACGTCCTTGGTCTGGCACATGCGGAAGATGTCGCCCGCGCTGACGGCCTGCTCCAGCACGGCCCGGCCGGCTCCGTCGACCACGCGCACCGTACCGGTGACGGGGATCTCGAAGGTCTTGTCGTGGCTGCCGTACTCCTCGGCGGCCTGGGCCATCAGGCCGACGTTGGGCACCGAGCCCATGGTGGCCGGGTCGAAAGCGCCGTGCGCGCGGCAGTCGTCGATGGTGACCTGGTAGATGCCCGCGTAGCTGCGGTCCGGGATGACCGCGAGGGTGTCGGCCTCCTGGCCGTCAGGCCCCCACATGTGACCCGAGGTGCGGATCATGGCGGGCATGGACGCGTCCACGATGACGTCGCTGGGCACGTGCAGGTTGGTGATGCCGCGGTCGGAGTCGACCATGGCCAGCTCGGGGCCCTCGGCGAGCTCGGCGTCGAAGGACGCCTTGATCGCGGCGCCCTCGGGCAGCGACTCCAGGCCCTTGAGGATGCCGCCGAGGCCGTCGTTCGGGGTGAGACCGGCCGCGGCGAGCGTCGCGCCGTGCTCGGCGAAGGTCTTGGGGAAGAAGGCGCGTACGACGTGGCCGAAGATGATCGGGTCGGAGACCTTCATCATGGTGGCCTTGAGGTGCACCGAGAACAGCACGCCCTCGGCCTTGGCGCGGGCGATCTGGGCGGTGAGGAATTCACGCAGCGCCGCGACCCGCAGGACGGCGGCGTCCACGACCTCACCGGCCAGTACGGGTACGGACTCGCGCAGCACGGTGGTGCTGCCGTCGTCCCCGGCCAGCTCGATGCGGAGCGATCCGGCCTCGGAGACGACCGCGGACTTCTCGGTCGAACGGAAGTCGTCGCCGTCCATGTGCGCGACGTTCGTCTTGGACTCCGGCGTCCAGGCGCCCATGCGGTGCGGGTGCGCCTTGGCGTAGTTCTTCACCGAGGCGGGGGCGCGGCGGTCGGAGTTTCCCTCGCGCAGCACCGGGTTGACGGCGCTGCCCTTGACCTTGTCGTAGCGGGCGCGGACGTCCTTGTCCTGGTCGGACTTCGGGTCGTCCGGGTAGTCGGGCAGCGCGTAGCCCTGCTCGCGCAGCTCGGCGATGGCGGCCTTGAGCTGCGGGATCGACGCCGAGATGTTCGGCAGCTTGATGATGTTCGCGGCGGGCGTCTTGGCCAGTTCACCCAGCTCGGCGAGCGCGTCGTCGATCCGCTGGTCCTCGCGCAGGTACTCGGGGAAGACGGCGATGATCCGCCCCGACAGCGAGATGTCGCGGGTCTCGACGGTGACCCCGGCGGTGGAGGCGTACGCCTCGATCACCGGCAGCAGCGAGTACGTCGCCAGGGCCGGAGCCTCGTCGGTATGCGTGTAGATGATGGTCGAGTCAGCCACCGGTCACTCCGTCCAGGTCTGCAACATTGCTCGACATCAAGATATCCCGTGACCGACCCGTGTCCTACCCGCCCCCACCTCCGCGCCCCGCGCGGACGCCCCGGATACCGCCGTACGCGCGCCGCATGACGACGTCCCGGCGCAGGTCAGAGGTCCCGCGTCGGGCACCGCCGGGCACCCGACCTCACTTGTCAGACAATATTCATGGCCGTGAACTCCCCTTCCCCGCGCGGTCGTACGGGAGCGTCGGGCCACGACGGATGCCGCGCGGGCGAGGAAAGAGCCGCGGCGTCCGGGGCGCGGACCGGGCCGTACGCGCCGGTGTCGCACGGCCGCGATACGGGTCGCCACTTGGGCGATTTGTTCCGTTTGCGGCACTTTGGAACCTCGGCCATGCTGAAGGAGATCCAGCCGAACAAGGAGATGATTCCATGAACTCGGATCTCACAGCCCCGGTCGAGTCGGCGGTCCTCGCCGCTGAGGTCGAAGGACTGCTGGACTCCGCGGAACCCGAGGGCATCTACCGCGACACGCGCGAGTGCGGCGGCGGTCTGCTCCTCGTAGGACTTCTGCTGATCTCGCCCCCGACCCCCCGTCCGACGAAGACGGACGCGTCCTGAACTGAGGGGTCACGTTGGCAGAGCAGGCGCAGGGGACATCCCCGCTGAGCGCTGTGGTCGCCGACGTCGCACAGGCAGTCGCCCTCGCCCTTCGGGGCGGGGGCGGCTCCTATGCGCTGTCGCGCGTACTCCCGCAGGGCGAAGCGGTGGCATCGGCCGCGATCCGGGTACTGGGCGCCGACGTACTGGCGCCGTACGCGCTGGACCGCGGCCCCGCCCATGACACGGGCGGCGCGGCGGGCACGGCCGATCAGGCCCTCGTCCGCGCCGCGCTCGCCGCCTATCCGCCGGGGGCCGACGCCTCCGAGGTGTCGGTGTGGAGCTACCGGGGGCTCGCGGCGGCGGCGCGCGCCTTCCTGCCCGCGGACGCCGACGGCCGGCCGCCGGAGCCGCCCGCCGCGACGCAGTGGGCCGCCACCGACGCGTGGCCGCGACTGGCCCACCGGGCCTCGCAGTTGGCCTCGCTGTCACTGCCGGGGCTCGACACCCCGCTGGCCGGGTGCCTGGCGGAGCGCACCGACGACCTGGCCCGCGGCTTCGTCCGCGCGGTCCGCCGTCGGGACTGGCTCCAGGCGGCCGGGATCGGCCGCTGGCTGGCGGGCCTGCCGGACGTTCCGGACTCGCTCGGTCTGGACAGCGGCCTGGTGTTCGTCCGTCAGATGAGCGGCGACGACCCCCGCGTGGCGCTGCACATCACCGCGGCGGCGCGTTTCCACGGGCGCGGTTCGTGACCGGCGGCCGGGTCCCCGCGGCGGGCGCCGGTCCGGAGCCGCTGGACCGCATGGCCGTCTCGGCGCTCACCTGGCTGGACGGCATGCGCCCGTGCTTCCGGCTGCCCCCGGACGTGACGACCGACGCCGATCCCAACACCACGCTCAAACCCCTCGGCGAGCTGGCCGAACTCAGCCACCTCATCCGTACGCACCACCCGCTGCCCGCCGTCCGCGACCTCGCGGACGGCCTCTTCCGCTTCGCCTGGCGTGAGACGCGCGACGGTGAGCTGTTCGGCGACCTGATCCGCGGCGAGCCGCGCGCGACCTACCCGGTCGAGCTGTACGGGGTCTTCGCGCAGACCGGGCTGAGCCATCCGGGCGTCGAGGAACTGGTGCGCACCATGACCGGGCTGCGCGGCTGGCGGGTGGCGCGCGAGGACCACACCCGTACCCTCGGCGTGCTCAACGCCGAGCGGCGGATCGGGCTGCGACACCACGCCGACTTCGACGCGGTGCTGGCCATGACGGGACTCGGCCGGGCGGTCGAGCCGTGGACGCTGGACCGCAAGGCGGCCTACGGCGTGACGCACGACGTCTTCCACCTCACCGACTGGGGCCGCGCCCCGCACCGGATGCCCGCCGACCGCGCCGAGTATCTGCGGCTGTGGATCCCGTCCTGGCTGGAGAGCTGGCTGGAGGAGGAGCTGTGGGATCTGGTCGGCGAACTGCTCGCCGTGGCGGCCTGCCTGCCCGCGCCCGTCCCGGACGCGGCGGCCTGGCGGCTGTTGGCCGGGGCGCAGGGCGCGGACGGCGCGGTGCCCGAGATCGGCGCCGCGCCGCCGCCGGGCACGGCCGCCGCCGAGGCGTTCACCGCCTGCTACCACTCCACGTTGGTGACCGCCTTCGCGGCCACCCTGGCCCGGATCGGCCCGACGCGGCCGGCGGGCCCGACCGCGGGCGTACGGCGCCCGGTCCTGGAAAGCGAGGCAGCATCGTGATGACGACGGCCGCATCCCCCGCGCTCCTGCACCAGGTGGGCGAGCGCGCGCTGGCCTGGCTCGACGCGAACCGGGAGCACTTCCGGCTCACCGACGACGACCGCGCCACCAGCGGCGCGGTCATCGAACGCCTCAAACCCATCGGCGAGTTGGCGATCAACATGCGGGTGCTCTCACGCGAGGGCGTGGCCGGGTCACGGCAGCGCGACCGGTCGCTGCGGCTGCTGGACTTCGCCTGGCGCGAGTTGCTGGACGGCGGCAACGTACTGGCGGCGCTCCAGCGCGACGAACCGCTCTCCCCCGTGCCGCTGGAGATCTACGCGACCTTCTACGAACTGGGCCACCGGCACCCCGGTGTGGAGGACGCCGTCGCCCTCTCGCGCCGCACGGCGTCCTGGCGGGCCCTGGAGATGGTGCCCAACCGGCGCCTGGGCCTGCTCAACGCCGAGCGCAAGCTGGGCCTGGTGCCCAGCGGCGACTTCGACCTGGCCGTGGAGCGCACCTGGCTGGGCCAGACGCCGGAGCCCTGGACGGTGCAGTTCCACATCGCGTACGACCTCACCCACACCGTCTTCCACCTCACCAACTGGGGCGAGGCGCCGGACCGCATCCCGCCCGCGATCGTCGACTACCTGACGCGGTATCTCCCGGCCTGGACCGAGGACTGGGCCGACCTCGCCCACTGGGACCTGCTCGGCGAACTGCTGGTCGTGGACGCCTGTCTGCCGCGCCCGGCGCTCGACGGCGAGGTGTGGGAGCGGTACGCCGCCGCGCAGTCCGACAGCGGTGCGATGCCGGTGCGCAACGGGATGCCGGACGGGGACGCGGCCGAGGTCTTCGACCAGGTGCACCACCCGACGCTGGTCGCCGCCTTCGCCTCCGCGATGGCCACCTCCCGCGCGCTGTCGGCGGACACGGACGCGGTCGCGTGAGCGCCACAGCGGTGGACCGCCTCGCGCCGGACGAGGCCGAGGACCGTACGGCCGACGGCGCGCCGGTCCGCGACCTGCTGGAGCGGGCGGTCACCGAGGTCAGGGCGCCCGATGTCGTGCTGGCCGTCTCCCGCGCGGGACGGCGGACGCTGGTGGGCGGCGGCAGCGCGCCGCCGCGGGCGGCGCGCGAGGAGGCGCGGTACGAACTCGGCTCGCTCTCCAAGACGTTCACCGTGCTGCTGCTGGCGGCACTCGCCCGCGACGGCGTACTCGGTCTCGACGACCCGCTCGCCGCGCACCTGCCGGACCTGCCGCTCCCCCACCCGTACGCGCGGCGGATCACGCTGCGGCACCTGGCGACCCACACCTCGGGGCTGCCGCGCGTGCCGCGTGACCTGGTGGCGGGCGCGGTGCTGCGGCCGTACACCAACAGCTACGCCCGCTACGACACCGGACGGCTGCTGCGGGCCTTCGCGGACACTCGTACCCGCCACGCCCCCGGCAGCCGCTGGCACTACTCCAACCTCGGCATCGCGCTGCTCGGACCCGCGATGGAACACGCCACGGGAACGGACTACGGCACGCTGCTGGCGGGGCGGGTGCTGGCGCCCCTGGGGCTGCACGGCACGACGACGGGGCCGGGCGGTGTCCTCGCGGCGGTCGGCTACCGGACCGACGGGCGTACGCCGCTGCCGCCGACCGACATGGCGGCCTTCACGGCGGCGGGCGGGGTCCGGTCCACACCGACCGACCTGCTCCGCTACGCCGAGGCGCACCTGCGGCCCGGCGGCACGGCGTTGGAGGCGGCGCTGCGCGACGTCCAGGTCCCGCAACTGCGCCGGGGGCTCGGTCACCGGAACACGCACACGCTGACCTGGTACCACCATCCGGCGCCGGGTGGCCCCCTGCTCTTCCACGCGGGGGCCACCTTCGGGCAGCAGACGTTCCTCGGCTTCCACCCGGCGACCGGTACGGCGGTGGCCGGATGCGCCACCCGGCACGACCGCGGCTGCCGCATCGTCAAGACGGCCTACGCGCTGCTGTACCGGCTGTGCGGTGAGCCGACGGACACGCCCTGACTCAGGAGGTCGCCGCCTCCACCTTCTCCTCCTGCGAGAAGTCCCCCGCCGTGGTGCGCAGCGGGACCTCCTTGATGAGCAGCGACAGCACGAAGGCGATCACCAGGACGCCCGCGCCGACGAGGAAGGCGACGTTGATCGCGTCGGTGAAGCCGGTCTTGAAGGGGTGGGCGAGCGCCGGGTCGACATGGCTGAGGAACGACGTGTCGTTGAGCGTGCCGGTGCTGCCCGAGGACGCCGAGGTGAGCGTCTTGAGCTGGTCCGGGTGCGCGGCGGCGGCCTGCTGGAACGCTTCTCCTCCCTTGGCGGCGGCGAAGGCGGAGCCGATCTTGCCGCCCACGACGGAGTAGACGATCGACAGGAAGACGGCGACGCCGAGCGTGCCGCCCATCTGCCGGAAGAAGGTCGTCGAGGAGGTGGCGACCCCGATGTCGCGCGGCGGCACCGCGTTCTGCATGGCCAGCACGATCGTCTGCATGTTCAGGCCGAGTCCGGCGCCGACGACGAACATCGACACGTCCACGTAGAACAGGCTGCTGTCGGCCGACATCTGCCACAGCATCAGCATGCCGCCCACCAGCAGGGCGCAGCCGATGATGGGGAAGATCTTGTAGCGGCCGGTGCGCGAGGTGATCTGGCCGGACACCATCGAGAAGATCATGATGCCGAGCACCAGCGGCAGGGTGAGCAGACCGGCCTTGGTCGGCGAGTTGCCCTTGACGAGCTGGAGGTAGAGCGGCAGCAGCGTGATGCCGCCGAACATGCCGATGCCGATGATCGCGGACTGCGCGGAGCCGACCGCGAAGACGCCGTTGCGGAAGAGCCGCAGCGGCAGCAGCGCCTCCTCGCCCGCCCGGCGCTCGGCCAGCAGGAAGGCGACGATGCCGACCGCGCCGATGATGTAGCAGGACAGCGAGGACGCGGCGCCCCAGCCCCACTCGCGGCCCTGTTCGGCCACGATCAGCAGCGGTACGAGGGCGACGATCAGCGCGGTCGCCCCGAGGTAGTCGATCCGGTGCGGCCGTCGTTCCTGGCGCACGTGCAGGACCCTGGCGACCACGAACAGGGCGAGGATGCCGATGGGGACGTTGATCAGGAAGATCCAGCGCCAGCCGTCGATGCCGAGCAGCGAGTCCTGCCCGGCCAGCGCGCCGCCGATGACCGGTCCCAGCACGCTGGACGTGCCGAAGACGGCCATGAAGTAGCCCTGGTACTTGGCTCGTTGGCGCGGCGGGATGATGTCGCCGACGATGGCGAGCGCGAGCGAGAACAGCCCGCCCGCGCCGATGCCCTGGAGGGCGCGGAAGCCCGCGAGCATGTACATCGACGTCGACAGCATGCACAGCGCCGAGCCGACGATGAATATCGCGATGGCGAAGAGGAAGAACGGCTTGCGCCCGTACTGGTCGGAGAGCTTGCCGTACAGCGGTGTGCTGATCGTCGAGGTGATCAGGAAGGCGGTGGTCACCCACGCCTGGGCGGTCAGGCCGTTGAGGCTCTCACCGATCTTGTAGATGGCCGTGGAGACCACCGTCTGGTCCAGTGCCGCCAGGAACATGCCGAGCAGCAGCCCCGAGAGGATGACCATGATCTGCCGGTGTGTGTACTCCGTCGGGGGCGCCGCGGTGCCGGCCGGCGCGGCGTCTGCCTGAGCACTCATGGTGCTGCTTCCTCTCCCGTAATGCTGCTCTGTTTGCCTTGGGCAACATTACGCCGCCCGGTGCCGCGACCCCCTACCGGCTGCTGGGGAGTGCGGGGTCGCGGGTGCGGGCGGGGCGTGAGCGGGCGGCCTACCGGGGCGTGACGGCGTCCACACCGGTCAGTTCGGCCGACAGCGTCCACAGCCGGGCGGCCTGGTCCGGGTCGACCGCGTAGTCCTTCACACCGATCCTGGTGCCGTCCGCGGGCGCGGGCTCGGCGATCTCGCAGTCCGCCAGGTAGACGCCGCCCTTGCCGTCGAGCATGGGCGAGGTGGCGGCCCAGACCTGGGTGGCGGCGCCCTGCTCGGTGCTCTTGAGCCCGGCCGACTCCAGCGGTTCGCCGTTCTCGTCGATCAGGCCGCGCTCGATCAGCTCCGACTGGGGCAGGTGGCGCTGGAGCGGGGTGAGGATGCCGCCGGGGTGCAGCGCGAAGGCCCGCACCCCGCGCCGCGCGGCGAGCTGGTCGAGGTGCACCGCGAACAGCACGTTGGCCGTCTTGGCCTGGCCGTACGCCTGCCACTTCTCGTAGCCGCCGCGCGCGAACTGCGGGTCGTCCCAGCGGATGGCGGAGTAGTGGTGACCGGCCGAGGAGACCGCGACGACGCGCGCGCCGCCGTCCTCGATCGCCGGCCACAGCCGGTTCACCAGCGCGTAGTGCCCGAGGTGGTTGGTGGCGAACTGCGCCTCCCAGCCGGGTCCTACCCGCGTCTCGGGGCAGGCCATGACGGCGGCGCTGTTGATGACGATGTCGATGCCGCGCCCGGTGGCCAGGAAGCGCTCGGCGAAACCGCGGACGCTGTCGAGGTCGGCCAGGTCGAGCTCGTCGACCTCCACGCCGTCGACGCCGTCGAGCGCGTCCTTGGCGGTCGCGGGCCGCCTGGCCGGTACGACGACGTGGGCGCCCGCCGCGGCCAGCGCGCGGGTGGTCTCCAGGCCGATGCCGGAGTAGCCGCCGGTGACGAGGGCGAGCCTGCCGGTCAGGTCGATCCCCTCCAGCACCTCCCGCGCGGTGGTCTGTGCGCCGAATCCCGAGCCGATCGCGTGCTGAGTCGTTGTCATGCCTCACACGCTAGGGCGTGTCCGCAAAGTCTCGTCTGGCTGGCGGCGCCTGGCACGCAGGCTCGCTGCGTTGTCGGGCTCATCCGAATAGGCCCACTATGAGGACGACCCTCCGCCTTGCGATCGCACGCACCAGACACCCCCAGCCCCGCCCTCCGGGCGGACGACGAGACCTTGCGGACGCGCCCTAGGAGCTGGAGTGAACTCCAGCGCAAGCGCCGCGGCGCCGGACGTGTCGGGGCGGTTCCTAGAAGAAGCCCTGGTTCGGCAGCGGCGTTCCGTTGAGTTCGTAGCGGCCCACCGCGACCGCTTTGAGCGTCTTCGGATTGTGGGCGGCGATCGTACGGATGTTGCGCCAGTGCCGGTCGAGGTGGGCGCCGCGGCGGACCAGCGAGCCGCCGCCGATGTCGAAGAGCTCGGACGCGGCGCGGTTGGCGAGTTCGTCCACGACGACCTTGGCCTTGGCGTTGAGCAGCGACGCGCGCGCGGACAGCTCGGCCTCCTCGGGGGTGCCGCGCGCCGCGTAGGCGTCCTCCAACGCGCGTCCGGCGGTCAGGACCAGGGCCTGCGCGGCGAACGCCTGGCTGTGCAGCAGCCCCACGCTGTACTGCACGATCGGGTCCTCGGTCGGCGCGTCGGCGGGCGCGTGGTAGAAAGCCCGTTTCTTGGCGCGGACGTGTGCGACGGCGTCGGCCGCCACCCGGCGCAGGATGCCCGCGATCATCGCGTTGAGCTGGATGTGGAAGAACGTCGCGGGGTACGGGACGGATTCGCGGGCGTCGGTCGCCCGGACGAAGTAGTCCTCGGGTGTGATGGCGACATCGTCGAAGGTCACCGTGCCGCTGCCCGTGAAGCGCTGGCCGAAGCCGTCCCAGTCGTTGGGGCGCAGCACGCCGGGGCGGTCGGTGGGGACGATGACCTGGGCCCTCCCACCGTCCACGTCGGTGACGCCGACGACCAGCCAGTCCATGTACAGGCTGCCCGTGGTGTAGTGCTTCGTCCCGTTCAGCCGCAGGCCGCCGTCCGTGCGGCTGACGGTGGTCCGGTACGGGAAGTCGGTGGCCCCCGCCTTCGCGCCCAGTTCGGTGGAGGCGGAGCCGATCAGCTCACCGCGCGCGACACGGTCGAGCCAGACCGCGTCCTCGGGGCGGGCGCCGCGCAGCAGCCCCTCCACCACACCGAAGTGGCTGCGCAGGATGTGCGCCACATTGGAGTCCGCGGCGCCCAGGTCGATGAACACCTCGAAGAGCTGGGTGAGGCTCGCGCCGCCCCCGCCCCGTTCGACCGGCACCCGCAGGGCGCCGAGCCCTGCCCTTTTCGCCGCCTCGACGGCCGCGTACGGCAGTTCGTCGCGCTCGTCCCGCCCGATCGCGCCGTCGCCGATGTGCTCGATCAGCTCCCGCAGTCGCGCCGAGCCGAAGGTGACACCGCTCGTGGCCTCGGCTGTTTCCGTCATGCGTGCTCCCCTGCTCACTGTGGCACCCGGTTCCTGTGGCACCTCAGCGTCGATCCGGCGGCGTGGCCGATCAACAAGGTTCGGCTACGGCGTCGTTGCGGCTGCGCTTAACTGTCGGGCCGAGGTGCGCTCGTCACCGCGGCGCGGTCCCGGTCCCGGACCGCGCGGGTGCGCGGCGCGGTACGCGGTCCTGGCGGCGCGGTCAGGAGGCGACCCGCAGGACCCGTCTGTGCAGCGCCTGTTCACCGATCGAGCGCAGCGTGCGCAGGACGAGCGCGATGTTCGGGTCGTTCCTGCGGGTGGTGCGCGTGACCGAACTGATCGTGCGGTAGCCGATCGGCACGCCCTCGACGATGAGGTGTTCCAGGTGCGCCGGTACGGACAGCCGGGGCACGATCGCCGAGACGACCTCGGTGGCGGCCAGGTCGCAGACGATCTGGGCGGTCACCAGCCGGTGCGTGATCCGCGGGGTGAACCCGGCCCGCTCGGCGGCCCGCAGCAGCGCGGTGTCCAGGGTGGAGTTGGCCAGACCGGTGACCCACACCTGTTCGGCGAGCGCGGCGAGCCCCAGGCTGCGGACCCGGGCGTGCAGCCCGGTCGGCGCAAGGAGCACGAACGGCTCGACCAGCAGCACCTCCCGGCTCAGCCCGTTGAGCAGGTCCTGCGCCTCGAAGTCGCACCGGTAGGTGACGGCCACGTCGACCTCGCCCTGGCGCAGCAGGCGCAGCGCGTCATCGGCCTCGGCCTGCTGGAGGTGGATCTGCAAGTGCGGCTCCTCGGCGCTCAGCAGGTGGATCAGCGGCGCCGCCAGGACGGGTATGCCCAGGTTGTAGGAGACCATCGCGATCTGTCCCGAGACCTGGTCGCGGGTGGCCGCGAGCGCGCTCATCGCGTCATCGACGGCGCCGAGCACGACGCGTACGTGGTCCACGAGGATCCGGCCGCTGCGGGTGAGGCCCAGGGTGCGCCCGTCCCTGCGGAACAGGATCGAGCCGGTCTCGACCTCCAGGACCCGGAGTTGCTGTGAGACGGCGGAGTTGGTGATGTTGCGCCGTTCGGCGACGGCGGTGACCGTGCCAAGATCGGCGAGATCGCGTAGCAGCATCATGCGACGCAGGTCGAGCATGCTCATGGTTGACCTCAGATGTTGTCGAGTTGACCCCCACGACACCCAGGCGCGGCGCGGCCGGTACCGGCGGCGGCGGTCTGGGTTCGATTCTGACGAGCGGCGGCGCTCCTAGGAGGGCAGGCCGCGCTTCGGCACCAACGGCGTGGTGCGGATCAACGACGACAGGCGGCGACGCAGACGCGCATGAGATCGACATGGCGTCGCGCGAAGAGGTCCGTCCCGGTCACGCACCGAGGATCGCACACCCACCCCGATTCCCACCACGTCCTAGATCGTGTCGATTCGCACAGTGCCGCCCCGGCCGCCCTCGCCCACCCCACTGTTAAGCCAGGTCCCGGCTATTGCTGTAGCCAGATCTTCTTGTTCGCCCCTTCCCGTCCCCGCAGGCTGAGGCCCTATTCGCAGCTCGGCGTCGCCGTCGGGCACTCGATCGGGGAAGTCCATGGGTCTCGAACTCGAAGGAAAACGCGCCGTCGTCACCGGGGGCGGCACGGGCATCGGTTACGCCATCGCCGAGGAACTGGCGCGCGAGGGCGTGCGGGTGGCGATCACCGGACGGCGGGGGGACGTCCTGGACGACGCGGTCGTACGGATCAGGGAGTCGACCGGCGCCGACGTGCTCGCCGTGCGGGCCGACACCGGTGACGACGACTCGGTGCGCGAGCTGGTCGACACCGTGAGAACGGCCTTCGGCGGTATCGACATCCTCGTCAACAACGCCGCCGAGCAGCCCGCGCAGAAGGGGCCGAGCTTCCAGGACGCCGACGACGCCTGGTTCCAACGGCAGCTCAACGTCAAGGTGATCGGCTATCTGCGCACCATCAAGGCCGTCGCGCCGCTGCTGATCGAGAACGGCTGGGGCCGTGTCATCAACATCAGCGGCACCGGGGCCCGTTCGACCGTCTCGGTGATCGGCTCGGTCCGCAACGCCTCGGTGATCGCGCTGACCAAGAACGTCGCCGACGAACTCGGCCCGCACGGCGTCAACGTCACCGTCGTCCACCCCGGTCCCACCCGCACCGAGCGGTACGTCGAGCTGCAGAGCGGGGGCGCGGCCGACGGCGCGGCGCCCGCCGCGCCGGGCAACGTCATCGGCCGGGTGATCGAGCCGCACGAGGTGGCGTGGGTGGTCGCCTTCCTCGCCTCACCGCGCAGCGTGGCCGTCGTCGGCGACGGCGTCTACGCCGGCGGCGGCGTGCCCGGCGCCATCCACTACTGATCCGACCAGAGTCCAGGAGAGTTCCCATGACCGAATCCGTGGCCCCCGCCATCGCCGTCGACGAGTTGCGCGCGCTGCTCGACGGCGGCCAGGAGTACGCGCTCGTCGACGTCCGTGAGTCCGGCGTCACGGCGGCGCAGGGGTCGATCCTGCTCGCCGTCTCGATCCCGCTCAGCGTCCTGGAGCTGAAGGTGGGGGCGCTGGTCCCCCGCCGTGACACGCCGGTCGTCGTCTACGACGGCGGCGACGCGGAGCTGGCGGGGCGGGGCGCGGCCCGGCTGCGCGCGCTCGGCTACACCGACGTCCGGGTGCTCGACGGCGGCCTCGCCGCGTGGGCCGCGGCCGGGCACAAGGTCCACAGCGGCGGCGATCACGTCATCGGGCAGGCCTTCGGCGAGTGGATCGAGGAGGTCTACCAGACGCCGCACATCAGCGTGCCGGACTTCCTGAGCCGCCGCGCGGCCGGTGAGGACATCGTGCTGCTGGACAGCCGCCCCATCGGCGAGTTCCGCGACCACAGCCTGCCCGGCGGGACGTCGATACCTGGCGCCGAACTCGTCTACCGCGCGGCCGAGGCGGTGTCCTCGCCCGACACGCTCGTCGTGGTCAACTGCGCCGGGCGCACGCGGAGCATCCTCGGCGCCCAGGTGCTCATCAACGCGGGCCTGCCGAACCGGGTGGTGTCGCTGGAGGGCGGCACCCAGTCGTGGGTGCTGGAGGGGCACGAACTCGACCACGGCGAGACGTCCTCGGTGGCGCCGCCGACCGGCGCGGCGCTGGAGGCGGCGCGGGAGAGCGCGGTCCGCTTCGGCGAGCGCTTCGGGATCGAGCACATCGACGCGGCGGCGCTCGCGGCGTTCGGCAAGGACGACACGCGTTCGCTGTACGTCCTGGACGTGCGCACGCCCGAGGAGTTCGAGGCCGGTCACCTGCCCGGCTCCCTGTCGGCGCCGAGCTGGGATGTCGCGCCGTGGGTGTTCCGGCACGTCGGCACGCACCATTCCCGTGTGGTCCTCGTCGACAACGACGGCGTACGGGCCGCGGTCGCCGCCTCCTGGATCGCCCAGATCGGCTGGGCGCAGGTGTTCGTCCTCGACCGGGCCCTGGAAGGCGTCGACCTGGAGACCGGCCCGGTGCCGCGGCCCCTCCTCGACCCGCCGTCCGGCGGCTTCGAGACGGTCACCGCGCAGGAGCTGGACGGCGCCCCGGCCGACACCCGGCTCGTGCTCGACGTGGCGCCCAGCCCGGAGTACCGCACCGGCCACGTCCCCGGCGCCCGGTTCGCCATCCGCGCCCGCCTCGCCGCGTCGGCGGCCGAGCTGCCCGGCACCGGGCCGGTCGTGCTGACCTCCTCCGACGGGGTGCTCGCGCGCTACGCCGCCGCCGACCTCGCGGCGGCCACCGGCCGTCCGGTGCGGGTGCTCGACGGCGGCACGGCGGCGTGGCGCGCGGCCGGTCTGCCCGTGGAGACCGACCGGGCCGAGTGGCTGCACGCGCCGGAGGACGTCGTCGCCTCCGGCTGGCGCGAGAGCGACCCCGAGGACCGCAAGGCCGGATTCCGCCGCTATCTGTCCTGGGAGCTCGGCCTGGTCGCCGAGTTGGCGCAGGACGACACCGTTCCGTTCAAGAAGTTCGCCTGAGGCACTGACCCCCTGTGAGGACACGCTCATGACCGCCATCGCCAGGCCCCTCACCACCCGGCCGGTCGACACCGCCGCCGAGGTGACGCGTTGACCGGCGCCGCTTCCGTCACCGACACCGCGCCCGCGCCCGGTGCGCCGACCGCCACGAGGACTCCGCGGGGCGCGGCGGGGCTCATCGACCTCAGCCCGCGCAACCGCGGGCGCGAGAGCGTGCGCAAGCGGGTCCGCTTCTGGAGCGGCTGGACCCTGCGCGTCGGCGTGCCCGTCGCACTGATCGCCCTCTGGCAGCTCGCGTTGACCTGGGGCTGGACCACCGAGGACGTGCTGCCCTCGCCGAAGACCATCGTCGAGGCGTACCAGTACCTGTGGAACAACGGCTCGCTCCAGGCCGCCGTACCGGTGTCGCTGCGGCGGGCCGGTGAGGGGCTGCTGCTCGGCGGCAGCGCGGGGCTGGTGCTCGGGATCTTCGCCGGTCTGTGGAAGATCGGCGAGGAGATCTTCGACGCCACCCTCCAGATGCTGCGGACGGTGCCGTTCATCGCGCTGGTCCCGCTGTTCGTCACCTGGTTCGGCATCGACGAGCCGTCCAAGCTCGCCCTCATCACCGCGGCGGCGCTGTTCCCGCTCTACCTGAACACGTTCCACGCCGTGAAGGGCGTCGACCAAAAGCTCATCGAGGCGGGCAGGACCTTCGGGCTCAGCGGCTTCCGGATCGCCCGCCGGATCATCTTCCCGACGGCGCTGCCCGGCATCCTCACCGGTCTGCGCTTCGCCTGCTCCTTCTCGCTGCTGTCGCTGGTGCTGGCCGAGCAGGTCAACTCCACCGCCGGGATCGGCTATCTGATCATCAACGCCCAGAACAACCAGCGCCCGGACATCGTCATCGCCGGCATCTGGATCTACGCCGTGCTGGGCATCCTCATCGACTTCGTCATGCGCGGCGTCGAGCGTCTCGTCCTGCCTTGGAGGGCCCGTGTCGGTATCAACTGAATCGCCGGGCGACCTCGCCGCGGACAGCGCGGGATACGCCGTCACCGCGCTGGGGGTCCGACGGGTCTTCGACGGCCGTGCGGTGCTCGACGGGGTCGATCTCCGGCTGCGGAAGGGGGAGTTCGTCGCGCTGCTCGGAGCGTCCGGCACCGGTAAGACGACGTTGCTCCGTATCGTCGGCGGACTCGACACCGCCGACGAGGGAAATGTCGTCGTGCCCCGCGTGCGGTCGACCGTCTTCCAGGAGCCGCGGCTGGTTCCCGCGCAGAAGGTGTGGCGCAATGTCGTGCTCGGCGCGCGGCGTCCGCGATCCGCGTACGGCAAAGCGCTCGGCGCGCTGGCCGAGGTCGGTATCGAGAGCCACGCCAAAGCCTGGCCCCGGACGCTGTCCGGCGGTGAGGCGCAGCGTGTCGCGCTCGCCCGCGCGCTGGTCACCGAGCCCGATCTGCTGCTGCTCGACGAGCCCTTCGCGGCCCTGGACGCGCTGACCCGGATCAAGATGCACGACCTGCTGGCGGCGCTGTGTGCCAAGCACGAGCCCGCCGTCGTCCTGGTCACCCATGACGTGGACGAGGCGATCCTGCTCGCCGACCGTGTCCTGGTCCTCTCGCGCGGTTCGATCGCCCTGGACCAGCGGGTCGAGATCGACAAGCCCCGCCACCGCGACGATCCGCGGTTCCTCGAACTGCGGGCGGCGCTGCTCGATCAGCTCGGCGTGGCCCGCACGGTCGGCGGCGGCGACGAGGAGGTGGCCGCCGGCCATTGACGGCCCGTCAGATCAGAGCACCACGAACCGTCTTCACCCGACACATCCCGAGGAAGTCATCGCACATGTACAGCACCGGCAAGCACTCCCCCTTCGTCCAGCGCACGTTCACCGCCTTCGCGGCCGTCGCCCTCGCCATGGTCGCCACCGCCTGCGGCGGTTCCGGCGGCGCCTCGACCTCCGCGAAGAACGCGGGTTCCGGGTCGAACGGCGGCTCGACGGGCGGTTCCTCCTCCGCCGCCGCGGTCGACCTGTCCGGCGTCAATCTCACGATCAGCTACCAGACCGCCGACTTCCCCGCGCTGCTGAAGGAGTCGGGCCTGTTCGAGGACACTCCGTACAAGTACAAGGTCCCGATCATCGCGGGCCCGGCGAACCAACTGGCGGCGCTGTACGGCAAGCAGATCGACGTCGGCCAGGTCGGTGAGAACACCGCCGCCTTCGAGGCCGCCAACGCCTCGGCCGACTGGACGAAGACCGGCGCCCCGATCCAGGGCTTCGCGGTGACCTGGACGCCCGACGCGCCCTACCCGGCCGCCGTGTACGTGACGAAGAGCTCCGGCATCACGACGCTCGCCGAGCTGAAGGGCAAGAAGATCGGCTACAACTACGGCGGCAACATCTACGCCGCCTACGTCGTCGCGCTGGAGAAGGGCGGCTTCGGCCCCAAGGACGTCCACGGTGTGCAGTTCCCGAGCAACCAGGCCGCGGCCAACGCCTTCAACGCCGGGCGCCTGGACGCGGTGGTGACCAGCTACAGCAACGTGAAGAAGCCCGTCGACGCCGGAAAGGCGATCAAGATCGCCGACAACGCGACGCTCGGCATCCTCGGCGGCAGCGGCTGGATCGCCAGGACCGAGGTGCTCGACGACCCGGCCAAGCTGGCGGCGCTCAAGGACTTCTACGGCCGGCTGCGGACCTTCTACGAGCAGTGGATCCCCGGTCACGAGACCGCGTACGAGAAGGTCGAGCAGCAGGTCCTCAGCCAGACGCCCGACGTGGCCAAGGTCAACTGGGAGAACGCCCGGCACTCGACCTTCTACAAGATCGGTGACCCGGAGTTCCTGCGGATCCAGCAGGCGACCGTCGAGGCCGCGTACAAGTACGGCGGGCTGAAGACCAATGTCACGTCCAAGCTCGGGTTCAACTACACCACGGCGCTGGACGACGTGACGACCGGCTGACACGGCGCCGCTCCCGAACCACCGGCTGAGGAGTAACCATTGACCGACATCACTCGACGCAGGCTCGGCACCGAGGGGCTGGAGGTCTCGGCCCTCGGCCTGGGCTTCATGAGCTTCGCGCGGTCCACCGACGCCGACGAGCGGCACAGCGCGTCGGCGTTGGTGGGCGAGGCGATCGACCTCGGGATCGACTTCTTCGACACCGCCGACATCTACGGCCCGGCCATCAGTGAGACGCTGCTCGGGCAGGCGGTCAAGGGCCGCCGTGACGGCCTGGTCATCGCCACCAAATTCGGCAACCCGCTCGACCGGGCCACCAACCCCGACGCCCGCCCCATCGACGGCCGTCCGGAGTACGTACGGTCGGCGGTGGAGGGCTCGTTGCGGCGCCTGGGCGTCGACCACATCGACCTCTACTACCAGCACCGCGTCGATCCGGCGGTGCCGATCGAGGAGACGGTCGGCGCGCTGAAGGAGCTGGTCGAGGCGGGCAAGGTCCGCTGGATCGGCCTGTCGGAGCCGGGTCCGCGGACCCTGCGCCGCGCCCATGCCACACATCCGGTCACCGCGATCCAGAACGAGTGGTCGCTCTTCACCCGCGACATCGAGGCCGAAACGCTGTCCATCGCGCGGGAGTTGGGCATCGGCATCGTGCCGTTCTCGCCGCTGGGCCGCGGGTGGCTGACCGGTCGGCTGCGCAGCCGTGCGGATCTGACGGGCCGTCGGCTGGAGCACCCGCGGTTCGCCGAGGAGGTCTTCGACACGAATGTGAAGCTGGCCGACGAGGTCGTCGCCGTCGCGGCCGAACTCGGCGCCGAGCCAGGTCAGGTGGCCCTCGCCTGGGTGCTCTCGCGGGGTGAGGACGTCGTGCCGATCCCCGGCACCCGGCACGCCGCGTATCTGCGGGAGAACGTCGGCGCGTTCGACGTCACGCTCACACCGGAGCAGGCCGCGCGGCTGGCCGGTATCGCCGAGCGGGTCGAGGGCGACAGGGCGCTGCGGCCCGGCGCCATCGGGGCAGAGGCGCGCCTGCCGGACGCCGCCGGTTCCTGATCCGGCGGCAGCCCGAAGAGCCGCCCGGCGTACCGGCCCCGTGGGATGGGGGTCGGTACGCCGGGCGGCTCCGTCGCGCCGTGCTGCCGTCCGGCCTCAGACCGGGGTGGCCGCCGGGATCGGCAGGCCGAGGTTGCCGCGCAGCGTGCTCGCCTCGTACTCCTTGCGGAAGATCCCGCGCCGCTGGAGCTCCGGCACCAGGTGGTCGACGATGAGGTCGAGGCCGTCGGGGTAGAGGTCGTGGTTCAGGTTGAACCCGTCCGCGGCGCCCTCGGTGAAGTACGCCTCCATCTCGTCGGCGATCTGCTCCGGGGTGCCCACCACCATGCGGTGACCGCCGCCGGCGATGTGCCGGTCGAGCAGGTCGCGCACCGTCAGGTTCTCATTGCGGGCGGACTGGAGCACGGAGTTGGCGAAGCCGTAGCTGCTCGGCTTCCACTCCGGCGAGTTGATCAGGTCCCAGGGCGGCTGCCGGTCGAGCTCCAGGCTGTCCACCGGCAGGCCGAGCTGCGCCGCCAGCGACGTCAGGGCGTCGGTGGTGTCGGTGCTCAGACCGGCCAGCAGGTCGCGGCGCTCGCGCGCCTCGGCCTCGGTGCTGCCGATGACCGGCCACAGTCCGGGCAGGATCAGGACGTCGTCGGGGTCGCGGCCGTGAACGTCGCGGGCCCGGGCCTTCACCTTGGCGGCGAAGTCCTTGCCCTGCTGGAGGTTGTGCGCGGCGCAGAAGACCGCGTCGGCGTACTTCGCGGCCAGGTCGATGCCCTGCTCCGACGCGCCCGCTTGCAGGACGACGGGGTGGCCCTGCGGCGAACGCGGCACCTGATACCAGGTCTTGACCCGCAGGTGCTCGCCGACGTGGTCGACCTCGCGCACCTTCGTCAGGTCGGTCAGCTCACCTGACGCCTTGTCACCGACGAGCGCGTCGGGGTCCCATGACTCCCACAGCGCCCTGATCACCGCGATCGCCTCGTCCGCGCGGCCGTAGCGCGCGTCCCGGTCGGGGTGCGCGTCGAGGCCGAACTGGGCCCCGGCGCGCGGCGACTGCGTGGTGACGACGTTGACCGCGGCCCGGCCGCCCGAGACCAGGTCGAGCGAGGAGCCCAGCCGGGCGATGTGATACGGGTGGCGGTAGGTGGACGACACGGTCGCCACCAGGCCGACGTGCGTGGTGGCGCGGGCGATCGCGGTCAGCACGACGAACGGGTCGATCGCGTTCCACGGCCTGGTGAAGTCCTGCTGGGAGAATCCGAGGGTCTCGGCGAGGAACACCGCGTCCAGCAGGCCGCGTTCCGCGGTCCGGCCGAGGTTCTCCCATTCGTCGATGTCGAGGAAGCCGAGCGGGTCGTCGCGCAGGCGCCAGCCCCCCGGTGCTCGGCCCAGCGCGTTGGCGTTGACGTTCAAGTGCAGTCGGCGTGTGCTCACTGGTGGCGGTCTCCTGATCAGGCCGTGCGCGCGGTGGCGCGGCTCGCGTCGGTCACCAGGGGCGGAAGCCCGTAGTGGCCGCGCAGCGTGGTGGACTCGTACTCCCTGCGGAAGATCCCGCGCCGCTGGAGCTCCGGCACCAGGTGGTCGACGACCTGCTCCAGGCCGGAGGGGAAGATGTCGAAGTTGATGTTGAAGCCGTCGGCGGCGCGTTGGGTGAACCAGCTCTCGATCTCGTCGGCGACCTGCTCGGGCGTGCCGACGATCGCGTTCTGCGCGTTCGCGCGGCGTTCGAGGACCTCGCGCACGGTGAGGTCGCCCTGGCGTGCCACGGACAGCACGCCGTTGGCGGCGCCGACGCTGCGCGGGCTCCACCGCGGCGAGTTGATGTAGTCCCAGGGCAGGGCCTTGTCCAGGCTCAGCAGGTCGACGGGGACGCCGAGTTGGACGGCCAGCGCGCGCACTGCGGCGTCGTCCGCCTCCACGCGGCCGACCAGTTCGGCGCGGCGCCGGATCGCCTCGGCCTCGGTGCCGCCGAGGGTGATGTTGAGGCCGGGAAGGACCAGGAGTTCGTCGGGGTCACGCCCGTGGGCGGCGGCGCGGGCCTTCAGCCCGCGGTAGAACTCCTGCCCGGTCGACAGGGTGTTGGAGGCGCAGAACACGGCGTCCGCGTGCTGCGCGGCCAGTTCGATGCCCAGGGGCGACGCTCCGGCCTGGACGATGACCGGCCGCCCCTGCACGGAGCGCGGGAACTGGAACCGCCCCCTGAAGCCCACGTGTTCGCCGTCGAAGTCCACCGTCGGGACCCTGCCGTCGTCCACCAGTTCGCCCGTCGTGGGGTCGGCGACCAGGGCGTCCGGGTCCCAGGAGTCCCACAGCCGCTTGACGGCGTTCAGCACCTCTTCGGCGCGCCCGTACCTGACCTCGCGTGCGGGAAGCGGTCCCCGCCCGTACAGGGCCGCGGCCGCGTTCTCGCCGGAGGTGACGATGTTGACCGCCGCCCGGCCGCCGGAGGCGATGTCGAGCGTCGCGGCGCGGCGCGCGATGTCCCACGGCTGGTAGAAGGTCGCGGACAGGGTCGTCACCAGACCGATGTGGCGGGTGGCGCGGGCCACCGCCGTCTGGAGCATGAACGGGTCGAAGGCGTGCCACGGCTTGCTGAAGTCGGTGGCGCCGAGGTGGTCGGCGAGGAAGACCGCGTCCAGCAGGCCGCGCTCGGCGATCCGCCCGAGCTTCTCCCAGGAGGCGACGTCGAGGAACCAGGTGGGCGGAGAGCTGTGCCGCCAGCTGTTCGGCGGTTTCGCCAGCCCGTTGGCGTTGACGTTGAGGTGCAGGAATCGTTCGGTCACGGCCCCATGCTTGGGCGAACCGCTCCGGCGATGAAGCCGAAGCGGCTACCGGTTCCCTTAAGCTCCCCTTCGCGGTCCGCGCCAGGGCCGGGCCGTTGCGGGGCCGTTGCCGCGCCGTTGTCGAGCCGGTGCCGGGCGGATGTCAGGTCGGTGCCGGGCGGCCCGGGCGGTCAGCCCGCCAGTTCCCTGATCAGCGGGACCGCGCGGGAGAGCCGGACGGTGCCGTACGCGATCAGGCCGACGGCCGCCAACTGCGGCACGACCCACCAGCCGGTACGGATGTGCTCGCCGTAGACGGTGATGCCCAGCGCCAGGCTGACGGTGGCGTCGCCGAGGGTGAGGGCGGGCTGCGAGGCGATGATCGGCCCGGACTGGAGGGCGCTCTCCAGCAGGAAGATCGCGGTGACGCCGCACAGCGCGAAGCCGTAGGTCTGCCAGGCGGTCAGGAAGGCGACGCCGCCGTGCGCGGAGAAGGTGTCGGCGGCGGACTTCATCAGCGCCGCGGTGAGCGCGTTGGCCACCGCGGAGGCGGCGCCCAGCAGGGCGGCCCTCGGCGCGCCGGAGGGCCGGTGGCGGGCGATGACGACCGCCCAGCCGATGGCGCCCACGCAGAGCAGGACGGCGGGCACCCAGTGCGCCATGGACGCCTGGGCGCCGCCGCCGCCCGGCGCCGCGGTGCCCAGGGCGAGCGCCAGACCCGCGACCATGCAGGCGACGCCGCTCCAGCCCGCGCGCGGCAGGGCGCGCCCGAGCAGCGGCACGCTGAAGAGCAGGGCGAGCGGCAGTTCCAGGATGAAGACGGGCTGCGCGAGGGCCAGCGGTCCCGCCACCAGGGCGAGGGCCTGGAAGGCCGCGGCGCCCGCCACTCCGCAGATGCCGAGCACCCACACCGGCTGCCGGATCATCGCGATCATCTGACGCGGGCGCATCGCGTCGTTGGGCGGCACGGCGAGCGCGGCCTTGCGCTGGAGGACGGTTCCCACCGCGTTGCTGGCCGCACCGAGCAACGCGAAGAACACACACAGCACCAGCAGGGTCGGCCTCCCGTGACGTAACTCCCCTGGCGCAGCGTAGGCGGCGCGCGGCGCCGACGCACACGCGGGTGGGGGTCACGGGCCCGGCTTCACCCGTTCGCGGGGGCGGCCCGGCGCTCCCGCCTGCGCGGGAGCACCGGGCCGCCGTCACCGTGGGTTCACGGTGAGGGGATCAGCGGGTCACGGATAGGACACGACATTGCTGGGGGTGGTGTTGGACGCGGTGACCGCTCCGGTGTCGTTGATGACGTGGGTGATGGTGCCCACGCCGCCGAGCGAGACGGTCAGCGCGCTGTGGAATTTCACGCCGGAGGTGTTGGGCACCTCGAACGCGTGGTAGCTGTTCACCGCCGGGTTGACGTTGAAGTAGCAGTAGCTGCCGAGCCCCCACGCCTCATGGGTGGTGACGTTCGCGCCGACCTTGTAGGCGGCGTATCCGTTCTGCCCGTTGGGGTTGACCCAGGCGGCCTGGTTCGGCGGGTCGTACGGCATCTCGTTCTGGAAGAAGATCGTCTTGCCGCCCTGGCCGTTCCAGACGACCTCGTACTTCTGGTAGTGCTCGACGAACAGTCCGGTCGCGAGCACATTGGCGCCGTTGACGATCAGACCGGTGTCGGCGGTGTTGGACGTCCAGCCGACGCCGCTGCCGTGGTCGGCGCGCCAGGCCCAGATGTGGTCGATGATCGTGTTGGCGCTGTTCACGATGAGGCTGGTGGTGGCCTTGCCCGCGACCTGGCCGCCGATCCGGAAGAAGACGTCCTGGATGGTGGTCGGGTTGGCGGCGTGGCTCGCGGTGGAGCCGGAGGGGCCGACGGTCAGCAGCGCGGCGGAGTTGGTGGTGCCCGCGTCGAAGAGCAGACCCTTGAGGCGTACGCCGTCCACGTCGGCGACCTGCATGGCGTTCACGCCGTTGTCGGGCACGAACGTCGGGTAGCCGATGCCGAGGATGGTGGTGTTGGCCTTGGTCACGTTGAGCGTCTGGTTGAGGTGGTAGACGCCGGGGGTGACGAAGAGGTTGCAGCCCTGGGACAGGGCGGTGTTGATGGTCGCGGCCGTGTCCCCGGCCTTGACCACGTAGAACTGGCTCATCGGCAGCGAGGTGCCGGGGGTGCTGCCGTTGGCCCAGCTCGGTCCGGACGCGTTGGTGCGCAGCGACGGCAGGAAGACCCGGTACTTGCCCGCGCTGTCGACGTACAGGTACGGCACGTCACGGGAGACCGGGGTGGTGGCCAGCGTGGTCTCCGGCGGGTTCGGGAAGGTGTTGGCCGGGGCGCCGTTGACGCCGGAGAAGACCATGTTCCACACGCCGCCCGCCCAGCTCCCGAGGTTGCTGTCGCGGGTGTACCACTGCTGCTGCGAGACGGACGCGGCCTGGCCGCTGACCTTGGTGTCGGCGATGTAGCCGCCGCTGGCGTAGCCGTAGCTGGCCGGGTAGAGCGCGAGCCCGCCGTGCACGTCGATCCGGCGGAAGGGCGCGGCCTGCGCGACGGCCCAACGGTCGGTGCCGCTGGAGGGGTTGATCGCCAGATTCTCCGCGGACCGCCAGAAGTTCTGGGTCGCGTTGCCCGCGTCGGAGGCGTTGAAGGCGTCCACGGTGACGTCACCGTTGATCGTGACGTCGTCGGGGTTCTGGCCGAGACCGGCCACCGAGGTGTAGAAGCCGACGTTGTCGGACACGTTGTACGTGCCCGGCTTGAAGAGCTGCGCGACCCGGTTGTTGCTGAACTGCGCGGTCTGGGTGTCCTTCTGCTGCGCGAACTGCGCGTCGAGCTGCGCCTGGATGGTGGCGCTGGACATCGACGGGTCGTAAATGTGGACGTTCGACCCGAAGTTGGGAGTGTCCGACTGCGTCGGGCAGCTCGCCGAGGTCGAGCCGATGGTGTAACTGGCGGTGGCCACGGCCGAGTTGGTGGACCCGGACTTGATGCCGATCGCCTTGACCGTGGTGCTCGCCGAGATGTTCAGCGGCGCGCTGTAGAGCGTGGAGGAGGCGGTCGGCGTGGAGCCGTCCAGCGTGTAGCGGATGCTCGCGCCCGAAGTGGCGTCGGATATCGTCACGCTCTGCGCCGAGCTGAAGGTGCCGCCCGCCGGGCTGAACGTCGGCGTGGCGACGGTCGTTCCGGTGCCGCCGGTGCCGCCTCCGGTCGTACTCCCGCTGCCCTGGGTGTACGAGAAGTGCGGCGTGTCGTACTGCGGGCCGCTCTTCTCGTACGTGAACCAGTAGTCGAGCACGGTGCCGGTGGTCAGCGAGCTGACGGTCTGGGTCCAGACGCCCGCGTTGTTGGTCATCCGGACGTTCTGCTGATTCGCGCCGTTGACCAGGTAGTGGACGTCGACGTAGGCGGCGGCCGTGGTGGGCTTGAACGTGATCTGCGCCTGCGTGGAGTTCAGTTGGGCGACGCTCTGCGTGTAGTCGGACGCGTCCGCCGAGGCGGTTCCGACGGTCTGGGTGAGGCCGATGATCCCGGCCAGAACGAGGACGAGGGCCCCGAGCAGGGCGACCACGCGTCGCTGCCGACGCGGCGTGCCCTCGGTACGGGCCGGGAGGATGGATCTGCGCATGTGTGGGGGTCCTTTCGCCTGGGTTCGCGAAGTGAACACCAGGGTCAGCGCGGAGATGTGGGGGTGGATCGCGCTCGGCACTGCACATTCAGAGCCAAGGTCCCGCCTTGGCCCTTTGATTCAGTCTCTTGAAAACGCTCTCAATCTGCGGATGGCGGTAATCCCGAATCCGTAAGGCAGTGTCAAGTGGCCATGGCGAGCCGTCAAGCACATGCACCGGATTCACACAGTGAACGATTCGAGTGGGGCGTGCGGGAGACGTGGGATCCGTGGTTCGCCGCCCAGGTCACGCCTCGTCCGCGGTCATCCCTGCCCCCCGCTCACGCCCGCCCCGCTCACGCCCGCCCCGGTCACGCCCTGCCCGCGTCGTCGCGGGCCAGGAACGGGCGCAGGAGCGCGAGCAGGGCGCGCGGCCGGTGCAGCGGGATGATGTGGCCGCAGTCCTCGATGAGGTGTGCGGTGAGATCGTCGGCCAGCGGGCGCAGTTGGCGTGCGAGCACGTCGCCGACCGGCTGGGCGCCCAGGGCCATCGTCGGCACCGTCAGGCGGTGGGCGGCGACCGCCTCACCGATCCGCGCCGCGCTCTCGGGCAGGGCGCGGTAGTACGAGAACGCGCGGCTCAACGCCTCGCGGCCGGTGTACGCGCGCACGAACGCGTCCCGAAGTGCGGGGCGCACTCCCTCACCGAGCGTGCCGGAGCGCAGGAACCAGTCGACGTACTCGGCTTCGTGACCCTCCAGCACGGTCTCGGCGAGGCCGGGCGCCGCGCGGTGGAAGCCGAACCACCACGGCGGTCCGGCGGCGAGGAAGTCCTCGGCGCCGGGCAGCGCGCCCAGCAGGGATTCCATGACGACCAGGCGGCGGACGAGGCCGGGGTGGCGCAGGGCGAGGAGGAAGGCCGCGGGGGCGCCCGCGTCGATGCCCACCACCGCGGCGGACGACACGCCGAGCGCGGCGAGGAGCGCGGCGGCGTCCTCGGCCAGGGTGCCCGCGTCGTACCCGGACGGGGCAGGACCACTCGCGCCGAAGCCGCGCAGGTCGGGCGCGATGACGCGGTAGCGGCCGGTCAGATCGGCCATGACGTCCGTCCACACCTCCCAGGTGTGCGGGAAGCCGTGCAGCAGCAGGACGGCGGGACCCGATCCGGCGAGGGCGACGTTCAGTTCGACACCGTTGACGGGCACGCGGCGCAGTTCGGGCATGACGGGACTCCAGGAGTGGTAACCAATGGTGACAAGATCACGCTAGGGAACTAACCTGGTCCGCCCAAGACGGCACTTTCCCCTCAGGTGGTGAGCCCCAGGTGACCACGTCCGGGCCCGACGCATCGGGCACGTACGGGCCGCGGCCCGGCGACCGCGGTGACCTGCTGGATCCGCGCTGCCCGACCCGCCAACTGCTCGACCGCATCGGCACCAAGTGGACGTCGATGGCGGTCAAGACGCTGGCCGAGCAGGCTCCGGGCGAGGTCCGCTTCGCCGAACTGCGGCGCCGCATCCCCGGCATCTCGCAGAAGATGCTGTCCGCCACCTTGCAGAGTCTGGTCCGCGACGGCCTGGTCACGCGCCGCGTGGAACCGACGGTGCCGCCCGCCGTCCACTACCGCCTCACCGACCTCGGCCTGTCCCTCGAACACCCCCTCGCCGCCCTGCGCGACTGGGCCGAGACCCACATGCCGGAGATCGACCGCAACAACCGGCTCGCCGACGGGCCGTCTCCCGACTAGGGCCTGTCCGGCGGATCATGGGCGGTCCAGGCGGCGACCGGTGCTCCCCCGGACTCCGGCCGGTGGGACCCGCTGAGCGGAAGGCGCCGGGATGCCCGCACAGCGGAGCCATTCGGGTATTCCGGCAACGCGACGGGCGTGCGTGCCAGGCGCCGAAGGGGCCGTTCCCGATCCGCCGGACACGCCCTCGTCGTATTGACCTAGCGCCCGCGCGGACGACGGTGACAGGCGCCGTTGCTCAGCGCTGGGGGCTCAGGCCCGCCACCGACAGGTCGAAGAGTTGGCGGGCGCGGGCGGCGGGGTCGGGGGCGTGCTCCGTGGCCAGGGCGATGCCGACCAGCAGGGTGATCAGGTCGAGGGCGGTGACGTCCTTGGCCACCGCGCCGTCCCGCGCGGCGCGGCGGAGCAGCGGGCCCGCCGCTTCTTCGAGCGTGGCCGAGCAACTGTTGTTGTGCACCGGGTCGACTCCGGCGGCGTTGTAGGACAGCGCGGTGGCCAGGCCACGGGCGGAGACGCAGTAGGTGAGGACGTCGCCGAGCCACTCCAGCAGCGCGCCGCGGCTCTCGCCTTCGCCGGTCAGCTCGTGGGCGCGGACGCGCAGGGCCTCGATCCGCTCCCGGGAGACCGCCTCCAGCAGCGCTTGGCGGGTGGGGAAGTGCCGCCGCACGGTCGCGGAGCCGACTCCCGCCGTGCGGGCGATCTGTTCCAGCGAGGCGTCGGCGCCGTGCGCGGCGACTTCCTGCTGGGCCACGGCGAGGATGCGCGTGTAGTTGCGCCGGGCATCAGCGCGCTGGCCATCCGGCATGGCCTACCTCCATGGTTGCCAAGTGGCGGGGTCCGCCATATCGTACCCGGAAGAGAAACGGCGGGCCCCGCCGTTTAGCGTCTCCCCGCACGAGCACCCGAGGAGCATCATGTCCGCACGCCCCGCACCGGTCCTGGTCACCGGCGCCACCGGCCGGCAGGGCGGCGCCACCGCCCGCGCCCTGCTCGCGTCCGGCGTCCCCGTCCGCGCCCTGGTCCGCGACCCGGCCGCCGACCGGGCCAAGGCCGTCGAGGCGCTCGGCGCCGAACTGGTCACCGGCGACCTGCGCGACCGCGGCTCCGTGGTCCGGGCCGCCGAGGGAGTCCGCGCCGTCTTCTCCGTACAGATGCCCGAGATGACGGCGCAGAGCTTCGACTTCGAGGGAGAGGTGACGCAAGGCGTCAACCTCGTCGAGGGCGCGAAGGCCGCAGGAGTGCCGCAGTTCGTGCACACCTCCGTGACCGGCGCCGGTCAGCACACCGAGACGCCCGGCTGGGCCGAGGGCCGCTGGCCTTACATGGAACCCGTCCTGGGCGCCAAGAGCGCGATCCAGGACGCGGTCCGCGCGGCGGGTTTCCCCCACTGGACGCTGCTCAAGCCCGGCTTCTTCATGGAGAACTTCCTTCCGTCCATGGCGTTCCTGTTCCCGCGCGGCATCGAGGGCGGCCTGGTGAGCGTCCTCAGGCCGGACACCCATCTGTCGCTGATCGCGGTGGACGACATCGGCCGCGCCGCCGCGGCGGCCTTCGCCGATCCGGAGCGGTTCGACCGGGTCGAACTGGAGCTGGCGGGCGACTATCTGTCGATGGCTCAGATCGCCGACGTCCTCTCGCGGGCCCTGGGCACGCACCTGCCCGCGCCGGACATGACAGAGCAGGAGGCGCTCGCCGCCGGAATGCCGGCCATGGGCGCTTCGCATGAATGGCTCAACGCGGTCGACCAGCCGGGCCGCCCGCAGTACGCGCGGGAGCTCGGCATCCCGCTCACCGGCTTCGAGGAGTGGGCGCGGCAGCGCATGGTGGCCGCGGCCTGACCCGCGCCCGCGAGGCGAGCGGGCCCGCACCGCGACCGGCCGGAGCCCGCGGTGAGCCGTCCCCTCAGGCGCCGGGGAGGACGGCCGCGACGACCTTGCGGATCGCGGCGGGTGTCGGCGGCGATCCGTCGCGGTCGGCGAACAGCAGATGGCCGGCGCCGATCAGGGTCGGGGCGAGGAGAGCGGCCTGGGCCGCCGCGTCGAGCGGCTGCGGCGGCTGGGTCCGCGTCGCGACCGGCCCACCGACGAGGGCGAAGAACTCGTCCTGCCCAGCCGGAGCGCACATGCTCCGGCGGTCCGACCCGGGCTGGGACAGCACCTGCCGCCGCCTCCTGGCGACCTGTCTGCGGGGCCCGCGGCGTGAGCCGTGACCGACCCGCGATGGCCCCGCGCGCCTCGGCCGGCGGAAAACCACAGGCCGCGCGGCGGCCCAACTGCCTATATTCCTGGCCATGCCCCAGATCGAACTGCTCCACCCGGACCACTCCCCCGCGCTGCTCGCCTTCGAGCGGGAGAACCGGGCCTACTTCGCCGCGACGATCCCCGACCGGGGCGACGACTTCTTCGCCCGCTTCGACGACCACCTCCGTGACCGGCTGGCCGAGCAGGAGACCGGCGCCTGCTACTTCCACGTCGTGACCGGCACCGAGGGCGACGTCCTCGGCCGGATCAATCTCGTCGACGTCGCCGACGGCGGCGCCGACCTCGGCTACCGGATCGCCGAACGCGCCGCGGGCCGGGGCCTGGCCACCTGGGCGGTACGGGAACTGTGCCGCACGGCCGCCACCGACTACGGGCTGACCGTCCTGCGCGCCGGAACCACCCTCGACAACGCGGCCTCCCGAGCCGTACTGGCCCGTACGGGCTTCACCGTCGTCGGCGAGCACCAGTTCTCCGGCCGCCCCGGCCTGACGTACCGCCGCGCCCTCACGCCGTAGCGGACGGGGAGAGCTGTTCGCGCACCCACGCGGGATCGGGGTTGGTGTACGGCCGGCCCGCGACGACGACGGTCGGGACGGTCTCATTGCCCTCGTTGACCGCCCTCACCGCCTCCGCCGCGGCCGGGTCACGCCAGATGTTGACCCAGTGCAACCGGCGGGCCCTGCGGCCGAGTCGGAAGCGCAGGCGCAGGCAGAATTTGCAGCCCGGCCGCCAGTAGACGATCGGCCGGCCGTCGGCGGCGCTGAGGCGCTGCGCCTCGGACGCGCCGATCGACCGGGGGAAGACCAGAGGCGAGTTCAGCCCCGCGAGCAGCACGAAGGCCAGCAGGAAGGTCGCGGCCCGGCCGGGGCTCCCGCCGAGGATCAGCCCGGTCGCGGCGGCCACGCCGCAGAGGACCAGCAGCATCGGCAGGAACCACGCACGCATCATGATCAGGCAGCTTATCGGTGCGGTGAACCGCCTCGCGGTCCAGACCGCGGCTCGCCCGCGTACCCCCGTACAACCGGACAACCGGACAACCGGAGTCGGCCTCGCGCGCGACGCGTCGCCTTCGGTCGATGACGCCGGTATTCGGTTTGCCGTCGGCCGACGGGCTCGGATAGGAAACGTGCATGCTCAAGGGGAACAAGGTCGGGCTGAGGGCTCGGCACGCGGATGACATCCCGGTCCTGCGGACCGAGCTCTACAACGACGTGGTCAACGCCGCGCGAGCGGAGGGCGGCCCGTGGCGGCCGGTCTCGCCCGAGTCGAAGGATCCGCGGCTGTTCGTGGACGACAAGGAGGAGGGGCACGTCGCCTTTTCCGTCGTGGAGTTGGACGGCGGCGCCCTGGTCGGCACCGCGACGCTCTGGGGTATCGACACCCACAACCGGTCGGCGCACATCGGATTGGGCCTGTTGCCGTCCGCTCGCGGGAAGGGCTACGGGACGGACGTGGTCGCGGCCCTGTGCCAGTACGGTTTCGTCGTGCGCGGCCTGCACCGGTTGCAGATCGAGACACTGGCGGACAATGACGCGATGCTGCGCTCCGCCGAGCGGAACGGCTTCGTCCGCGAGGGCGTGCTGCGCTCGTCCGCGTGGGTGATGGGCGAGTTCCTTGACGAGGTCCTGCTCGGGCTCCTGGCCGCGGACTGGAAGCCGTAGCCAGGAGCCGCTTGAGGGCGCGGCACGGGCCGGTTTCACATGTGCTGCCCGTGGTGGTCCACGACGGCGGTGAGGAGCCGGGCCAGCTCGGCGCGCTCCGGTTCGGACAGCGGGGCGAGCACCTGGTCCTCCACCTCGGTCAGCAGTCCGTCGAGCTTCAGGAGCCGGCGGCGGCCCGGCCCGGTGAGCGCGATGATGTTCTGCCGACGGTCGGCGGGGTTGGGCGAGCGTTCGAGCAGCCCGCTCTCGGCCAGTTCGTTGACGACCGCGACCATGTCGCTGCGGTAGATGCCCGTACGGCCGCTCAGTTCGGCCTGGCTGGCGGGCCCGAACTCCTCCAGGGTGGCGAGCACCGCGTAGTGCCATTTGCGGGCGCCCTCCCGCGTCAGCTCCTCGTTCACCAGGCGGTCCGAGCGGATCGCGGCGAGCGACAGGAGCCGGGTCCGCAGATTCCGCAGCCGCGCCGGAGTGGCCGCGACGGTGGCCTGCGGTGCGGTCGGGGGTGCCGTGTCACGTGCGCCGTTGCTCATGCCGCGATCATACCCTTTGCATTAGTGCCACTAACGGATTATCTTCGACACGAGATAACCGTTAGTGTGACTAGCGATGCGGAGAAGCGTCATGCCCGTGACGAAGGTGCTCGATTCGACGATGTTCCACGAGGAGACGGGCAGCGGCACTCCCGTCGTCTTCCTGCACGGCAATCCCGGCTCGTCCCACCTGTGGCGCAAGGTGCTGCCCGCGATCGACCTGCCCGCCCGCCTGCTCGCGCCCGACCTGATCGGCATGGGCCGCTCGGGCAAGCCCGACGTGCCGTACCGGTTCGCCGACCACGCGCGCTACGTGGACGCGTGGTTCGACCGGCTGGACCTGGACAAGGTGGTGCTCGTCGGCCACGACTGGGGCGGGGCCCTCGCCTTCGACTGGGCGGCCCGCCACCCCGACCGGGTCCTGGGTGTGGCCTTCTTCGAGACCATCGTGCGGCCGATGTCCTGGAGCGAACTGGGCGAGGGACCGCGCTCGCGCGCCGAGACCATGCGCGGGCCGCAGGGCGAAGCCCTGGTGCTCGACCGGAACGTCTTCCTGGAGTCGGCCTTCACCGGCGGGGTGCTGCACCCGGTGGGCGAGGACGACCTGCGGGCCTACCGGGCGCCGTACCCGACACCCGAGAGCCGCCGCCCGATCCTCGCGTGGGCCCGCTCACTGCCGCTGGACGGCGAGCCGGCCGATGTCACCGAGCGCGTCGAGCAGTACGACAAGTGGCTCGCGAGCAGCGATCAGGTCCCCAAACTGCTGCTCACCTTCGACTCCTCGCCCACCTTGCTGATCGGCCCGGAGACGGCGGACTGGTGCGCGGCGAACATCGCGGCCCTGGAGACCCGGCACTGCGGTCCCGCCGGGCACCACGCCCCGGAGGACCAGCCGCAGGCGATCGCGGACGCGATCACCGCGTGGGCGCGGCGGCACGCGGTGGTCACCGGCCGCTGAGCGCGCTGCCCGGCCGTTCCCGCGCCGGGCCCGTACAGGAAATCAGTTGCGCCCGGTGGCCCCGTGTCAGCAGGGTGCGGGGGTGATCGGGACGGGGACCGCACCGGCCACGGACGTCGGTCGAGCCGCGACCGTATCGGCGTCCCCCTCCGTATCCGCCGTCCGTATGCGCTACCCGCATTCGCTTCCGCAGGAGGATTCGCCGTGCAGCGTTCTGAAGGCCCGGCCGTCACGGAGATCCCCGTGGCGGGCAAGGAGGCCGGCCCCTACGGCATCGCGGCAGGACCTGACGGCGCCCTGTGGCTCACCCTCGCGCAGAGCGGCAGCGTCGCGCGTCTCACCCTCGACGGGGAATTCAGCGAATTCCCGCTGGACTCGCCCGAGAGCCGCCCCACGGTCATCACTGCGGGCCCGGACGGGGCGCTGTGGTTCACGCTCAACCAGGCGAACGCGATCGGCCGCGTCGGCACCGACGGCGCACTGCGGTCCTACCTGCTGCCGACGCCCGACAGCGGCCCCTTCGGCATCACCACCGGCCCCGACGGCGCGCTGTGGTTCACGCAGATGAACACCGACCGGATCGGCCGGATCACCGTCGAGGGAGAGATCACCGAGTACGCCCTTCCCGTACAGGGCGGCTGTCCCTCGGCGATCACCGAAGGCCCGGACGGGGCGCTGTGGTTCACGCTGAACCAGGCGAACGCGATCGGCCGGATCACCGTCGAGGGCGCGGTCGACCTGTACCCCCTGCCGACTCCAGGTGCCGCGCCGGTCGGCATCGCCAGTGACGGCGCCGCCTTGTGGTTCGTCGAGATCGCGGCGGGGCAGATCGGCAGGATCACGACGGACGGGCGGATCGAGGAGTTCCCGCTCCCCGACCGTACGGCCAAACCGCACGCCGTCGTCGCGGCCGGCGTCGGGGACTGCTGGTTCACCGAATGGGGAGCCAACCGCATCGGTCACCGCGCGGCGAGCGGCGAGATCACCGCGTACGACCTGCCGACCGCCTCATCGGAGCCGCACGGCATCACCGTGGGTCCGGACGGCGCTGTCTGGGCGGCCCTGGAGGTGGGAGCCGTCGCACGGCTCGCGCCCTGAGGTGAACCGCCGCCTCGGCGGGGCGGGGCGGGTCGTCACCGGCCCGCGCGGAAAATCCGGTCGGCGGACCGCGCCTCGCCCGCTGGAACAGTCACGGCCGTCAGCGACCGCCGAGCCACATCGATCGCATCGCTTCAAGGAGCCGTCCTGACCACGCAGCACACCCCGGACGCCGCGGACTTCCGCCCCGCGATCGACACCGCGCTGGTACGACGGCTGGTCGACAGACAGTTCCCGCGGTGGGCCGGGCTTCCCCTGGAACCGCTCGGCGCGGCCGGTTCCGATCATGTGATCCACCGACTGGGCCGCGAGTTGTCCGTCCGCCTGCCCCGCCACCGCGGCGCCATCGGCCAGGCTGCGAAGGAGGCGCGGTGGCTGCCCCGGCTCGCCGCGCACCTGCCGCTGGCCGTCCCCGTACCCGTAGCTGTCGGACGACCCGACCTCGGCTATCCGTGGCCGTGGGCGGTCACCCGGTGGCTGGACGGCGAGGTGGCCACCGTCGAGCGGCTCGGCGAATCGGTGGGCGCTGCGGTCAAGTTGGCGGAGTTCCTGCTGGCCCTACAGCGATTCGCGCCGCCGGAAGCGGTCGCGGACGGGCCAACGGGCCTTGCGGCAAGCCCGTTGGCCGCGCGGGACCGCGCGACCCGGGCCGCCGTCGCGACGGTCGGCGACGCCTTCGACGCGGCGGCGATGACCGGCCTGTGGGACGCGGCGCTGCGCACCCCCGCGTGGGACCGGCCGCCGGTCTGGGTGCACGGCGACTTCCACACCGGCAATCTGCTGACCGTCGACGGCCGCCTCAGCGCGGTCATCGACTTCGGCGGCCTCGCCCTCGGTGACCCGGCCTGCGATCTGATGGTCGCCTTCACCTTGATGTCGGCCGGGAGCCGGGCCGCCTTCCGCGCCACGCTCGGCGTGGACGACGCCACCTGGACACGCGGTCGCGGCTGGGCACTGGCCACCGGCCTGAACGCCTACGTGTCCTACGCCGCCGACGATCCGCGAGTCGCCGCACAGACCACCCGCCAGATCACCCAGGCCCTCACCGGCTAGGTCCCGCACAGGGCCGCATTGCTACGACCGGAGTCAGCGGTTTGACGAGCCCGACGTCGGCCGGGCGGCCTGACTGCAGGGCCCGTCAGCGTCCTCGACGTCCGCTGCCCACCGCGGCGGCCGGGTCGAAGAGCCCTCCGCCCGCCCTTCGAGGTAGGCCAGTACGGCGAGCACCCGGCGGTGGCCGCTGTCGCTCGGCGGCAGGCGGCAGGCGGCAGGCGGCAGTCCGAGCTTCAGGAAGACATTGCCGATGTGCTTGCTGACCGAACGCTCGGTGACCACGAGGGCTTTGGCGATGGTGGTGTTGTCGTGGCTCTCCGCCATCAGTGCGAGGACTTCGCGTTCGCACGCCGCGCGCAGGCCCTCGTCCCGGAAGCCGGGCGGCATCCGGACGTCGAGTACGGCGATGGCCGGGCGGTGTTCGAGCAGCGCGGGCAGCGCCTCGGGGCCGGTGCCGACGACGTCGACCGCCTCGTGCCCCGAGGAGGTGGGCAGCAGGACGAGCCCTTGGCGCAGCAGCGCGTTGTCCTCGGCGATCACCACGCGCACGGCAACTCCGCCTGGATGACGGTCGGTCCGCCGACCGGACTGGACACGGTGACCTCGCCGTCGAGCGCGGCGACCCGGCGGCCTGTGCCGAGCAGACCCGAGGCGCCGTGCTCCCCGCTCGCCGTCCGCTCGTCCACGCCGCCTCGGCCCTCGTGCCGCCGCGCGCGTCGGCCGCGTGACGGCGCGGAGCCCCGGGTGAGCGGGGAGGACACGTCCGCTCATACTGGGGCGACCGCAGACCCCGCACTCCTGGAGAAGTCACGTGATCGTCGTCGGTCTCATGTCGGGCACCTCGATGGACGGCCTGGATGTCGCCGTCGGTGAGTTCGGGTTCGATGGGGAGGTGCTGACGCTGCGGCCGCTCGGGGCCGAGGAGTACCCGTGGCCGCCCGAGACGCGGGAGCGGCTGCTCGGGCTGCTGCCGCCGTCCGCTGTCGGGCTTGCCGAGGTGTGCGAGGTGGACACGCTGGTGGGGCAGGCGTCCGCGGCGGCGGTCGTCAGGGCGATCGAGCGGTTCTCGGGCGGCCGGGCCGACCTCGTGGCCTCGCACGGCCAGACGGTGTTCCACTGGATCACCGACGGCCGCGCCCTCGGCACCCTGCAACTCGGCCAGCCCGCGTGGATCACCGAGGCGACCGGGCTGCCGGTGGTCTCGGACGTACGGGCCCGCGACATCGCGGCGGGCGGCCAGGGCGCGCCGCTCGCCAGCACGCTGGACGCGCTGTGGCTCGCGGACGACACGTCGGCCGGTGCCGGGACCGTACCGACCCGCCGGGCCGCGCTGAACCTCGGCGGCATCGCCAATGTGACGGTGGTCGGCGGCCGGGACGAGCCGGTCGTCGCCTTCGACACCGGCCCGGCCAACTGCCTGCTCGACGCCGCCGCCCACCGCGTCACCGGGGGCCGGGCCGGGAGCGACCTCGACGGCCGCCTCGCGCTGGCCGGGACCGTACGCCCGGACCTGCTGGCCCGGCTGCTGGACGAGCCGTACTACCGGCGGGAGGCGCCGAAGTCCACCGGCCGCGAGCTGTTCAGGGCCGACTACGTCGAGCCGCGGTGCGCGGGGCTGCCGCCGGTGTCGGACGAGGGTCTGATGGCGACGCTGACGGAGCTGACGGCCGTGACCGTCGCGGACGCCTGCCGCCGGTACGGGCTCACCGAGGTCGTCGCCTCCGGGGGCGGGGTGCGCAATCCGGCGCTGATGGCGGCGCTGCGCGAGCGGCTGAGCCCCGCGGTCCTCGTCACCAGTGACGAGCGCGGGCTGCCCGCGGGCGACAAGGAGGCGTATCTGATGGCGCTGCTGGGCTTCCTCACCTGGCACGGGATTCCCGGTGTGGTCCCCGGCGCGACCGGCTCCGCGACCCCGCGGGTACTGGGCCGGATCACTCCGGGCGACGCGCCGCTCCGGCTGCCGGAACCGGCCCCGAGCCCGCGCCGCCTCGCCGTCCTGCCGCCGGTCTGACCAGTACCGCCTGGCGACGGCCGACGGCCCGCGGGGGGACACGCTGGGCGGCATCGCCTTGTGCGTACCGCCGTTGAGGCGTGCGCCGATGAGCGGCCGATCAGGCGCGGTCGTGGAGCGTGATCTGGTAGCCGTCGGGGTCGGCGAAGGTGAACGTCCGGCCAAAGGGGCCGTCAATCGGCGCGGAGACGATGGTGTGACCGTCGGCGACGAGAGCGTCGTGGACGGCCTGGACGTCGGTGGCGTGCAGCCAGATCGCGGCACCGATGCCGGGCTGGGCGACGGACGCGAGATCGGTGCCGGGAACGATGTCGCGCAGTGCGAACGCGATCGGCTTCGTCTCGAAGACGACGGCGTGCGGAGGTCCGGCCTGCGAGCGGACGAGGCCGAGGTACTGCTCGTAGAACGCCTGTGAGGCGCCGAGGTCGCGCGCGGCGCGTTCGTCACACGGCAGTCGATGAACGTGCTGCTCCAGACCCTGGAACGGGACGGCTACGTGACCAGGCCCGCGGCGGCGCCCGTCGGGAAGGTCCTCCCCACGCGGCTCACACCGCGCGGCCGACGGAGCCTGGAGAAGGCGACCGTGGCCGTCCGTTCCGTCGAGGTGAGAATGCTGGCCGGCCTGACCGACACCGAGCAGTCAGGCGCGTTCCGAATCCTGCAAAGCATGATCCATTCCCTGCGCGACACCTAAGCCGACGGCCCATGCGGCGCTGGTTGACGCAACATCGTCTGGGAGACGCGGCTCCCGGCCACGCCTTCCAGCGCCTCGGCTCCCGCGCCGCGTCCGTCAGGCCACCGTCACTTCGAGAGGAAGTCGCGCAGCGCGGTGTTGACCTCGTCGGCGTGGGTCCAGAGCAGGCCGTGCGGTGCTCCTTCGACCTCGACGTAGTCGGCCTCGGGGAGCGCCTTGTGGAATCGGCGGCCAGTGGCGTCGATCGGGAGGATGTTGTCCTTCGTTCCGTGCAGGATCAGCGCGGGCTTGCCGCTCGCACGGACCGCCTCGACATCGGCGCGGAAGTCCTCGATCCATGCCGGGACCGCGGCGTACGCGGCCACCGGAGCGCTGAGGACCGCGACGTTCCAGCTACCGGTCACCGCCTCCTCGCTGATATGGGTGCCGAGGTTCTCGTCGAGGTTGTAGAAGTCCGCGTAGAACTGCTTGAACCAGGCGTACCGGTCCGCCTTCGCGGTCGCCGCGATGCCGTCGAACACTTCCTGCGGCACGCCGTCGGGGTTGTCGTCGCGAGCGACGAGGAACGGCTCCAGCGAGGCGAGGAAGGCGAGCTTCGCGACACGCTCATGACCGTGCCGGCTCACGTAGCGGGCGAGTTCCCCCGTGCCCATCGAGAAACCGACAAGGACGACGTCCCGCAGGTCGAGGGTCTCGAGGACCGTGTTCAGATCGGCGGCGAAGGTGTCGTAGTCGTAACCGGAGTTCACCTTCGAGGACTGGCCGAAGCCTCGGCGGTCGTAGGTGATGACCCGATAACCCTGGGCCAGCAGTTCGCGCGTCTGACGTTCCCAACTGTGCCCGTCCAGCGGGTAGCCGTGGACCAGGACGACCGGCTGCCCGGAACCCTGGTCCTCGTAGTAGAGCTCGACCGGCGTGCTGTTCTCCGTGCCGACGGTGATGTAACCCATGGTCTCTTTCCCTTTCCGGCCGACGAACCGAACGCCGACCCGTGTCTTTGAGCCCGATGGCTCGATTTCTGTGCGAGAACTCCGTTTCACCGGCGGCGAGTCGGATGATTCCCCGCTCCGCCGCCGACCGCTTCCCGTGCCGGGCCGCCCCTCGGCGGACGCACGGCCTGGTCCACGGTGTCCACGACGGTGACGCGGCCACCGTCGCCGGGATCGGGATCGGACATGATCGATTCCGGGTCGGCGAGATACACCTCGTGACCACTCAGCGTCAGCCGACGCACGACCTCCAGCAGCACGCGCCGCGCCGCGTCGTCCATCGAATGGACCCCCGTCAGGTCCAAGGCCACCCTTACGGCCGAAGGCGGAACGGCCATGGCTTCTGAACGACCCTCTCGGCCGCGGCGAAGCCGATGCGGCCTTGCAGTCGCAGGAACCGGAGCGCGTTCGGTCCGCTGCCCACGTCATGGTGGGACCGCACCACCGCACGCGCGGCGGCGGGGACCTCCATCACACGCAGGCCCATGCCCCCGGAGAGTCGTTCGAACAGGGACACCCCGCGAACGCTGTTCCCGTGACGATCCAGGCGTGGTGAGAACGTGGCCATGCCGATCTGTCCGGGGAGCGCGCCGATCAGGCCCCCTGCCATCCCGCTCTTCGCCGGAATGCCGACCCCGCGTGGTGACGAGTACGGAACACTGCCGGATGCAACCGTCCACGACGGCCTCGGGGTCCTCGGTGAGGCCACGCGCTCCGCCAGAAGCAGGTTCACCGCGCCGGCGAGTGCGTGCACGGTGATCGCACCAACGTTGATCATGGGATTGAGAGGGCGCAGTGCCTCTGCCCGATAGTCGGGAATGATCGGCCGCATTCGTCCTCCATGCGCAATCGGCGTCGGGCACCGCCGCACGACGGTTTGTCTGACTGTCCTTCCGCGCGGAAGGCGACGAGGTGACCGCGGTTTTCGGGTCCGGTCGAGGCGCCGCTGTTCTTCTGCGACGAGTGCTCAAGCAGCCGTGCCGGACTCGGGGGCGGCGGTGAGCGCGCGAAGCTGGTCGATGTCGACGTTGGCTCCGAAGGCGGGGGTTCCCGGCTCGAGCCGGACGCCCGCCGCAAGGCCGCCGATGGCGAGGGGGTCGAATCCGAGTGCGGTGATCAGGTCAGCGACGACGGCGAGATCCTCGGGCGAGTCCCCGGCGATCGCGATGGCCTTGCGTCCGACGGAGCCGACCGGACGGGCCCCGTCCTCGAGATCGTGGTAGCCCATGTGGTTGAGGGCTTTCACGACACGTGCGCCCGTCAGGAACCGCTGAACGGCCTCGCTCGACGACGTGTCGGGCGGGAGGATCTCGTCGCGGGGACCGTCGACCTCCCACCAGTGGTTCATCGCGTCGACGACCAGCTTGCCCTTCAGCTCCGTGACCGGGAGGTCACGGTGTTTGCCGAGCGGGAGGGCCAGGACCACCACGTCGGCGGCATCGGCGGCCCGGGCCGGCCATACGGCGGTCGCTCCGGGCGTGAGGACCCTGGCGGTGAGCGCGACCTTGGAGGGGTCGCCGGACCCGGAGATCAGGACTCGATAGCCGGCGGCGACCGCCAGGCGTGCCAGGACAGTGCCGACCTTCCCGGCTCCCAGGATTCCGACCGTGGTGACAGGGTCAGTCATCGCGTGGCTCCCGCCGAGGCCGCGGGCCGCTCGGACAGAAGTTCACGGACCCGAGGGATGACCTGGGTGCCGTACAGCTCGACCGAACGCAGGCGCGCGGAGGCCGAAACGGTGCCGGCGGCGGAGTAGATCATGTCGAACCGGCCCGCGTCCAGGACTCGTACGGCATGGGCGATCCTCGCCGCGACCGTCTCGGCCGAGCCGACGTACAGCGACCCGCGGTCCACCTCCGCGTCGAATTCCTCCCGGCGAAGCGGCGGCCAGCCGCGCTGCCTCCCGATGCGGTCGCGGATCTCCCTGTACCCGGGGTAGAAGAGCTCCTTGGCCTCTTCGTCGGTGGAGGCGACGAAGCCGGGCGAATGGGTCCCGATCGGCTGGGCCGTTGTGCCGAACTCGTCGCTGGCACGCCGGTAGAGATCCACGTAGGAAGCGAACCGGTCGGGAGCGCCGCCGATGATGGCGAGCATGAGCCGGAAGCCGTATCGCGCGGTGCGGAGCACGGACTGCGGTGTCCCGCCCACCCCTACCCAGGTGTTGAGACGTCCCGACTCCGTCTTCGGGTACACGTCGGCATCGCGCAGGGCGGCACGCGTGGTGCCGTCCCAGGTGACGGGCTTCTCGTCCAGGAGTCGATGGAAAAGGTCGATCTTCTCCTCGAACAGCACGTCGTAGTCCTTGAGGTCGTACCCGAACAGCGGGAACGACTCGGTGAAGGAACCGCGCCCGAGGATCACCTCGGCGCGGCCGTTGGAGAGCGCGTCGACCGTGGCGAACCGCTGGAACACCCGCACCGGGTCGTCCGAGGACAGCACGGTCACGCCCGAGGCGAGCCGGATGCGCCTCGTGGCCGTCGCGATGCCCGCCAGCACCGTCTCGGGACTGGAGATCGCGTACTCGGGTCGGTGGTGCTCGCCCAACGCGACGACGTCGATACCGACCTGGTCGGCGAGGACCGCTTCGGTCACCGCGGCGCGGATGGCCTGGGCGTGCGAGACGATGACGCCCTGGTCGTCCCGGGGCCGGTCCCCGAAGCTGTCGATGCCGAACTCGATTTGCGAAACGTCCATCGTGCTCACTCGCTCAACGCTTTCGTCGGGTCGGGGCATGGCGATGCGTGGTTCGTGACCGCCGGGCGGGACATCCGTCCCGGGCGACCTGTGCGCGGATTCCCCGCCGGTCAGGTGCAGCGACCGCATCGCCGTCGCTTTAGTTGACATGTAAACCATGTCACTCTCATGGTTGAGATGTCAACTAGATTCCGGTGCGACACCCTCGCCAGCAGTGGATGGAGGGGAGGCCGGGCACAGACCTCCGGCCCCTGACGAGGATTCCCCGCCTGACGCGGGCCCGCATGGCCGTGCCTCCCACCGGCGGGGGCCGCTGCGGCCCCGCCGGAAGGTACTCGCTCTCACCCTCACCGTCGTCGCGATCGCGGCGACCGCGCTCGCGGCCGCTTCCGCGGCGACGACGGACACGCCCAAGGACACCGCGGCACCCCTGAAGTGGGAACCGTGCCCGAAAGAAGCCGCCGCGCCGCGGTTGGAGTGCGGAACCCTGCACGTCCCCCTGGACTACAGCCGGCCCGACGGTCGCCAGATCGAGATCGCGGTTTCCAGACTGGCCAGTGATCAGCCGTCCAGGCGCCGGGGTGTGCTGTTCACCAATCCGGGAGGCCCGGGCGCGGCCGGGCTCGTCTATCCCGCCAGCGCGTGGATACTGCCGCACATCACCACCGCCAACAACGCCGCAAGGGGTGCGCGCTGAGAACAGGGCCGTGTTGTGCGGCTGCGGTCAGAGCCGCCTCCAGCCGTACTGCGACCACGCGGGGCCCTGCGGTCAGTGACACGACCGGCGCCCCGGCCCGCGCAGTGGGGACACCGCTCGGCTGAGTTCTCGTCATCAGCGCCGCGAACGACTCCGCCCGCCTCACGCGCCAGAGGTCGGCCGGATGCTTCCGTCAGCCTCTGTGCGACCGACTTCGACCACCGCCTTGCCGTGGAGGGTGCGCGTGAGGAGCCGGTCGATCGCTTCGTCGACGCGGTGCCAGGAGCCGCGCCACGCCACTGACGGAGTCAGGTCCCCCATGGCGACCCGCTCGCTCAACCAGCTGAGGTCGGGAGGCAGCGGAGCGCCGTCGAGCTGGTGGAAGGTGACGATGCTGCGGTTGTGACGCGCCGGGCCGGCGATGAGGGCACCCGGCGGGAACGACTCCGGCTCGGGAGCGACGTGCCCCAGGGCGACGAGCACCCCGTCCCGCTCCAGAAGGTCGAACGCCTCCACGAGGAGCGCGCCACCGACACACTCGACGACTCCGTACACGGATCCGGCGTACTCACTGGGGCGAGAGACCACCTCGGCGGCACCGAGAGAGCGCAGCTCGTCGGCGTACGGCGCGGCCGAGCCGGTGACGGCGACGACCGTGGCCCCGCCCATGCGCGCGAGTTGCACCGCGTAGCGTCCGACTCCCCCGGTGGCGCCCGTGACCATGACGGTTCGGCCGAGGATGGGGCCGATGCGCCGTAGCGCGCGCAGAGCACTGTTGGCGGCGACCGGGATGGTGCTCACTCCGCCGAGATCCGCGTCCCGGGGAACCACACCGGTCATCGCGGTGTCCGCGACCCTGTACTCGGCCCAGCCGTTCGCCTCGTCGAGTGTGATGACAGGCGTACCCACCGGGGGCCCGGAGCCGTCGCGTGCGGCTTCGACGACATGTCCGGCCGCTTCCCACCCCGGAATGGCACCGTCGGGCAGTTCGCGCGCGGTCACGATCTCCCCGTGGTTGAGCGAGAACGCGTCTACCTTCACCAGGACCTGGGAAGGGCCGGGCCGAGGTGGTTCGGCCTCGCCCACCCGGAGCGCCGTACCGCGTGTGTGGTCGACCATCAGTGCCCTCACGGAAGCCCTCCTCAATGTGCCCCTGAGAGGCACATGCTACCAAGTGGCACATCGAGGGTTTCACGGTAGGCTGCACGCGTGGATGGCGCCAGACCGGTCGGAGGGCAGGGCGGAGCCCGGCCGGAGACACTCAGGGAGCGCAAGAAGGCGCAGACCCGCCGGGACCTGGTGGTCCATGCGCTGGAGTCTTTCACCCTTCACGGCGCGGATGCTGTCACGCTCGACGACTTGTGCCTTCAGGTGGGCGTCTCGAAGCGCACGTTCTTCCGGTACTTCACCAGCAAGGAAGACGCGGCGATGACGCCGTTGCAGGATCTGTGGCGCGAGTTCCTGCGGCGGCTGGATTCGGAGCCGCAGTCCCGCGACGCCGACGCGACAGTCCTCTCCGTCCTGCGCGACACCCTGGTCGCCTCCATCCGCGAATGTGCGGCTCGGGACGCGAACTGGACCCGGCTCACGCTCCTTGCGCTCGGGCTCGACGCCGTCCACCCGTCGTTCACCGCGCACAATCTCCGATTCTGCGACGAGGCCGTTCTGGCGGCGCTGAGCACCCTGGCACCGGTCCTGGGCATCTCGGATGCGGACGATCCCAGGCCCAGGCTCCTGCTCGACCTCTTCCTCGTCGCCTCGCGTGACGCCCAACGAGTCTGGATGCGGCGCCCGGAGGACGGCGACAGCGCGGAGAGTCTCGTCCTTCTCCTCAACCGCACCGTCGCCGCGCTCCCGGCGAGTCTCGAACTCAAGGCGCCTCAAGACTGATCGCTCACGCGTTCACGCCGACCCTTCCCACCGCCCGGCCCGTGGCTCGGCTCGCACCAGGAACGCGCACCGCTCCGGCGCACCCGTGCTGGCACTCGCCTCACCCATCCCGTCCCGTCAGATCGGCACCGGTTTCTTCCAGGAGAAGCACCTGGAACGGCTGTTCGTCGAGTGCGGCGAATACCGCGAGATGATCAGCACCTCCGAGCAGATGCAGGGGTAC
The DNA here is from genome assembly GCF_044744145.1 of Streptomyces sp. NPDC087422. Taxonomy (NCBI): domain Bacteria; kingdom Bacillati; phylum Actinomycetota; class Actinomycetes; order Kitasatosporales; family Streptomycetaceae; genus Streptomyces; species Streptomyces sp. NPDC087422. Next base: position 527,114 of record NZ_JBIUXT010000005.1, on the reverse strand, counting down.
TGCGGAGGCGGGCGCTCTCGCACGACGGACCGTTCCTGGTCGACCTGGTGACCGACCCCGACGCGCTGTCGATCCGCCGCACGTCTCGGCCGCTTCGGCCTTGGGGGCCGACATCGCACGCCCGGTGGCGCTTCCGTACGGGCTCGTCGGCTGAGACGCCGAAGGCGACCTCGGGATCGTCCCGTCCACGTCAGATCTGGTTGGTGCCGCCGTCGACGTAGATGTTCGCGCCGACGACGTAGCTGCTCTGCTCCGAGGCGAGGAAGGCCACGACCGCGGCGGCTTCCTCGGGCTGGCCCATGCGGCCCTTGGCCACGGTCGCGGCGACGTTCTCCTTGACGGCCCGGGCGGTCTCCTCGTCGCCGAAGGCGGCGGTGCCCCCGGGCGTCTCGATCCATGCCGGCGAGACCACGTTGACCCGGATGCCGCGGGTCTTGAGCTCGTTGGACCACGTCCGCGCGAAGGACCGGACGGCCGCCTTCGACGCCGCGTAGGCGCCGAACGCTTCCACGCCGCGGTCGCCGGCCGTCGAGCCGACCAGGACGACCGACGCTCCGTCGTTGAGCAGCGGCAACGCCTTCTGCACGGTGAACAGCGTGCCTCGGACATTGACCCCGAAGGTCTGGTTGAAGTGCTCCTCGGTGGTCTGTTCCAGTGTCACGAACGCGCCGATCGCCGCGTTCGCCACGAGCACGTCCAGACCGTTGCCTCGCGCCCGGACGGCGGCGTAGAGCCGGTCCAGGTCCTCCGGCTTCGCGATGTCGCCGACGACGGCGGTGGCCCGGTCCGCTCCGATGGTCTTGACGGCGGCCTCCAGTTCGGACGCGCGGCGGCCGGTGACGAAGACGTACGCGCCCTCGTCCGCCAGCCGTACCGCGGTGGCCAGACCGATACCCGTGCTGCCCCCGGTGACCACCGCCGTCTTGCCTTCCAGTTGTCCCATGTGGATGTCTCCCTCACCGTCCCGGTGCCCATCTGTACGACATCGATGCTGCGGGAGCAGTGGAGTACGATCAATCACGGATAGTCCTCCATTGTTTACGTATCGTCCAGGAGATGTCGTCGATGCTCGGGTTCGGCGATCCGGTGGCCGACGCGATCAGCCTGCTCCGGCCCCGCACGGTGATCGGGCCCAATCTCCGGGCCTCGGGAAAGTGGGCTCTGCGCTTCGACACGTTTCCTCACGTGCGGGTCGGGGGCCTCGTACGCGGCACGTGCTGGTTGATCCTCGAAGGGCACGAGCCGGTGCTCCTGCGGGAGGGTGACACCTTCATGCTGGGCAACCCGCCGCCTTACGTGCTGGCCAGCACGCTCGACGCAAGCCCGCGCCCCGCGGAGCCGGTGTGGGCGGGCGCCGACGACGGATTCGTGCGGATCGGCCCGGAGGCCGAGGAGGACCTCTACCTCTGCGTCGGGCACATCGCGTTCGACGACAGGAACGCGGCACTCCTGACCGATCTTCTGCCGCCGCTCGTGATCGTCCGCGCCGGCGATCCTCACGGCGGGCGGCTCGCCCGGCTGATCGATCTCCTCGCCACCGAGGTCGGGATCACCGCCGCCGGTGGCCCGCTGGTGCAGAACCACCTCGCGCAGATCCTGCTCGTGCACATGCTCCGCGCCCACGCCGGTCAGACCGACCGGCCCACCGGCTGGCTGGGCGCCCTGAACGAGGACGGCATCGGTGCCGCCCTGCGCGCCGTGCACGCGGACGTGGCCCACTCCTGGACCCTCAAGGAGCTCGCCGAGATCAGCCACATGTCACGTTCCGCGTTCGCCCATGCCTTCAAGAGCCACGTCGGTGTCCCGCCGCTGGAGTACCTGATCCAATGGCGCATCAGCCTCGCCCGCGACGCCCTCGCCCGCGACACTCTGTCGATCTCCGAGCTGGCGCGCGCCACGGGTTACCGGTCCGAGAGCGCGTTCAGCACCGCGTTCCGCCGCGTCGTCGGCTCATCGCCCGCACAGTTCCGGAACCAGGAACGGCGGTCATCACGCTCGGCCGCGAACGGAAACTGAAGGAGCCGTCCCACGCTCAGCCGACACCGCCCGCACTCGCGACTCATACGGCGGATCCGCGGGCCTGACGTGGGGACATCGGGTCGCGTCCTGCTTGCCACGGGAGCAGGTGAGATGTCAACAACATCGATAGACTGTGCGCATGGACGTGACGCCACGCTGGCTCGAGCCGGAAGAGAAGGCCGCCTGGGACAGCTTCATCCGCATGCAGGAGACCCTCATCGGACGGCTGTCCCGCCACGTCCAGACCGACTCCGGAATGTCCGCGTCCGACTACATCGTGCTCTCCAGCCTCACCGAAAGGGGCGGGGGGCGCATGCGGTTCCTGGATCTGGCCAAATCCGTGGAGTGGGAGAAGAGCCGGATGTCCCACCAGGTCTCGCGGATGACGAAACGCGGGCTCACCGTCAGGGAGGAATGCCCCGACGACGGCCGTGGAGCATTCGTCGTCGCGACTCCCGCCGGCTACAAGGCGATCGAAGACGCCGCGCCGATGCACGTGGAGCGCGTACGGCGCCTGTTCGTCGACGCCCTGACCCCGAGTCAGCTCAGCACGCTCGCTCTGATCTCCAAGAGAATCCTGGACCACATCGAGAAGCAGTCGGACTGACCGGGCGTCACCGTCAGCTCACGTCCTGCCCGGCCGCCATGGCCTCGTCAGGTGCTTCGAAGGGTGCTCGGATGGCCGCGGAGCCGGGCCCGGAGCGCTGGGCTGAGGGCAGTACCGCGCACGGAGGGCGTCGGCGCAGAAGGCGGCAGGGCGGTGGCGGCGGGCGAGTCGAGCGGTGTGGCGGGGTCAGTGGTCCTCGGCTGACGCGCGTCGGCCGGGGTGGGGGTGGGAGCGGCGCTGGTGCACCACGCCGTAGGTCTGCGCGAGCGCGGCGGTCGCGCGGTCGTACGACCGCTGGGCGATGCCGACGAACAGGCAGTCGACCACGGCCAGTTGGGCGATCCGGCTGGCGGTCGAGCCGGACCGCAGGGGCATCTCGCGGACCGCGGTGGTGAGCACCAGGTCGGCGGACCGGGTGAGCAGCGAGCCCGCGAAGTTGGTGAGGGCGATGGTGGTCGCGCCGCGCTCGGCGGCGGCCTCCAGGGGGTCGACGGTGTCCACGGTGGCGCCGGAGTGGGAGATGCCGACCGCCACGTCGTTCTTGCCGAGCAGGGCGGCGGCGGTCAGGGCCGCGTGCGCGTCCGTCCAGATGAACGCCATGAGGCCGATGCGGTGCAGTTTCTGGTGCAGGTCCTGGCCGACGAAGCCGCTCGCCCCGATGCCGAAGATGTCGATCCTGCGGGCCTGGGATATCGCCCGTACGGCCAGTTCCAGGGTGTCGAGGTCGAGGTTGGCGCCGGTCTCCTCCAGCGCCCGCGCCTCGTTGTACACGATTTTGTCCACGACCTGGGCGAGGGTGTCCGCCTCGCTGATGTCGCCGCTGGCCCGTAGCCGGTCCGCGCTCTGCGCGTCCTCGCGCGCCGCCGCTCCGGCCAGCGCCACGCGCAGGTGCGGGTAATTGCGCAGCCCGATCGTCCGGCAAAAGCGCATCACCGTCGTCACCGAGGTCTCCGCCTGCCCGGCCAGCGCCGTGCTGGACAGCCGCGCCGCCCCGGCCGGATCGCTCAGGATCGCCGCCGCGACCCGCTTCTCCGCGGGCTGGAGGGAGGGGACGGCGCCGCGGATCCTGACCAGTACGTCACCGGCGCGCGTGTCGTCGGGGGCCCGGTGCGCCGTGACGCCGGAGACGGGAGGGGCCGCCGCGGTCGGAGGGACCGCGGCGGACGCGTCCTGCGCGGTGGGCACGGGCAACAGTGCGCGCTTGGCCATGGCTTCCTCCAGATGACGTCAGCGACAGCGTAGCCCGGAGATGATGTTAAAAACGAACACTATGACCGCCGCTCGCGGTAGTTATTGACGCGTCAGGCCGTCATCTCCATACTTGCCGAATCACCGCAGCCCAAGGGCGGTCCGCAGCCGGACCGTCCGGCCATGCCGTACGCCCGGCGGGCGGGGCTGCGCGTACGGGGGACGGCGCCGCCGGGGTCCCCGTCCGACACCTCTGGCACCGCACCGCGAAGGAGACACAGCTCGATGAGATCTATGTGCAAGGCAGGCATTGCCGGGCTCACCGCGGCCGTCTTCCTGCTCACCGCGTGCGGGAACGACGGCTCGTCCTCCTCTTCCCCCTCCTCGGCCGACGGCAAGTCGCTGACCTGGTGGGTCATGAAGGGCACCAACCCGGACGCGACGGCCTTCTACGCCGCGGCGAAGAAGGAGTTCGCCGCCGAGACCGGCGCCACCTTGAAGATCCAGGAAGTGCAGTGGGCCGACGCCCACGACAAGCTGGTCCGCGCCTTCGCGGGCGGCGGCGGTCCCGACGTCTCGGAGATCGGCACCACCTGGACCCCGGAGTTCGCCGCCGCGGGCGGGCTCACCGACCTCACCCAGCAGATCGACTCCGCGGGCATCTCCAAGGACCTGATCCCCGCCCTGAAGGACTCTGCGACCTACGACGGCAAGCAGTACGGCGTCGGCTGGTACGCCGGTGTGCGGGCGATCGTCTACCGCAAGGACGTCTTCACCGAGCTGGGCCTGAAGACCCCGGCCACCTGGGCCGAGCTCGAGCAGACCGTGAAGACGCTCAAGCAGAAGAAGCCCGACATGATGCCCATGCCGATCGCCGGCGCCAGCTCGTACGCCTCGGCGCCCTTCATCTGGGGTGCGGGCGGTGACTTCGCCAAGGACAGCGGCGGCAAGTGGACCGGCACCCTCGACTCGCCGCAGGCCCGGGCGGGCCTGGAGTTCTACACCAACCTCGCGCTCAAGGACGACTCCTCCAGCGTCGGCGCCTCGACCTGGAAGGAGACCGACCTGCTCGACTCCTTCGTCAAGGGCAAGGCCGCCATGGTGATCCAGGGCAACTGGACCCCGAAGACCGCGGTCGCCACCGACCCCACCCTCAAGGACAAGATCGGCGCCTTCCCGATCCCGGGCAAGGACGGCGGCATCGCGCCCGCGTTCCTCGGCGGCTCCAACCTCGCGGTCCTCAAGACCAGCAAGAACCCCGATCTGGCCTGGAAGTTCATCAAGATGATGACCACCGGCGGCCTGAGCAAGCAGTGGGCGGACCAGGCGGGTTACTTCCCCAGCACCACCACGCAGCTCAAGCAGTACGCCAACAGCCCCGACCCGCTGGTGGCGCCGTTCGCCAAGACGATGCTCGAAGCGGGCAAGAACGTGCCGAGCGCGCCGCAGTGGGGCGCCGTCGAGGGCGACCAGACCGTGACGCAGATGCTCCAGTCGATCCTTACCGGCACCTCGGTGCAGAAGGCCACCACGACAGCCTCTGACTCCATCACCAAGACGCTCCAGGGGAGCTGACGTGGAGGACGTCACCGTGACCGACGGCGTGCGCACCGTCCCCGCACTCGCGGAGGACGCGTGCCGTCCGGTCCGGCGCACGCCGCCGCTCGTGGCCCGGCTGCGGCCGTGGCTGCTGCTCGCCGCGCCGCTGGCCGTGATCGCGGCGCTGCTGCTCTACCCGATCGTGCGCGTCACCTATCTGTCGTTCCAGCGCTACGGCCTGAAGGAGATCATCTCCGGCCACCCGACGTACATCGGTGTGGACAACTACCGCGAGGCGCTGGCGGGCTCGTATCTGTGGCACACCGTGCTGCCGAACACCGTACTCTTCGCGCTGGTCGCCGTCGCAGGCACCATCGTCTTCGGGACGCTGGTGGCGCTGCTGCTCCAGACCCTGGGTCCCAAGTCGCGTGCCGCCGTCATCGCCTCCGCGCTCATCGCGTGGGCGCTGCCTGCGGTCACCGGCACCTATGTCTGGGTGTGGATCTTCGATCCGGACTCGGGCCTGGCCCGGCGGGTCTTCCAGAGTGTCGGGCTGCTCGGTCCCGACGGGTACAACTGGTTCACCGACCGGCTGTCGTTCTACTCGATCGCCGAGCTGAACGTGATCCACCACAGCTACCCGTTCGTCGCCATCACCGTCTTCGCCGGGCTGACCACGGTGCCGCAGGAACTGCACGAGGCGGCCCGGCTGGACGGCGCGAGCGCCTGGCAGCGGTTCTGGCACGTCACGGTGCCGGTGATGCGGCCGGTGTTCGCCGTGGTCACCGTGCTCTCGACGATCTGGGACTTCAAGGTCTTCACCCAGATCTACCTGATGCCGGGCGGCGCGGGCTCCAACCCGGACGTGCTCAACCTCGGTGTGTGGTCCTACATGAAGGCGATCAACCAGAACCAGTACGGGCTGGGCGCGGCCATCGCCGTCCTGCTCACCGTCGTACTGCTGGCGATCACCGCGGTGTACCTGCGGGTGCTGTTCAAAGAGGATGAGATCCGATGACTGCCAGATCCTCCAACTGGGTCAGGACCGGCAAGTTCGCGGCCACGGCGCTGGTCCTGCTGTTCACGCTGTTCCCGGTGTACTTCATGCTCTCCACGGCCCTGAACGGGCGGGCGAGTTCGGGCACGGACAGCCTGTTCCCCACGCACTTCACGATGGGGCATTTCTCGAAGGTGATGTCCTCGGGGGCCTCGGGCGGCTTCGGCCGCTACATGGTCAACTCGGCGATCGTCACCGTGATCGTGGTGGTCGCCTCGGGTGTGCTCGCGCTGCTCGGCGCGGTCGCCATGGCGCGCTTCCGGTTCCGGCTGCGCACCACCGTGCTGGTGCTGATCCTCGTGGTGCAGATGCTGCCCGCCGAGGCGCTGGTCATCCCGCTGTTCCTTCAGATGAAGGACTTGCGGATGCTCAACTCGCTGCTGGGCCTGGCGGTTGTCTACACGGCCTTCGCGCTGCCGTTCGCGATCTGGAATCTGCGGGGCTTCGTGGCCGCGGTGCCGGTCGAGTTGGAGGAGGCCGCCTACCTGGACGGCTGCTCCTGGTGGCGGATGTTCCGCTCGATCCTGCTGCCGCTGGTCGTGCCGGGACTCATCGCCACCAGCGCGTTCTCCTTCGTCCTGGCCTGGGAGGAGTTCACCTTCGCGCTGACCTTCCTGTCCGACCAGAACAGGATGACCGTCGGCGTCGGCCTCGCGGAGTTCCTCGGCCAGAACACCAACGACTGGGGCGGCCTGATGGCGGCCTCCACGCTGGTGACGATTCCGGTCGTGATCGTCTTCGTGCTGGCCCAACGACGGCTGACCATGGGCCTGGTGGCCGGCGCCGTGAAGTGAGGACTCCATGTCATCTGTGAACACCGGGGCCTCCGGGAGCACCACGAGCACGGCGCCCGCCGTGGACGAGCGGACCCGGCGACTGGTCCACGCCGTTCTCATGCCGGGCTTCACCGGTACGTCGGCGCCGCCGTGGCTGCTCGACGCCCTGCGCGACGGCCTGGGCTCCGTCTGCTACTTCGGGCACAATCTGGAGTCGCCCGAGCAGACCGCGGCGCTGTCAAAGCGAATCCACGCGGCCGGGCGGGCGGTCATCGCGATGGACGAGGAGGGCGGCGGTGTCACCCGGCTGCATGTGTGCGGCGGCTCTCCGCACGTCGGAGCTGCGGTGCTCGGCCGCGCCGACGACCTCGCGCTGACCGCGGCGGTCGCGCGCGGGATCGCCCGTGACGTACGGGCGGCGGGCATCGACCTGGCGCTCGCGCCGGTGGCGGACGTCAACTCCGACCCCGCCAACCCGGTGATCGGGGTGCGCTCCTTCGGCGCGGACCCCGGTCTGGTCGGCACGCACACGGCCGCGTTCGTGACCGCGATGCAGGCCGAGGGGGTCGCGGCCTGCGCCAAGCACTTCCCCGGCCACGGCGACACGAAGGTCGACTCGCACGTGGGCCTGCCGGTCGTGGCGGTCGATCTGGAGACGCTGCGGAGCCGGGACCTCGTGCCGTTCGCGGGCGCGGTGGCGGCCGGGGTGCGCTGCGTGATGACCTCGCACATCGTCTTCCCCGCGCTGGACAGCGCGATGGCGACGGTCAGTCCCGCCGTCGTCGCCCTGCTCCGCGACGGTCTGGGCTTCGACGGCGTGATCGTCTCCGACGCGATCAGCATGCTGGCGATCGCCGAGACCATCGGCTTCGCCGAGAGCGCGGTGCGGGCGCTGGCCGCGGGCGTCGATCTGGTGTGCCTGGGCAATCCGGGCCTGCCGCTGACCGGTGGCACGCCCACCGACGAGGAGGAATTCCGCGCGGTGCTGGACGCGGTGACGCGGGCGGTCGCCGAGGGCCGCCTGCCGGTGGCCCGGCTCGAAGAGGCGGCGGCCCGCGTCCACGCCCTCGCGGACTGGACTCAAGGGGCCCGAGGGGCCCGAGGCGGTGACGTCTCGGAAGCTTCGGTGACGTCGGACGTGACCGACGCCAACGCCGCCGCGGCGCGGCGGGCGCTGCGCGTACGCGGACAGGTCGCCGGCTCGCTGAGCGGGGCGGTGCGCGTCGTGGACGTGCGCAGGCGGCGCAATGTGGCGACCGGGCGGCTCTCCGACCTGGTCGCGGACGCCTTGCTCGAACGGCTGCCCGGCTCGACCGTCGAGGCGGTCTTCGCGCGGACGGCGACCGTCGAGGGCCGGGCCCAGCAGGGGGATCTGACACCGGGCGAGGCGCAGGACGGTACGGCCTCCCCCGGTATCCCGGCCGATGTGGTCCTGGTCGGCACGCCCGGCAGCGATCCCGCCCAGGACGCGGCGCTCGCACGGCAGTTGGCCCTCTCCCCCGGCGCCGTCGTCGTGTGCCTCGGCTGGCCGGGCACCGAGGACGTCCTGCCCGAGGCGGTCAACGCGGTCTTCACCCACGGCGAATCCCTCCCCACCGCCCGGGCGGTCGCCGCGCTGCTCACCCGCTGACGCCCGTCGGTCCTCGGCCGTGGGGCCGAGGACCGCGGGTGCTGCGGGTGGGCGCCGCGCGTCGGTGCTACGCGTTCGCCGCCGTGCGGCTGATACGGACGCGTTGGGCGATCAGGGCGAGGGCGCCGAAGACGATGACGGCCGCGCTGTAGACGACGGCGGTGCGGTGGAGGCCGACGTCGGTGGTGGCGAATCCGGCGACCACGGCGGGGATGCTGAACGCGAGGTAGGAGATCACGAAGGCGACGGCGAAGAGTTCGCCGCGCTCGGCCGGTTCGGCGATCCGGGCGAGGGTGCCGAAGCTGGCCAGACCGGCGGCGCCGAAGCCGACACCGGCGACGGCGGTGCCGAGGGCGGCCGTGGTGACCGACTCGGCCTGCACTCCGGCCAGGCCGACGGCGGTGCCGGTGACCAGCAGGGCGGCGCCGAGCGCGAGGGTGCGTTCGGTGGGCCAGCCGCGCAGGGCGAAGGCGGTGATCGAGGCCGGTCCGCACAGCAGGGTGACGACGAGTCCGCCGATGACGTGGCTGGACAGGCCGAACAGTCCCACCGCGACCGAGGGGCCGAGCGCGAGGTACAGACCGCCCAGCGCCCAGCTCGCGACGAGGATCGGCACGAGTCCGACGAGGTCGGCGCGGAGCCGGGGGGCGACGCCGAGGCGCGGTTGCAGCGAGCGCGCCGCGCCGGGCCGCCGTTGCGAGGTCTCGGGCAGCAGGGAGACGAGCAGGCCCGCGAGCACCAGACCGGCGAGCAGGAGTACGTAGACCAGCCGGGTCGGGTGCGGGCCGTACTGCACGAGGAAGCCGCAGCCGAGCGCGCCCACGCCGAGGCCGAAGGTGGGGGCCGCGCCGCTGATGACTCCGGCGCGGTGCGGTGCGTGCGGTGGGTTGAGGTCGACCAGGGTCGCGCCGAGTGTCGTCATGGCCGCGCCGGTGGCGATGCCCTGGACGAAGCGGGCCACCAGCAGCACGGAGACGTCTCCCGCGACGATGAACAGCAGCATCGCGACGGCTTCGAGCGCGATGGCCGAGACGAGGACGGGGCGGCGGCCGATGTGGTCCGACAGCGCCCCGAGCACCAGCAGCGCGCCGATCATGCCGACGACGTACACCGCGAAGACGGTGGTCAGCATGGACGCGGAGAAGTTCCATTCGTGCTGGTAGACGACGTAGAGCGGGGACGGCGCGCTCGACGCCGCCATGAACAGGATGAAGATCGCGGCGATGGCGGCGAAGGCGACGGGACGGCTCAGGCCGCGCCGCCGGGAGCCGTTCCCCGCGCCCGGTATCGCCACGGGCTCGGCGCCCCGGGACGTGACACCCGGGGACGCGGGGCTCTTCTCTTGGGGCGTCAGCGCGCCGGTCATACGACTCTCCGATTGCAGTGATCGTTGCGTTAGCGACGTTCATGCTAACGCAGCGATTGGTGCGATAATTTCCTCATGACCGAAGCAGTCCAGACCCGTCCCGGTGGCCGTTCCGCACGCGTACGGGCCGCAGTGCACCGAGCCGTCGAGGAATCGCTCGCCACGGAACCGGGCGACGCGCTCACCATTCCCGCCGTCGCCGCGCGCGCCGGGGTGCACCCCACCACCGTCTACCGGCGCTGGGGTTCGGTGGCGCAGCTCCTGGCCGACGTCGCGACCAGCAGGTTCAGCGGTGACATCGTCGTACCCGACTCCGGCTCGCTGGCCGGTGACCTGGAGCGGTGGATGGGCGACGTCGCCACCGACCTCGCCGACCCCGACGTGCTGGCCCTGATGCGCGCGACGATCGGCTCGGGCCCGGAGGGCGGCTGCGCGTGCACGGCCGACCGGCACGACCAGCTCCGCGCGATCATCGAGCGCGAGCAGGCGCGCGGCGGCAAGGTCCCGTCCTTGGAGCGCGCGGTCGACACGCTGCTCGGCCCGCTGTACTACCGCGCGATCTTCAGCGCCCGCCCCGCTTCCAGCGCATGGGCGCGCGGCCTGGTCGCCACGCTGCTGGCGACCACGTAGCCGCGGGGGCCGGGGGTCACGTCACCGCGATCGGGGAGCCTCCGGCGGCCAGGGTGATGTCCAGGGTCGCGGGATTCAGGACGTGGTCGCGGACGAGATAGCCCGCGCCCGCGATCCCGGCGCGGGACTTGTAGCGGGTGGGCACGATGCGCAACTGCCGGGTGGCCAGCGGGAGTGAGCGCTGGTAGATCACCTCGCGCACGCCTGCCAGCAGGTGGTCGCCGGTGGTGCCGAGCATGCCGCCGAGGACGATGACGTCGGGGTTGAGCAGGCTGGTGGCGTAGGCGACCATCTCGCCGAGGACGCGGCCCGCGGCCCGCAGGCTGGCGACGGCCTCGGTGTCGCCGCGCTTGACCTGGGTGACGACATAGCGCGCGTCGTGGCTGTCGCTGTGCTGGCGGCTGCGCAGGTCGCGGGCCAGGGCCCAGCCGCCGATCAGGGCCTCCAGGCAGCCGAGGTTCCCGCAGCGGCACTGGGGGTCGCCGAAGCCGCCGACGTGCGCGTGGCCGATGTCGCCCGCCGCGCCCTGGGCGCCGCGGTTGATCTGGCCGCCGATCACCATGCCGCTGCCGACCCCCGTACCGGCCTTGATGTAGAGCAGGTGCGGCTCGTCGCGCCAGAACCGCCGGTGCTCGGCCAGGGTGAGCAGATTGACGTCGTTGTCGATCAGGATCGGGACCTGCCAGGTCCTGCGCAGGTGGCCGCGGATGTCGTAGCCGTCCCAGCCGGACATGATCGACCAGCCGAGCACCTTGCCCGCGTCGTAGTCCACGGGCGCGGGCAGGCCGAGGCCGATGCCCGCCACCGGTATGTCGCCCAGTCCGGCCTGGACGATCATGTCGCGCACGGTCTCGGTGATCTTGTCGAGCAGGACGTCGGGGCCCTCGCCGAGGGCGAGTCGTTCGACCCGGTCGACCAGGATGTTGGTGTTGAGGTCGGTGACCGCGATACGGGTCCGCTCCTCGCCGATGTCCACGCCGATCATCAGCATCGCCGCGTGGTTGAGCTGGAGCGTCTTGGACGGCCGGCCGCGCGAGGGCACGTTCTCCGCGCCCTCGCGGATCAGGTCGGCGGCGAACAGCGCGTCGAGCCGCTGGCCGACCGTGGACCGGGACAGGCCCGTGACCTGGGTGAGGGCGGACCGCGTGCGGGCCTGGCCCGTGGTGATGAGTTCCAGGATTCTTCCAGGCCCCTCGTCGGCCCGCCACGGTGACGGGCCGCCTGTCGTCGTACTGGTCGTCGCAGTCATCTCACTCCCGGTCTCGGACGTCGGCCAGAGCTTAGTGAAGCACGTTCTTTTGTCGGTGGAAAGACAAAAGATAAATATTTCTGCTTGACAGCCAGTGAAACATTGCGAAATATCTCTGTCATCGCCCCGTGCTCTGCCGACTGGCCGAGTTAACGGCCCCGCATCCAGGAGGAACCCCATGAAGATCACCCGATGGGCCAGCAGACCGGCACAGCTCGGAGTCATGGCCCTGGCCGGAACCTGTGCCCTCGCCGTCGCGGGGTGCAGTTCGAGCAGCGGCAGCACCACCGGCAGTTCCGGCGGAGCGGTCACGATCGGCATCGTCGAGCTGAACCTGAGCAACCCGTTCTTCGGCACCCTGGAGAAGGCGACCGAGGCCGCCGCCAAGGCCAAGGGCTGGAAGGTCATGAAGGCCGAGGCCAAGGTGCCCGGTGACTCCGCCACCCAGGTGACCGCCATCGAGAACATGATCGCCAACAAGGTCAAGGCCATCGTGCTCACCCCGGCCAACGCGACCGCGCTCAACGGCGTGGTGAAGCAGGCGAGGGACAAGGGCATCCTCGTGATGACCGTCAACTCGCCGCTGTCGCCGGAGAGCGCCGCCGACGCCACCTACGCGACCGACAACGTCGCCGCGGGAAAGCTCATCGGCCAGTGGGCCAAGGCGTCCTCGCCGCAGGACCCGCACATCGCGATGCTCGACTTCGACCTGTCCGACGGTCCGGCCAAGGGACGCCACGACGGCTTCCTCGAGGGCTACGGCATCACCGCCAAGTCGCCGCAGGTGGCGGGCACCGCGCTCACCCAGGGCACGATCGACACCGGGCAGTCCGCGATGGAGAACCTGCTGTCGGCCCACCCCGACATCAACGTCGTCTACACGATCAACGAGCCGACCGCGCACGGCGCTTACACCGCGATCAAGAACAAGGGCCTCGCGGGCAAGACCACGCTGGTCTCGGTCGACGGCGCGTGCTCCGGCGTCCAGGACGTGAAGAACGGCGTCATCGGCGCCACCGCCATGCAGTTCCCCAGCAAGATGGGTGAGATGGCCGTCGAGGCCGCCGCCGCCTACATCAAGGACGGCACCAAGCCGAAGGCCGGCGTCACCGACTCGGGCACCGTCCTGATCACCGACAAGCCGGTCAAGGGCATCGCCTCCGAGACCTCCGCCTGGGGCCTCGACCACTGCTGGGGTCCGAAGTGACAGGAACGACGACGCATGACGCGGACGCGGAGGCGCTGGAGACGGGGATCTCGCGCGGCAGCCTGCTCCGCGCCTTCGCCGGCAACCAGATCGCCGGACCGCTCGCCGCCCTGATCGTCGCGGTGATCGTCTTCACGCTGTCGACCAGCACGTTCTTCAACTCGGAGAATCTGTCGCTGATCGCCCAGCAGTCCGTCGTGGTCGGCACCCTCGCCCTCGGACAGACCCTGATCATCCTGACGTCGGGCATCGACCTGGCCAACGGCGCGATCATGGTGCTCGGTTCTGTCGTGATCGGCAAGATCGCCGTCCACAACAACCCGGCCCTGGCGCTGCTGGTCGGCCTGGTGGTGTGCGTGGCGGTCGGCTCGGTCAACGGCGCGCTGGTCTCGCTGCTGAGACTGCCACCGTTCATCGTCACCCTCGGCGTGATGTCCGTGGTGGCCGCGGCGGCCCGGCTCTACACCTCGTCGCAGACGTACCCGATCAACTCCAGCCTGCTGACCTGCCTCAACAACGGTGTGACGGTCGGCGGGGTGACGATCACCTACGGCGTGATGCTCTGGATCGGCCTCACCGCCGTCCTGGCCTACGCCCTCGGACAGACCTCCTGGGGCACGCGGGTCTACGCACTCGGTGACAACCACAAGGCCGCCGAACTCGCCGGGATCAAGGTCAAGCGCCTGCTCCTCGGGGTGTACATGGTCGCCGCGGTCGTCTACGTCTTCGCCGCCTGGCAGGCGCTCGGCCGTACCCCGACCGCCGACCCGAGCGGTTACTCGACCGCCAACCTCGACAGCATCACCGCGGTCGTCATCGGCGGCACCAGCCTGTTCGGCGGTCGCGGCGGCGTCATCGGAACGTTCATCGGCGCGCTGATCGTGACCGTGCTGCAGAACGGCCTCACCCAGGCCGGTATCGACTCGCTCTACCAGCAGGTCGCCACCGGTGTCCTGGTGGTCGTCGCGGTCGGCGTCGACCAACTCGTACGAAGGAGGCAGTCGCGATGACGCACTCCGCATCCCTGCCCGACGGATCCGCTCCCGGCAGGTACACCCCCACCGGGTCCCAGCCCGCCGAGTCCGGGTCCCAGCCGAAGGTGCTGGAGGGCCGCGGCCTCACCAAGCACTACGGCCACGTCGTGGCCATGGACAACACCGACTTCGACCTGCGGCCCGGCGAGATCCTGGCCGTCATCGGGGACAACGGCGCGGGCAAGTCGACGCTGATCAAATCGCTGACCGGCGCGGTCGTCCCCGGCTCCGGCACCCTGCGTCTGAACGGCGAGGAAGTGCAGTTCCGCAGCCCGCTCGACGCGCGCAGGGCGGGCATCGAGACGGTGTACCAGGAGCTGGGCGTGGCCCCGGCCTTGGACATCTCGCAGAATCTCTACCTCGGCCGGGAGCAGCGCCGTCGCGGCGTACTCGGCACGGTCTTCCGGCAGTTGGACAAGGGCGCCATGCGCCGCGGCTCGGCCCAGCAGATGGCCGACCTGGGCATCCGCGTCCAGTCCATCCGGCAGAAGGTCGAGACGCTCTCCGGCGGGCAGCGGCAGGCCGTCGCGGTGGCGCGCGTCGCCGCGTGGGCGACCCGCGTCGTGGTGATGGACGAACCGACCGCCGCGCTCGGCGTGCGCGAGACGAACCAGGTCCTCGACCTGATCCTGCGCGTCCGCGACAACGGCCTGCCGGTGGTGCTCATCAGCCACAACATGCCGAACGTCTTCGAGGTCGCGGACCGGATCCACATCCACCGGCTGGGGCGGCGTATCGCCCTGGTCGACAAGAACGACACCAGCATGGAAGAAGCCGTCGCCGTCATGACCGGCGCCAAGGCGCCGGACACCCTCGTGGGCGTGGAAGCACCCGCCGGGGACTCCGCCCCGCAGGGCGCGCACGCGGCACCGACGGATCTCTCGAAAGGCGAAAATTGAACCCCCCAGGACCGGCCGCCGACCCCCAGCACAATCCCGGGGCCGACGGCGCGGACTACGACGCCCTCATCGACTCGGCCCGGGCGCTGATCACTTCCGGGCAGCGCCGGATCCTCGGAATCACGGGCGCGCCCGGTTCCGGGAAGTCCACTCTCGCCGAAGCCCTGGTGAACGCGCTCGGTGACCAGGCGGTGCTCGTCAGCCTCGACGGCTTCCACCTGGCCAACGCCGAACTGCACCGGCTCGGCCGCCACGCCTCCAAGGGGGCCGCCGACACCTTCGACGCGGCCGGTTACATCAACCTCCTGCGCCGGCTGCGCGCCCGCGACGAAGAGGTCGTCTACGCCTCGTTCTTCGACCGCGCCATCGAGGAGTCCATAGCCTGCGCGGTGCCCGTCCCCCGTGACGTCCCGCTGGTCGTCACCGAGGGCAACTACCTGCTGGTCGACGGGCCCCGGTGGGGAGCCGTACAGCCGCTGCTCGACGCGTGCTGGTACGTCGACCCCGACGAGGACGTGCGCATGGAACGGCTGATCGCCCGGCACATGCGGTACGGCCGGTCGGCGGCGGAGGCGTACGAGCGGTCGCACGGCTCCGACCAGCGCAACGCAGAACTCATTCACGCAACCCGCACCCGCGCGGACCGGATCGTCCGGGTGCCCGACGCGCAGTCAGCGCCGACGTCAACCGAGGAGCAATCGGCATGAGTGTCCTGGACCAGTTCCGGCTGAACGGCAAGGTCGCCGTCGTCACCGGCGGAAACCGCGGTATCGGCAAGGCCATCGCCACCGCGCTGGCGGAAGCGGGCGCGTCCGTCGCCATCGCGGGCCGGGACGAGGCGCGCAACGCCGAGGCCGTCGCCGAACTCACCGCGCTGGGCGCCACCGCGATCTCGACGAGGACCGACGTCACCAGCCGCGCGGACATCGTGGCCATGAACGAGCGGGTCACCGCGGAGCTCGGCCCGGTCGACGTCCTGATCAACAACGCGGGCATCGGCATCCACGGCGAGTCCCTGACCATCGACGACGACAGTTGGGACCGTGTGATGGCCACCAACCTCGACGCGGTCTGGAAGGTCAGCCAGGTCGTCGGCGAGTCGATGGTCGAGCGCGGCACCGGATCGATCGTCAACGTCGGCTCCATGTCCGGCATGATCATCAACCGCCCGCAGTGGCACGCCCCTTACGCCGTCTCCAAGGCCGGGGTGCACCACCTGACCAAGTCCCTGGCCGCCGAGTGGGCGCCGAGGTCGGTACGCGTCAACGCGATCGCGCCCGGTTACACGAAGACCGAGATCTCGGACATCGACCTGCCCGAGTACAAGCACTACTGGATCGACGAAGTGCCCATGCAGCGGTACGCGCAGGCGTCGGAGATCGCCCCGGCCGCGCTCTACCTGGCCAGCCCCGCCTCGTCCTTCGTCACCGGCGAGATCCTCGTCATCGACGGCGGCTACACCCTCTGGTGAGCCGGCGGGCCCCGCCCCGCCCGCACCCTCTTTTCGTGTCGAAGGAGCGCTCGTGACGAGCACGTACGTTCAGCATGCCCACATACCCTGGACCGAGGACGACCAGCGGGCCGTGACCACCGCCCGCGTCCTGGCCATGGACGCCGTGCAGGAGGCGGGCCACGGTCACCCCGGCACCGCCGTCAGCCTGGCGCCCGCCGCCCATCTGATATTCCGGCGCTTCCTGCGCCACGACCCCGCCGACCCCCGGTGGCGCGGGCGGGACCGGTTCGTCCTGTCCTGCGGTCACTCCAGCCTCACGCTGTACATCCAGCTCTACCTCGCCGGATATCCGCTCACGCTGGACGACCTGCGCGCCTACCGGAAGCGCGGCAGCCTCACCCCTGCGCACCCCGAGTGGCGGCACACGCCGGGTGTGGAGACCACGACCGGGCCGCTCGGCCAGGGCATCGCCACCGCGGTCGGCATGGCGATGGGCGCCCGCCGCGAGCGCGGCCTGCTCGACCCCGACGCGCCCGAGGGGACAAGCCCCTTCGACCACCGGGTGTTCGTCCTGTGCTCCGACGGCGACATCCAGGAGGGCATCAGCGCCGAGGCCGGTTCCTTCGCGGGGCACCAGCGCCTGGGCAACCTCGTCGTCGTCTACGACGACAACCGGATCTCCATCGAGGGCAGCACGGACCTGGCCACGAGCGAGGACGTCGGCGCCCGCTACGAGGCGTACGGATGGCACGTGCAGCGGGTCGGCCTCGCGGCCGACGGCGACATCGACGTGTCCGCACTGTCGCGGGCGCTGGAGGAAGCCGCCGCCGAGACGACGCGGCCGTCGATCGTCTTGATGCGCAGCATCATCTCCTGGCCGGTGCCCGGCGCGCAGAACACCGCGAAGTCGCACGGCTCCGCTCTCGGGGCCGACGCGGTCCGCGCGGCGAAGTCCGTCCTCGGCGTGAACCCGGACACCGCCTTCGACGTATCGGCCGATCTCCACGACCGGCTGACGTCGGCGGCGCGCACGGCGGGATCGGCGGCCCACCGGGAGTGGGACGCGGCGTTCGACGCGTGGGCGCGCGGGAATCCGGACGGGCGGGCGCTGCTCGACCGGCTGACGGCCAAAGGGCTCCCCGCCGCCTTCGAGGACGCGCGTCCGGTCTTCGCGACGGACACCCAGGTGGCCACGCGGAAGGCGTTCGGGCGGGCGTTGAACGCGGCGGCGGCGGAACTGCCCGAGCTGTGGGGCGGCTCGTCCGACCTCGGCGACTCCAACAACACGACGGTGGAGGGCAGTTCGTCCTTCCTTCCGGCGTCGAGCGCGCAGCCCGGCGCCGACCCGGCGGGACGCACCGTCCACTGGGGAATCCGCGAGCACTTCATGGCCGCCGCGATGAACGGCATCGCGCTGTCGGGCCTCAGCCGTCCCTACGGCGGCACCTTCCTCGTCTTCAGCGACTACATGCGCCCGGCGGTACGGCTCGCCGCGCTGATGAAGCTGCCGACGCTCTACGTGTGGACGCACGACTCCATCGGCCTCGGCGAGGACGGCCCGACCCACCAGCCGGTCGAGCACCTGGCGTCCCTGCGCGCGATTCCGGGCCTGGACATCGTGCGGCCCGGTGACGCCAACGAGACGGCCGTCGCCCTGTGGAAGGTGCTCGGCGCGGCCGGGTCCGCCGGGCCGACCGGTTTCAGCCTCAGCCGTCAGGACCTGCCGGTCTTCCCCGACGGCACGGACGGGTTCGGCTCGGCCGCCGAGGCGGTCAGGGGCGGTTACGTACGGTACGAGGCGCCCGTCGCGGACCCGTCGGCCGGTCCGGCCGACCCGGACGTCGTGGTCATCGCCACCGGGTCCGAGGTGCAGCTCGCCGTCGCCGCGGCGCGGGCGCTGGCCGCGGACGGGATACGGGCGCGCGTCGTGTCGATGCCGTGCCGTGAGTGGTTCGACGCGCAGGACGCGGCGTACCGCGACAGTGTCATCCCGCCGGGCGTACGCCGCCGGATCGCGGTGGAGGCGGGCGTCGGTCAGGGCTGGTACGACCTGATCGGCCTCGACGGCCGGTCGATCGGCGTCCAGGAGTTCGGCGCGTCGGCGTCGGCCGCCGAACTCTACGAGCACTTCGGGCTGACGGCGGACGCGGTCGCGTCGGCGGCGCGGGAGCTGATGGGCAGGTAGTGAGGCGGCAGCGGGGCCGCCGGTCGGAGGGCGGGGTTCGGGCGTACGCGCAGGTGTGAGGCGCAGGCGTCGCAGGCGTCAGGCGTACGCGTCGTCCTCCGGCCGTCAGTAGTCAGCCGTCAGCAGCCAGCCGTCAGCCGTCAGCCGTCAGCCGTCGAAGGAGGCGGCCAGGCGGTTGCTCTGCGAGACCGGGAGTTCACGCTCGATCAGCGGGATGAAGTCGCGCTGTTCGTGGCCGAGGAACTGGTCGATGTCGGCCAGCACACCGTTGACGGTCTGGGCGCGCGTTCCGGCCGGACCCGGCGACGCGATGGAGCCGTCGAGGAGGGCAAGGAGGTACGCGCCTTCCTCGCGGTCGCGCCTGACCGCCTCGGCGACCGGCGGGTGGGACTCCAGCGCGCGCCCCGCCGTGGCGTCCTTGGCGGCGCAGTGCCGACGGAAGGCGTCGGCCACCGGCCGCAGATCGGCCGGGGCGGTCGTCTCCCTGTTGAACAGCGCCTGGATCATGTCGTGCACCGCCGTGCCCGACTCCAGCAGCCGGACGGACACGCCGTGGAAGCGGGCCCGGTCGGCGGTGGCGGCCTCGGTCTCCGCGTCCCGGACCGACTGGTCGAACTCCTCGGAGTGGTTCTGGATGTTGTGCGGACCCTTGGGCCGGTCCCCCATGCCATGGCCCGCGGTGCCGCCGTCCGTCGCCGGGTCCCACACGGTCGCGCCCTGCCGTCGCGTTGCCTCGTTCATGTCCGGACCTCCTCCACCGGGGGCGAGCCGCGGCGCGTGAGCCGCGACACGCGGGCGAACACCCCGATTGTCCCCCTCTCCCCCATTCTCCGCCCCTCCACCGCCTCTCCACCCGGCCGTGTCCCCGGCCACCGGCGGCGGAGGGGCGGCTGTCGTACGAACGTGACGAGATGGACTCGCACAAATATTCGAACACGTGCCAGGATTGCCCCCATGAAGCAGCACGACTTCCCCGCTGATCTCATCGAGGCGCAGCGCGACTGGTACATCACCTACCGCCTGCTCGCCGACGCTCCCGCCGGTACGCAGACCACCGTGCTCCGGCGCCGCCTGCAAAGGCTCTCCGTCCGGATCTCCACCCATCCCTACTGGGCGTCGCTGCCCGGAACGGCTCCGGCCGCCCGGATGGAGCTCAAGCAACTGACCTGGGCCGCCTCCGAGCAGTCCCCCCGGCCGGCCGTGTGACCTCGGACCACGGGCCGGGCGCGACCGCCCCCCGACCGCCCCGGCTCGCCGCCCCCGGGCTTGTCCCGCCGCCGGGGCATAATGCAGACAGATCTGTCCGAAAGGTGACGGCCATGGCGACTTCCCGGACCACCACGAAGCCGTCGGCGCGTGAGCGACTGCTCGCCGCCGCGGACGAGCTGTTCTACGCCGAGGGCGTGCGGAGCGTCGGCATCGACCGGGTCATCGAGCACGCGGGCGTGGCCAAGGCGTCGCTGTACAACACCTTCGGCGGCAAGGAACAGCTCATCCGGGCCTACCTCGACAGCCGTCACGCGGGCATCACCCAGCGGATCACCGACGCGGTCGACAGCCGCGACACTCCGCGCGAGCGGCTGCTGGCGGTCTTCGAGGCGCAGGGCGCGCTCTTCGGGGAACCGGACTTCCACGGCTGCGCCTTCGTCCGGGCCGGCGCGGAGGCCGGTCCCGGCAGTCTCGTGGAGGAGGCCGCGGACAACTACCGTGCCTGGCTGCGGGAGTTGTTCACCCGCCTCGCCGGTGAGGCGGGCGCCGCCGACCCGCGGTCGCTGGGCCGCCAGCTCCATCTGCTCTACGACGGCGCCGGGATCTCCGCCCGGATGGACCGCGACCCCTCGGCGGCCGTCGCCGCCCGGGCCGCCGCCTCGGCGCTGATCGCGGCGGGGACCGGTGACGTCGGCGGGACCGGGCCCGCCGTGACGGTGGCGAGTGCGCTCGGCTGACGCCCTCCGTGCGACGGACCCCGCAGCGGACAGGCGTACGGGATCGGTCAGGCCCTAGGAATCCCGGTCGTCCGGCCCGGCGCCGGAGCGCTCGCGCAGGATGCTCTCGACGGCCGCCGGATCGTCCGGGGTGATGAAGGGCCGGACGAATTTCCCGGTGTCCAGGACGAGACCTTCCGTCTTGGACAGCCGCCGCGGATCGAGGCTGGCCCAGTAGCGGGGGTTCGCGGTGCCCCAGATGCGGCCCTGCCCGCTGAACACGCCCATCTTCACGCGGGTGACCGTGCGGATCGACGCGTACGGAATCGTCTTCGTGCCCCAGGGGAAGTAGTAGCCGCGGATCCGGAGCGCGTCAGGTGTGCACTCGATCCAGCCGTCCTGGTAGCTCGTGCTCATGTCCCCGCCCTCTCTCCTCATTCCTCCGCCTCCCCACGGA
The DNA here is from genome assembly GCF_044744145.1 of Streptomyces sp. NPDC087422. Classification (NCBI taxonomy): domain Bacteria; kingdom Bacillati; phylum Actinomycetota; class Actinomycetes; order Kitasatosporales; family Streptomycetaceae; genus Streptomyces; species Streptomyces sp. NPDC087422. The sequence goes on along the minus strand of NZ_JBIUXT010000005.1, from coordinate 505,893 downwards.
ACGGATGATCAATCCCGTCGCGGTCCGCGCGCGGTACGGCTTCCGATGCCGGTGCCGATGCCGGTTCCGGTTCCGGTTCCGGTGCCGGTGCCGGTGCCGGTGCCGGTGCCGGTGCCGGTCAGCGGGACGCGATGGCGACGAGTTCGGTCAGGGAGTTGATCCGCCAGTCCGCGGCGGCGGCCACGTCGGGGTCGTCGGCCCACAGGTGGCCCCAGGGCCCGCGGCGCAGGTGGGCGACGCGCAGTCCCGCGCGCTTCGCGGGGAAGACGTCGTTGCCGGGGTGGTCGCCGACGTAGAGGATCTCTTCGGGTTCGGCCCCCGCGACCTCGACGACCTTCGCGTAGAAGCCGGGGCTCGGTTTGGCGACGGCCCATTCCGCGGAGGTGGCGACCAGGTCGAGCGGCAGGTCGAGGCCGCGCAGCAGCTCCCCGACCCGGGCGGTCTGGTTGCCGGCGGCGAGCACCTTGATGCCGGCCTCCCGCAGCCGGGCCAGCGCGGGGCGGACGTCCGGGTACAGATCCGTCTCGTCCAGGTGCTCGCCCCGCCCGGCCGCCTCCCTGGCGGCGTAGGCGGCGGGGATGTCGAGGCCGGGGGTGATCAGCCGCAGCGCGTCGCCGTCGTCGCGCCCTTCGGCGACGACCGCTCCCACCAGGGCCGAGACGGTGTGTGACGGGACGCCGAGCCAGTCGGCCCAGCCCGCCCAGTGCCGCGCGTCGGAAATCAGGGTCTCGCCGATGTCGAACACGATCGTGGTAGTCATCGTCGTCACCCTAGGGCAGCCGCCGCGCCGCCCGGCGCGCCACGACCGGTCCTTCACTCCGTCGTGGCGGCCGTCGGCTCACCGGTGGACGCGCGGGGCGGGCGGACGGCGGCCCGTCTCACCTCACACGCGCGCGCTCTTCCCCCGCGGGCGGGGACGGGTGCGGCAGGAGCTGGTCGGCGCGCAGCAGTTGGCCGGGGGTGTGGAGCTGGGCGCGGAGCGCGAAGGTGGCGGGCGCGTCGAGCGGGGCGATGACGGTACGGCCGCCGGGCGCGCGGACGGCGAGCAGCTCCGCCGGGTCGATCTCGTCGGTGTCGAGGAGGTCGGGACTGTGGCTGGTCGCGATGATCTGGCGGCGGTCGCTGGCGTCCCGCAGCGCGGCCAGCAGCGCGCCGGTCGCCGTGGGGTGCAGGGCGGTCTCGGGCTCCTCGACGGCCACCGTGCTGTAGGCGCCGCCCGCGGGGGTGAACAGCGAGGTGAGGACGCCGAGTGCGCGCAGGGTGCCGTCGGAGACGGAGGGCGCGCCGAACCGCCAGGGCGCCTTGGCGCCGGGCACGTCCTGGGTGAACTCCAGGATCTCGCGGCCCCCGCGCGTGCGCCGGGTCACGCCGTGGATGCCCGGCACGATCTGCCGCAGATAGCTCTCGATCCGCGCCTTGTCCTCCCGGCCGCGCGCGCTCCGGCCCAGCCGGTGCAGTACCGCGGCGATGTCGGAGCCGTCGCGCTGGAGGAGTTGACCGGATCCGGGCGTCCGCGGCTCGCGCATGGCCTCCGGGTTGAGGGTGAACACGCCGATGTCGGCGAGGCCGTCGTGGACGTGCTTGAAGGGCTTGCGGGTGGCGAGGTCGGCGAGCAGCAGGCGGTGACGGTCGGCCGCGGGCATACCGGACTCGGTGCTGGAGGTCAGCACCCCGTCGTCCACCCGGTAGGCGGCCTCGGCCGGTGCGGTGCCCGCGCCGTCGCGGGCGGCGGCGGGCCGTACGGTGCAGTGCTCGCGGACGATACGGAAGCCGCCGCCGCGTTCGGCCGCGACCTGGATTCCGTAGCCGCCGTCGCCGTGCGGGCCGCGGAAGTCGAGGTCGACGCTGAAGCGGGTCGGGTGTCCCGCCGACCTGCGGCGGACCTGCGCGACGCCGCCGCGCCGGTCGAGTGCTTCGTCGAGGGAGGTCCGCAGTCCCTCGGAGACCAGGCGCAGGGCGTCGAGGAAGTTGCTCTTCCCCGAGCCGTTGGGCCCGATCAGGAAGACGAGCGGGCCGAGCGCCACGTCGGCTTCCGGGATGCTGCGGTACTGCCGCAGCCGGACACGGGTCAGCGAGAAGGAGGTGTCCTGCATGCGGCCAGTCTGTCAGCCGCGCCGCCGGGATCCGCGCCGACCGGGCGGGTCGCGCGGTGGCGTGGCGCGGCGGAGGCGCGATCCGGCCATGAAGCGGCGCGTTCCGGGCAGGAGCGGGCCAGGGCCGGACGGGCCCTGGGAGCCGCGCGGGCGTGGGTGGTACGGCCGCGGACGTTCACCGAAGGGATCACCGCGTGATCGTGGATTGCGCCATCTACCGGGACGGTCGTCGCGAGAAGACGCCGGACGACCTGTCCGACGCGCTCGCCGAGGCCCGCGCGTCGGGGAACTGCTTCGTCTGGATCGGCATGCACGAGCCGACGACGAGCGAGTTCGACCGGGTCGCCACCGAGTTCGACCTGCATCCGCTGGCCGTCGAGGACGCGCTCAAGGCCCGTCAGCGGCCGAAGATGGAAGCGTACGACGGGGCGCTGTTCACGGTCGTGCGGCCGTTGCGCTACGACGACGAGAAGAGCCGCGTCACGGCCGACGAGCTGATGATCTTCATCGGCGACTCCTTCGTGGTGACGGTGCGGCACGGGCACGCGAAGACGGCCGCCGACGCCCGTTCCCGTTTGGAGAAGTCCCCCGAGGTGCTGCGGCACGGTCCGGTGGCCGTGCTCTACGCGATCTGCGACGCGGTCGTGGACGACTATCTGGACATCGCCGCGGAGCTGCAAGTGGATCTGGAGGAGTTGGAGGAGCAGGTCTTCTCCCCCACCGGCGGCGACTCCTCGCGGGTGGCGGGCGTCATCTACTCCTTCAAGCGCCAGGTGCTGGAATTCCGCCGGGCCATCAGTCCGCTCTCGGAGCCGATGGCCCGGCTGGCCGGCGGCAACGCGCCCTTCGTGGACGCGCGCACCAAGCCGTTCTTCCGCGATGTCGCCGACCACCTGGCGCGCGTCAACGAGGCGGAGGAAGGGCTCGACCGGCTGCTGTCCGACATCCTGGCGGCGCATCTGACGCAGGTGGGTGTGCGGCAGAACGACGACATGCGCAAGATCTCCGCGTGGGCGGCCATGGCGGCGGCCCCGACGATGATCGCCGGGATCTACGGCATGAACTTCGACCACATGCCGGAGCTGCGCCAGGTCTGGGGCTATCCGGCGGTGCTCGGCCTGATGGCGTCGGTGGTGACCTTCCTGTACTTCCTGTTCAAGCGGCGCGGCTGGCTCTGAGCCGGTGCGGGTCGGGCGGTCCCGTTCACTCCTTGATTTCGCAGATGACGGCGCCGGAGGAGACGGAGGTGCCGACTTCGGCCTTGAGGCCGATGACGGTGCCCGACCGGTGGGCGTTCAGGGGCTGTTCCATCTTCATGGCCTCCAGGACCACGATCAGATCACCCGCGGTGACCTGCTGGCCCTCCTCGACCGCGACCTTCACGATGGTGCCCTGCATCGGCGAGGGCAGCGCGTCACCCGAGACCGCCGCACCCGCCTTCGCCGCCGTCCGCCGCTTGGGCTTGGCACCCCCCGCGGCCGCCGTCCGCGCCAGCGTCATCCCCAGCGACGCGGGCAGGGACACCTCCAGACGCTTCCCGCCGACCTCCACCACCACGGTCTCCCGGCCCGGCGCGTCGTCCTCGTCCACGACCGCACCCGCGAACGGCGGGATCGTGTTGTCGAACTCCGTCTCGATCCACCGCGTGTGCACCGTGAACGGACTCCCGTCGGCGGGTGCGAACGCCGGGTCGGTGACGACCGCACGGTGGAAGGAGATCGCGGTCGCCATCCCCTCCACCGTGAACTCGCCCAGCGCCCGCGCCGCACGCTGCAACGCCTGCTCACGCGTGGCACCGGTCACGATCAGCTTGGCCAGCAGCGAATCCCACGCCGGACCGATCACACTGCCGGACTCCACACCCGCGTCCAGCCGCACCCCCGGACCCGTCGGCGCGTCGAAACGCGTCACCGTGCCCGGCGCGGGCAGGAAACCCCGCCCCGGATCCTCACCGTTGATCCGGAACTCCACCGAATGCCCCCGCAGCACCGGGTCGTCATACCCCAGCGCCTCACCGTCGGCGATCCGGAACATCTCCCGCACCAGATCGATCCCCGAGACCTCCTCGGTCACCGGGTGCTCCACCTGCAGCCGGGTGTTGACCTCCAGGAACGAGATCGTGCCGTCCTGGCCCACCAGGAACTCACATGTGCCCGCACCCACATACCCCGCCTCACGCAGGATCGCCTTCGACGCACTGTAGAGCTGGTCGACCTGCGCCTGCGACAAGTACGGGGCAGGGGCCTCCTCCACCAGCTTCTGATGACGCCGCTGCAACGAGCAGTCACGCGTGGAGACCACCACCACATTGCCGTGCGTGTCGGCCAGGCACTGCGTCTCCACATGCCGCGGACGGTCCAGGTAGCGCTCCACGAAGCACTCCCCGCGGCCGAACGCCGCGACCGCCTCACGCACCGCGGAGTCGTACAGCTCCGGCACCTCCTCCAGCGTCCGGGCCACCTTCAGACCCCGCCCGCCACCGCCGAACGCCGCCTTGATCGCGATCGGCAGCCCGTGCTCCTCAGCGAACGCCACCACCTCATCCGACCCCGACACCGGATCAGCGGTCCCCGCGACCAGCGGCGCACCCGCACGCTGCGCGATATGCCGCGCCGCGACCTTGTCACCCAGATCCCGGATCGCCTGCGGCGGCGGACCGATCCACGTCAGACCCGCGTCCAGGACCGCCTGCGCGAACTCCGCGTTCTCCGACAGGAATCCGTACCCCGGATGCACCGCGTCCGCACCCGACTCCGCCGCGGCGGCCAGCACCCTGGCGACATCCAGATAACTGGTCGCCGGAGTGTCACCGCCCAGCGCGTACGCCTCATCCGCCACCCGGACATGCACCGCGTCCCGGTCCGGATCGGCATACACCGCCACACTCGCGATCCCCGCATCCCGGCAGGCACGGGCAACGCGGACAGCAATTTCACCGCGGTTCGCGATGAGCACCTTGCGCACGATGGCTCCCTTGGCTCATTTGGCTGGTTCGGCTTCCCCGACTCCGGCGGCTTCCCGGCTCCGACGCCCCGCGGCGGTCAGGGGGCCGCGCGGCGGACGGCCGCGCTCACGGCGTCCAGCCGCCGCTCCGGCCGCCGCGCCGCCACTGGCCGGGGCCGCGGTCCGGGGCGGGGACCGTGCCCCGCCGCCACGATCGCCGCGAAGGCGACCGCCGCGCCGGGGGCACGTCACCGAGCGCGGCGCCGGCGCCCGCCCACACCGCGAGCAGCGCGGCCAGCTCCTCGGCGGTGGGCTCGCCCCGCACCACCCGGATGTCGGGGTCGCGCGCGCCGCTCACAGCGGGATGTTCCCGTGCTTGCGCGGCAGCCGCGTCACCCGCTTGTCGGCGAGCGCGCGTAGTGCCTGGGCCACCTGCCCGCGGGTCTCGTGCGGCATGATCACCGCGTCCACGTAGCCCCGCTCGGCGGCGACGTACGGGTTGCACAGCGCCTGTTCGTACTCGGCGCGCAGCCGGTCGCGCTCGGCGGCCGGGTCCTCGGCCTGCTCGACGGCGCGGCGGTGCAGGACGGTGACCGCGCTCTCGCCGCCCATGACGGCGATCTCGGCGGTGGGCCAGGCGAGGTTGACGTCGGTGCCGAGGTGCTTGGAGCCCATGACGCCGTACCCGCCGCCGTATGCCTTGCGGGTGACGACCGTGACCATGGGGACGGTGGCCTCGGCGTAGGCGTAGATCAGCTTGGCGCCGCGCCGGATGATGCCGCCGCGTTCCTGCTCCAGGCCCGGCAGGAAGCCGGGGACGTCCACGAAGGTGAGGACGGGGATGTGGAAGGCGTCGCAGGTGCGGATGAAGCGGGCGGCCTTCTCGCTGGCGTCGATGTCGAGCGCCCCGGCCATGTGCGAGGGCTGGTTGGCGACCACGCCGACACTGCGGCCCTCCACCCGGCCGAAACCGCAGATGATGTTGCGGGCGAACAGTTCCTGCGTTTCGAGGAGCTCGCCGTCGTCGAGGACGGTGTGGATCACCTGGTGCATGTCGTAGGGCCGGTTGGCCTCGTCGGGGATCAGCTCGTCGAGCGCGAGGTCGGCGGCGGTGAACTCCTCCGCGGCGCGCACCTCGTAGTCGGGCGCGTCGTCCATGTTGTTCGACGGGAGGTAGCCGAGGAGCAGGCGGACGTACTCGAACGCCTCCTTCTCGTCGCGCGCGAGGTGGTGGGCGTTGCCCGAGACGGCGTTGTGGCTGTAGCCGCCGCCCAGTTCCTCGCGATCGATCTGGTGGCCGGTCACCGTCTTCAGCACGTCGGGCCCGGTGACGAACATGTGGGAGATGCCCTCGACCATGACGATGAAGTCGGTGATCGCCGGGGCGTAGACGGCGCCGCCCGCGCAGGGGCCGGTCATCAGGGAGATCTGCGGGATGACACCGGACGCCTGGACGTGCCGCTTGACCAGTTCGGCGTAGAGGGCGAGGGAGACCACGCCCTCCTGGATGCGGGCGCCGCCCGAGTCGTTGATGCCGATGATCGGGCAGCCGGTGCGCAGCGCCAGGTCCATCACCTTGAGGATCTTCTCGCCGTAGACCTCGCCGAGGCTGCCGCCGAAGACGGTGAAGTCCTGGGCGAACAGGCAGACCCGGCGGCCGTCGATCGTGGCGTATCCGGTGATCACGCCGTCGCCGAGCGGACGCTGGCGGTCCATGCCGAAGTCGTGGCAGCGGTGCCTGGCCATGGCGTCCAGCTCGACGAAGCTGCCCGGGTCGACCAGGGCGTCGATGCGTTCGCGGGCGGTGAGCTTGCCCTTGTCGTGCTGGCGCGCGACGGCTGGTGCGTCGGTCGCCAGCCGCGCCGACTCGGCCCGCCTGCGGGTGAGTTCGGACAGCCGCTCGGCGGTGGTTCCTCTTCCTGGGCTTGCGGACACGGTGTCTCCTCGGTGCGTCATGACCTGGCCGTGCGGGCGTCGCGGGGCCCGGACGTCAGCCGCTTCGTACGACGGCGTCGGCCAGCGATCCGTCCGTGTAGAGCTGTCGGCAGGCGCGGCGTCGCACCTTGCCGCTGGAGGTCTTGGGCAGAGTGCCGCGCCGCACCAGCAGTACGTCGTCCGCCTCCAGCCGATGATTGTCCCAGACCGCCTCACGTACAAGCCTGTGCAGCCGTTCCGTACCGGTCTCGCGCAGGGTCCGCCCGTCGGCCTCCACGACGACGACCAGTTTCTCGGTGCTGCCGTCGTCCACGGAGAAGGCCGCCGCGCAGTTGGGGCGCAGGCCGGGGGCGGCGGTCTCGGCGGACAGTTCGATGTCCTGCGGGTAGTGGTTGCGGCCCGCGCGGATGACGAGGTCCTTGAGCCGCCCGTTGATGTACAGGGTGCCGTCGTGGAGGAAGCCGAGGTCGCCGGTGCGCAGGTATTCGTGGCTGTCGTCGGCGGCGGGGGCGGTGCGGGCCCAGAAGGTCTCCTTGCTCGCCTCCGGGCGGCCCCAGTAGCCGGCCGCGACGCAGGGCCCGTTGATCCAGATCTCGCCGACGCGGCCGTCGGGCAGCGGGTTCAGGGTCGCGGGGTCGACGATCCTGATCCGGGTCCCGGGCTCCGGCGCGCCGCAGCCGACGATCGGCACGGCGCCGGGCGCGTCCGCGTCGACCTGTCGGACCACGCCGTCCCGCAGAGCGTCGTCGGAGACCCACAGGGCGGCGGGTTCCCGGTCGACACGGTCGCCGGTGGCCTTCAGGGTGTTCTCGGCGAGCCCGTAGCCGGGGCACATCGCGCGCGGGTCGAAGCGCGCGGGGGCGAAGGCGGCGGCGAAGTTCTCGATGGTCCGCCAGCGCACCGGTTCCGCCCCGTTGCCCGCGACCTGCCAACTGGACAGGTCGAGGCCGGGGCCGATCCGGCCCTCCGCGGCGGCTGACACGCACAGGTCGTACGCGAAGCCGGGCGCGGCGGCGTGCGTGCCGCGGAACCGCGAGATCGCCTCCAGCCAGCGGGCCGGGCGGCGGATGAACGCCTCGGGTGTCATCAGATAGGAGGTCGGGCCCGCCCACAGCGGCAGCACGATGCCGAACAGCATGCCCATGTCGTGGAAGAGCGGCAGCCAGGACACCACGGTGGCGCCGGGGCCGCAGGGCCACAGGTCGTCGGTCTCCCGCGCGTTGGCCATGAAGTTGGCGTGGGTGACCATCACGCCCTTGGGGTCGCCGGTCGACCCCGAGGTGTACTGGAGCAGCGCGGTGTCGCCCGGTCCCGGCAGCGTGCCGTGCCACTGCTCCGGGTCCGCGCCCCCGGCGGCGTCCTCGGGCAGTTCGTCGGTGGGGATCAGCGTCAGGCCGGTCAGCTCCGGGCGGTCGCCGAACCGCTCCCGCAGCTCGCGTGCCACGGCGGCCGTGGTGAGGACGGCGTGGGTGTCCGCGTCGTCGGCGATGCCGCGCAGCCGCTGGAGTCCGCTGACCCGGCTGGGCACCTGGACCGGCGCCGCGGCGATGCCCGCGTACATGCAGCCGAGCAGGGCGCGGACGAAATCGAATCCTGAGGGGTAGAGCAGTACGGCGTTGCGGCCGGCGAGTCCCGCCGCTATGAGCGCGGCGGCGTGCCGCCGGGCGTCGGCGTCGAGGGCGCCGTAGGTCAGCGGGTCCTGCGGCTCCTCGCCGTCGTGCAGGAAGACGAAGGCGGTGTCGTCCGGCCGTGTCGCGGCGCGCAGCCGCAGCGCGTCCACCAGGGTGCGCACCTCGGGCAGGGTGCGCAGGTCGAGCGGCGCGGAGGGGTCGGGGTACGGGGGCACGGCCTCGGCGACGGGCTGTCGCGTCAGGTCGATGCTCATGGTCAGCGCTCCTTGTCGAGCCGGGCGAGCCGTCCGCGGTAGAAGGTGAGCGGGCCGTCGTCCTCCAGCGTGCCGAGCGAGGTGACGGCGCCGACCACGATCCGGTGGTCACCGCCGTGGTACTCGTCGGCGACCTTGCACTCCAGGTAGCCGATGGCGTCGCGCAGGATGGGCGCGCCGGCGCTGCCGCTGAGGCAGTCCAGCCCGTCGAAGCGGGTCGGTCCCGGTGCGGCGAAGCCCATGGCGACCGGGCCCTGTGCCGCGCCGAGGATGCTCACGGCGAAGGTCCCGGTGGCGCGGACGGCGGCCAGCAGCCGGGAGTCGTGCCGCAGGCAGAACAGCACCAGGGGCGGTTCCAGCGAGACGGAGGTGAAGGAGTTGACGGTGGCGCCGACCCATTGCCCGTCGATCACGCTGGTGACGACGGTGATGCCGGTGGTGAAGTGCCCGCACACCTGGCGCATGGCGGACGGCTCCGGCGGCAGGGCCTGGGCGGGGAACCTCTTGGTTCCGGTGTCTGCTTCCATGTCCACGATCCCCAGGTGGGCGAGTCTGCGTCGGATGTCCTGTTCCTGGTCAGTCGTCATGGCCGAGGTCTTTTCCGCCGCCGCGCGCGCCGTAGGGCCGCACCAGGCGCAGCACTCCCGGTGGTGCTTCCTTGCGCGCCCACAGCAGGGTGCGCACCCGTTGCGGGGTGGTGAGGACGTACTCGCGGTCGGTGGGGTCGCCGAAGCCGTAGATCGGCGGCACCATCGCTTCGTTCCGCAGGCGGACGAAGATCCGGTCGGCGCTCTGGCGGGCGGTGGCGCGGCCCTCAGCGGTGTCGCGGCAGGCGGCGAGGGTGAAGTCGAGCAGCTCGCGGTATTCCGGCAGCGTCTCGTGGCAGACACCGGTGGCGGGGTCGGCGCGCAGCGAGGTGAGGGCGGCCTCGGCGGCGCCCGACGCCATCGTCTTGGCGCTCCGCTTGAGGGAGAGCGCGTCGAACATGGTGCCCAGCAGCCAGACCCTGGCCGTCGCGCTCCACAGCGCGGGGTGCGAGCTGGCGGTCAACGCGGCGTCCACCAGGCGGTCCTGACGGTCCGCCATGCCGTGCTGCAATCGCTCCAGATAGCGGAAGCGGCCCGCCGACCAGTCGTCGTCCCTGGCCGCGGCGAGGATGTCGGAGGCCGCGGAGTAGACGAGTTGGGCGGAGGTGTAGAGGTCGCGGCCGAGGACCGGGTCGCCGCCGAGCGCGGAGCCGTCGAGCAGCAGCATGCGGTCGCCCACGGTGCGCGAGGCGTGCCACTGGCCGGAGTCGGCCGTCCAGCAGAACATCGGCTGGGCGTCGGCGAGTTGGGCGGCGACGGCCGGGTGGCGGGCGGCGCGGGCGAGGATCTCCTCCCAGCCGTCGGTCCCCTGCCGGGGGAAGCGGGCGGCGTCCAGCGACAGGGTGACGGTGGCGAGCGCGGAGCCGGCCGGCGTACCCGAGCCGTTGCGGAAGTGGCCCACCTGTATCCAGCCGCCGTCGAAGACGTGGTGCAAGGTGCCCTGCGACCAGGGGTGCGAACCCTTGAGGACCGGCGCGACCCGCTCGTACGGCCGTACGCCGACGGCGTGCGCGCCGATCACCCGCGTGCCGGTGCCCCCGGAGACCCGCTCCGCGCCGAGCGCGCGGGCCACGGCCGAGTCGGGGCCGCCGGTGTCGACCACGAAGCGGGTGCGTATCTCCTCGCCCGAGGTCAGGGTCAGGCGTACCCGGTCGTCCTCGGCGACGGCCTTGTCGACCCGGACCCGCTGCCGTACCCGGGCGCCGTACCCGACGGCCGCGGCGAGCATCCAGGCGTCCAGGTCGGGCCGGTAGAAGCGGCTCTCGCCGTGCTCCGAGGGGATGTTGAACTGGAGGGAGTCGGCCCGCCGGTGCCCGGCGCCCTCGTGGTGGTGCACGAAGCCGAGGGTGCGCTGCACGCCGCAGTTGTACGACAGTTCGCGCCCGACCCGTCCCGCGTCGGCGAGCAGCGCGATCTCCGGCACCCGGAAGCGCTCGGCGATCACCTCGTAGAGGAACGAGGTGCACGGCAGCGTCATCTCACCCGGCTCGCTGCCGGACGTGTCGTGCTCGCCGAGCAGCAGGACGCGCAGGCCGTGCCGGGCGAGGATCACGGCCAGCGAGGTGGCCGTGATCCCGGTGCCCAGGACGGTGACGTCCGGGTCACGCTGGTCGTCTCCGATGTGGTCGGGGTCGGTTCTCATGGTGCCCATCACCTGTTCGGGTCGGATACGGATGGGTCAGCCGCCGTGCGCGACGCGTTCCATGGCGAAGCCGCGCATGGCGTGGGTCACCGTGCCCGCGATGTCGGCGGGTGCCTTGGTCCGGGCCCAGGCGACGGTGCGCGCCATGCGCGCGGGGGTCGCGTGGAAGAAGTGGTTGCCCGGCTTGTCGAGGTTGAGCGGCGGCGGGATGAAGTCGGCGGCGGAGAGCTGCGCGAACAGCCGCCGGGTCGCCTCCTGCGGTGTGATGGTGCCGTTCTCCACCTGCTCGCTGACGGCGGTGGTGTGGCGCAGCAGTTCGTTGCAGCCGTCGTGGGTGGGGAAGGGCGAGCCGAGGTACTTGGAGTGCTCCATCTCGCGCAGCGGGCCGGTGTCGCCGCCGCGGCGCAGCCGGTCGTAGACGCCTTCGAGGTGGAAGGTGCCGAGCACGGTGGAGATCGCCCAGGTCCTGAAGACCGCGTTCCACATCTCGTAGTCGCGGAAGGCGATGAAGGAGCTGTTGACCAGGTCGTCGTTGGCGCTGAGCAGGCCCTGCTCCAACTGCTCGACGAAGGCGAAGCGTTCGCGGGAGAAGTCGTCGTCGCGGATCGCGTCGAGCAGCCGGTAGCCCAGGACGTTGACGACTTCGAGGGTGTTGGTCAGGCCGCGGGAGTAGAGCGCGTCGATGAATCCGGCGGCGTGCGCGGTGATGCAGAAGCGGTCGCCGACGGTGCTGGTGGTCGAGTACTGCAACCGGCCGGTGGAGACCCACTCGCGGACCGGGCGGGCGTTCTTGAACTGCGGTGCGATGTCGGGGAACCGGCTGAGGAATTCGTCGAATTCCTGCTGCGGCGGGCCGTCGGGCCGCGGGTGGCGGCGCGGGTCCAGGGTGAGGCCGACGCTGCACAGCCGGTTGGTGCCGCCCTTGTTGTTGTCGAAGGGGATCACCCACAGCCAGCCGCCGTCGAAGACGTGGTGCAAGGTGCCCTGGTGCCACGGGCTGGGGTTGCCGTACTGCGACGGGTTGCGCATGACGTCGTCGTACGGGGTGACGCCCACCATGTGCGTGAACAGCGAGCGCGAGTGGTGTTTGAAGCGCGTGGGCTGTTCGCGCAGGCCGAAGTGCTCGGCGACCGGGGAGCGGTGGCCGCTGGCGTCGACCACGTAGCGGGCCTGGAAGGTCTCGCCGCGGTCGGTGGTCAAGGTGACGCCCGAGCCGTCGATGTCGACGTCCTGGATCCGGGTCTGCTGCCGCAGGACCGCGCCGTAGGAGGCGGCGGTGTACGCCATGTAGGCGTCGATGTCCTGCCGGTAGAAGTGGTTCTCGGTGTGCAGCATCTTCGGGATGACGAACTGGTTGACCTCGTCGGGCCGTTGGGTCTGGCCCTCGCGCTGGTAGACGAAACCGAAGTTGCGCTTGACGCCGCAGGCCCCGGTCACGTGCTTGCGTACGCTCTGGAAGCTGGCGAGGTGGGCGATCTCCGGCACGTCGTAGCGGGCGCTGACGACCTTCATCAGCACCGAGGTGTAGGGGATGGTGGACTCCCCGATGGCGAACCGCGGGTGGGTGCCGGCGTCCAGCAGCAGCACCTTGGCGCCGTTGCGGGCGAGTACGGCGCCCAGGATCGAACCGGCGATGCCTGCGCCGAGAATGGCTACGTCGTGGCGGGTGTTCATCTGCGACCTCCTGGGATACGGCGGTGTGTCCTGGGGCTTCGGCCGGTGCAGCCGGATCGGTGGGTCAGTGCTGACGGGCGACCTCGGCGGCGAGCAGCCGTGCCCAGTGGACGGCCGGTTCCTCGAAGAAGGGACGGGGTTCCAGGCGCAGGGCCAGGTCGGCGCGGTAGCGGGCGATGACCTGCGTCACCCCCAGCGAGTCCAGTCCCAGGTCGAGCAGGCTGATGTCGTCGGTGATCTCGGTGAGCGCGACGCCGAGGTGGTCGGCGAGGACGGTTCTGACGTAGCCGTCGAGCAGCGGTTCGCGCTGGTCGGCGGGCGCGTCCAGGACGGCCCGCAGGTGTTCGGAGGGACCCTGGTCCTGGCCGGGACCGGCGCTGTCGGCGCGGACCTCGGTCAGCAGCGGGCGGGCGCGGCGCGATTCCAGCAGCGGGCCGAGCGTCGTCCAGTCGGCGCCGGAAACCACGGCGTGCGCGGTGTCGGAGGCGAGCAGCGGGCCCAGGTGCCGCAGCCCGGTCTCCGGGTCGATCGCCCGGAGCCCCAGGGCCTCCAGACGGGCCATCAGCTCGTCGCCGCCCAGGCCGCTGGCCACCCGCCAGGGGCCCCAGCTCACGCTGAGCGCGGTGGCGCCGGTGCCGCGGCGGTAGGCGGCGAGCGCGTCGAGGAAGCGGTTGGCCGAGGCGTACGCGCCCAGGTGCGCCGAACCCCACACGGAGGCGATGGACGACATCAGCAGGAAGAAGTCCAGCGGTGTGCCGTCCAGCAGCCGGTGCAGCGTCCAGGCTCCCTCGACCTTGGGCAGCAGCACGGCGTGCAGCGACTCGGGGTCGGCCTCCGCGATGTTCTGCGCCCCGGCCAGGCCCGCGGCGTGGATGACGCCGCGCAGCGGCTGCCCGCTGTCGGCGATGTCCGCGAGGACCGCCGCCATGCCCGCCTCGTCGCCCACGTCGGCGGCGGCGACGGTCACCCGCGCGCCGTGGGTCTCCAGGGCGCGGATCGCGGCGACCCGCTCGGCGACGGGCGCGGGGAGCGCCGGGTCGTCCCAGCTCTGACGCGGGGGCAGGCCCGCGCGGCCGGTGAGGACCAGGTGCCGGGCGCCGAGGCCGACCAGCCACTCGGCCAGCGTCAGCCCGAGGCCGCCGAGCCCGCCGGTGATCAAGTAGTTTCCGTCGCCGGTCACTTGGAGGCGCGGGGCGTCGTCGGCCGGGGGGCCGGAGCGGATCAGACGGGGGACGAGGCGGGCGCCGCCGCGGTAGGCGACCTCGTCGTCCTCGTCCCCGAGGAGCAGTTCCTCGGCCAGTTCCGCGGCGCCGCTGTCGGCCGCGCCGCCTTGCGGGTCCAGGTCGACGGCCCCGCCCCACAGGTCGGCGTGTTCCAGCGAGACGACCTTGGCGAGGCCGGTGAGCAGCGATCCCGCCAGGCCCTCGGGGGCCTCCTCCTCGCCGGTGGCCTGCGCGCCGCGGGTGACCAGCCACAGCCGGGGCGGCCGGGCCCCGGCGGTGGCGGCTTCGGAGGCGGAGCCGGGAGGCGCCTGGGCGGCACCTTCGGCGAGCGCCTGGATCAGGTGCACCACGGTCTCGGGTCCCGTCACACGGGCCCGCGCCAGGTCCTCGACGGTGGTCTTGTCGCCGCCGGGCGCGTCGAGGGCCGCCAGGTGCACGATCCGGTCGACCGGGCCGACGTCGGCCAGCAGCGCGCGCAGCGCGGCGGGATCGCCCGCGGGGACGCTCCGGGCGCCCGGCAGCCCGGCCGGACCGTCGCCGATCCTGGCCAGCACGCACTCCCCGCCGAGCGAGGACAGCTCCGCCGCCAGCCGCTCACCGACCCCCGTGGTGTCGGTGAACAGCAGGGTGCGCCCGGCCGGATCCGCGGCGCGGCCCGCGCGCGGCGAGCGGCGCCACTCCACCGCGTACTGCGGGTAGTCCCCGGCTTCGGGGTCCGCGACCGCCCCGCCGGGTCCTGGCAGTACCGGAGAGGTGTCGTCGGCCAGCGGGAAGTTCAGTCGCAGCCGCTGGAAGGCGTACGTGGGCAGCGGCACGTGCCGGTCGGCGGTGGCCGGGTGCACCCGCGACCAGTCGACAGGTACGCCCCAGGCGTGCAGCGCGCCGAGGCTTCCCAGGACCTGCTCGGCCTCGGGCCGGCCGCGCCGCAGGGACGGCAGCCACAGCAGGTCGGGGTCGGGCAGGGCGCGGGCGGCCAGGCCGAGCAGGGTCCGGCCGGGGCCGATCTCCACGAAGGCGCCGACGCCGGTCTCGCGCAGTGCCAGCACGCCGTCGTGGAAGCGGACGGGCTGCCGGGCGTGCCGGGCCCAGTAGCCGGGGTCCGCGAGGGTGGCGCGGTCCAGCGGCCGGCCGGTGAGGTTGGAGATCAGCGGGACGCGCGGCTCACGGAAGGTGATCTTCGCCGCCGCCTCCTCCAGCGGGGCGAGGACCGGGTCGAGCAGCGGCGAGTGGAAGGCGTGCGAGACGGTCAGCGGTTTGGCGGTCACACCCTCGCGGGCCAGCTCAGCCCGGATCTCCGCGATGGCGTCGGCATCGCCGGAAAGGACCGTGTCCTGGGGCCCGTTGACGGCGGCGACGGCGACCAGGTCGGCGCGGGAGCCGATGGCCCGCTCGGCGGCCTGCGCGTCCAGTTGTACGGCGAGCATCGCGCCGGGCGCGGTCACCGACTCCATCAGCCGGGCCCGCAGGGCGATCAGCCCGAGCGCGTCCTCCAGGTCCACCGCTCCGGCGACGCACGCCGCCGCGTACTCGCCGACGCTGTGGCCGATCACGGCGGCGGGGCGGACGCCCCAGGACGCCCACAGTTCGGCGAGCGCGAATTCGACGGCGAACAGCGCGGGTTGGGTGTAGCCGGTCCTGTCGAGCGAGCCGTCGGGCTCGACGGGGTGGACGACCTCCAGCAGCGGTCGGTCCAGGACCGGGTCGACGATCTCGGCGCAGCGCTCCAGAGCCTGCCGGAACACCGGCTCGGCCTCGTACAACTCCCGTCCCATGCCCGCGAACTGGGCGCCCTGGCCGGTGAACATGAAGGCGGTCTTCACGCGGTGCGCGGCCTGGGCGCGGCGGGGGGCGGGGCCGCCGTCGCCGGTCCCGAAGTCGTGCAGCCGGTCGGCGAGCGAGGCGGTGTCGCGGGCGGTGAAGGCGGCGCGGACCTGCTGCGGTGAGCGGCCGGCGGCGATGGTGCGGGCCACGGAGTCCAGCGGGGTCGCCGGGTTGGCGCGCAGGAAGTCGGCCCAGCGCAGGGAGAGTTCACGCAGCGCCGGTTCGCTGCGGGCCGACGCGACGAACACTTCTGCCTGCCGCCCCGGCCGCGGGTCCGGCTCGGGCTGCTCGGTGGTCATGGCGGGCGGTTCCTCGATGACGAGGTGGACATTGGTGCCGCTGGCGCCGAACGAGCTGAGGCCCGCGGTGCGCGGCTGCCCGTCGGACGGCCACGGGGTGTGCTCGGCGGCGACCCGCAGGTGCAGCGCGTCCCAGTCGACGTTGGGGTTGGGCGTGCGGAAGTGCAGGCTCGCCGGGATCTCGCCGTGGCCGACGGCCAGCACGCTCTTGATCAGCCCGGCGATGCCCGCCGCCGCCTCCAGATGGCCGACGTTGGTCTTCACCGACCCGACGTAGACGGGGTGATCCGCCGAACGGCCGGTGCCGAGGACGGTCTCCAGGCTGCGCAGTTCGATGGGGTCGCCGAGGGCGGTGCCGGTGCCGTGCGCCTCGACGTAGCCGATCCGGTCTGCGGTGACTCCCGCGTCGGCGAGGGCCGCGCGGATGACCTCCTGCTGCGCCTTGCCGCTGGGTACGGAGATGCCGCTGGCGTGGCCGTCGTGGTTGACGGCGCTGCCCCGGATGACGGCGAGCACCCGGTCGCCGTCGGCCACCGCGTCGCTGAGCCGCTTGAGCACCACCAGACCGCAGCCCTCGCCGCGTGCGTAGCCGTCGGCGGAGGCGTCGAACGCCTTGCAGCGGGCGTCGGGCGAGACCGCCCCGGCCTTGCTGACCAGCACGAAGCCGTACGGGGACAGGATGACGTTGACCCCGCCCGCCAGTGCCAGATCGGTCTCGCCCAGGCGCAGGGCCTGGCACGCCTGGTGGACGGCGACCAGTGAGGAGGAGCAGGCGGTGTCGACGACCTGCGCGGGTCCGCGCAGCCCGAAGGTGTGCGCGATGCGTCCGGCGATGAAGCTGTTCTCGCCGAGGAGTTGGTAGCCGTCGATCGCGGCCGGGTCCCCGTACTGTTGCCGCAGCCGTACGTAGTCGCTGGTGCTCGCGCCGATGTAGACGCCGGTGCGGGAGCCGTCCAGCGAGTCGTGAGGGATGCCGGCCCGCTCCAGCGCCTCCCAGGCGACTTCGAGCGCGATCCGCTGCTGGGGGTCCATTCCGAGCGCTTCGCCCGGCGCGATCCCGAAGAGCTGCGCGTCGAAGGTGTCGGCGCTGTCCAGGAACCCGCCTTCCACGACGTACGCCTTCGCGGGCGCCTCGGGGTCGGGGTCGTAGTACGGGTCGGTGTCCCAACGGTCGCGTGGGAAGGGGCCGATGGCGTCCACGCCGTCGCGCAGCAGGTCCCACATGCGCTCGGGCGAGTCGGCGCCGCCGGGGAAGCGGCAGCCGACGCCGATGACGGCCACCGGGCTGTGCAGCGCGGCCCGTTGGTCCTCGACCATCGTGCGCAGCCGCCCGATGGTCTCCAATGCCTGGGCGAGGCGGGACCGTTGGTCCGGTGCGCGCTCCGGCGTACGGTCCGATGTGCGGGGTCCGGCACCGTCGGTGGGCTGGTTCATCGCTTGTCTCCCTCGATGAGGGCGTTCACGGCGGCGACTTCGGCGTCCAGACGGGCGAAGAGGTCCGCGTCGTCGGGGTCGTCGTAGTCGTCTTCATCGGTGAGGTCGCCGGTGACGGTGGCGTTGTCCGCGGTGCCTTCGACGCCTTCGGTCCTTTCGGCGCGTCCGGTGGTCGCGGCGTTCTCTGCGCGTCCGGTGTCTTCGGTACGGGTGACGCTGTCGGCGGCGGGCTGCGGCGCGTCAGACCGTTCGTCGCCCGATCCGCCGACCACCTCGGCGGCGAGGAATCCGGCCACGGCGTCGCCCGTCGGGTATTCGAAGGCGAGTGTCGCGGGGAGCGCGCTGCCGAAGCGGCGCTCCAGCCGTACCTTCATCTCCAGCGCCGTGATGGAGTTCAGGCCCAGCTCGAAGAAGCCCTGCCGGGGCTCGAGTTCGCCGGGTCCGTCCAGGCCGAGCACCACCGCCACCTCCTCCAGGACGCACTCCAGCAGCAGATCGCCGCGCGCCGCGTCGGGCAACGAGCGCAGCTTGTCCAGCAGCGCGCCGGAGTCACCGGGCGCAGCCGCCGCCTCGGCGGCCAGGGCGTCGAAGAGCGGCCAGGGACGGGCCTGTTGGTAGAGCGGCAGCAGCAGGCCCCAGTCGGCGTCGGCCGCGGCGGCGCCGGTCAGGCCCGCCGCGGTGATCCGGTCGAGCAGTTCCACGGCGATGCCGGGCGGGAGCGGGCGCATGCCGCTGCGCGTCAGCCGGTTGGCGCTGTCGCGGTCCAGCAGATCCACGTCGAGCCAGGGCGCCCAGGCGATGGCGCAGACCGGCAGGCCCAGGGCGCGCCGGTGCCCGGCGAGGGCGGTGAGCAGCGCGTCGACCGGGGCCTGTACGCCCGCCCCGATCGCCGCCCAGGCCGACGCCACGGTGCCCCACACCTGGAAGAGGTCCAGGTCGGTACGCGTGTCGAGCGCTGCTTGGTGCAGCAGCCACGCGCCGCGGGCGCGGTCCTCGACCGCCTCGGCGATCGCGGCGGCGGTCGGCTCCTGGTCGATCGGCAGATTCCAGCCGACGCCGAGCCAGATCACGCCCGCGACGGGGTGTCCGGCCGCGGCCTCGTCCTCGATCAGCCGGGTCGCCTGCTTGGCGTCCTCCACGCGGGGCACGACCAGCGTGCGGCCCGCGCCGCGCGCGGTCAGCCAGGCGGCCACCCGGTCGGGCAGCGGTCCTTCCGCGCCCGCCACCAGATAGCTGCGGTCGGCGGCCAGTTCGACCGGCTCGAACAGCGGCGGCGGGGCCGGGGCGCGCAGCACCCGGGCGGTGAGCCTGCGTCCGGCGCGCAGCGCGATCTGGTCCTCGACGTCCTCGCCTCCGGCGCGGTCGGCGCCGTGGGCGAGCAGTTCGGCCGCGACGGCCGCCGCGTCCTCCGCCACACCCGAGGTCAGCGGGTCCAGGTCGAGCGCGGCGCCCCAGGCGGTGGGGCGTTCCACGCCGGAGACGATCGCGGACTGCCGCAGCGGTGCCTGTGCGGCGGCGGGCAGTTCCAGCTCGTCCATCGCGACCGCGCCCCGCGTTACGTACAGCACGCGTGCGCCGCTGCCGACCGCCGCCGTCACGGAGGCGACCGCCGTCACCCCCGCGCACGCGTCGGCCACGGCGAGGGGGTCGGGCTCGTCCCGCTCCGGCAGGTCCAGCGCCCCGAGGTGCACGACGTCCCGGCAGCCGGGCCCGGTGCGCAACTCCCGCAGCGCGTCGGCGAGTCGCTGCCGTACGGTGTCGGGCTCGCCGTCGGCCGCCAGCAGGGTCGTGGGCCGGCCTTGTGCGGCCAGTGCCCGTGCCAGTTCTTCGGCGACGCCGCCGCGGTCGGCGAGGACGACGGTGACGGGTCCGGTCAGGAGCGCCCCCGCTCCCCCGGCGGCTGTGGACGGGTCGTCGGTCCGCGATGCGCCGAGGCCGTCCCGCTGGGCGGGGACATGGGCGGTCAAGCCGCGCTGCGGAGTCCCGGCTTCGAGCCGAGCCTGGGTTTCGGCCGGCCGCTGCTCGGGCTGACGGACCGTCAGCGGGCGCTCCTGCCAGCCGAGGACGTACAGGCTGGTGGTGAGGCGCGCGGTCTCCTCCTGGTTGAGGACGCGGCCTCGCGGCGGGGCGAGGCGCAGGCCGGTGATCTCGGCGAGCGGCCGGCCCTCGGGGGTGGTCAGGCGGATGTCGGCGGTCGGGTCGCCCGCGGTGTCGGGGCGCAGGGCGGCGGTGACGAGGACGCGGTCGTCGGGGGCCGCGTACAGGGTGAGGCTGTCGAGGGAGGCGGGGAGCGGCGCCGGGTCGGCGGGGTCGGTGGACAGCAGGAACGCGGGCAGCCGCAGGGCGAGTTCGAGGAGGTCGGGGGCGAGGTGCCAGCGCATGGTGGCCGGGCGCAGCCGCAGTTCGAGTTCGATGCGGCCGTCGGCGGTCCGGGCCGATTCCGGGGTCGGCGCGCAGTCCCCGGTGGCGTGCCGGGCCACCCAGGCGCGCAGGGCCTCGTCGACCGGGCCGCGCGGGTGCGGCGGGGCGTCCGCAGCGGTGTCGGACGGCGCGCGTCCTGGCAGGGCGCGGCCCGAGACGAGGCGGCGGGGGCGCGGCGCGGTGTCGGTGGCGGGCTCCCACAAGGTGAGCGCCAGACCCGGCCGGTCGCCCGACGCGGCGCGTTCCAGGGTGAGTTGGGTGGTGACGGAGCCGTCGGCCGGGACCAGCAGGGGGCGGTCGAGGGTGATGTCCTCAAGGCGGACGGGGCGGCCGGGGCCGAAGGCGGTCCCGGCCGCGGCGACGGCCAGCTCCAGCCAGGTGGCGCCGGGCACCCGCAGTGCGGCGCCCACGGGTTCGGCGCCGAGCCGGGTGGCGGTACGGGCGTCGAGGTCCGTCTCCACGACGCGGCCCGACGGGGTGCGGACGTCGCGGGTCAGCAGCGGGTGGGCGCCCTTGTCCGCGGGGGCGGCGTCGCGCTGGTCGACCCAGTACCGCTTGTGCTCCCACGGGTAGGTCGGCAGCTCGGCGAGCGGGCCGTTCCCGGGGTGCAGCCGCGGCCAGTCCACGGCCTGGCCGCCGACGTGCAGGGCGCCGAGCCCGGTGAGCAGCGACTCCGGGCCGTCCTGGTCGCGCAGCAGTGACGGCACGAACAGTCCGTCGGTGCCCGCGGCCCGCAACTCCTGCTCGATGGGCACGAGTTGGATGGGGTGGGCGGACAGCTCCACGAAGGTGTCGTGTCCGTCCGCCGCCGCTGCGCGTACGGCGTCGGCGAACCGTACGGTCTGCCGCAGGTTCCGGCCCCAGTAGGCGGCGTCCAGGGGGGTGTCGGCGGCGAGCGGCGCGCCGTCCACCGAGGAGTACATCGGCAGGCGAGGGGCGGCCGGGGCCAGGCCGGTCAGGGCGTGTACAAGCTGTTCGCGCAGCGGCTCGGCCCAGGGGCTGTGGGCCGGGCCGCCGGCGTTGACCGCACGGAAGAACACGTTGCGCGCGCGCATTCGGGCGCCCAGTTCCTCCAGTGCGGTCGTCTCTCCCGACACCACCGTCGACTGTCGGCTGTTGACCACGGCGACGCACAACCGGTCGCCGTACGGTGCCAGTTCGTCCTCGGTGCGGTCGGCGTCGAGGCCGACCACGGCCATGCCGCCCTGGCCGACCAGGGCCCGCAGCAGGTGGGTGCGGCGCACCATGATCTCCGCGGCCTGCGCCAGGTCGAGCGCGCCCGCGCACAGGGCGGCCGACACCTCGCCCATGCTGTGGCCGAGCACGGCGGCGGGCTCGACGCCCAGGGCGCGCCAGCTCGCCGTCAGGCCGTACTGAGTGGCGAAGAGCATGATCTGCTGGTCGAGTTCGTTCGAAGGCTCGCGCGCGGATTCCAGCGCTTCGCGCACCGACCAGTCCAGGTGGCGGGCGAGCGCGGCGTCGCAGTCCGCGATCGCGTCCCGGAACACCGGGTCGGCGGCCAGCAGGGAGCGGCCCATGGCGGGCCAGTAGGAGCCGTGCCCGGAGAAGACGAAGACGGGTCCGCGTGCGCGTGCGGCGGCCTTGCCGAGGACGGTGCCGGGGACGCTGTCACCGTCGGCGACGGCGGTCAGTCGTTCGGCGAGCGCGGCGCGGTCGCGGCCCACGACGACCAGCCGGTGGTCGAGGTGGGAGCGGTGTACGGCCAGGGTCCGCGCCACGGCGGCCGGTTCCGCGCCGTGCGCGTCCCGTGTCGCGTCGCCGTCCGGCTCGGCGGTGAGCAGTGAGCGCAGGGCGGCGGCCCGGTCGCGCAGTGCGGCGGGGGACGCGGCGGACAGCGGCAGGACGTGGAGGCGGGCGGTCAGGGCAGCGCCGTCGTCCGCGTCGGAGGTACCGGGGGCATCGGGGACGTCGGAGGCATCAGAGGCGTCGGTCGCGGGGGCCTCGGCGAGCACGATGTGCGCGTTGGTGCCGCTGAAGCCGAAGGCGCTGACCCCGGCGACCCTGCGGCGCTCGCCGCGGGCCCACGGGCGGGCCTCGGTCGGGACGTCCAGGGGCAGTTCGTCCCAGGGGATGTCGGGGCTCGGCCGCGTGAAGTGCAGGTGCGCGGGCACCGTCTCGTGCCGCAGGGCCAGGACGGTCTTGATGAGTCCCGCGATGCCGGACGCGGCTTCCAGGTGGCCGATGTTGGTCTTCACCGAGCCGACCAGGCAGGGCTGCTGGGTCGTCCGTCCGGCCAACGCGGCGCCGAGCGCCCGCAGTTCGATCGGGTCGCCGAGCGGAGTGCCGGTGCCGTGCGCCTCGACGTAGTCCATGTCGTCGGCGCCGACGCGGGCGTCGGCGAGTGCGGCGCGCAGCAGTGTCTCCTGCGCGGGACCGTTGGGGGCGGTGAAGCCGCTGCTGGCACCGTCCTGGTTGACGGCGGAGCCGAGGATCAGCGCCAGGACCCGGTCGCCGTCGCGCCGGGCGGCGGACAGCGGCTTGAGGATGACGGCTCCGCAGCCCTCGCCCCGCGTGTATCCGTCGGCGGTGGCGTCGAAGGTCTTGCACCGGCCGTCGGCCGCGAGGGCCCCGGCGGCGTCGCTGGCCCGGTGGATGGTGGGGCCGAGGATGAGATTGACGCCCGCGGCGACCGCGAGGTCGCTCTCGCCCGAGCGCAGACTGGCCACCGCGAGGTGCACCGCGACCAGCGAGGACGAGCAGGCGGTGTCGACGGCCAGACTCGGGCCGCGCATGCCGAGCAGGTACGACAGGCGGCCGGCGGCGGCGCTGAAGGAGGTGCCGGTGCCGTAGAAGGCGTCCACGTTGTCGGGGTGGCTGCCCACGATCTGGGCGTAGTCGGTGGAGTTCATGCCGAGGAAGACCCCGGTGCGGGACTCGGCGAGCGAGGTCGGCGGGACGCCCGCGTGTTCCAGCGCCTCCCAGGCCACTTCGAGGAACATCCGCTGCTGCGGGTCCATCACCTTGGCCTCGCGCGGCGGGATCCGGAAGAACGGCGCGTCGAAGCCCGCCGGGTCGTCGTCCAGGAAGCCGCCCCACCACACGCGCGGGTCGTCGAAGCGGCCGTCGGGGGCGCGGCGTACGGCGTCGCGGCCCGCGGTCAGCAGCCGCCAGTAGGCGTCCGGGCCCTCGGCGCCGCCGGGGAAGCGGCAGCCGACGCCGATGACGGCGATCGGCTCGGGCGCGCCGGGCGTACCGTTCGGCGCGGCCGGAGCCGCGGGCGTGGCGGTCGTACGGGACACGGCCGCCGTGTCGGTCGTACGGGACACGGCGGGCGCGGGAGCCGGGGCGTCGCCGAGCAGGCCGTCGAGGTAGTCGGCGAACCGCCGCACGGTGGGGTGGTCGAAGGCCGCGGTCTTCGGCAGCCGCAGCGGCACGGACCGTTCCAGCACCTTGCACAGCTCGACGGCGCCGAGGCTGTCCATGCCGAGGTCGGTGAAGCCGCGACCGCGCGCCACGGTGGTGCCGGAGGCCAGCCCCAGCACCTCCGCGGCGGCGTCCGCGACCAGGTCGGCGAGCTGGTCGCGGCTGGGGCGCGCCGGGGTCGCCGGAGCGGTGGCGGGAGCGGCGTCCACCGGCGCGGGCAGGGCGGGCGGCGCCGTCTCGGACAGCGGCGCGCCCGGAGTGCTCAGGCGCAGCCCCACGGTCTCGGCGACGAGCCGCCCGGCCTCGTCGTACAGCTTCAACTCACCGTGCAGTGCGCTCAGTTGCGGCAGGGTGTCGCCATCGGCGTTCGCGTCGGGCGCGGGGATGTCGAACCACAGCTTGTCGCCCTGCCACGGGTAGCCGGGCAGGTCCGTGACGGACGTGGGTCCCGGATTGACCTCGGGCCAGCGGATGTCGACCCCGGCGGCGTAGAGCCTGGCCAGCGAGGTGCGCGCGGTGGCGACGTCGTCGGTGTCGCGGCGCAGGGTGGGGACGACGAGCCCGTCGACTCCCCGGTCCTCCAGGCTCTGGACGACGGGCTGGGCGAGCACCGGGTGCGGGCCCAGCTCCACGAAGAGGCGGTGACCGGCGTCGAGCGCGCGGCCGAGCGCGGCGGAGAAGCGGACCGGCTGGCGGAGGTTGCGTCCCCAGTAGTCGGCGCCGAAGGGGCCCTCGGCGCCCGGCTCGCAGGTGAGGTGGACCGGCACGCGCGGCTTCGCCGGGGTGATCTCGCCGAGCATGGCGACGAGTTCGTCCTGGTAGGGCGCCATCTGCGCGCTGTGGAAGGCGTATTCGCCGGGCATCGCGCGGTAGCCGTGGCCGAGCTCGGCCAGTTCGGCGCCCAGGGCCTCGACGGCCTCGGTGCGTCCGGAGACGACCGTGCTCGCGGGGCCGTTGACGGCGGCCACGGTCACGTCGTCGCCGTATGCGGCGAGCAGCGGCAGCAGGTCGGCTTCGGGGAGGGCCACGGAGGCCATCCGGCCGCCGCCCTCGGCCCGTTGGAGGAGGCGTCCGCGGTGCACGATGACGCGTACGGCGTCGGTGAGGGTCAGTGCGCCCGCCACGTGGGCGGCGGCGATCTCGCCCATGCTGTGCCCGATGACGGCGGCGGGCTCCACGCCCCAGGAGCGCCAGAGCGCGGCGGCGGCCACCTGCACGGCGAAGACGACGGGCTGGGCGAATTCGGTCCGGGTCAGCCGGGCGTGCTCGGCGTCCGCGGTCAGTTCGCCGATCACCGACCAGCCCGCCTCCGCGGCGATCAGCTCGTCCACGCGGGTCAGTTCGGTCCGGAAGGCGTCCTCGTGGGCCAGCAGTTCGCGGCCCATGCCCGTCCACTGGCCGCCCTGCCCGGAGAAGACGAAGCAGACCTGCGGCAGGTCGTCGCCCGAGTCGCCCGGGTCGCCGAAGTCCCCGGCGTCCGTGCCGCCCCACTGCGCGCCGCCTCGCTCTTCCGCCGCCAGGTCCGGCACGGCGGTGTCGAGAGACGTCTCCAGCAACGCGCCGAGTTCCTGGGCGAGTTCGGCGGCCGTCCTGCCGGTGACGGCGATGCGGTGCTCGCGGTGCTGGGTGCGCCGGGTGCCCGCCGCCGTGACGTACGCGGCCAGTTCGGCCTCCGGCTGGTCGAGCAGCCGGTCGCGGTGCGCACGGGCCAGTTCGCGCAGCGCGGCGCCGGAGCGCGCGGAGACCGGCAGGAGCAGCCGGGACGGCCGGTCCTGTGCCGCCTCGGCGGGCGGGGCGACGGCGGGCGGTGCCTCGACGATCACATGGGCGTTGGTGCCGCTGAGCCCGAAGGCGCTGACGCCGGCCAGTCGCCGCCCGCCGCCGTCCGGCCACGCGGTGAGGTCCGTCGGCACCCGCACCGGCCAGCGGTCCCAGCGGATACCGGGGTTGAGCCGGTCCAGGTGCAGATGCGGGGGGATCTCGCCGTGCTGTGCGGCCAGTGCCGCCTTGAGGAGCCCGGCCGCGCCCGCCGCGCCGTCGGTGTGCCCGAAGTTGGTCTTCAACGAGCCGACCAGCAGCGGGTGTTCCGCGTCGCGTCCTTCGCCGAGAATCCGGGCGAGCGCGCTCATCTCGATGGGGTCGCCGAGCGGGGTGCCGGTGCCGTGCGCCTCGACGTAGCCGATCTCGTCGGGCCGTACGTCCGCGGCGGCCAGGGCGTCCCGCAGCAGCGACTGCTGGGCGGCGGCGCTGGGCACGGTCAGTCCCGCGCTGTGCCCGTCGTGGTTGACGGCGGAGCCGCGGATCACGGACAGCACGCGGTCGCCGTCGGCGAGCGCGTCGGTCAGCCGCTTGAGGACGAGCACCACGCAGCCGTCGCCGCGGACGATTCCGTCGGCCGCCGCGTCGAAGACCTTGCAGTGCCCGTCCTTGGCCATGGCGCCGACCTTGGACATGAACACCGTCAGCTCGGCGGAGAGCAGCAGATTGACGCCGCCGACCAGCGCGGTGTCGGACTCCCCCGTGAGCAGGCTCTGCCGCGCGAGGTGCACGGCGACCAGCGACGAGGAGCAGGCGGTGCTCAGCGCCACGCTCGGGCCGTTGAGGCCGAGCAGGTACGACAGCCGGCCGGGGCCGAAGCTGGCCTCCTTGCCCGAGGCGTACCAGGGGTCGATGCCGCGGACGCCCGCCTCGCGGGAGTGCCGCAGGAAGTAGTCGACGCTCAGGCCGCCGGAGAAGACGGAGGTACGGGTGCCGGCGAGGCTGCCGGGGACGATCCCGGCGTGTTCCAGCGCGTCCCAGGCGACCTCGATGAGCATCCGCTGCTGCGGGTCGATCTGCCGGGCCTCGCGCGGGGCGATACCGAAGAACTCCGCGTCGAAACGCGTCTCGTCCTCGATGAAACCGCCCCAGCGCGTGTACGTCCGGCCTGGCGCGTCGGGGTCCGGGTCGTAGTGCCGGGCGAGGTCGGAGCGGGACGGCGGGATCTCGGTGATCACGTCCGTGCCGTCCCGCAGCACCCGCCAGAATCCGGCCAGGTCCGCCACGCCGCCCGGGAAGCGGCAGCCGGCACCGATGATCGCCACCGCCTCCGGGGCCTGATCGGTCATCAGAACAGCGCCGCCGCTGAGGGCGCGGACAGGCTGCCCAGGTGCTTGTACCAGAGGTGGTCGGGATCGTTCTCGACCGTGGCGACGATCTTCCGCATCGCGGCGAGCGCGCGCGGTTCGTCGTCGTCGTAGACGTCGCCCTGGAGCATCTTGAGGACGTCGAGCCGGTACCTGGGGTCCTGCACGAAGGCGGTGAACAGGATGTTCAGCCGGTAGTAGATGGAGATGAACTCGTACCAGTTGCTCACCCCGCGCCGCAGCGTCCGCTCGTACTCGGTGAAGCGGGACTTGCTGAAGTCCCCGGCCTCCGCCGCCGCGATGATGTCCTTGGTCGCGATGCGGGCGCTGTTGAGCGCGACGCTGACGCCGCTGGAGAAGATCGGGTCCACGAAGCGCGCGGCGTCGCCGATCAGCACGAAGTTGTCGCCGGTGATCTCCTTCATGCCGTAGCTGTAGTCGCCCTCGGCCTTGAAGGGGCGTACGCGCTCGGAGTCCTCGAGCGCGGCGCGCAGTTCGGGGCGGCTTCCCACGCACTCCCAGAAGAAGCCCTCCAGGTCGTCCTTGGAGGCGGTGAAGTGCTTCTTCTGCGTGACGACGCCGACACTGGTGATGGTGTCGGTGATCGGGATCTGCCAGACCCAGGTGTCGGTCAGCGGCAGGAAGTGGATGAAGATGTAGTCGGCCTTCTTCTTGTCGTGCGAGAGGGCCGTGCGGTCCAGGCCGTCGAACCAGGTGTGCACCGCGTACTGGTTGAACACCGGGTCGGGGACCTTGAGCTTGAGCTGGCGGCCGAGCATCGTGCCGCGCCCGCTGGCGTCCACGACCATGCGGACGGTGACACCGGTGTCCTTGTCGCGGACGGGGTGGATCACCGGGTGCTCGCCGGAGAAGTCGACGCTGCCGATGCGGGTGTTCTCGAAGACCTTCGCGCCGCAGGAGGCGGCGTGCTGGAGCAGGAGCTGGTCGAACTTGCCCCGGTCCACGTGGTACGTGTGGGACTGGAGGACGCCGGGCTGGTCGCGCTCGTCGAATTCGATCTCGGCGGCGCCGAGGCCGTGCGAGAGGCCGCCGAAGCCCATGGTGGGGATGCCGGCCGGTGCCGCGGACGTCCAGGCCGCGCCGAATTTGCGGGGGAATCCGGCCTGCTCGACCAGGTCGAGCGCGCCGATGTCGCGCAGTACGGGGGTGGTGGCGGGCACCAGTGACTCGCCGACGTGCTCGCGGGGGAAGGTCTCCCCCTCGAAGACCGCGACGGTGAGTCCGGCCCTGGTCAGGTATGAGGCCGCGGTGGAGCCTGCCGGGCCTCCACCGATGATCCCGATGTCATAGTCGACTGCGGACAAGACTGCTCCTCTTGAGTCGGATCGGACGGGCCCTGCCTCGGCACGGGCCGCGCTTCCGGTCGGGCGGTTCGCGTCCGCGTCAAAGCGGCGGCGGCACAGCGGCGTCGGACAGAGCGTCAGGCCATGGCGGCGGGGTCGGTCTGGATCCGGACCACGAGCTTGCTGATGGCGTCCAGGCTCTTGAAGTTCCTGCCGACGATGTACTCGGGCGGCATGAACAGCCCGTACCTGTCGTGGATATGGGCGATCAGCTCGGTGGTGTTCAGCGACGTGAGGATTCCGAGCTGGAGCAGCGGGGAATCGGGCTCGATTCCCTCCTCGCCCTCGGGCAGGAATCGCGTTTCGACGAACTCCTTCAGCTCCGCGAGGACTTCGTCGTAGCCGAGCTGCGGATCAGAACTGTCGGACATGCGTAGCGACCTTCCGGAGTCCGGGGTTGACACGGCGGAACCCCCGACTCCACGAAGTCGCGGTCGGCTCGGCCAGGGCCCCAAACGTAGCTACGGGCGCCGCCGGAGGACTTCACCAGACCTGATGAATTACGCCCGCGCACACACGCCCCGAAGTGCGTACTTACGGGGGAGGCGCCGCTTCCGCTTCACGTGCGGGTCCTCATTAATGATGAGTACTCACGGCCGTGGCCCCGTGCCGCCGCAACGGCGAGGATCGAGGGACCATCCGGTGCGCCCGATCACAGGAGGTCCGCGGCCGTGCTGCTTCCCGCCCTACGGCCCCAGTTGCTGTGCCTGCCCCATGCCGGCGGCAGCGCGGTGATGTACCACGCGTGGCGGCCCGGCCTCGCCGAGGTGGCGCGGGTCCGCCCGGTCGACCTGCCGGGCCACGGCAGCCGCAGGGGCGAACCGCTCGCCCAGGACATCGGCACGCTGACCCGTACCCTCGCGGCCGAGCTGGCACCCGGTATCGAGGGACCCTACGCGGTGTTCGGGCACAGCTTCGGCGCCGTGGTCGCCTTCGAACTGACTCACCGGCTCTCGCAGTTGGTCGGGCCGCCCGCCGCCCTGATCGTCTCGGGACGCAATTCGCCCCGCACCCCGCACGCGCTGCCGCCGCTGCACAACGCGCCGCCCGCCCAACTGCTGAGCGGCCTGCGGACGTTGGAGGGCGCGCTGCCCGCCGTCGAGGACAGTCCTGAACTGCTCGACCTGTTCCTTCCGCCGCTCCGCGCCGACCTGCGGATGACGGAGACCTACCGCCGTCCCACCGAACTGCCGCCGCTGTCCTGCCCGGTGCATGTCTTCGCCGGCGACCTGGACCCGGTGGTGGACGCGCCGGGGCTGGCCGCGTGGGCGGCGGAGACCACCGGGCCGTGCCGGGTCACCACCGTGCGGGGCGGCCACATGATGCTCGCCAGCGCCGAACTGCGCTCCGCGCTGGCGGACCTGCTCACGGTGGGCGCGATGTGATCCGCGAGCCCTGAGCCCTGAGCGCGGAGCCCTCGGCCCCGAGCCCCAGCCCTGAGCCCTGAGCCCTGAGCCCCGAGCCCCGAGCCCCGAGCCCCGAGCGCAGCACCCCACCTTCCGTCTCTCTCCCTCCCTCCCCCCTCCCGATGCAGGAGCCAGCGTGGACTTCAGTTGGAGCACCGAGCAGACCGCGCGGTACGAGGAGACCGTCCGCCGGGCCGCCGACGCGTTCCCCGCGGACCGTCCGCGGCGCCCCGGTGAACGGTCCGACTGGCGGGAACTCGGCCGGATCGGCGCCCTGGGCGCCTGTCTTCCCGCCGAGTACGGCGGGGACGGCCTCGGCGCGCTCGACACCGCGCGGGTCATCGAGGCCGTGGGCCGCGGCTGCCACGACACCGGGCTGGTCTTCGCGGCCAGCGCCCACCTCTTCGCCTGCGCCGTGCCGATCGCGGAGTTCGGCAGCGCGGACCTCAAGAAGCGCTTCCTGCCGGAGCTGGCGTCCGGCCGGATGATCGCGGGCAACGCCATGACGGAGCCGGAGTCCGGCTCCGACGTCTCGCGGCTGCGAGTGACGGCGACCGAAGTGCCCGGCGGATTCGTCCTGGACGGCGAGAAGAGCTTCGTCAGCAACGGCCCGGCCGCCGACGTCCTGGTCACGTACGCGACCAGCGACCCCGACTCGGGACACCTCGGCCAGACCGCCTTCGTCGTGCCGGCCGACGCCCCCGGGGTGCTGCGCGGTGAGCCCTTCGAGAAGATGGGTCTGTCCTCCTGCCTGGCGGGCACGGTGACCTTCCAGGAGTGCTTCGTCCCCGACGACCAGGTGCTGGGCGTCGAGGGGATGGGCGCGACGATCTTCCAGACGTCCATGGGCTGGGAGCGCGCCTGCCTCTTCGCGGGCTATCTGGGCCTGATGGACCGCCTGGTCGAGGAGTGCGTCCGATTCGCCAGCGAGCGGCGGCAGTTCGGCCGTCGCATCTCCGGCTTCCAGGCGGTCTCGCACCGCATCGTGGACATGAAGCTGCGGCTGGAGAGCGCCAGACTCCTGCTCTACCGGGCCTGTTGGGAGATGGACCGCGGCGGCAGGGCGACCCTGCCGGTGGCGCTGTCGAAGCTCGCCGTCTCCGAGGCCGCGGTGCAGAGCGCGCTGGACGCCGTACGGATTCTCGGCGGTCGCGGATACCGGTCGGAGTCGGGTGTGGAGGCGGCGCTGCGGGACGCGGTGCCGAGCGTGCTGTTCTCCGGTACCTCGGAGATCCAAAAGGAGCTCGTCGCGAAGGAGCTGGGACTGTGAGGCTGCACGAATTCGTCACCGCCGCCGCCCGCAGGGCGCCGGATTCCCTCGCGGTCGACGCCGTCGACGGACGGCTGACCTACGGCGAACTGGACGCGCTCGCGGCGCGTTACGGCGCGGCGCTGGCCGCGAGCGGGGTGCGGCCGGGCGACCGGGTCGTGCTGTGGAGCGCGAAGAGCCTGCACGTCGTGGCGCTGATGCAGGCGTGCCTGCGCGGCGGCGCGGTCTACGTACCGGTGGCGTCCTCGAACCCGCCGTCGCGGCTGGCGCGGATCGTCGCGGCCTGCGCCCCCGCGCTGGTGGTGACCGACGAGGACGGCGCGGACGCGGCGGCCGACGCGGGCTGGGACGCGGCGCCCTGCCGTACCTTCGCGGACCTGCTGGCGACGGGCGAGGGCCAGCCCGTACCGTCGCCGGTCGAGGGCTCGGAGCACGATCCGGCATACATCCTGTTCACGTCGGGTTCGACCGGTGAGCCCAAGGGTGTGTGTCTGAGCCACCTCAACGCGCTGGCGTTCGTGCGGTGGGCGGCGGCCGATCTGCGGCTGGTCCCCTCGGACCGGCTCTCCAACCACGCGCCGTTCAATTTCGACCTGTCGGTCTTCGACCTCTACGCGGCGTTCCTGGCGGGCGCCAGCGTCCATCTGGTGCCCGAGGCGCTGGCCTACGCGCCGGCCCAGCTCGTCCGCTTCATGGACGAGCACGCGATCACCGTCTGGTACTCGGTGCCGTCGGCGCTCACCTTGATGATCACCAAGGGCGGGCTGCTGGACGGGCCGCCGCCGCGCGCGCTGCGGGCCTGCGTCTTCGCGGGCGAGGCGTTCCCGATCGCCCATGTGCGGCGGCTGCGCGCGGCCTGGCAGGACATCAGGCTGCTCAACTGGTACGGCCCGACCGAGACGAATGTCTGTACGTCGTACGAGGTCTGCGCCGCCGATCTCGACCGCGCGGGTGCCCTGCCGATCGGCGCGGTCTGCTCGGGCGACACCCTGGAGCTGGGCCCCGAGGTCGCGGGCCAGGCGGGGCGGGAACTGCTGGTCTCCGGCCCCACGGTGATGCTCGGGTACTGGGGCCATCCGCCGCAGAGCGGCCCGTACGCGACCGGCGACCTCGTGCGGTACGACGACGCGGGCATGCTGGAGTACCTGGGGCGCCGCGACCACATGGTGAAGATCCGCGGCAACCGGGTGGAGCTGGGCGAGATCGAGAGCGTCCTGAGCCTGCACCCGCAGGTCAGGGACGTGGCCGTGGTCGTGCTCGGGACCGGGCTCACGGCACGGCTGCACGCCGTGGTGGTCCCGGCCCCGGACAGCGCTCCGGGCCTGCTCGCGCTCAAGCGGTGGAGCGCCGAACGGCTCCCCACCTACATGCTCGTCGACAGCCTCAGCCTTTTCGACGAGATACCCCGAACCGGGAACGGCAAGAAAGACCGTTCCCAGGTCGCGAAAATGGTGTCACATACTGGTACCGACTAAAGATTCTAAATTGCCGCCGGCTCTGACAATTCCTTTTTCATAAGCATATATAACGGCGTGTACTCGATTGCGCAGAGCCAGCTTGTCCAGCATGCGCTGAACGTGTGATTTCACGGTGCTCTCACTCAGAAAAAGTGCTTCTGATATTTCCGCGTTCGAATAGCCGCGGATGATGAGCTGGAGCACGTCGCGCTCACGCCGGGTTATTCCACTGGACACCAGATCGGTCTCCGATGTTTCCGCTTGCGGCGGTTCCGGCGTGATGGCCGCCGCGGTGGCGGCGGCAGTGGCGGCGCCGACGGTGGGAATCACCAGTCGGTAACCGGCGGCGACCATCCGGACGGCGGCGATGATCCGCTCCGGACTCGCCTGACTGTCGAGAACACCCCTGGCACCGGCCGCCTGCCAGTGCTGAGCGCACTGCTCCAGGCTCTGGACCAGGGCTAATATCTTAGGGCAGCCGTCGGCGCCGCCGACGACGAGCTGCTGGATGGCATGCGGAACATCCGGCGCCACATCCAGCGCGTCGATGATCACCACATGCGGAGACAACCTTGCCACGCAGGGCAGAGCGTGCCGAATATCGGCAACCTCGCCCACGACTTCCAGATCGGTTTCCCTGCTCAGCAGGACACTGAGTCCCACACGGGAAACCGCTCTGGAGTCGACGAGAAGAACTCTCGTGATCCCATCCTGAAGCATCGAGCCCCCGACCTTCAGCAAACAGCACGTTATTTCGACTCTAGCACGCACGCCTGACCAGCATCAACATGGAACATTTGAGCTCGTTATGATTGAAAGTTAAATCTATAGCCCTTTCGGGCAATGCCCCGAGCCGCCGCACAGGTCACGGCGCGCCGATAAACTCCCCTCGCGGACAGGTCGCCCGTTTGCGCCCCAAAGAGGTTTCAAGCGACCCTCGCGGGTAATTCTTCCGGGTTCGGCGAGGCGTGTCGAGCGCCCGGCGGGCGGCCGGGCCGCGTCGGCGCCGGACCGGACCGGCGCGCGGTCCGCGCCCGCGGCGCGGGCGGTGGCCGGCGCACGGCCGGCGGGTGGTTGGCGTTTCACCCCGCCGAGGCTACTCTCATAAATCACCGAACGGTGAATTTACGTGACAGGGCGGCGGTCATGGGAGAGGCGGTCACCGGACGGCCCGGCCGACGGCCGGGCCGCAGCGGCAGCAGAGAGGCGATCCTGCGGGCGGCGCGGCTGAAATTCGCCGAGTACGGCTACGAGCGGACGACGGTGCGCGGCATCGCCCGCGAAGCGAAGGTCGACGCGGCGCTCGTGCACCACTTCTTCCGGTCCAAGGAAGGGGTGTTCGCCGCCGCCGTCCACGAGGCGGTGCGCCCGATGGAGTTGCTGCCGGTGCTCGCCGGGGATCCCGCCACCTCGGGCGAGCGGCTGCTGACGACGGTCCTCGGCCTGTGGGAGTCGGCCGAGCGGCACGACGCGCTGCTGGCGGTGATCCGGTCAGCGGTCTCGCACGAGACGGCCGCCGGGATCCTGCGGGAATTCCTCGGCCGCGAAGTGCTCGGCCCGCTGGCCCAGGCACTGGCCGAGCCACAACGCGCGCTGCGCTCTGCCCTGTTGGGCTCTCAGCTCATCGGTCTGGTCATGGCCCGCTACATCATCCGCGTCGAGCCGCTGGCATCCGCGAGCACGCCGTCGCTGATCGCCGTGTACGCGCCGGTGATCCAGAATTCCCTCACCGGCGACCTGCCGCTCCCCCGCACGGCCGACCGTCCTGGCGGCGCGGGCTGAGCCGCGCCCGGCCCGGTCCTTCACCATTCGCCGCGCAGTACACCGGTTCGTGATTCACCATCGCCGCGCAAAGCCTTTACGCGAGCTACGCGATCCGGGCCGGTGATTCGCCGTCACAATGGTGATTTAGCGTCATATCGAGCCAGCCCGGGGCCCGTTGGCCATGCATCGACCGCGCGCGAATCTTGGTGTAGCGTCTGCCGCCAAGCAGCGTGTCCTTCAGGGGAAAGGGCCCGAAGAGAAGCCTGCCCCGAACACCTTTGCCGCATTCATCGGCGAATGCACAAAAGGGTAACGGGACAGCTCGGCTCCGGGTATCGCCCCAGGTCTTCGCCCTGCGCGTGTCGCAGTCGCGTCGATACGAGGAGTCACAGGATATGGTCACGGTCGCGGCATTCGACAGCCGTAAGAAGGCCCCCGCGCTCAGCGGTGCTTCCCGTCTTCTGCTGGTGCTTTTCTCGGTATTGGTGCTTTTCACGGTGGGGTTGCTCCTGGCGCGCGGCACTTCCGCCGCCGCTCCCATCCCCGGTTCCCCGCTGGACGCGTACGACAAGCAGGTGCCCTACGACATGGGCGTCCACAAGATCGCGAGACTCGCGGCTCTGATCGCGTATGTGCTGATGGTGGCCACCGTCGTCCTCGGTGTGCTGCTGCGGCTGAGATTCCTGCAGCACGCGGTCAACCGGGCCACCTTCTACGGCGCGCACATGACGCTGGCGCTCTCGGCGATGATCTTCGGTGTCGTGCACGGCGCGACCTTTTTCTACCAACCGGTCTGGCGGATCGGCGGCCGTGAGCTGACCGTGCCGTTCACCGGCGGTGTGCAGCGGCTCCCGGTGGGCTTCGGCATCCTCGGCACCGAACTGGCCATCGCCGTGGGATGTTCGGTGTGGCTCCAGCGCAGACTGGGCTACCACCGCTGGCTGCGGACTCATCAGTTCGCTTATGTGGCCTTCGGGTTGATCTGGCTCCACGTCTTCCTGGTGCACCCGGAGCCGCGCCATCTGAATCTGGTGTCGGTCGGCATCGCCACCGGCGCGGGCACGGTGTTGCTGGCCTTCCTGATCCGCGCCTTCCCGTCCCGCTCCCGGCTCAGACAGCGCACCTACCTCGGCAGGCCGGGAGCCGCCGAATGATCCAGCCGCCTCCCCCGGGCCGTATCCCCCCGGCGCCCTGGCCACCGGGTCAGTCCCCCGCCGCCCGGCCCACCACACCGGTCGTCGTCCACCAGGGCCGCCCGGCCGCTCGCACCGCGCCGCCGCTCCCCCAAGCCCCCATCGCCGCCGAGTCGTTCGCGCCTGCCAGGCCCGTACTGGTGCCCGAGGCGGAGCCGGTACGGATCAGCGTCGACAACAACCGGTGCCACATCTACGGCATCTGCCAGCAGGAGGCGCCCGAGGTCTTCCGGATCGCCGAGAGCGGTTCGCTGCACTACACGCGCAGCGTACCCGCCGACTACGCGGCCAAGGCCCGCCAGGCGGCGCGGTGTTGCCCGATGCAGGCCATCACCGTCCACGGCGGGCAGAGCCCGTCCGGCGGTCCCGCCGCGATCGGGCGGCGGGCGGCGAGGCCGCTGCGCAGCGGC
Source organism: Streptomyces sp. NPDC087422 (assembly GCF_044744145.1). Taxonomy (NCBI): domain Bacteria; kingdom Bacillati; phylum Actinomycetota; class Actinomycetes; order Kitasatosporales; family Streptomycetaceae; genus Streptomyces; species Streptomyces sp. NPDC087422. Next base: position 470,563 of record NZ_JBIUXT010000005.1, on the reverse strand, counting down.
TCCGCGGCGCGGGCGAGCCTGCGGCGGATCGTCGTCGCGGGCGCCGGGCTCGCCGGGCTGAGCGCCGCGACCCGACTCAGGGAGCGCGGTTTCGACGGGGAGTTGGTGATGGTCGGCGAGGAGCCGCACCGGCCGTACAGCCGTCCGCCGCTGTCCAAGCAGTATCTGTCGGGCCGGCTCGCCGAGCAGCAGTTGCCCTTCCGGGCGGACGCGGCGCTGGACGCGCACTGGCTGCTCGACACCCGGATGACGGGGCTGGACCTGGCGAAGTCCGCGATCGAACTGCGCGGCGGGGAGTATCTGCCGTTCGACGGGCTGGTGGTGGCGACCGGTGTGGACGCCAAGCGGCTGCCCGAGGCGCCGGTGTTCAGCGACCGGGTCCGTACCGTCCGCACGATCGAGGACGCGGCGGCGATACGGCGGGCGATGCACGCGGCGCGCGCCCGTCGGGTGGTGATCCTCGGCGGCGGCTTCATCGGCTGCGAACTCGCCTGCACCGCGCGGGAGAACGGGATGGACGTGACGCTCGTCGTCCACAGCGCGCCGCTGCTGCGCCGGGTGCTCGGCGCCAGGGTCGGCGCGGTGGTCGGCTCGCTCCAGCGCCGCGCGGGTGTCGACGTCCGCCTCGGCACGAAGATCACCGACTGGCAGGACCACGGCGACGGGCTGCGGCTGCGGCTCGACGACGGCGCGGTCCTCGACTGCGACTTCGTGGTGCTCGGTCTCGGCGGCCAGCCCCGTACCGAGTGGCTGCGGGGCAGCGGTCTGGAGATCTCCGACGGCGTGCTCTGCGGGCCGACCTGCCACGCGGTGGACCAGTGGGGCAGGACCACGCCGCATGTGGTGGCGGCCGGGGACGTGGCCCGCTGGCCGAACCCGCGGTTCGACACCGAGCCGCGCCGGGTCGAACATCTCATCCACGCCGTGGAGATGGGGCAGCACGCCGCCGACTCGTTGCTGCGCGGCCCCGGACGCGCGGCGCGCTTCACTCCGGTGCCGCGCTTCTGGTCGGAACAGCACGGCATCCGGATCCAGGCGGTGGGCATCCCCGCGCTCGGCACGGACACCGAGGTCATGGCGGGCTCGATGCGCTCCGACCGCTTCCTCGTCCGCTACTCCCGGCAGACCGCGTACGGTCCGCAGATCGTGGCGGCCGTCGCCTTCGACATGCCGCTGGAACTCCTGCGCTACCGCGACCAGATCGGACGCACCCTGCCCCATACCCGGCCCACCGGCGGGAGGGGGCGCCGATGAGCCGTCGCGGCGTCAACCGCAGGCGTCGTTCCGGGCTGCTGCTGTCCGGCGGGATGCTGTCGTGGCTGCTCAGCGTCCCCGCCCGGCTGCACCTGCGCTGGCTGATGATCCTGCTCGTGATGACGGCGGCGATGGCGGCGTACGGCAGGGTGCTGATCACCGCGGCGCCGATGCCGCCCAGCAAACCGCCGGGCGTCCGCTCGGGTTCCCCCGCGTCCCCCACCTACTCGATGCCGCCCGCGACCTCCAGCCCGCCAGACGTGCACTGAGCCGGCGCCGGCGCGGACCGACCCCCGCCGTCCCCGTCAGGACGGCGGGTTTCCCGTCGCGCCCGCGGTGAAGGGGGTGACCACGAACTCGTTGTCACAGTTGGTGATCTTCCCCGGGAAGACCAGCGACGCCCTGCTGCCCGGCGGGTAGATCCGCAGGCTCGTGGAGGTCGGCAGGCAGGTCCCCTGCTGGTTGACGGTGTGGATGGTGTCGCTCGCGGACTCGCCGGGCCGCAGCACGACGGGCCCGTGCGGGAGATTCTGGTACGTGGCGGGGGCGCCGATCTGCTTGCCGTTCGCGTCCAGCAGCGACAGGCCGGGGAAGCCGGTGACATGGCAGACCGTATCGCTGTGGTTGGTGAGCAGCAGGTAGCGGTAGAGGTTGCCCGCGCCCGCGTCGCCGTCGCCGAGGGAGGCGGTGAGCTGCGCGGCCGTGCACAGCGGTGTGGCGGCGGAGTCGGTGCCGGTGCTGGTGCTGGTCGGCGAGGTGGGCGGGGTGGTCCCTGACGGCTCGGACGTGACGGTCGTACCGTCGCCCGGGCCCTTGGTGGGCGTGGTCCGCGTCGGGGTGGGCGCGGGCGGCGGCACGACGGGCGGGGTCGTCGGTCCGGGGGCCGTGGTGACGGGCCCGCTGCTGTTGGCCGGTGTGGGGACGACCTCCTGCGAGTCGTCCCTGTTGAGCGCGCCGGCCACGTAGAAGGCACCGGTGATGACGGCGGCGGCGAGCGTGCCGCCGACCATCGCGCGGGAGCGGCGGCGCCTGGCCGCGCGGCGGCGGATCAGCTCGAACGAGCCCGCGGGCGGCGGCAGATAGACCGCGGGCGGGCGCAGCAGCGGCTCCAGCGGGTCGAAGGGCTCCCCGCCGGGACCGTCGTCAGACAGTCCGGTCATGGTGTTCCCCCAGCCTGGCGCGCAGCAGTTCGCGGGCCGCGTGCAGGTCGGCCTTGACCGTGCCCTCGTTCCGGCCGAGCAGCGCGGCCACCTGCTGTACGGGCAGGTCCGCGTAGTAGTACAGCAGTGCCGGGTCGCGCAGTCGCTCCGGGAGGGACTGGACGAGCATGCGCACCGAGGGGTCGCTGCTGTCCTGCTGCTCCTTCACGGCTTCCTCCGTGGTGAATCGGCGCATGGCGCGGCGCTCGCGCTCCAGTCTGCGCCAGTGGTCCCTGACCAGGTTGGCCGCGGTCACATAGAGGTATCCGCTGGGCTCCTCGACCTTGGTCCAGCGCGCCCACAGCCGGGTGAAGGCCTCGGACGCGATCTCGTGCGCGGTCCCGTCGTCGTCCACCAGACGGCGGCACCAGCCCGCCAGGCGCGGATAGACGGCCTCGAACAGCTCGGCGGCCGCGCGCTCTTGGGACCGGATGGCCGCTCTCCTCACTCGTCGTCCTCGTGGTGATCGTCGTCTGCCCCGGTGGCGCCGGGGCAGACCTCCCGGGCCGCCCGGTGCCGTCCGCCCCGCCCCGGCCCCGGTTCGGGGCCGGCGCCGGGGACGTACGCGCGGACCGGGTCCGGTGCGTACGAGCGGTCGGTGTCCGGACGGCGGACGGGTGCGGGGTCCTGTTCAGGTTCCCGCTCCCGACGACAGGGACGCGTAGACGATCACGTTGTCCTGATAGCCGCTCCCGGTGATCCGGGTGCCGCCACAGGTGATGAGACGCAGAGCGGGGTGGTCGACGTTCCCGTACACGCGGTCCGTCGGAAATCGCGCTTTGGCGACCGTCTGGACGGAGTCGACGGTGAAGGCGGCCGTGGCGCCGTCCTTGAGGCCGATCTCGATCCGGTCGCCGGCGGCGAGCTCGGACAGGTGGCGGAAGACGCCGTCGCCGTACTGTCCGACCGTGACGTGGCCGAGGATCACCGAGGGTCCGGTGACGCCGGGCGTCGGCGAGCCGCTGTACCAGCCCGCGGGCGAGCGCGCCTCGATCGGCGGTACGGCCACGGTGCCGTCGGAGTTGAGCCCCAGTGACATCACCGGGGTGTCGACGCCGATGGCCGCGATCCGCAGCCGGACCGGGACCGAGCGGGCCAGCGGTACGGCCCCGGTGGTCGCCGGGGTCGTACCGCCGGACGACGGCGTCGAGGTCGCGGACGCCGAGGCGGACGGTGTCCGCTCCGTCCCGCCCGGGGTGGCCCGAGCGGGCGGGTCGGACTGGCAGCCGCTCAGCAGCACCAGTACGGCGGCGGCGAGCACGCACCAGGCCCGTACCGGGACGGAACGGCTGAGGGAGGTGACGGTCGGCAACGGTCAGTCCTGTGCCCGGCCGTGCGACCTGCGGCGCATCCCGGTGACCAGGCCGAGGGCGCCGACGGCCAGCACACCGGCGCCGGCCAGCGCGAGGGTGTCCTTGTCGTGGGTGCCCGAGGAGTGCGCGGTCTCGGCGAGGCCGGTGTCGGGGGCGCCGCTGGGTACGGCGGTGACCTGCGAGCCGGAGCCGGAGGACGTGGTGGCGGGCGTCGGCGCGGGCGCGGAGTTGGAGGGGTTGCCGCCGGTGCCCGCGACGAGCGGGGTGACGGAGAACTGGTTGTCGCAGTTGGTGATCTTCCCCGCGAAGACCAGCGACGCCTTGTTCCCCGGCGGGTAGATCCGCAGGCTCGTGGAGGTCGGCAGGCAGGTGCCTTGGTGGTTGATGGTGTGGATGGTGTCGCTCACCTTGCCGCCGGGGCGCAGCACGACCGCCGCGTAGCCGTTGTGCTCGCGGGTGGCGGGCGCGCCTATCTGCTTGCCGCTCGCGTCGAGCAGTGACAGGCCGGGGAATCCGGTGAGGTGACAGGTGGTGCCGCTGTGGTTGGTCAGCACCAGGTAGCGGTAGAGGTTGCCCGCTCCGGCGTCCTCACCGCCGAGGGACGCGGTGAGCTGGGAGGTGGCGCACATCGGAGTGCTCGATGTGTCGCTCGCGGGGGCGACGGCGGTCGCCGGGGACGCTCCGAGTACGGCGAAACTGGCCGCGGTCGAGAACGCGGCGGCGCCGACGGCGAGTGAACTCATGCGCATGTCCGGTCTTCCCTTCTCCCCCCGGCTGCCGCGCTCCGGAACGAGCGCCGGCCGGGCCGTAAGGGGATTCGCAGGGGAGAGACGACGCGGGGTGGCGCCGGGTTGTAAAGAGATTGCCAAATCAATCGAGCGGCGAGCGGCGGCACTTCGCACACGGCGTTTCCCGCGCCGCCTCCCGGCGGGTCCAACGGCGGGCCTGGCAGGATCGGTTGCCATGGGCGCGCATCAGTGGGGCACGCACGCGGTGACGTTCGCGGCCGACGGCGTGACCAAGCGGTTCCCGGCCACCGCCCACGAGCGCGCCGTGCGCGAGTGGCGGGCGTTGACGCTGCTCGACCGGCACGCGCCGGGGCTGGCGCCGCGGCCGTACTCCTTCGACCTGGGCGACGCGGGGCCGGTGGTCTCGATGTCCCTGCTGCCCGGAGTGCCGCTCCGGGGCGCGCCGTTGGACGGCGAGCGGCTGACGCGTCTCGCGCGGACGGTGAACGCGCTGCACAGCGCGCTGCCCGCCGACGTCCTCGCGCGGGTGCCCGTACGGCCGGAAGGCCCGGCCGAACTCGGCGCGCGGCTGCGCGGTTGGGCGCCGCGGGTGCGGGGACGGGTGGACGCGGCCGTGGAGGGCGCTGTCGACGCGGGCCTCGCCTGGCTGGAGGCGTCGGGCCCGGACCGTACGGAACAGACCGCCGTGCCCGCGGTCTTCGGCCCCGGTGACGGCAATCTCGCCAACTACCTCTGGGACGGCTCGCGTGTGCGGGTCGTGGACTTCGAGGACTCCGGCCGCAGCGACCGCGCCTATGAACTGGCGGAGATCACCGAGCATGTGGCGAGCTGGGTGGAACACCCGCTGGACGTCGCGGCGTTCCTGTCGCACGTCGAGCTGACGGCGGCGGAGACCGTACGGCTGCGGGACTGCCGACGGCTGATCGCGCTGGTGTGGCTGTTCCTGCTGTCCTTCGAGGACCTGGCCTCGGGAGATCCCGCCGCCCGGCGCAATCCGCCGGGTACGGCGCGGCGGCAGGCGGGCCGTCTGCTGGCCCTGCTCGGCTGACCGGCCGTACGCCCTCGCGCGGACGGTCCGCCGAGCGCGGTCTCACGGCCGCGGCCACTGCCGCCCTTCGCGGGACTCGATGCTGCGGTTGAAGCGGGCGAGCATGTCGCTGAGGAGTTCCACATCCTGCGGCGACCAGTCGGTCAGGACGCTGTCGATGCCCGCGATGTAGAACGCGCGGTCGGCCGCGAGCCGTTTGGCGCCCTCTTCGGTGATGCGGAGCTTGCGGGCGAGGCCGCCGTCGGGGTCGGGGACGCGCTCGGCGAGGTCGGCCCTCAGGAGGGCGGCGGTCTGCCGGTTGACCGTCGAGGTGTCGAGCGCGAAGGCGTCGGCGAGCTGTCCGATGGACATCGGGCCCTCCGAGTCGAGGCGCGCGAGCAGCAGATACGCGGACTTGTCCAGCCGCTCGGCCGAGCTGTCCCGGCGCGTCAGCACATGGTGGCGGGCCACCAGCATCAGTTCCCGCTCCAGCCGCTCCAGCACACCGCCTCCGCATGACGTATGGACGCACGACGTGGGACGTACGAACCCGGGGCGCGCGCCGTGACGTCCGTGCTCCCGCCCCCCGAGAGTACCCACGACCTGGGCAATGTGCGTGACGCACATCCTATGTATCATGCACATCTCCCTGCCCACGTCGTCCACGGCCCGCGGCCCGACGACCCCCACCGAAGGCGACGACATGTCCGACTCAGCAAGCGGCACCGGCATACCGGCAGCCGGTCACACCGCCGGTGTCCACCGGCCCGCGAGTGGCGCGGTCGTCGCCGTGCTGGCCTTCGCGGGCATCGTGGTGGCCCTCATGCAGACGCTGGTCGTCCCGCTGCTGCCCGAACTGCCCGGCCTGCTGCACGCCTCGGCCTCCGACACCTCATGGGTGATCACCGCGACCCTGCTCGCCGGAGCGGTCGCCACCCCGGTCACCGGACGGCTCGGCGACATGTACGGCAAGCGCCGCGTCCTGCTGCTCAGCCTCGGTCTGCTGGTCGTCGGCTCGCTGGTCTGCGCCTTCACCTCGTCGCTGGTCCCGATGGTCGTGGGCCGGGCGCTCCAGGGCGGCGCGACGGGCGTCATCCCGCTGGGCATCAGCATCATGCGTGACGAACTGCCCGCGGAACGGCTCGGTTCCGCGATGGCGCTGATGAGCTCGTCGCTGGGCATCGGCGGCGCGCTCGGCCTGCCCAGCGCCGCGCTGATCGCGCAGCACGCCGACTGGCACGCGCTGTTCTACACCTCCGCGGGGCTCGGCGTGGCGGCGATGGCGCTGGTCCTGTTCCTCGTGCCGGAGTCCCCGGTGCGCACGCCGAGCCGGTTCGACGTGCCGGGCGCGATCGGGCTGTCCGTGGGCCTGGTCTGCCTGTTGCTGGCGATCTCCAAGGGCGGCGACTGGGGCTGGGCCTCGGGCACCACGCTGGGACTGCTGGCCGCGGCCGTCGTCGTACTCGTCGGCTGGGGCATGTTCGAACTGCGCACCACCGCGCCGCTGGTGGACCTGCGCACGACGGCCAGGCCGCAGGTGCTGCTCACCAACATCGCCTCCGTCATGGCCGGTTTCTCGCTCTTCGCGATGTCGCTGGTCCTGCCCCAGCTCCTCCAGCTCCCCGAGGAGACGGGGTACGGGCTCGGCCGGTCCATGCTCGTGGCCGGTCTGTGCCTGGCCCCGTCCGGGCTGGTGATGATGGCCGTGTCGCCGCTGTCGGCGCGGATCTCGGCGGCCCGCGGCCCGCGCGTGTCCCTGATGATCGGCATGGCGGTCGTCGCGGTCGGCTACGGGCTCGGCCTGTTCCTCACCCACGCCGTGTGGCAGGTGGTGGTCGTCGCCTCCGTCATCGGCTGCGGGATCGCCCTCGCCTACGCGGCCATGCCCGCGCTCATCATGGGCGCGGTGCCGCTGGCGGAGACCGCCGCCGCCAACGGGCTCAACACCCTGATGCGGTCCATCGGCACCTCGTCGTCCAGCGCGGTCGTCGGCGTGATCCTCGCCCACATGACCACCACGTACCACGGCGCGCCGCTGCCCTCGCTCAGCGGCTTCCGGGTGGCCTTCGCCGTCGCCTGCGGCGCGGCCGTCGCGGCGCTGTTCATCGCCGCGTTCATCCCGGCGCGGCACGTGCGCGCCACGGGCGGCGGTACGGCGAAGGTCCCGGCACCGGCGCCGGCGGACGAGCCGGTCTGAGCGGTCCTCGGCCGTACCCGGTCCGAAGATCTCAGGACGTCCCACAAGGTCCCAGAAGCTCAACGTGAGGTCGACCTTCAGGGCAGGATCACCGCGCGGCCGTTGATCTTCCCGGCGTGCAGCCGCTCGTAGGCGAGCGGAGCGTCGTCCAGGGAGTACGTCTCGACGTGGACCTCGACCGCGCCGGAGCGGGCGAGGTCGAGCACCTCGATCAGCTCGGCGCGCGAGCCCCAGTAGGGGGCGCGGACGGCCGCGTCGTAGGCGACGGTGCCGAAGCCGACCGTGGCGCTGCCGCCGCCGATGCCGACGATCGTCACGTCGGACTCGACGGCGGCGCACGCGGTGGCGGTGGCGACCGTGGGGGCGGCGCCCACGAAGTCGAAGACGGCCTGGGCGCCGACGCCGTCGGTCAGCGCGCGGACCCGGTCGGCCGCGTCGGCGTCGGACAGGACGGTCTCGTGGGCACCGACCGCGCGCGCCAGCTCCAGCTTCTCGTCGCTGACGTCGAGGGCGATGACGCGGGCCGGGCTGAGCACGCGCAGCAGCTGCACGGCGACGTGGCCGAGGCCGCCGGTGCCGATGACGACGGCGGTGCTGCCGGGGACCAGCTTCGGCAGCGAGGTCTTGATCGCGTGGTACGGCGTGAGGCCCGCGTCAGTCAGCGGCACCGAGGCGACGGGGTCGAGGTCACCGAGCGGCACCAGGTGCCGGGGGTCGTCGACGATCATGTACTCGGCGATGGCGCCGGGCGCGCCGAGGCCGGGCGGGCGGATGCCCAGCTCCTCGGCGCGCAGACAGTAGTTCTCCTTGCCCTGCGCGCACATCAGGCAGCCGCCGCAGCCCCACGGGCCGTAGACGGCGACCGACTCGCCCGGCTCCAGCCCGCCGACGCCCTCGCCGAGCGCGGCGACGGTGCCCGCGCCCTCGTGGCCGAGGGTGAGCGGCAGCGCGAAGGGCAGGGCCTCGGCGGGCCAGCTCATGACGGCGATGTCGGAGTGGCACACCCCGGCCGCCGTGACCTTGAGCAGCACCTGGCCGGGGCCCGGCTCGGGGCGCGGGACGGTCACCACTTCGGGGGCGGCGCCCACGGTGCGGTACTGAACCGCCTTCATCTCGGCCTGCGGCTCCGCCGTCGTCCCGGCCTGAGTCGTGGCCGTCGTCCCTTCAGGGCTCGCTGATGTCGACATTCGGTGACCTCTCTCCGGCTCTCGCTCCCCCGCTTCGGTTCCCGGTCCCGCCGGGACCCCGCTCCCGGCTCTTCGATTTTCCCCCGGTCCCGCCCGCCCCGCTCAGCGAACGCGGAAGGCCCCCGGCGGGTCGCCGGGGGCCTTCGGGCCTACGAGGTCGCTGGTGGGGTGCTTACGCGACGGTGCCGGATGCGGAGATGACGACCTTGGCGGAGGGCGTGCCGCTGCGCGAGCCCTTGCCCTCGATCTGCTTGACCAGTTCCTCGCCCTCGACGACCTCGCCGAAGACGACGTGCTTGCCGTCGAGCCAGTCGGTGACCACGGTGGTGACGAAGAACTGCGAGCCGTTGGAGTTCGGCCCGGCGTTCGCCATCGACAGCAGGAACGGGCGGTCGTGCTTGAGCTTGAAGTTCTCGTCCGCGAACTTGTTGCCGTAGATGCTCTTGCCGCCGCGGCCGTCGCCGCTGGTGAAGTCGCCGCCCTGGAGCATGAAGGACGGGATGATCCGGTGGAACGCCGAGCCCGCGTAGCCGAAGCCGTGCTCGCCGGTGGCCAGCTCACGGAAGTTCCGCGCCGTCTCGGGCACGACGTCGTCGAAGAGACGGAAGACGATCCGACCGGCCGGAGCGCCGTCAATGGAGATGTCGAAGTACACGTTGTCCATGGGCACCATCCTTGCATCCCCAGCGGGAGACGCCGCGCCCAGAGCGGCCCACCACGGCAGATCCGCAGGTCACAGCCGTACCGGAGGTGCCCCAGGGCCTCCGGGGGCGACCGGGGCCCTCGGAAGGCCGACCGGGTCAACCTCGTCGCCTTGCCCGTGCGACCGGTGGCAAACTGCGCGGGTCCGAACTGTGCCGGATGCGTTTCGGTCATGGCACGTCGGCAAGACGCCCCGTTGACGACAGACCTGGGAAAAACGTCCGCAGGTGTCACCGCGCACCGCGGGCGACCTCCCCGGACCGTCGCCGTCCGTTGCGACCCGATGTCGAATTCCTGGAGATCAGATGGCCGCTGACAGGCCGCCGCCGGGTGGTGGGCAGCGCTCCACGCAAACGCCCCCCACCGGTATGCGAGCGCTTCGGGCCCCCTTCACGGCCGCCGCCGTACGCGCTCTGGTGCGGGAGACCGTGGCCGCCGACCCCGAGCCGTGCGATCCCAGAGCCATGGGCGACGCGGTGCTCGCCACCTCGGAACTCGCCACCAACGCCATCGTGCACGGCGGCGGTATCACCCACTGCCAGGCCCGCCTCGTACCGCTCGGCGTCGAGGTGAGCATCGACGACCTGAGCCCCGCGCTCCCCCGCCTCACCGAACGCCCGCCGGGCACCGAAGCCCCTTACGTAGGCGGCGGATTCGGTTGGCGTCTGATCCAGCAGCTCGCCCTGCGGGTGACCGTCACCCCGCACGACCCCGCGCCCGACGGCACCCCGCGCGGCAAGCGGATCACCCTCATCCTGCCGCTGTACTGAACCCGGCGCGCGCGGCGGCCCACACCTCCGCCGCAGCGCGCACGAATCGCCCCAGGTGGGCCCTGCTACGGCGAGTGGCGGGTGCCGCGCTGGTCGTACCGGTACACCGGCGCCAGGTCCGTCACCATGGCGGCCTACCTCGCCCGGATAGTCCGGCAGCCCAGGACCGCCGTGGAGCATCACCACGGGCGTCCGCCGCGTGGTGTCCCCAGCGCCGTCCACCGCAGCCGCGCCCCGTCCGTCATCGACACCAGGCCGCGCGTCTCGATCAAGGTCACGACGCAGAAGCTACCGGTGTCCCTGACGGTTCACCGAAGGGTGAGAGAACGGCGGCGCCCGCCGGGACCCTTGACCTTGACCGGAGGTGAAGGTCGACAGTGCCGGTGGAGACCAGCCGACGAGCGGAGCCCACGCGGCTCCGGCAGGAACCGGACGAGAGGACCCACCCATGGACGACGACGCCCTCGTGGCGGAGCAGATGGCGTACTACCGGGCGCGGGCGGGCGAGTACGACCGGACATACGCGCAGTACCAAGAACTGCGGGACCTGCTGGAGGTGGTCGACGAACTCCCCATCACCGGGGACGTGCTGGAGTTGGCCTGCGGAACGGGCCAGTGGACTCCGAGGCTCGCGGCGCGGGCGCGGTCGGTGACGGCGGTCGACGCGGCGGCCGAGGTGCTGGCCATCGCCCGTACCCGTACCGGGTCCTCCACCGTCCGGTTCGTCGAGGCCGACGTGTTCGCGTGGCAGCCGCCGCGCCGCTACGACACGGTCTTCTTCGTCTTCTGGCTCTCCCACGTCCCGCCCGCCCGGCTGCCCGGGTTCTGGGGCACCGTCGCCGCCGCGCTCGCCCCGGGCGGCAGGGCCGTCTTCGTCGACGACGGCCCGGGCGCGGCGACGTACGAGGACGTCCTCACCGGCCATGCGACCCCGTCGGCGCTGCGCAGGACCGACGACGGCGGTCGGTACCGCATCGTCAAGGTGTTCCACGACGCCCGGACGCTCACCGACGACCTCACCGCGCTGAAGTGGTCGGTCAGCGTCCGTACCAGGGCCGGGTTCCTCGTCGGCGTCGCGGAACCGCCGCCCGGCGCGGGCCCCGCACCGACGGCGTAAACGGCGTGACCGGTGGTCGGGCTGGCGCGAGACTGGCCGCATGACCGTTACGGATGCCAAGACCGACCTGCGCTTCTACCTCCAGTCCGCGCGCGACGCCCTGCTGTGGAAGCTGGAAGGGCTCTCGGAGTACGAAGTGCGCCGCCCGATGACACCGACCGGCACGAATCTGCTCGGCCTGGTGAAGCATGTGGCCAGCGTGGAGTTCGGCTACCTCGGCGACACCTTCGGGCGGCCCTCGGGCGAGCCGTTGCCCTGGCTCGACGCGGGGGCCGAGGCGAACGCGGACATGTGGGCCGCCGCCGACGAGTCACGCGAGTACATCGTGGGCCTCTACCACCGGGCGTGGGCCCATGCGGACGCGACGATCGACGCGCTGGCCCTGGACGCGACCGGCCGGGTGCCGTGGTGGCCCGACGGCCGGGACGAGGTGACATTGCATCACGCCGTGGTGCGGGTGATCTCCGATACCCACCGGCACGCGGGGCACGCGGACATCCTGCGCGAACTCACCGACGGTGCGGTGGGCATGAACAAGAACAACGGCAGCCTGCCGCCGGGCGACGCGGCCTGGTGGGAGAACCACCGTGACCGCCTGGAGCGGGCGGCCCGGGAGGCCGACGCGTGAGGCCGTAGGACCGTCGTTCACCGACCGCCCGGCGCTGACGGCACGCGCGCGGCCTCAGTCGGCCGCGACCGCCTCCGGCAGGTCCACGGGGCGGTCGCTGCTGTCCGCGATGGCCAACGCTGGCCGGCACGGGGTTCTCGTCAAGTCGGCCGTCGTGATGGAGCGCCTCGGGCAGACCGACAGCGTCGCGCTGGACAAGACCGGCACGCTCACCGAGGGGACGCCCCGCGTCACCGACATCCGGCCGCTGCCCGGCAGCGGCCTCGAAGCGGACGCCCTGCTCCGGCTCGCCGCGTCGGCCGAGCACCCCAGCGAACACCCGCTGGCCCGCGCGGTGGTGGGCGCGGCCCGCGAGCGCGGCCTTCCGCTGTCCGCCGCCGACGGCTTCACCTCGGCCCCCGGCCAGGGCGTCACGGCCACCGTCGACGGCCGCACGGTCCAGGTCGGCTCCCCCGCCCGCCTCCTCCCCCTCGGGACCGGCGAGGCGGCGCGGGACGGGCTGCGGGACGGCGTGCGCGAGGCAGTGCGGGAGGTGGAGGCCGCCGGGCGTACGGCCGTCGCGGTGCTGCGCGACGGTACGCCGCTGGGAGTGCTGGGCATCGCGGACCGGCTGCGCCCGGACGCCGCCGCCACCGTCGCCGCCCTCGCCCGTATGACCGACCTCCCCCCGGTCCTGCTGACCGGCGACAACGTACGGGCCGCCCGGCAGTTGGCCGCAGAGGTCGGCATCACCGACGTACGCGCCGGCCTGCTGCCACAGGACAAGGCAGCGGCCGTACGCGCGTGGGAGGCACGCGGTCGCAAGGTGCTGGTCGTCGGCGACGGCGTCAACGACGCGCCCGCGCTGGCCGCCGCACACACCGGCGTCGCCATGGGCAGGGCCGGGTCCGACCTCGCGCTGGAGACCGCCGACGCCGTGGTGATCCGCGACGAGTTGGCCACCGTCCCGGCCGTCGTGAAGCTCTCGCGCGCCGCCCACCGTCTGGTGATCCAGAATCTGACGATCGCCGCGGTGTTCATCGCCGCCTTGGCCGTCTGGGACCTGACCGCCGCTCTCCCGCTCCCCCTCGGGGTCGCGGGCCACGAGGGCTCCACTCTCGTCGTCGCCCTCAACGGCCTCCGGCTGCTGCGCGACACCGCCTGGACCCGGCCGTGAGGCGGCCGGTCTCGGCGCGTCTGCTCTGCCGACAGCGGGTGTGTTAGCGTCGCTCGCTCACTTTCACAGAGCGATCAGTGCGGGGGCGTCATGAAGCTTCTCCTTACCGACTCCGGTGTCAAGAACGCCAGCATTCTGGCGGCGCTCCTCGATCTCCTGGGCAAACCGATCGCCGAGGCCAACGCCCTGTGCATTCCCACCGCCGGGTACGGGGGCCCGTACGGCGATCCGGGCGGGCCGTGGCGTTTCATCAGCGGACAGTCCCTTCACCCCATGACCGGGCTGGGCTGGAAGTCGGTCGGCGTACTGGAGCTCACGGCGCTGCCCGGCATCGACACGGAGCGGTGGGTCTCCTGGGTCCGGGAGACGGACGTCCTGCTGGTGAACGGCGGCGACGCGCTGTACCTGTCTCACTGGATGCGGGAGTCCGGCCTGGCCGACCTGTTCCCCTCGCTGCACGACACGGTCTATGTGGGGCTCAGCGCCGGGAGCATGGTGCTGACTCCCCGCGTCGGGGAGCACTTCGTCGCCTGGCAGCCGCCCACCGGTGACGACCGCGCCCTGGGAGTCGTCGACTTCTCCCTTTTCCCGCACCTCGACAGTCCGGGCTGCCCCGAGAACACCATGGCCGAGGCGGAGCGGTGGGCCGCCTCGCTCAAGGCCCCGGCGTACGCCATCGACAACCAGACCGCCATCAAGGTGACCGACGACGGCGTCGAGATCGTCTCCGAGGGGAACTGGAAGCTGTTCAACGCGGCGCCGTGACCTGCTCGACCGTGAGCACGATCTTGCCCTGGAGGTGTCCGCGGGCGGCCCGTTCGTGCGCCGCCCGCGCGCGGGCGAGCGGGAAGGTGCTGTCGACGGCGACGCGTACCGTGCCCGCGTCGAGCAGGCGTCCCAGTTCGGCGAGTTGCGCGCCGTTCGAGCGGACCTGGGCGGTCGAGACGGTGACGCCCAGCCTCGCGGTCTCCTCGGCGTCGAAGTCCCCGGGAAGCACGGGGAATTGGGCGCCGCCGCGCTTGAGGGTGCGCAGGAACCGCCTGCTGTCGGGGCCGCCGACGGCGTCGAGTACGAGGTCGACGTCGTGCACCAGTTCCTCGGGACGGCTCTTGGTGTAGTCGATGAACCGGTCGGCGCCGAGATCGCGCAGGAACGCCTCGTGCGCGCCGGACGCCACGGCGGTGACATGCGCGCCCTTCCACTTCGCCAACTGCACGGCGAAGTGCCCCACGCCGCCCGCGGCACCGTTGACGAGCACCTTGCTGTCGGCGTCGAGCGCCGTCGGGCGGTGCCGCGCCGCCTGGAAGGGCGAGGGATGGTCGTGTCCTGCCTCGATGAGGAACTGCCACGCCGTGAGCCCGGCCATGGGCGCCCCGGCGGCGTGCACGTGGTCGATGCCGTACGGCTTGCGCGCGAGGTCCGACGCGGGCGCGGCCACGTACTCGGCGTAGGCGCTGCCGTGGAAGCCGGGGAAGCGCAGAAGACCGAAGACCTCGTCGCCCACGGCGAGGTCGTCCACGTCCGGAGCGACGGCTTCGACGACACCCGACACGTCCGTTCCCGGAACGGCGGGCAGCCTGACGGTCGACTCCGGCTCCCCCGGCACCGAGGTCAGCCCGCCGCGCAGGTACCAGTCCGGAGGATTGACGCCCACCGCGTGGACGCGGACGAGCACCTCGCCCGGTCCCGGCTCGGGAATAGGCACCCGGTCCTCACGCAGCACCTCGGGGCCGCCGTGCTCGTGCAGCCGGATCGCCCGCATCGTGTCTGACGGCATCTTCGTGGGCATCGTAATCTCCTGCCCCCACCGGGGGATACGCTGAACGGATCAGTGGTCCACCTATCCGAACCACTGATCCGAATATATGGACCACTGATCCGGATAGTCAAGAGGGACCCATGCGCGCCGACGCCAGGAAGAACCGCGACCACCTGCTCGACGTCGCGGGCGCCGTCATCGCCGAGCAGGGTGTCGACGTCTCGCTGCGCGACATCGCCCGCAGGTCCGGCATGGGCCTGGCGACACTGCTCCGGCACTTCCCCACCCGGGAGGCCCTGCTCGAAGCCCTGCTCCACACGAGCTTCGGTGAACTGACGGCGCGGGCGGCCGACTTGGAGACACAGGGGTCACCCGAGGACGCCCTCGTCTCGTGGCTGCGCGACTGCGTCGCCTGGACGACCGAGTACCGGGGTGTGACCGTCCTGATGGCCGCCGCCATCGAGGACGCCGAATCCGCGCTCCACGCCTCGTGCGTCACCCTGCGCGCGGCCGGAGCGCGGCTCCTCACCCGCGCCCAGGCCGCGGGCGTGGCACGCGACGACATCGACGGCGCCGACCTGTTCGCCCTCGTCGCCATGCTCGCCTGGCTCGGCGACCAGCCCTCCCTCGCCCCCCGCGCCGACCACCTCTTCGACGTGATCGCGAGCGCGATCCTCACGAGCGAGGACAGCGCCGACACCGGCCGGCAACCACGCCCCCCGGTCCTCGGCTGAGGCCGTCGCGCCGGGGTCCGCGACGGGCTGGTCCGCACGCGTCACCGTCCACGCGGGCTCGGCGATGCCGCCGCACAGGAGCGGGCCGTCAGCGGATCAGCGGCGTCGCCGCGATCGTCGGAGGCGGCCCGGCGCCGTACGGGCCACTTGGACTCCAGGTGCCCCAGGGGGTGGGCGGCGGCGAGGACGGAGCGGGCCGTCTCCCAGTCGGTGTGGTCGTCGCCGGTGATGTGGCGCAGGTAGGCGACGGTGACCTGCTGGACGAGAGCGACGCGGCCGGGGTCCTCGTCGGTGGTCTCGGCCGACCGGTAGCCGGAGATGCCGCCGAGGAAGTGCTCGCCGCCGCGGACGGTGAGCAGGCTCTTGTCGCCTCGGCTGAGCGTGTAGGGGTCGGTGGTCCACGCCGGACCCCGGGTCGAGAGGGGGAGGTCGTCCTTGTCGCCCGCGACGACGAGTCCGGGGGCGGTGATGTGGGAGAAGTCCTGGTCACGGAGCCAGGGAAGGCGCTCGTGGGCGAAGGGGGTGAGTTCCGCGCCGCCCTTGCCCGCGGTGGCGAGCTGGACGCTGGCCATGACCCGCGGGTCGGACAGGTCTTCGGCGAGGCCGGTCCGCGGGTCCTTGACGCGCAGCCCCACCAGGATGCCCGCGGTCTGACCGCCGAAGGAGTGTCCCGCCGCGACGACACGGCCGTGGTCGGTCCGGCCCGCCAGGCCCGGCACGGACGCCTCCAGCGTTCCGAGTTCGTCCAGGACGCGCTTCATGTCCTGGACGCGGTAGCGCCACAGGTCGGGCGTACGGGGGTCGTCCCCGGCGAGGCCGAAGCGCTTGGAGTCCAGATGGGTGGCCTGGACGGTCACGAAGCCGTGCGCGGCCCAGTGGTCGACCAGCGGCCCGTAGCCGTCCAGGTCGGAACCGAAGCCGTGCGCGAACAGCACGATCGGCAGACGGGTGCCGGTGACCGGGGCGGAGATCCGTACCCGCAGGTCCGCGCCTCGGTGCGGCGCGGGCAGGACGAGCGGCTTGACCGAGACGGTCGGGGTGGGCGCGGGGCCGGTGAGGCCGGTCGCCGAATACGTGGTCATGCGTGTCTCTTTCGGAGGTGCGGGCGTGCGGGGGTGCGAAGGTGCGGGCGGGCGGGCATGCGTGCGGTGCCTCGGGAAGCGGGGCTCTCCGGGAGGAAGCTCCGGGAGAAGGGCGCATTGGTTACGCTAAAACCTGACGTTGACGTCAAAGGCAAGTGGCTGTGACGCGGATCGCAGGGACGTGGAGTGGGACATGCGCATCGGGGAACTGGCTCGTCGCACGGGCGTCAGCACCAGGGCGCTGCGGTATTACGAGGAGCAGGATCTGCTGGTCTCCGAGCGCAGCGACAGCGGCCAGCGCCACTACGCGGAGGCCGCGGTCGACCGGATCAATCTGATCCGGGAGCTGTACGCGGCCGGTCTGTCCAGTAAGATCATCGCCGCGCTCACGCCCTGCGTCATCGACGGCCGGGCCACGCCCGAGCTTCTGGATCGCCTCACGGTCGAGCGTGATCAGATCGACCGGCACATCGCGGATCTGACACACACCCGCGACCGGCTCGACTCGGTCATCGCCGGCGCCTCCGTGAACCTGCGCACCGGCGCGTCCTGCCGACAGGACACGTCCGGCTAACGGTGTCGCGCCGGTCCCGCGGTGGCACTCTTCATCCCCCCATCGCCCGCCGACTGACAAGCGGCCTGGCGCGATTCCAGGGTGCGACGGGGGCACCCACGCGTCACGCGGACGACCGCGCAGAGTGCCCGCCCTGCCACCCAGGGTGCCGCCACGTTGGCGCAATGTCGCTGTCGTAATTCCCCTGCATGGTTGGTGCATGGTCCAGCGCGAAGATCGCCGGGACCCACTCTGACTAGGGGGATACGCAGTGACGCTCAGCCGCAGACAACTGCTCGGTACCGGAGGCAGCCTGGCCCTGACCGGTGCGCTGGCCGCCGCCTGCGGGTCGAACAGCGGCCGGGACGACGGGGGTGGCAAGGGCGGCAAGGTCACCTTGCAGCAGTGGTACCACCAGTACGGCGAGGCGGGTACGGAGCAGGCGGTGCGCCGGTACGCCGACGCGTACACCGCGGCGAACGTCAAGGTGCAGTGGCGGCCCGGGGACTACGATCAGCAGACCGCCGCGGCGCTGCTCACCTCGTCGGGACCGGACGTCTTCGAAGGCGGCCCGACGCTGGACCAGATCCAAGGCGGCCAAGTGGTCGACGTCACCGACCTGGTCGGCCCGGTGAAGGCCGACTTCAACCCGGCCGTGGTGACGACGTACGGGGACAGGATCTGGGGTGTCCCGCAGGTCATCGACATGCAGCTCCTGTACTACCGCAAGAGCCTGCTCACTGCCGCGAACATCGCGCCGCCGACCACGCTTGACGAACTGGTCGACGCGGCGGCGAAGTTGACCACCAAGAAGGTCAAGGGGCTGTTCCTGGGCAACGACGGCGGCGCCGGGGTGCTCGGCGGTACACCGCTCTACGCCGCCGGGCTCAGCCTGGTGACCCCGGAGGGCACCGTCGGCTTCGACGACCCGGCCGCCGCCCGCACCCTGGCCAAGTTCCACCGGCTCTACGCCGACAAGTCGCTGCTGTTGGGCGCGCCGACCGACTGGTCCGACCCCTCGGCGTTCATCCAGGGGCTCACCGCGCTCCAGTGGTCCGGACTCTGGGCGCTGCCCGCGGTCAAGAAGGCCCTGGGGGACGACTTCGGAGTGCTGCCGTTCCCGAAGGACGGCGCGGCGGGCAAGCCCACGGTGCCGGTCGGCGCGTACAGCTCGGCCGTCAACTCCCGCAGCAAGCACCAAGCCGAGGCCAAGGCGTACATCAAGTGGCTGTGGATCGACAGGACCGAGTACCAGGAGGACTTCGCGCTCTCCTACGGCTTCCACATCCCGGCCCGGATCTCGCTGGCGAAGAAGGCGGCCAAGCTGCGGGAGGGCGCGGCGGCCGACGCCGTCTCGTACGCCACCGACCACGGCTTCTCGCAGCCGCTGTTGTGGACACCGGCCAGCCAGACCGCGTACCAGGACGCGCTGAGCCGCATCATCAAGGACGGCGCGAACCCCGACACGGAGCTCAAGTCGGTCGTGCGCAAGACCAGTTCCGAATTGCAGCGGGTCCGGAAGAAGTCGTGAGACACCGCACGCTGTGGTTCTGGGTCTTCGTCGGACCATTCGCCGCCGGGCTCGCGCTGTTCACGTACGTGCCGCTGTTGTGGAGCGTCTATCTGAGCTTCTTCGACGCGCACAACACGGTGTCCCCGCACCGCTTCGTGGGCCTGGGCAACTACGCGGACGTCCTCGGCGACCAGGCGTTCACCGACAGCCTGCGCACCTTCGGGGTGTTCGCGCTGTTCATCGTGCCCGCCACCTACGCGCTCTCGCTCGCCCTGGCGCTGATGGTGAACCGGCTGCGGTACGCGCAGGCGTTCTTCCGTTCGGTGTTCTTCCTGCCGGCCGCCTGCTCCTACGTGGTGGCGGCGCTGATCTGGAAGCTGTCGATCTTCAACGGTGTGCGGTTCGGCCTGGCGAACACCGTCCTGGGCTGGTTCGGCGCCGACCAGACGGCGTGGCTGTCCACCACCCACCCGCCGTGGTACTGGCTGGTGATCGTGACCGTACGGCTGTGGTTGCAGGCCGGGTTCTACATGATCCTCTTCCTCGCCGGACTCCAGCGCATCCCGGCGCAGTTGTACGAGGCGGCGGCGGTGGACGGCGCGCGGCCCGGCTGGCAGGTCTTCCGCCACATCACGTTGCCCCAACTGCGGGCCACCTCGGTGGCGGTGGCGCTGCTGCTGGTCATCAACGCCTTTCAGGCGTTCGACGAGTTCTACAACCTGCTCAGCGACTCCCGCGGCTATCCGCCGTACGCCCGGCCGCCGTTGGTGTACCTGTACACCACCGCGCTCGGGCGGGGGCAGAACCTGGGCGTGGGCAGCGCGGGCGCCGTCGTCCTCGCGCTGATCATCGCGGTGGTCACCGTCGTCCAGGCCCGCTGGTTCGGGCTCGGCAGGAGGGAGGACTGACATGGAGCAGGCCCTGCTCAGGTTCGGGCGCGCGGTGCGCCTGGTGCTGCTCGTGGTACTCGCGCTGCTGTTCCTGATCCCGTTCTACCTGCTGGTGCGCAACGGCCTGTCGGCCGAGCAGGACATCACCTCGCCCGAGTGGACGTTCTTCCCCACCCACCTCCAGTGGTCCAACATCCGCGAGCTGTTCGACGACCCGGCGGTGCCGATGGCCCGGTCGCTGCTCAACTCGGCCATGATCGCGGTCACCACGACGGTGGGCACGGTGGTGCTGGCGTCGCTGGCGGGATACGGACTGGCCCGTATCCCGTACCGCTGGTCCAACCAGGTGTTCTACGCGATTCTCGGCACGCTGATGGTGCCCGCCGCGGTCACCTTCGTGCCGAGCTTCGTGCTGGTGTCCTCGCTCGGCTGGATCTCCACGCTGCGCGGCCTGATCATCCCGACGATCTTCTCGGCGTTCGCCTGCTTCATCTTCCGGCAGTACTTCCTGGGCTTTCCCGGTGAGTTGGAGGACGCGGCGAAGGTCGACGGACTCGGCTACTGGCGCACCTATTGGCGGATCGTGGTGCCCAACTCCCGGCCGGTCTTCGCGGCCGTGTCCACGATCGTCTTCATCGGCGCCTGGAACGCCTTCCTGTGGCCTCTGGTCATCGGCCAGGACACGTCGTCCTGGACGGTGCAGGTGGCGCTGTCCACCTTCACCACCGCCCAAGTGGTCAACATCCACGAGCTGTTCGTCGCGGCGGCGGTGTCGATCCTGCCCCTGCTGCTGGTCTTCCTGCTCCTCCAGCGGCACATCGTGGCGGGCATCGAACGCTCCGGCATCGACGACTGAGCCCCCGCCGGGAGTCGCGGCGGTACGCCCGCGAGCCGGTCAGCGGACGTCGCGGACCGCGGCCAGGCCGCGGTCGTAGAGGTCGAGGATGTCGCCCTCGCCGTCACCCTCGATCCAGGTCGCGGTGGCGGCGTCGAAGCAGCCGAAGGCCGTGGCGAGGACGGCGCGGACCTGTACTCGGTCGGCGCCCGAGGCTGCCAGCCTGGCTTCGAGGAGCGGGAGCAGTTCCTCCTGGCAGCGCACGCGCTTTCCGAGGTAGGCGGCGCGCAGCGAGTCGGTGCGGTGGATCAGGCGGAAGCGCTCCAGGGCCTGTTCGGGACCGGTGTGGACGGAGAGCGCGGCCTTGAGGGCGGCGCGCAGGGTCTGCCAGGCGTCGGCGTCGGCGGGCTGCTCGCGGACGGTCTCCGTCAGGAGGGTGACGAACTGCTCCTGGCTGCCGCCGATGAGGTCTTCCTTGGTGCCGAAGTAGCGGAAGAGGGTGCGCTGCGAGACACCGGCCTCGCGGGCGATCTGCGCGATGGTCGTCTCGTCGTACCCCTGCCGTGTGAACAGCCGCAGGGCGGTGTCGAGGATCTCCCGGGCCGCGAGCTGCCGCGTCCGGTCCCACAGTGTGGGCGCGGCCGGCCCCTCGCCCGTTGTTCCCTGCGTCATGACATCACCTTAGCGCGGCCTGCCATCATGGCATTCACACGACATTTGGCAGTCACTGCCATACGGGCGTACGGTGACAATCAGTGGGGCCGTCCACGCGCCCCACGCGTCGACAAGGAGAGCGACCGTGGCAGCGAAGACAGCACTCGTCACCGGCGGCACCAGCGGGATCGGCAAGGCCACCGCGGAACTGCTCCACGCGCGCGGCTACCGCGTCATGGTCACCGGCCTCGGCAGCGTCGACAGCTCCGGCCTGCCGCACGACGTGGTCGCCGTCCGGGCGGACGCCGGTTCGCTCACCGACATCGACCAGGCGGTGGAGCGGGCGCGCGGGCACCTGGGCTCCCTCGACCTGCTCCATCTCAACGCGGGCATCTCCCGGCCCGGACCGATCGAGTCCACCGACGAGGCCGCCTTCGACGCCCTGTTCGACATCAACGTCAAGGGGAACTTCTTCACCCTGCGAAAGGCGCTCCCGCTGCTGAACGAGGGCGCGTCCGTGGTGTTCACCATCGGCGCGGGCGAGGGGCTCGGCGCGGCCATGACCGCCGCCAAGGGAGCGCTGCTGCCTCTGATGCGCTCGCTCGCCATCGAACTGGCCCCGCGCCGTATCCGGGTCAACGCGGTGAGCCCCGGCCTGATCGACACTCCCGCGTACGGCAAGCTGGGCATCGGCCGGGAGACGGTCGCCGCGTGGGGCGAGGACGTTCCCCTCGGCCGCGTCGGAGCCCCCGCCGATGTCGCCGAGGCGGTCGCCTTCCTCGCCTCCGACGCCGCCGGTTACATCACGGGCGACAATCTGATCGTCTCCGGCGGCATGGGGATCCACGCCCGCTCCGCCTAGCGGACGGTCCGCCGCCGCGGGCCCATCGGTTTGCGACTGGTTCCGACCGCTTGCGATCAGTTTCTGACCTGGGATCGGGCTCCACCGGCGCGCGTCGACGGGGGCGCACTCGGGTTCGCCCTGATCCGCTCTTTCCTCTCCCCCGTGACGCTGGACATACTTGTCATATGTCGACACACCACGACGCGCATAGGGATCCGGTCGTCGGCGACCTCCCGCGCATTGTCACCCCGCACGGCGACCTCGACGCGGACACGCTGGGGCCGTTGCGGCAGGAGCTGACCGAGGCGGCCGAGGCCGGCCGGGTGCTGGTGCTCGACGCCAGCGGGATCACCTTCGCCGATTCCAGCTTCCTCAATCTGCTGCTGAGCATCCACCAGCACGGTGACCTGCGAGTCGCCGCCGTGCCGCCGCAGTTGGCGCGGCTGCTCCGTATCGTCGGCGTGGACCGCGTCCTCAAGGTGTACTCGACGGCGGAGGAGGCACTGCGGGCGACGGCGTGAGCCACCGGGTCCGGATCAGCGGGTGACGGTGAGTCCGGCGCACTCCCAGTGCAGCAGGCTCGTGCGCGCGTCGGGCGGGGTGTGCCCGTACGCGCCCGCGGACACGCTGATGTTCACCACCGGCCAGGCGCGCCAGGCGGGGCCGACGCCGTGGCCGTCGCGGAAGACGACCTCGTCGTCGATGGACCAGCAGACGTCGTCGGCGTCGAAGCGGACCCGGAGTGCGAAGGGGCGGCCCGGCGCGATCACGTCGGCCGCCTCGAACCCGCCGGGGCGTACGTGGTTGGACAGTTCGAGCAGCCGCGGGTTGGTGGGGTGGTACTCGAAGAGGTCGATCTCGCCGTGGCCCGGCTGGGGGCGGCCCGCATCGCTGTCGCGGCCCCAGGTCCAGATCGCGGGCCAGGCGCCCTGCGGGGCGTGCACCACGCACGTGGCGGTGAGTTCGTCGCCCGGCAGCAGCTCGAAGCCGCCGGGGGCGTACTCGGTCGACACCAGGTCGGTGTGCCAGACGCCGCCCGCCGCCCGCCGAGCGCGGAAGACACCCCCGGCGGTGGGGGCGTAGGCCGGGCCGATCTGGTCGAGTTTGTTGTCGCCGGGATTGCGGCCGCTCTCCGGGTAGGCGGAGGTGCGGCCCGCCGCCCAGGCCGTGCGGTCGGTGAAGGGCGCGTCGAAGACCACGCGCCGGGGGCGCCGGGGCGGCGGCGGACCGTGGGGCGAGGCCTGCGGCGGGTCATGAGGGGTCGGTTGCTGAGCGGGCGGCTGAGCCGCGTCCTGGCCGGTGGTCACGGTGCTCCTGGTGGCTCGGCGAGATCCGGCCGAGAGTTCAGGCGGGCAGCTCGCTCTGTACCCAGTGAAGATCACCGCGCGGCTCGCGAACAGGAGCGTGCAGAAGCGCGGGCGGCGCGTAACGCGTCAGCCCACGCCCCCTGACCGGGTCAGGCGCTCACGCTCCGAGGGCGACGCGCACCTTGATCCGCTTGCCCACCGGCTCGCGCCGGACGTCGAAGCCCTCGCAGACCGCGAGGATGATCTCCAGGCCGTGCTGGCCGATCCTGCCGGGCTCCGCCGCGCGCGCGAGCGGCATCGACGAGTCGGTGTCCCACACAGTGATCACCAGATCCGTGCCCTGGATCTCCAGGTTCAGCGCGCAGGGACCCGGCGCGAATTTGCACGCGTTGGTCACCAGCTCGCTCACCACGAGTTGCGCGTCGGCGACGACGACCGCGGGGATCGGCTGGGCGCGCCCGCCCGTCACACCGGCCAGGAAGTCGGCGGTGAAGGCGCGGGCCGCCGCGATCGATCCGGTCTCGCCGTCGTACGCGGCTCCCGCCCAGATGTCCTGCCCGGCCTGCTGATGCGGGCCGTTCACGGCCATCGCGCTGGAACGCATGTTCTTGCCCCTGTCCGGTTGTCCGGCACAACCGTCAGGGCTTCTGCCCCACCCCAATCGCTTCACACCCATCTTTTTTTCGGCTTCTCCTTCCGGGCCGGACGCGGGCCTCGGACGGGCGGCGCGCTCGGGGAACGGGCAGGTAGTGAGCGGGCCGTGAACGGATGTCGCGCGGAGACGGCCGCCCGGCAGGACGGCCGTCTCCGCGCGGCCCGGTGGGCACGGCCGACGGCGTACGGGCGCGACGGCCCGGTCACAGCTCCAGGTCGTTCTCGATCCGCTTCAACTGGTGCCGGGCCATCGCCAGGTTGGCGCGCGACTTGTCCAGCGCCAGGTACAGGAAGAGGCCGTTCTTGCCCCGGCCCTTGAGCAGCCGGATCAGGTGGTACTGCGAGCCCAGGGTGATGAGGATGTCCTCGATCTCGTCCTTGAGGCCGAGCAGTTCCATGGTGCGCGCCTTGGCACGGACGACGTCGGTGTTGCCGGCCGCCGCGACGTTGAGGTCGAGTTCCTTGCCCCCGCCGAGGGTGCCCAGCGCCATTCCGCTGGTGTAGTCGACGAGTGCGACGCCTATGACGCCGTCGATCGAGGTCATCGCGTCCTTGAGGGCGGTTTCGGTGTTGGCCATGATGGCTGGGCTTCCTTCCGGTCGGTTCATGTGCGGTGCTGACGTGGATGCGGTGGACGCGGTGGATGCGGTCGATGGGGTGGATGGGGTGGACGGGGTGGATACGGTCGATGCCGTTGCCGCGTCGGGGGCGGTGGGCGCGCGGTGGCGGGCGCCGCCGGTCCGGGTGGGTCGGGTGGTCATGGTGTGGGGGCGTCCTCCCGTGGCTCGGGGTCGCCGTCGACCAGGTGCGCGATGTGCGCGCCGGAGCGGCGGGCCTCCATGTGCAGCCGGCCCACGTTGACCTGCGGTCCGGCCAGGACGGTGAGCACGCAGGCGGTGCCCGCGGCGTAGATGGCGACGTATCCCTGCTCGCCGCGGACCAGCAGTTCCCGGAAGGGGCCGTGGGACGCGGTGTCGGTCAGCCGCAGGCCGACGCCCAGCGCCGCGGCGGTGAGGGCCGCCACTCCCTCGGCCTCCACGGTATCCGCCTCCTGGGCGAGCACCATGCCGTCGACGCCCGCGGCGAGCGCGCCCGTGGCGTGCGGCAGCCGGGCCCGCAGCCGCCGCAGTTCCTCGCGTATCTCGGCCTCCTGCGCCATCAGATTCCTTCTCTCCTCTCTCCTTCCGACCTTCTTGTCGGCGCGTTGTCGCACGACGCGCCTCATATCTGTGCGGTCCCGGTCCTGCGGGCGGGAGTGCGCTTCACGGTCGTGCCTCCAAGGCGTCGAGGACCCTGCGGAGCGTGCCGACGTCGGGAGGTCCCGGCAGGTACCCGGCGCGGTCCGCGGTGGCCGGTGCGGATGCGGCTTCCTGTGCCCGTCCCGGTGGCCGCCCCTGCCCTGGTGGCGGTGCCGCGCGCCGCGGGGTCTCGCAGTGCCCGGCGGCGGCCAGCCGCCGTACGTCGACCAGCGCGTGGAAGGTGGGCCTGCCGAGCACGGTGGCGATGGCGGACGGGGTGCGTACCCCGTCCACGAGGTCCAGCAGGGCCCGCTGCCGACGCGGTACGGGCGGCAGGCACGCGGCCCTGCGGCGGACGACGGGGGCGGTGTCGAGCTGCGGATACGGCCACAGGGCGTCGAGGAGTCCGCGGCGGCGGCGGGTCTCGCGCTCCACCTCGGCCACCCGCACCGGGCGCACGGGGCCGAACCAGTGGACGACACCGTGCCGGAAGCGCGTGGGGCCGCTGCCCGCGGCGAGGACGAAGAAGGCGGCGTCGTAGAGCGCGCCGAGGTGGCTGATCTCCAGTTCCGCGGCGGAGATCCTGCGGTGTTCCAGGAGGTGGCGGGCGGTCCGGCAGCGGGCTCCGGCGGCGTCCACCGCCTCCTGCCACACCTCGACGGGAAGTCGGCCGCCGGCGGTCAGCAGGACGTCGATGCCGGGGGTGGCCGGGCTCTCGGCGTGCACCACGACGCCGTCCGCGAGGTAGAGCGCCCCGCTGTCCCGGAGCAGCGCGCCGGTCGCGCCCTCCTCGGCCAGGCGCAGCAGCATCGGTGACAGCGGCCCGGTCATGCCAGCACCAGCCGTTCGGCGAGGTCGCGTACGCGCATCATGGCGAGGGCGAGGTTGGCGTGCTCGCGGTCGAGCCACAGGTGCAGGAACACCCCGCCGTCGAAGGGCGCTTCGACGAAGCGCAGCAGGTGG
This sequence comes from Streptomyces sp. NPDC087422, assembly GCF_044744145.1. Classification (NCBI taxonomy): domain Bacteria; kingdom Bacillati; phylum Actinomycetota; class Actinomycetes; order Kitasatosporales; family Streptomycetaceae; genus Streptomyces; species Streptomyces sp. NPDC087422. The sequence goes on along the minus strand of NZ_JBIUXT010000005.1, from coordinate 444,238 downwards.
TAGCCGGTGCGGGTGACGACGATGACGTCCTCGACCGGCAGTCCCTTGGCGGTGTCTGCGGGTCCTGAGGCAGCGGCGGGCGCGGCGGGTCCCGTGGTCCCGCCGCGCGGTGAGCCGAGGGGTTCCGCCGGTTCGAACGCCGAGTGCTCCACGGCCATGCGCGCGAATTCCGCGGTCTCGGCCGCCGCCGTCTCGGGGTCACCGCCCGGCGCGTCTCCGACCTGTCCGAGGGAGAGCCCGCTGATCCACTCCACGAGAGCGGCGCCCCGGGCTCCCGGCAGCGTCATGGCCTCGCGCAGGCACTCGTCTATCCCGGACACCCGACTCCCCTGCGTGAGGCCGCTGTTGGCCCGCCGACGGATCGGCAGTGACCGTCACGTTACGCACGGTGGCACTCGCGCGAAGGACTTCTGGCAATTTCCAGCGGTACATGACCGCACTGGGCATAAAATGCTCCCCCTCCGTCCGGCCGTCCGCGCTTGGTCGCCGTCCCCGGAGCGCCACCGGCCCCTCGCGTATCGCACGCGAGGGGCCGGGCCGGTTGTACTCAGGGACGCCGGCCGGGTCGGGCCGGGCCGGAGGAGGTCGGGTCGGGCCGGAGGAGGTCAGTCCGGGTCAGGTGTTCCAGACCTGGAATTCGGAGATCTGCCCGGCGGGCCAGCCGGAGTTGGCGGTGACCGTCACCCGGAAGTACCGCGCGGTGGCCGCGGTGAAGGTGAGGGTGACCGTGTTGTTGGAGGCGGGGTCGAAGGAGTAGGAGGCCGACGACTTGAGAGTGGTGAAGGTGCTGCCGTCGGTGCTGCCCGACAGGGACAGCGTCTGGTTCCGGGCGCCCCAGCCCGCGGGGAGCTGGAGGACGACCTTGCTCGCGCTCTGCGCGGAGCCGAGGTCGACCTGGACCCACTGCGGGAAGGCGTTGTTGGCGCTCTCCCAGTAGCTGTTCTGGCTGCCGTCGGTGACGTTGGAGGACCCGTAGACGTCGGAGTGGCTGGACTCGCTGGTGGCCTTGCCCGCCGCCAGGTTGGTGCTCACCGTGCCGCTGCCGGTGCCGGTCAGCGCCACGGTGGTGGGGCTGTTGGAGGCGTTCCCGCTGATCGTCAGGGTGCCGGTGCGGGTGCCGGAGGCGGTGGGGGTGAACTTCACCGCGACCGAGCAACTGGCGTTGGCCGCGAGCGACGTGCCGCAGGTGTTGGTCTGCGAGAAGTCCCCGGAGGCGGTGACCGAGCTGATCGACGCGGCGGCCGTACCGGTGTTGGTCACCGTCACGTTCTGCGCGCCGCTGGTGGTGCCGGGCGCCTGGGAGGCGAAGGTGAGCGAGGTCGGAGTGACGGACAAGGTCGCGGACGACGGGTTGGTGCCGCCGCTCGGGTAGACCTGGAGGCCGGACAACTGGGCGGCGCTCCAGCCCGAGTTGGCGGTGACGTTGATCCGTACGTAGCGGGCGGTGGCCGCGGGGAAGGTGAGGGTCACCGTGTTGTTGTTGGCGCTCGGGTCGAAGGTCTGCGCGGCGGAGGGCGACAGGGTGCTGAACGAGGTGCCGTCCGTGGAGCCCTGTACGGACAGGGTCTCGGTACGGGTGGCCCACGCCGTGGACGGCGGGAGCCGCAAGGTCACCTTGCCGACGGCGTAGTTCTGCCCGAGGTCGACCTGGACCCACTGCGGGAAGGCGCCGTTGGCGCTCTCCCAGTACGTGGACGCGTCCGCGTCGGTGACATTGCCCGCGACGAAGGTGCCGTTGGCGGAACTCGCCGTGGCCGGGCGGCCTGCGGCGATGTCGGTGCTGCTGTCGATTCCGGCGCCGCTGAGCGCGACCGTGGTCGGGCTGTTGTTGGCGTTGCTGGTCAGTGTCAGCGTGCCGTTACGGGTGCCGCCGGCCGTCGGCTTGAAGGTGACGGTCACCGCGCAGGACGAACCGACCGCGAGCGACGAGCAGTTGTTGGTCTGTGTGAAGTCGCCGGTCGCCGCGACGGCCGAGACGGTGGCCGTGGTGGTGCCGGAGTTGGTGACGGTGACGGTCTGCGGGGCGGCCGTCGCGCCGACGACCGTGCCGCCGAAGGACAGGCTCGCCGGGTTGGTGCCCAGGATCGGGCCGGGCGCGGTGCCGGTGCCGGACAGGGCGACGGTGCTGGTGTTGCCGCCCGCGCCGACGGTCAGTGTCCCGGCACGCGCGCCGGTCGCCGTCGGCGCGAATTTCACGCTGACGGTGCAGGAGCCGTTGGCCGGGATGGAGGTGCCGCAGGTGTTGGTCTGCGAGAAGTCACCGCTGGTGGTGATGGCGGAGACGGAGGCGGCCGAGCCGGTCGGGTTGGTGACCGTCGCGGTCTGGGCGGCGCTGGTCGAACCGGTGGCGACCGAGCCGAAGTTGAGCGCGCTCGGGCTGGCGGTCACGCCTTCCGCCGGGTAGGGCGGGAAGACGGGGGTGGGGAAGCCGCCGCAGAACGGGGTGCCGCTGATGCCGGAGTTGCCGCCGCCGTCGGTGACGGTGAAGTTGTTGCCCTCGCAGCTATAGATCGGTGAGCTGGCGCCGATGCCGGTGGCCGTGACGTTGGTGAACTTCGCGGCGCCGCCGGTCTGTTCCTGGAGGGCGAAGGTGCCGGCGCCCGCGATGGTCACGTTGTTGAGGCTGACCCCGCTGACGGTGCCCTCGACCCACTGCACCGCCTCGTAGGGGCTCTGCTGGATCAGCGCGTTGGTCACGTTGATCGGGCCGGTGATGGCGCCCTGGCTGCCGTCGAACCACAGCGCGCCGACGCCGAACTGCCAGTTCGGGTCGAGACTGCCCGCCCTGATCAGGGTGTTGTTGGAGATCGTGGTGGTGCCGACCGGGGTGGAGGTGAAGCGCTGGCCGACGTGGATGCCGCCGCCCTGGGCGAGTCCGGTGTCCCGTACGAGGTTGCCGCTGACGGTGTTGTCGTGGCCGCCGTAGATCGCGATGGCGTTGGCCAGGATCTGGGTCTCCACGGTGTTGTTGGAGATGGTGTCGTTGGCGTCGGCGCCGAGCGCGGCGTCGGCCCAGGTGGCGATGCCGTCGTCGCCGGTGTTGCGGATCTCGCTGTTGGTGACGGTCGAATTGGTCACTCCCCCGTGGAAGTTGACGCCGTCGGCGGTGGTGTCACGGATCCGCAGACCGCTGAGGGTCAGCTTGTCCATCGGCCCGTCCATCCAGGCGCCGACCTTCAGGTGGTCGATCCAGAGGCTGGAGACGGTGGAGTTGCTCATCGCGCCGCCGATGCCGTTGACCTGGTCGCAGTCGTTGCGCTCGCCGACCTGGCCGAAGATCGCGAAGTTGGAGAGGTGGACGTTGCTGCTCACCCCGCGGTTGCCGCCGACTCCGCAACTGTCGGGCTCGCCGAGCCCGTAGAAGCCGGGCGCCGCGCCGGTCACCGTCGAGTACCACATGCCCGCGCCGGTGACGGTGACGTTGTTGACCGTGATGTGCCGGGGGATCTTGAAGGTGCCCGGCGGGATCCACACCGTGCCGCCGGGGCCCGCCGCGTTGATCGCCGCGTTGAAGGCGGCCGTGCTGTCGGCGGCGCCGGTCGCGTCGGCGCCCTGGCTGGTCACCGAGACCGAGCCGGACGGCTGCGGGAGGGCGGCGCCGACCTGCTCGAAGTCGGCGAAGTCGATGGTGGTGGCGGCGCTGGAGCCGCTGGTCTGGAGGGTGAAGGTGGTGCCGGCCGGATAGGTCTGCGGGAGCAGCCGGTGGACCTCGTCGTAGAAGTGGTGCGGGTTGCTGCCCGGTGTGTTGGTGAACGGGTAGCTGCCGTAGTACCAGCTATAGGCGTTGGTGAGGGTGAAGTCGGGCTGTGCGGCGCCGTTGATCGCGAACGACAGCGGGGCGGTGTAGACCGAGCCGCCCGAGCCGTCGGGGATGCTGTAGCGGAAGTCGATCGAGTTGGTGGCGACCGGGGTGGTGAAGGTGACGTACTTGCCGCTGCCCGAGAGGGTCACCGCCTTGCGGTACGACGCCTCGTCGGCGAGCTGTCCCGCGGCGAAACTCGGGCCGATGGCCGTGCCGTTGGTGGCGGAGTTCTCCGCCTGCACCTCGACGTAGGGAAGGCTCGCGCCGCTGCCGCCGGTGGCTGCGGCGGCCGATGCCGGTGGGGCCGCGAGGGCGATGACGCCCGCGGCGGCGATCAGCGCGGTGGTGCCTCCCACGGCGATGGTGCGCCTCAGGGATCTGATGGGCTGGAACAACGTCTGCTCCTTTTCGACACGGAATGCCGGACCTGCGCCGTGCGGACAGCCGTACGAGGGCATGGGGAAGCGAGGTGACGCGGAGCTGGGCCGCCGACGCCGGAGCGGGCCTGGGACATGGCTCGTCGCGGTGGCGGTGAAGGGGATGGCGACTGGGGCGTTGCGCTGAAGCGGTTGGCGGGTGGGGGGTGACGGCGCAAGGGGAACCGTAATGTCGTGGACACGGCAGCGCAATATACGAACTTATCTTTGCTCAATCTCTACTTTCTCTCGCAAGATCCAATGTTGCCCGTCCATGGATTCGGGAGACCGCCGCCGCTCGCCCCGTGCGCCCTCCGATCGACGGGCACCTCGTCCACCTTCTACAACGTGTAGTAGATTCGCGGGCAGCCCCCGGCCGGGGCCGTCCGCCGAGGTCACCGCGGGGCGCGGGTCCGGCATGCCCGGCTCCCGCTGCCCACGCCCGCAAGGAGGCCGATCACCGTGACTCCTCATTCCGACCGGCGGATCGTCGCCCGTACCGTCCTGCGCACGGGTGCGGTGGCCGCGTCCGCGCTCGCTGCCGCCTACGCCGGGCCCGCGCTGTCGACCTTCGGCCCGCTGCGCAACCGGCTCATGCCGCGGCTGTCGGGACGCGGACGGCCCGACAGCGTGGCGCTCACCTTCGACGACGGCCCCGACCACCTGTCCACCCCGCACTTCCTGCGACTGCTCGACACCCGCCGCGTGCGGGCCACCTTCTTCCTGCTCGGCTCGATGGCCGTCCGCTCCCCCGGCCTCGTCACGGAGATGTACGAGGCGGGCCACGAGGTCGCGATCCACGGCTGGACCCACCGGCCCGCGCTGCTGCGCGGCCCCTGGACCACGTACGAGGACCTGGCCCGCGCCCGCGACCTCGTCGGCGGCCTCACCGGCGGCGCGCCGACGCTCTACCGGCCGCCGTACGGCGTCATGACCGCCGGTACGCATCTGGCCTGCCGCCGCCTCGGACTCACGCCGGTGCTGTGGACCGCCTGGGGCGAGGACTGGCGCGGGCGCGCGACGCCCCGGACCGTCCTCGACACCGTCACCCGCGACCTGCGCGGCGGCGGCACCGTCCTGCTCCACGACTCCGACTGCGCCTCGGCCACCGGGTCGTGGCGCAACACGCTCGGGGCGCTCCCCCGCCTTCTCGACTTCTGTCAGGAACGCGGCCTGACGGTCGGCCCGTTGCGCGATCACGGGGGTCTCGCGGTGGCCGGTTGGTCGGGCGGCCGGGGCCGGGGCGGCCAGGTCGTGCCGTAGTACCGTGAGGATTTCTACGAAGGAGCGGGAAGCGTGGCCGAGCAGGAAGGCCCGGCCGCCGGGCGACGCGCGCCGGGCGAGCTGGAGAGCGAAGTCCTCGCGGCGCTGTGGGCCGTCGGTGAGCCGGCCGGGGCGGGCGCCGTACGCGAACAGGTCGCGGGCGAACCCGCCTACACCACCGTCCTGACGATCCTCACCCGCCTCCACGACAAGGGCCTGGTCACCCGCGAGCGCGCCGGACGCGGCTACCTCTACTCCCCCGTGCGCGACGAGGCGGGCCACGCGGCGGCCGGCATGCGCGACCTGCTGGAAGCCGGCGGCGACCGCGCGGCCGTCCTGGCCCGCTTCGTCTCCGAACTGCCAGCGGAGGACGAGAGGTTGCTGGAGAGGTTGCTGCGCGATCACGCCTCGGGGCAGGCCACCGGCGCCGCTCCCGGCACCCGCCCGGCGCGGCGCCCGCGCGGCCGCCGGTCCTGACGACGTCGGGCACGGGCGTGCGTGCCAGGGCCGAAGGGGCCGGGGCCGAGGGGCTGTTCGTGATCCGCGAAACGGACCCTAGCCAGGCGGGAGTGTCACCTGGAAGCGGGCTCCGCGCGGTGCGGGGACCAGGGTGATGTCGCCGCCTGCCGCGCGGGCGAGGCGGCGGGCCAGGGGGAGGCCGAGCCCGGCGCCGTCGTGGGCGTCCGTCTCCGAGCCGAAGCGGCGGCCCGCCTCGAAGACGGCCTCGGCGTGTTCGGCGGGGACGCCGGGGCCGTCGTCGGCGACGAACACCCGCGCGCCGTCGGGGAGTCGGACGCATTCGAGGGCGATCGCGCGGGCGGCGTAGCGGCGGGCGTTGTCGAGCAGCGGGGCGAGGACGCGTTCGAGGAGTTCGGGGGTGACGCCGACGTCCACCGGCTCGCCGGACGCCGTGACCGGGGGCGCCTCGGGGTGTTCGGCGCGGCTGCGGTCGGCGACCGCGCGGGCGACGTCGAGGGCGGCGCAGCGGCCCGCCGCCGCGGACGGCTGCCGGGCCTCGCTGAGCAGTGTCCGGCAGATCTGCGCCATCTGGGTGGCCGCGGCGGCGATGGCCTGGTGGGAGGAGCGGGACTGGTCCGCGGTGCGGGGGCGGGCGGTGAGCCAGTCCGTCTCCGCGGTGATCCGGGCCAGCGGATTGCGCAGTTCGTGGGAGAGCTCGGCGGTGAGCTGCTGTTCGTGCCGCAGGACGGCCGCCTGGCGGTCGAGGAGCTGGTCCAGATTGGCGGCCAGCGCGGCCAGTTCCGCGGGCCTGGCCTCCCGCGCGCCGAAGCGCTGCGCCGCGCCGTACCGGCTCCAGCGGGACGCCTGGTCGCTCATGGTGCTGACCGGGCGCAGGGCGCGGCCGATCACCATGCGGGTGACGAGGTAGACGCCGCCGACCAGCAGCAGGGCGAGGCCGAGCGAACCGGCCAGCGCCGAACGGGCGGTGAGCAGATACGGCTCCAGGCTCGCGGCGGCCACGACGGTGGCGACCTGAACTCCCCCGCTGCCCAGCGGCATCGCGTACAGCCGGGTCGAGCGCGGGGTGGAGGTGTCGGCGAATCGGGTCCCCTTGCCCGCGAGGGCGTCCGCGCGGCGCTGGAGCGGTTCGGGAGCGGCGGGGCGTTCGACGACGTGGGCGCCGCGGTAGATCCAGATTCCGCTGTCGAGCGCGCCGTCGTCGCCCGGTTCCCGGACGGCGATGGTCCCGTCGGCGCGGATGTCGACGGTCGCGGCGACGGCTGCGGCGCGGGTGCGCAGCAGGTCGTCGGCCTGGCGGCGCAGTATCTCGTGCAGCGCGACGTTGAACGCGGCGGTGAGCAGCGCCACCCACAGCACGGTGGTGACGAGGGCGAGCAGCGCCAGTCGGCCGCGCAGGGTCGCGGGCAGCGTGCCGGACAGACCCCGGCGGCGCGGGCGCCCCGCGCGCGGCTGCTGCCCGGCGCGGCTCGGGCGTTCCGCCCGGCCCGGACGTCGCACGCGGGCGGGCGGCCTCACGCGAACCGGTATCCGATGCCGCGCACGGTGTCGATGCCGCGCGTGCTGCCCGTCTCGCGGAGCTTGCGGCGCAGCCGCGACACGTACTGGTCGAGAGTGTTGTCACTGACCTGGGCGCCGTGCGGCCACGCCGCCCGTACCAGGCTGTGCCGTCGTACGGCGGCGCCGGGCGCGGCCATCAGGCAGGCCAGGATGCGGAATTCGGTGGGGGTCAGGGGTACGGCCGCGCCGCCGTCCGCGGACAGCGCGTGCGTGACGGGGTCCAGGCGCAGTCCCTTGACCTCGCGGGCCGCCACGCGGTTGCCGCGGCGGAGCGCCGCGTGCAGGCGGGCGGTCAGCTCGGCCAGGTGGAAGGGCTTGGCGAGGTAGTCGTCGCCGCCGGAGGAGAAGCCCGACAGCCGGTCGTGCAGGGCGTCGTGCGCGGTGAGGAAGAGCACGGCGGCCTCGATGCCGACGGCGCGCATGGCCTGGCAGACGTCCCGCCCGTCGGAGTCGGGAAGGCCGACGTCGAGGACGACCGCGTCCACGCGCGGGCCGACCGTACGCAGCGCGCTCGCGCCGTCGGCGGCGGTGAGCACCTCGAAGTCCTCTTCGCGCAGGCCGCGGGCGAGGACGTCGCGCAGTCCGTGGTCGTCCTCGACGATCAGGACGCAGTGAGCGGTCATGAGGCCCAGTATCGACGACCGGGCACGTCGGGGAAGGGCCGGGCGGCCGGAGGCGGGGCGGCGCTCAGGTTGTGTTCAGGCGCCGCGTGCCAGCCTGCGCGGCATGACAACGACCATGGAACGCTCGGGCTCCGCGCCCGGGGTGCGCACGATGCTCAACAAGGTGCCGGAAGTCACCGTCTACTTCTGGCTGATCAAGGTCTTGTGCACCACGGTCGGCGAGACCGCGGCGGACTATCTCAACACCAGTCTCCACATGGGCCTGACGAACACGACGTACGTGATGTCGGTGCTGCTGGTGGCGGCCCTGGTGGCGCAGTTCCGGGTACGGCGGTACGTGCCGGGCGTGTACTGGCTCGCGGTGGTGCTGATCAGCGTGGTGGGCACCTTGGTCACGGACAATCTGACCGACAACCTCGGGGTGGCGCTGACCACCACGACCGCGGTCTTCGCGGTCGTCCTGGCGGCGACCTTCGCGCTCTGGTTCGCCGTCGAGCGGACGCTGTCGATCCACAGCATCCGCACCCCGCGCCGTGAGGCGTTCTACTGGGCGGCGATCCTGTTCACCTTCGCCCTGGGCACGGCGGCGGGCGACCTGGTCGCGGAGCGGATGAACCTCGGCTACTGGCTGTCCGCGCTCGCCTTCGGCGCGGTCATCGCGGTGGTCGCGCTGGCGCACTTCCGGCTGCGGCTGAACGCCGTGCTCGCGTTCTGGCTGGCGTACATCCTGACCCGGCCGCTGGGCGCGTCCCTGGGCGACTACCTCTCGCAGCCGCGCGCGGACGGCGGTCTCGGCCTCGGCACGGTGGGCACCAGCGCGCTGTTCCTGGCCACGATCCTGGCGCTGGTCGTCTACCTGACCCGGACCCGCAAGGACCAGCGGCCCGCACCGCACACGCCGCTGGACGAGCACGCCCAGCAGGACCGGCGGGCGGCGGAAACCGCCTGATGACGTACGAGGCTGCCACCGTCCTGTCTGCGCTGATACGCGGCCCGCGCCGGTCACCGGCGTCCACCGGTCCCCCGTGCCGTATCGCAGCAGACAGGAACGACAGCCCGTGCGTGCTCCCTTCGTCCCCCGCGCCCTCGCGCGCGTCCAACGGTCCCTGACCTGGCTGATGGCCCTGGCCTACGCCGTCGCGACGGTCGCTCCCGCCGCCGGTCTGTGGCTGCGGCACCTGCGGTGGAGCGTGCCGCGCGGGGTCGGCGTACCGGCCGCCGCGCTGTCGCCGCCCGCGGCGCTGCTGGCGTTCGTGCTGTTCACGGCGGCCCTTCAGGTGCCGGTGCGGCGGCTGCCCGCGCTGGCCAGGCGCCCGGGGGCGCTGATGACCGGTACGGCGGTGAACGCGGCCGGGCCGCTGCTCGTCCTGCCCTTGCTGGCGGGACTGTTGCGGTTCTCGCCCGACACCGACGGCGGCAGCGGGCTGCTGACCGGGATCGCGCTCGTCGGCGCCATGCCGGTGGCCGGGGGCGCGACGGTCTGGGGCGGCCGGGCGGGCGGCAACCACGCACTGGTGGTCGGCATCGTGCTCGCCTCCACGCTGCTCAGCCCGTTGACCACCCCGCTGACGCTCTCCATGGCCGCCGTCTTCGCGCACGGCCACTACGCCCACGATCTGGGGCGGATGGCCGGTGCCAGCAGCGGCGCCTTCGCGCTGGCCGGGGTCGTCACGCCGTGCCTGGCCGGGCTGTTGGCGCAGCGGATGACGTCGCGGGAGCGGCGGGACCGCGCGCTTCCCGGTCTGAAGCTGGCCGCGCTGCTGGCGTCACTGCTGTTGACGTACGCCAACGCGTGCGGCGCGCTGGGCGGTCAACTGCGGCACCCGCAGGTGGCGTTCATCGCCGCGTCGGTCGGTGTGGCGGCCCTGGCGTGCCTCGCGGCGCTGGCCGTCGGCTGGGGTCTGGCGCGCGGTCTGCGCAGTGACCGGGCCGACACGGTCGCGATCACGCTGGCGTCGGGGATGAACAACAGCAGCGCGAGCGCGGTGCTCGCGGCGACTCATCTCCCCGCGCATCCGCAGGTGTTGATGCCGGTGCTGGCGTACAGCATCGTGCAGAAATTCGGCGCGGGGGCGGTGGACAGCTTCCTCGGCCCCCGCGCCGCCGCCGGATCCCGGCGGCGGCGCGGGCGACCGCGCGTCACGTCCGGTGCTACGCGCCCGCGTTCGCGGGCAGGTCGCGGTGACTGACCGCCAGGAAGCCCACCAGCGCGGCGATCAGGACGGTGAGCACCAGGCTGACCGGTCCCGTGCCCCAGCCGAGGCCGCCGCGGTGGAGGGGTACGCCCATCCAGTCGGCGAAGGACGCGCCGAGCGGGCGGGTGAGGATGTACGCCCACCAGAAGGCGGCCACCACGTTGAGCCCGAGGAAGCGGCCCGCGAGCGCCGGTACGGCGATCAGGACGGCGAAGACGACGCCGGAGGAGAAGTAGCCCAGGTGCAGGCTGCCCGCGGTGAGGTCGCCGGCCGCGGTGCCGAGCGCGAAGGTGGTCAGGACGGTCGCCCAGTAGAACGCCTCGCGGCGCGGGGTGCGGACGCTGTGGATGGACAGCGTCCCCTCACTGGCGTACCAGGCGGTGAGCACGGCCGCGAGGATCAGCGAGAAGGCCACCGTGGAGACCGCGTACGGTACCCCGGCCACCACGTGCACGACGTCGGCGGCCATGGTGCCGAAGACGCTGACCATGACGATCGCCGACCAGTAGATCCACGGCGAGTGGCGCGGCGCGCGGAACTGGGCGACCAGCAGCGCCACCAGGCCGATCAGGCCGAGGCCGCCCGCGACGACCGGGCCGAGCGCGCGGGCCAGGAAGTCCGAGGTCGTCTCGCCCATGCCGGTGGTGAGCACTTTGGTCAGCCAGAACCAGGCGGTCACCTCCGGCACCTTGCTCAGGGCGCCGCCGGCCGCGAGGCCGCTCCGCCCCGTCCGCCGGTGCCGTACGGGACCGGCGCCCGCCGACTCGTACGGCATCGCTCCGACCGTCCGCGCACGCGCGGACCGCTGCTCCACAGGTTGTTCCACAGGACCGCAACTCTCCCGGCGCGCAGGCCGATTCCGCTCTCCGCACAGCACGGCCCCGAGCACGCGCCGACCAGGGCGGCGAGCCCCGACAGGCCGACGACTACACGACTGTAGACGAACGGCATGCGGGCGAATCGGACACGCGGGCGGTCCGCGCCGATCCTTTGCCGACCCCTTACCGGGACCCGCGACGGACAGCGCCCACGGCGGTCGCCGCGGTTCCCGGGGACCGGCCGGGCCAGGCGGTCAGCGCAGCGTGGCCGTGAAGCTGCGGCCGTACGCGTGCCGGGTGGTCACCTCGACGCGGGTGCCGCCGGGCACACGGGAGACGCGCACGCCGTCGTCGGCGGTGACCGCGCGCAGCGGACGGCCCCGGAGGAGGAGCGTGATCCGGTCGCGCCGCGTGGTGGGGTCGGCGACGGCGAGGGAGACCACGCCGCGCCGGTCCTCGCGCAGCAGGACGGACGCGGGCCCTTCGACGGAGAGCCGCTCGGCGTGGTGCGAACCCGCGGTGAAGGTGTTGACGGCGAGCAGGCCCAGGTCGCGGTGGCGTATCGCCTGCGCCGCCGTGGAGTTGGCGACCACCGACAGCGGGCCGCGGGCGTACGACCGCAGACGCGCCTCGGTGGCGTGCGGGACCAGGGCGTACGCCACGGAGACCGGCCGCGCTCCGGCGGCCTGCTCGACGCGGACGGCGAAGACCTGCTTGGTCACGGTGGTGTCGGGGTTGGAGGTACGGACGACGCGGCGGCTGCGGGCGACGGTGTCCAGCGCGACGGTGGTGCGCGGTCCGGACCGCCCGTGTCCCCGGTCCGGTTGTCGCCGGTCCTCGAAGCCGTCGAGGAAGACGTACCCCACGGCCGTGCCCTGGCCCGCGTCGGCGTAGCGCAGCCAGGCCAGCGGCGCGGTGCCGGTGCCGGACCACGGGGCGCCGTCGCGCAGCCGCCCGGTGAGGGTGACCGGGTCCGCCGGGTCGGCGATCCGGGTGTCGAGCGTCGTGGTCACCGCGCGGCCCGCGCCGTCGCCGACTCCGGCGGCGAGGACCACGATCTCGTCGTCGAGCATGAACCAGGACTTCGTGGCGTCCGCGTTGCGGTAGACGACGAAGTCGTCCGGCAGGAGCCCGGCCCGCTCGGCGGCGTAGGCGGCGTCGTCGGACTGCACGAAGGCGGCCGTCCCGTACGCGCCGAGGGTGGCGCCGCCGGAGAGGGCGTTGGTGGCGCGCGGGAAGTAGACGTAGGTGTTCTGCGACTCGGAGGAGGCGGTGAAGCCCTGGTCCGGGTTGTCGTACCAGGCGGTGCCGTACAGCTCGGGCACGCTGCGCCGGGTCTCGACGGGGGCGGTGACGCCCGCGAGGCCGTAGGGCGACACGGCGGTGAGGTAGTCGATGCCGTAGGCGCGGGTCTGGTCCTGGCCGGTGAGATACAGGTAGTGGGCGCCGTCGCCCTGGAACCACGGCAGCAGATTCTCGCCGCTCATGTACTCGTACTTGCTGATCCTGGCCGAGCTGCGGGCCAGCGCGAAGGCGTAGCCGGGGCGGCGGTGGACGGTCCTGTCCATGGAGTTGAGGGCCGCGTGGTGCGCGGCCGGGACGAGGTCGCGCGCCGGGGCCGAGGTGTCGGCGAGGATGTCGGCGTAGCGGACGACGGTCGTCGGGGAGACGAAGCTGACCGGGTCGAGGGCGGCCCGCGAGGTCTGCCGTACGTAGCGGACGTAACCGGCCAGCGCCGCCGCGTCGCTCGCGGAGGCGTAGGCGGATATTCCGGTGACGGCCTCGACGACGGTGGCGACGTCCGCGTATCCGGTGGTGGTCCTGGAGATCGCGCGGCCCTTGACGATCTCGGTCATCCACCCCTCGAAGATCAGCGGCGCGAAGCCCTCGGCGATCCAGCCCTGCACGACGCCGATCAGGTCGTCGCCCTGCACATGGCTGGTGCCGTCGAGCATCCGGACCGTCTGCACGACGCGGCTCAGCAGCCCGGTGCCGTACGAGCCGGTGTAGGCGACGGAGGCGTGCTGGATGAAGGAGCCGTCCGCGTAGAAGCCGTCGGTGACGCCGTGCCGCAGACCGTACGGGTCGATCGTGGCGAAGACCGTCAACTGGTCGGCGACGGCCTTGGACGTGCGGGCGTCGTCGCCGAGGACCGCGCCTTGCAGGATGCGGTTGGTGGTGATGTCGGCGAGGTTCGCGCCGGTGTGGAAGCGCGAGTCGAGGTCGACGTCGCCGTCCTCGCCATTGCGCAGATAGGCGTCCATGGCGGACACGAACGCGGCGGTGAGGTCGGGCCGGTAGGCGGCGAGGGCGTCCTGGAGGAGCAGCAGCGTCTTGGTGACGTGGGTGGAGATGCCGATCTCCCAGTTGAACCAGTTGCCGTAGTAGCCCTTCGCCTGGTCGCCGTAGTAGCCGTCGTAGAGGAAGGCCAGGCCGTCGATGACGCGCCGCTGCACGGCCACGTCGTCGCGCAGCCCGGAGCCCGGACCGCCGGGCGCGCCGGGTACGCGGGTCGCGAGCGCCGTCTCGTACAGGTACTGGAACGACGTCGTCAGGTTGGTGTCGCTGGTGCCGAGCGTCAGGCCGCCGAAGAGCTGATGCGCTCCTGCCGTGCCCAGCGCGGCCAGCCTGGCGCGGGCGGTCGCCTCGATCGCGGTGAGCTTCGCGGCGACCTCGGGGCGAACGTTGGACTCGGCGGTACCGGCGAAGACCGCCACCGTGTTGGCGACGAGCGCCGCCTGGTCCGCGCTCGCGCTGTGCGCGCCGCCCGCCGGGACCGGGCCGTCCGCGGCTCGCGCGCGCAAGGGTGCGACCAGGGCCGTCAGGCTCGCCGCCGGGACCGAGGAGAGCAGGACACGACGGGATATCGGCACGGCGGCGGCTCCAGGGAAACGGGGACGGAAAGCGCTTGCTGCATTGAAGCAACGCGGGCCACGCCTGTCACTACCCTTGCACGGCGTCCGCGCCGGGCCACGGGGGAAGGGACCGGTTCCGCGCCTCGGGCCGTCCGCCGCCGACGGCATTGCGGCGGCGCTCCCCCGCGGCCACAGTGGGCACATGACTGACGCGGCGGCCCCGGACCCGACAACGATGCTGGCCACGGCCCTGGAGGAGGCCCGCGCCGGGCTCGCCGAGGGCGGCATCCCGATCGGCGCGGCCCTCTTCGGCCAGGACGGGCACGTGCTGGGCCGCGGGCACAACCGCCGGGTGCAGGACGGCGACCCGTCGGCGCACGGCGAGACCTCGGCCTTCCGGGCCGCCGGACGGCTGCGCGGATACGGGCGCACGACGATGGTGACGACGCTGTCCCCGTGCTGGTACTGCTCGGGGCTGATCCGGCAGTTCGGCATCGGCCATGTGGTGATCGGCGAGGCGCGCACCTTCTCCGGCGGCCACGACTGGCTCGCGGAGCACGGCGTGCGGATCACGCTGCTGGACGACCCCGACTGCGTCGCGCTCATGCGGGATTTCATCGCGGCCCGGCCCGAGCTCTGGTACGAGGACATCGGGGAGTGACGGCCGGCCGGTCGCGCCTCCCCGAGGCAGCGGTACGGCGCGCGGGCGGCGGGAAATGCGCTTGCGGCGCCGTGACCAGGTGTTCCTAGACTGGGCGGTATGCCCGCCGTCGAGGTCTCCGCCGTCGATCTGCACCGCATCGCGTCCTTCCGCGCCGCCTTCCAGCGGCGGCAGGCCCGGTGCGTCGTCGAGTTCCCCGGCGGCGCGGCGGTCCTCAACGGCGCGTACGCCGCCTCCCACGAGCACAATCAGATCGTCGTGGAGGGACCGGTGGCGGTGGACGAGCTGCCCGCGTTCGCCGACGCCGTACTCGCCCATCTGCCGCACCGCCGGATCTCGGTGCTGGACGACGAGTTCGGTGTGCTGTGCGCGCCGACGCTGCTCGCGGCCGGTTACGAGCACGAGACGGAACTGGTGATGCGGCACTCGGGTCCCGCGCCCGCGCCGGACCCGGCCGCCGAGACCGTCACGCCGCGGGCCCTGCGGTCCGCCGTGCTGCGCCAGACGCGGCAGTGGCTGCCGAAGGCCGACGACGAGGTGCTGCGCCAGCTCACCGACCGCCGCGCCGCCCGGCTGCGGGGCGCGGAGCAGGTGCGTTTCCTGGCGGTCAGGGACGAGCAGGGGGCGGTCGGCGCGTGGACCGACCTCTACCTCGACCCGGCGGAGGGCATCGCGCAGATCGAGGAGGTCGTCACCGCGACCACGCATCAGCGGCGCGGCTACGCGGACGTCAATCTCGCCACCGCCGTGCACCTGGCGGCCGGGTGCCCGCTGCTGTTCCTGATCGCGGACGCGGACGACTGGCCGCGCACCTGGTACGCGCGGCGGGGCTTCACCCCGATCGGCCGCTCACACGTCTTCACCCGCGCCGCGTGAACCGGGTGAGCCGCCGCCTGAGCCGGACGAGCCGTCCGCGCTGCCCGAACCGCGCGAATCGTATGCTCCCGCGCGGGAGCGCACGAGCACGGCGGCGATGTCGTCGTCGAGCTGTCCGTCGCTGAAGCGCAGCAGCTCGGCGCGGAGCTGGTCGAGCAGTTCCCTGGGCTCCACGGGCGGTCTGCCGCTCACCCATCGGCGCAGCGAGAAGAACGCGCCCGTGTCGTCGCGGGTCTCGATGACGCCGTCGGTGTAGAGCAGCAGCCGGTCGCCGCGGACCAGCGGGACGGTGTCCATGCGGTAGTCGGATCCGATCAGCACGGCCATGTTCAGGGGCGGTGACGGGGCGCTCGGGTCGAGGGACGTGGCCTGGTCGCCGCGCAGCAGCAGCGGCGGCGGGTGGCCGCAGTTGAGGAGGACGGCGTGGCCGCCGTCGGCCGGGATCTCGACGAACAGGGCGGTGGCGAAGCGCTCGGGCGCGTCGCCGCCGGGGATCGACGCGCTGTAGCGGACCACACTCCTGTCCAGCCTGCGCGCGACCGCCGCGAGGTCGGGTTCGTCGTGGGCGGCGTCGCGGAAGCTGTTGGCGATCGCCCCGGCCGCGCCCGCCGCGTTCAGCCCTTTGCCGCGGACGTCGCCGATGAGCAGGCGTACGCCGTGCGGGGTGTCGGCCGCCGCGTAGAAGTCGCCGCCGATCCGGGCCTCCGCGGCGGCGGCCACGTACAGCGTCTCGACGTCCACGTTCCCGACACGGGGCGGCACCGGCCGCAGGACGACCGCCTGTGCGGTGTCGGCCACCGATCTGACCTGGGTGAGGGTCTCCTCGCGGTGCAGCCGGCTGTGCGCCGCGTATCCGGCCGCGGCGGTGACCACGGCGATCGCCCCGGCCGTGAACAGCATGTTCGGGGAGTCGATGATGAGCGAGTCACCGACCACCACGGCGGTCGCCACCACGCCCAGCGCGACGGTCGGGCGCACCGGCCACATGGAGGCGGCGAGCGCGGGAGCGGCGGGCAGCAGGCGGCTGATCGCGAAGTCGGTCGGAGTGACCAGCGCCACCACAATGATCATCACGGTCAGCAGGAGCGGGGTCAGGAGGACGGGATCCCATCGGACGTCCGGCCACCAGGAGCGCCAGCGGGATCGGATCGTCTTCACACCGTCGAGCATAACGGTGCATATCGGACAATACGTCTTCCCGGCCAGGCGGGTCGGCCGCTTCCTGCCGCGTACGCGAGGGCACGTGAACCGCGCCGCGCGGCCGTCCGCCGGTCTCCCCGGCCGACCGGCTGACGGCTGACGGCTGACGGCTGACGGCTGACCGACTGTACGTCCATGAGCCGGACGCGGTGAGTCCGCCCTACGGGGTCCACTCGTCGGCGAGCAGCCCGAGGACCACCTCGTCGAGGAAGGAGCCGTACACCCAGGCCGCCCGGCGCAGCGTTCCCTCGACGCGGAATCCGGCGCGCGTGGCCGCGGTGATCATCCCGGTGTTGTCGGCGAGGGTTTCGAGCTGGATCCGGTGCAGACCGCGCACGACGAAGCCGTAGTGGCACAGCGCGCGCACGACGTCGGTGCCGAGGCCGCGACCGCGGTAGGCGGGGCGCAGACCGATCCCGAGGTGGGCGAGCCGGTTGTGGGTGTCGATTCCCCACATCGAGGCCGCGCCCGCCAGCTCCCGCGTCCGGGTCTCCACCACGGAGAAGACGACCACCTCCGGAGGAAGCCCGTTCACCGCGTACGGTGAGTCCGCCGTGCCCGGCGATATGGGGCGCCAAGGGCGGGAGTCGGAGCGGGACCTGCCCACCACGTCGTCCTGCAACTCGGCGTGGAGCACCGGGACATCGCTCTCGATCCTGGCCCTGAGCTGGATTTTCTCGCCTTCTATCACCCGGCATTGCTATACCGGCCGCATGCGTCGGTCAACCGAATTCGAGGCCGGCGCCCGCACCCCCGTACCCGTGCTGAAAGAGGTCTCCCCGTGAAGGACGAACACGAATTCCTCGCCGCCGCGGACATCCCGTGGACCCCGGCGGAGGGCTCGCCGGGCGTCAGCGAGCGCGTGCTGTCCGCCGACCCGGCCGCCGACGGAGCGGAGCTGACCCGGCTCGCGCGCTGGGAGCCGGGGCTCGACACCTCAGCCGCCGGGGTGATCAGGCATGCCTACTACGAGGAGGTCTATCTCCTGGAGGGCGAGCTGGAGGATCTGACCCTGGGGAAGACCTTCGCCAGCGGCCACTTCGCCTCCCGCCCTCCCGGCATGCCGCACGGCCCGTACCGCACGGGCCCGGGCTGTCTGATGCTGGAGATCCGCTACCGCCCGCGCCCGAGCTGACCGGCCGTCCCCCGGAGCCGGGCGGGTGACGCGGCGGTGGCATGCTGGACGGCGTGTCCACCATCCCCGCCGACGCGGAGCCGATCGTGGCCGAGGCGCCGCCCGGCGCCGCGGCCGAGCCGCTGATGACGCAGTGGTGGCTGGACCTGGCCTTCGTGCACTGGCCGGTGGAGCCTGGGCTGGTGGCACCGCTGCTGCCGCCGGGCGTACGGCCCGACACCCTGCACGGCGTCACGTACGTGGGTCTGGTCGCCTTCCGCATGCACCGGGTCGGCTGGTTCCGGCTGCCCGGTGTGCCGTACCTGGGCACCTTCCCCGAGACGAATGTGCGGCTGTACTCGGTGGACGAGCGGGGGCGGCGCGGTGTGGTGTTCCGGTCGCTGGACGCGTCCCGGCTGATACCGGTCGTCGTGGGCCGGGGCGTCTTCCGGCTGCCCTATCTGTGGTCGCGGATGTCGGTGCGCCGGGACGCCGACACCATCACGTACACCAGTTCCCGCCGCTGGCCGGGGCCGCGCGGCGCGCGGGCCTCGCTGAGCGTACGGATCGGTGAGCCGGTGGCGGAGCCCACGGAACTCGAACACTTCCTCACCGCCCGCTGGGGCATGCACAACGCCTTCTTCGGGCGGCCGGTGTATCTGCCCAACGCCCATCCGCGCTGGCCGCTGCACCGCGCCGAGCTGCTGTCCCTGGACGAGGACGTGGTGACGGCCGCCGGTCTGGCCCGGCCGCTGGGGGACCCGGTCAGCGTGCTGTACTCCCCCGGCGTCCCGGTCCGCTTCGGCCTGCCGAACAAGCCCGCGGGCATCCCGACCCCGTAGCGCGTGTCCCCTGCCCTTGCGGACTCCCGTCACCGCCGGTCATCACCGCCGGGCTTCACAGTCGCTCGTACCGCCGGTCTTACGGTCGGCCGCGCCAGGCCACGGCCGGTTCCCGGAGCGTGCCGGCCGCGGCCGACTCGGGGGCGCTGCAGTACGGCAGGTCGTCCAGCGGGTGGCCGGCGCAGAAGCGGGTGACGAGGTCGGCGAAGTCCGCGATCCGCTCGACCGGCGCGAGGTGGTCGGTCTCATCGATGGTCAGGAAGGTGGCCGCGCGCAGCACCGCGGCGACCTCGCGGCCCATCTCCGGGGTGCACAGCGTGTCGTACTCGCCGGTGACGACCAGGCTGGGCACCGCGGGTACGGGCTCCGGCCGGTACCACTCGTGCCGCATCAGCCGCTTGTTGTGCTCGGCGGACTTCCGCAACTGCTCGGCGTCCTGGCCGATCAGACCGCCGTACACCAGGCGGGCGACGGCCGCGTGCTTGCGTACCCGGCCGGTGCCGGGCGGGGACATGAAACGGTCGGTGAGCTCGCGGGCGATCCGGTCGGTCTCGCCGCGGTCGATCATGCCGTCCCAGCGTTCCATGGCCGCCGCGTAGTCCGGCGGGATCCGGGTCGTCATGCCGACGAAGAACAGCCGCTCGACCCGCGCCGGGTAGTGCTGGGCGAAGCGCAGGCCGACGGCGCCGCCGAAGCAGGCCGCGACGAGGTTGACTGCGGGCACAACCAGCTCGTCCAGCAGATGCCGGACGACGGCGGCCAGGAAGTCGATGCCGTAGAACGCCGGGAGGAAGTCGGCGGTGCCGTAGCCCGGCAGGTCGACGGTGATCACGTCGGCCGCGGTGCCGATCCGCTGCTCGTGCCGCATCCACGAGTGCCGGTCCTGGGAGGAGCCGCCGAGGATCAGCAGGGGGGCGTCGACCGGCCGTTCGTGGTGCCTGATTCGGCAGGTGTAACGGAAGCCCTCGTACTCCAGATGCCACTCACTGATCCGGGCGAATGGCCGCGCCGTGGCGCCGTCGCTCTGGGCGGGCACCGGGCCGGGCAGGCAGGCGGTCGGCTCCTCGCGGGCGGCGGTGGCGAAGGACAAGGGGACTCCAGGGTTCGATGGCGGGCATCGACTCCTGCCTAACAGGGCGAACCGCCTCCGTGCGGGTCCGTGACCCGTTCGAGGGCGGTTCGCCGTGCCGCCTGCGCCGGTGGATTCGACATTCGTACACCTGGGGTACGAATGCCTCCCCCAATGGGCTCCCCCGGTCCGTACGCCCGTCGGCCGGCCGGTCTGCCGGTCTGCCGGTCTGCCGGTCCGCCGGTCCGCCGGTCCGCCGGGTCAAGGTGCCGTGCGCACCTCGATGAGCATCGCGTGCTCCGGGTCGAGCGTGGGCATGGGGATTCCCGCCGTGGCCAGGACGGCGCCGGGCAGCGGCAGCCAGCCCTCGAGGGCGCGGGCCAGCCACGGCGGTGCGGTCGTCTGGTGGAAGGAGGGCAGGCCGATCTCGGTGCGGACGCGGACCTGGTAGGCGGTGGCGGGGTCGAGGCCCGGCAGCCGGACGCGGCCCGACTGGCCCTCGGGCGAGGTGGCGATCCTGGCCCACGCGTACAGCGCGGCCGAGCCGTCGGCGGCGACGACGCCGTGCAGCAGGACGGCACCGCCCGCGAGGTCGGCGCGGACCACCCGTCCCGAGTGCAGCAGCGGGCGCTGCTCGCGGTAGAGCGCGGACCAGTGGGTGAGCCGGGCCAGCTCCTCGGGGGTGCAGCGGCTGAGGTCCTGTTCGATGCCCGCGTGGCCGAACAGGGCGGTGGCCATCCGGAAGGTGTCGGTGCCGGGACGGCTCGTGGTGTGGCTGGGGGTGGGGCCGACGTGCGCGCCGAAGAGTTCCGGCGGCAGCAGCTGGCCGGTCCAGCGCTGGATGGTCTGCCGTTCCACCGGGTCGTTGCAGTCCGAGGCCCACACCCGGTCGGTACGGGCGAGGATGCCGAGGTCGATCCGGCCGCCGCCGCTGGCGCAGCTCTCGATCTCCAGGCCCGGGTGGCGGGCCTTGAGCGCGTCGATCAGCCGGTACAGCGCGAGGACCTGGGCGCGGCTTCCGGGCCGGTCGACGCCGCCGGGGCCGCGCTCGACCGCCTCGTGCAGTTCGCGGTTGTGGTCCCACTTCAGGTAGCCGATCCCGTACCGGCCGACGAGGGTGTCGAGCGAGGTGAGCAGGTACTGCCAGGCGTCCTCGTTGGCGAGGTCGAGCGTGTACTGGTGCCGGGAGCTGGGTCCGAGGCCCGCCGAGGGGCCGAGGATCCAGCCCGGGTGCTCGCGGGCGAGGTCGGAGTCGAGGTTGACCATCTCCGGCTCGACCCACAGGCCGAATTCCATGCCGAGGGAGCGGACGTGGTCGGCCAGCGGGGTCAGGCCGTCGGGCCAGACGGTCGCGTCCACCGTCCAGTCGCCGAGGCCCGCGGTGTCGTCGCGGCGGCCCTTGAACCAGCCGTCGTCCAGGACGAAGCGCTCGACGCCGACCTCGGCGGCCCGGTCGACCAGCCGCAGCAGCCGGTCCAGGTCGTGGTCGAAGTAGACCGCCTCCCAGCTGTTGAGGATCAGCGGGCGCGGGGTGGCCGGGTGGGTGGGGCGGGCGCGCAGCAGGGTGTGGAAGCGGTCGGCGAGCCCGTCGAGGCCCGCGTCGGACCAGGCGAACCAGCAGACCGGGGAGGTGTACGACTCCCCCGG
This sequence comes from Streptomyces sp. NPDC087422, assembly GCF_044744145.1. NCBI lineage: Bacteria > Bacillati > Actinomycetota > Actinomycetes > Kitasatosporales > Streptomycetaceae > Streptomyces > Streptomyces sp. NPDC087422. The sequence continues at coordinate 422,820 of NZ_JBIUXT010000005.1, read as the reverse complement.
TGCCAGCCGTACCTCGCCCGCGCGCAGCAGTTCGCCGCCGCCGAGCACCACGGCGTGGTCGCTGCCCGCGCCTTCCGGCAGCCGCTCGACGAGATACCGCTGGTCGCCGCTCCAGCCGACGTGCAGGCCCCACACCTCGCCGTCCCGGAAGCCGAAGCCGGGCACGCCGACGGTCAGCAGGTACGGCGAGTCGACGCCGGGCTTGCCGCGCCGGACCTCGCGGACGTACGAGCCGTAGTGCAGCGGGCGGCGCTGCGGGGAGCGTTCCCTGCTCCACTTGCCGGTGAAGTCCAGTACCTCACCGGCGCGTTCGGGCAGCGGCAGCAGCAGGCCGAGCGCGGACAGGTCGTACGGCGCCGGGTCCGTGTTGGAGCCCGCCGCCTGCCCCGCGGTCAGCTCGGCGTGCACCCCGAGCACGCCCGACGGCTCCAGGCGGTAGGTGACGGTGACGGCCAGGTCGCTGACCTCGTCCCGCAGGTGGATCACCAACTCACCGCCGCCGCCGGGCACTTCGCACTGCTCGGCGCCGGTCAGGGACGGCCGCGGGGTGGTCGCGGTGCCCGCCCGGTGGCCCTGCTGGGCGGGGCTGCCGGACCAGCCGTCGGCCTCGGTGGGCCAGACGGTGAACCGGCGCGGGACGTCGAGGGAGTTGTTGAGCACCGCGCCCTCGGCGGTCAGGCTCAGCGCGGCGAGGTCGGCGTCCGAGAGATCGCCGAGGTCGGCGCCCCAGTGCAGGACTCTGGGCACCGGCTCGCCGAGCTCCACGACGAGGGCGGCGCCTGCCGCGCGCAGGGTGACGATCCGCGCGGGGATGGTGGTCATGAATGAGTCCTTTCCGCAGGTCCGGTGACCATCATCGTCATCGGGCACCAGGGCGCCGCCGGTGGGGTGCGGCAGCCGTGGCGGCTGCCGCACCCCAACCGCGGGACGGCGACCGGGGTCAGACGGTGACGCGGTCGACGTCCGAGGCGTAGTCGGCCGGGTTGCCGAAGGTGACGGTGTTGTCGCCCGCCTTCAGGTGGACCGGCACGGTCACGGACCGCGCCACGCCCCAGTTGTTGTCGTTGCCGCCGGGCAGCGGGAGCTGGAACGACGAGCCGCCCGCGGTGACCACGGCGGTGCGGCCGGAGGACCCGTCCGCGTAGCCGAGCGTGAGCAGGTAGGTGCCGTCCTTCGGCGCTGTCACGTGGTTGATGGCGACCGCGCTGTCCCCGCCGAGGTTGCCGACTTTCTTTCCGCCGGAGCAGGCGGCGCAGTCGGTGATGCTCGCGTTTCCGGTGAGGGTGTTGGCGGGGGCTTCCGCCTCGTAGGTGACGCGTCCGCCGGGGGCGGGGGTGGTGACCGGAACCGGTTTGCCGGGCGCGGAGTGGCGTCCCTTGGCGTCGTGGGCGGTGACGGTGAAGGTGTAGCCGGTGGCGGGGGTGAGGCCGGTGACGGTGGCGGAGGTGCGGCCGGTCGAGGTGGCCTTGCGGCCGTTGACGTACACGTCGTATCCCGTGGTGGCGGGGCCGGTGTTCACCGGGTTCCAGGCCAGGGAGACGGTGGTGGCGGTGGAGGCGGTGCCGTGGACGCCGAGGGGCGTGCCGGGGCCGGGGGTCTTCTTGGCGGGGGTGAGGGTGAACAGGCGGGAGCCGTGCGGAGGCAGGTTCTTCGTCAGGTGGCCCGAGGCGCTGCCGAGGCCGGTGCGGCTCCACAGGTCGCGGACGGCGGTCTTGCCGGTGATGCCGAGGTCGGCGAAGTCCGCGGTGACGTCGGCGGGTGCGCTGCCGAGGTTGAACAGGGCGACGGTGTACGTTCCGTCGGTGTTGCGGGCGTACCAGACCTGCTGGTCGGTGGCCTGGCTGACGGGCCTGGCGGGGTTGCCCGCCTGGTCGACCGCGATCACCTCGTCGTTGGTGAGGAGTTTCAGGCCGTAGGGGTCGAGTCGGGTGAGGTCGTCGCCGGAGTACAGCGGTGCGGACTCGACCGCCCACAGCGTCATGTAGGTCTGCCGTTCGGCGTCGGTGAGGCCGTCCATCGCGCCTGCGCCGACGTCGAGCGAGTCGAGGTTGTTCCAGTGGCCGGGGCCTGCGTCGTCGATCCACTGGACGACGTCGTTCCACCGCTGCTTGACGGAGTTGTCCCAGGTCACCAGCGTGTCGCAGTAGCACTCCACGTCGGTGTCGACCCGCCACCCGTTGGAGTTCCGCTTCCACACGGCCGCCCGGTCATGACTCAACGACCAGGACACCGTGAACTGCATCGGACGGCCGGTCTTCTGGAGCGCGGCGTGCCATGCCTGGACGTCGGGGATGTTGTCGTGGGCCGCGTCGCCCTGGTTGGAGCCGGGGCCGACGCCGTCGACCTTGAGGAAGTCCACGCCCCAGCCCGCCAGTTCGGCCGCGACGGAGTCGATGTACTTCGCGGCGCACGGGCTGGAGAAGTCCATCTGGTAGGAGACGTCGTCCCAGCCGCTGGTCTTGCGCAGGTCCGGGTAGACGATGTCCTTGGTCGTACAGCCCGGCGCGCCGTAGACCGGCGACTTCCCGTCGTTGTACGCGTCGAAGTAGAGCCCGACGGCCAGATAGGCGCCGAATTTCAGGCCCTTGGCGTGCACGTAGTCCGCCAGGCCCTTCAGTCCGTCGGGGAACGTCGTGGCATTGGGCATCGGACGGCCGTAGTGGTCGAAGCCGCCGACCCAGCCCGAGTCGATGTTGATGTACTCGTAGCCATGGGACTTGAGCTTCTTGGCCACCACGTCGGCCTGCTGCTTCACATGCGCCTCGGTCAGCCAGCTCATTCCGCCGTAGCCGGGGAAGTTGGTCGACTCCAGGCTCCAACTGCTCCAGCCCATGTACGGCTTGGCGGCCAGGACCGGGGACGGGGCGGGGGCGGGGGCGGCTCGGGAGACGGCGGCTTGTACGGACTCGGGTGCGGAGCCGGGCGCCGACGCGGACGCCGGTACGGCGAAGGCCGCGATCAGCGCTCCGGCCGCCAGCAGGGCGGGGAGGACGGCGTTCCGGGCGCCGCCCCTGGCGCGGGCGGCACGGGCGCTGAGGCGTACGGGTCCATCGGAAGGTGCCATGACTGCTCCATCTCGGCACCGTGCGCGGGCACGGCGGGGCCGGGTGACGAGGAGGGTTGGTTGGCGTGGACGCCTGCGCCCGCGGGGCGGTCCGGGGGGACGCCGCCCCGTGCGCAGGCCGCGGCCGGAGGGGAGGAACGCCGGTCGCGCTCCTGCCGTTCGAGGCCGTCCCGGACCCCGTTCGGCTGTGGAGTGCGGCGACTGTAGCCAGAGTTTCCTTCCAGCGTCAACATAGTCACCACCTGGTTTCCCGGCGGATTCTGTGAAATCTGTGCACCTCTCGCGACGCCATCACCTTCCCTTACCTTCCGGCGGAAAGGTAGGGTCGGAGACGTGACTCCCGCCGATCAGCCGCCCGCCGCCGCCCTGGTGTTCCAGACCCTGCTCGCCCACGGGCCGCTCACCCGGGCCGAGGCCGGCCGACGTACCGGCCTGTCCGCGGGGGCCGTCACCAAGGTGACGGCGCCGCTGCTGAGCGACGGCTGGATCACCGAGCTGAGCACCCCGGCCCCGAAGCGGGCGACCGGCAGACCCGCCACGCTGATCGCGGTACGCCCGGAGCGGGCCCGCTTCATCGGCGTCAAGGTGACCGCGGACGAGCTGATCGGCGTACTGGCCGATCTCACGGCCAAGCCGCTCGTCGCACGCCGGGTCACCCTCGACTCGCGGGACGTCGGCACCGTGGTGCTGGCCATCGCCCGGCTGGTCAAGCGGCTGCGCGCGGCGGCCGGGCCCGAGCACGGCGAGGACGTGCACAGCATCGGCGTGACCATCTCCGGTGACGTCGACGGGCAGACCGGCATCGTGCAGTACTCGCCGTTCCTCAACTGGCGCCGGGTCGCGCTGGCCCGGCTCGTCGAGACCGCCACCGGCACACCGACGGTGATCGAGAACGACGTACGCGCGCTGACCGTCACCGAGCAGTGGTTCGGCGCGGGCGCGGGCCTGGACTCGTTCGCGCTGATCACCGTCGGCGCCGGGATCGGCTGCGGACTCTCCATCCGCGGGCGCGTGGTGTCGGGGGCGCACGGCGTGTCGGGGGAGGTCGGCCACCTGCCGGTCGGCGGCACCGAGCGGACCTGCACCTGCGGCAACACCGGCTGTGTGGAGGCCGTCGCGTCCACGCACGCCATCACCGAGCAGGCCAGGCAGGCCACGGGGAATCCGGGGCTGACGATGACCGAAGCGGTACGGCTGGCGCACGCCGGGGACGAGGCGGTCCGCGCCGTGTTCTCCCGCGCCGGGCACGCGCTCGGCCTCGCCATCGCCTCGGTCGCCAACCTGATCGGCCCCGAGCGGATCATCATCTCCGGCGAGGGCGTGGCGACCTACGACCTGTTCGCCGACCAGATCCGCGAGACCTTCGCCGCCCAGGCGTTCGGCGCCGCCGCCGAGTGCGATCTGCTGCTGCGCCCGCTGCCGTTCGAGGAGTGGGCGCGCGGCGGCGCGGCCGTGGCGGCGCAGCACCTCTTCGCGCCGGTCACGTAGCCGGTCGGGTTACGGGTCGGGTAACCGGGCGAGCAGCGGTTCGGGGAACGGGTCGGGCAGCGGGCGGGGCGGCCGGTCACGTAGCGGACCGGCGGCAGCGCGACCACGGCCGCGGGCGGCCCTGTTCGGCAAAGCCTTCCGGGGCGGCCCGCCGACTGTCACACTCGCTGGTGTGCCCGACTTCGACGTGTTGGTGATCGGTTCAGGTCCTGGTGGTCAGAAGGCGGCCATCGCGGCGGCCAAGCTCGGACGGCGGGCGGCGGTGGTGGACCGCGCGGACTCGCTGGGCGGGGTGTCGATCCACACCGGCACGATCCCGTCCAAGACGCTGCGGGAGGCGGTGCTCTACCTCACCGGCCTCAACCAGCGGGATCTGTACGGCCAGAGCTACCGGCTCAAGGAGGACATCACCGTCGCGGACCTGACCGCGAGGACGCAGCATGTGGTCGGCCGCGAGGTCGATGTGATCCGCAGTCAGCTCTCCAGGAACCAGGTCGCGCTGCTCTCCGGCACCGGGCGCTTCGTCGACCAGCACACCGTCGCGGTGCGCGACGCGGTCGGCCAGGACCGGCTGGTGACGGCCGAGCACATCGTGATCGCCACCGGCACCCGGCCCGCGCGCCCGGCGAGCGTCGAGTTCGACGACCGTACGGTGCTGGACTCCGACAGCGTCCTCAGCATGGAGCGGGTGCCGCGGTCCATGGTGATCGTCGGCGCCGGGGTCATCGGCATGGAGTACGCGTCGATGTTCGCCGCCCTCGGCAGCAAGATCACCGTGGTGGAGCAGCGCGAGGGAATGCTGGACTTCTGCGACGCCGAGATCGTCGAGGCGCTCAAGTACCACCTGCGGGATCTCGCGGTCACCTTCCGCTTCGGCGAGACGGTCGCGGCGGTCTCGCGGCACGAGCGCGGCACCCTGACCGTGCTGGAGAGCGGCAAGAAGATCGCCGCGGACGCGGTGATGTACTCGGCGGGACGGCAGGGTCTGACCGACGAACTGGACCTCGACAAGGCCGGTCTGCAAGCCGACAAGCGCGGCCGGATATCGGTGGACGAGCACTTCCGCACCGCGGTCCCGCACATCTACGCCGTCGGTGACGTCATCGGCTTCCCCGCGCTGGCCGCGACCTCGATGGAGCAGGGCAGGACCGCCGCGTACCACGCCTGCGGCGAACCGGTGCACGCGATGCGGGACGGCCAGCCGATCGGCATCTACACCATTCCCGAGGTCAGCTTCATCGGCCGCACCGAGGACCAGCTCACCGACGAACTGGTGCCGTTCGAGGTCGGTGTCTCCCGCTACCGCGAGCTGGCCCGCGGCCAGATCATCGGTGACGCGCACGGCATGCTGAAACTGCTGGTCTCGCCGGAGGACCGCAAGCTGCTCGGCGTGCACTGCTTCGGCACCGGCGCCACCGAGCTGATCCACATCGGCCACGCCGTGATGGGCTGCGGCGGCACCGTCGACTACCTCGTGGACGCCGTCTTCAATTACCCGACGCTCGCCGAGTCCTACAAGGTCGCGGCGCTCGACGTCACCAACAAGATCCGGCAGATCGACCGGCTGGGGGACTGAGCCGCGCGGGTGCTGTGTCGCCGATGAGTTTTCGGCGGGCGGCCGGTCATAAAGGTGAACGGCGGCGCTCGGGCGCCGACGACAGCCTGACGCGAGGAGACCGCGATGCCCCGGATCACCCCCAACCTCTGGTTCGACACCGAGAGCCAGGAAGCCGCCGAGTTCTACGTCTCGGTCTTCCCGAACTCGCGGATCACCGACACCACCTACTACGGCGAGGCCGGCCCGCGCGAGGCGGGCACCGTACTGACCGTGGCGTTCGAGCTGGACGGCCAGCCGTACATCGCGATCAACGGCGGCCCCGAGTTCCCCTTCACCGAGGCCGTCTCGCTGCTGATCACCTGTGAGGACCAGGCCGAGGTCGACCACTACTGGGCCCGGCTCACCGAGGGCGGCGGCTCCGAGGGCCCGTGCGGATGGCTCAAGGACAAGTACGGGCTGTCCTGGCAGGTCGTCCCCACCGGCATGGTGGCGATGCTGAACGACCCCGACGCGGAGCGCGGCCAGCGCGCGATGAAGGCGATGCTCGGCATGAAGAAGATCGACCTGGCGGCGCTCAAGGCCGCCGCCGACGGCACCGGAGCCTGAGGGACGCCGACGGGAGGACGTACCACGCGCCGCTAGGAAGTGCCGTCCGACGCGGGACGGGCACGGGGGTGGCGGCGCAGGAAGTCGTCCACGAGACGGTCGGTGAAGTCCCGGTCGACCGGGTCCCCGGTCACCAGGACGCGGTGGTAGATCGGCCCCACGAGCCGGTCGACCTCGGCCGTCAGGTCGAGACCGGCGGGGAGTTCGCCGCGGCCCACCGCGTTCTCCAGCGGGAGCCGGTCGCGGCGGCGCTGCTCGTCGAGATAGCGGGCGCGCAGCACGGCCGCGAACTCCGGGTCGTGCTGCGCGTGCCCGAGCAGGGCCCGGAAGACCGCGCCCGCGTCTGACGCGGTGAGGAAGCCGGCCAGCAGGCCCAGGTGCTCGCGGAGATCGGCGCCGAGATCGCCGTGGTCGGCCGGGGCGAGGGCTTCGGCGGCGTCCTGGAGGAAGGCGTCCAGAAGGACGTCGGTCTTGGTGTTCCAGCGGCGGTAGATGGTCTGTTTGGCGACCCCGGCCCGCGCCGCGATGCCTTCGACGGTGACACCGGCGAAGCCCTTCTCGACCAGGAGGTCGTCGGCGGCTTCCAGTACGGCCATCCGCGCCTGCTCGCTGCGCCCGTGCCGGTTGCCGTGGTGCCGCGCCGTCCGGTCGGCGTCAGCCCCGGCGCCCCCCGCACCCTCAGCGCCCCCCGCGCTTTCGGCGCCCCCCGCACCCTCCGTGCCGCCCGCACTCTCGGCGCCCCCCGCGCTTTCGGCGCCCCTGGCGCCGTCGGCGACCGAACTCCCTCGCTCCATGTCTGCATCCTCCGGGTCCCGGGGTAGGTCGGCAACTTCTAGACGCAACGCAACGGTGCGTCTACTCTAGGGCTCATGACAGCGACCAGCACCCTCCGCGACCCCCGGGTCGTCTCCGCCCTGACCGCGATGTTCGACCGGGCCGCGCAGGACGACGCGACCCGCCGCCGTATCCGGGCCGCGTGGCCCGACGGCTTCGCCCCGGCGACGCCGCGGGAGTTGGCCGACGCCAACGCCGAGGTGTACATGCCGATCTCGGCCGACGGCGGAAAACTCCTGTACAGCCTGGTCCGGGCCGTCCGCCCGGCCACCGTCGTCGAATTCGGCACCTCCTTCGGGATCTCCACGCTCCACCTGGCCGCCGCGGTGCGCGACAACGGCGCGGGGCGGGTGATCAGCACCGAACTGAACGCGGACAAGGCCGCCGCGGCCCGCGTGACCTTCGCCGAGACGGGTCTCGACGGACTGGTCACCGTCCTAGAAGGCGACGCCCGCGACACCCTCGCCGAGCTGTCAGGTCCGGTGGACTTCCTGCTGCTCGACGGCTGGAAGGACCTCTGTCTGCCCGTCCTGCGGCTGCTCGAACCGCGCCTCGCGCCGGGCACCCTCGTCGTGGCCGACGACGTGGACCTCACGGACCTGGCGCCGTATCTCGACTACGTCCGCGATCCGCGCAACGGCTACGAGAGCGTCACCTTCCCGGTCGAGGACGGCATGGAGATCAGCTGCCGTCTGTGAGCCGCGGCGGCAAGGGGCCCGGCAGGACGAACGGCCGGGCAGGGGCCCCCGGCGGACGGCAACGGGAAGAGGGCCGCGGCGGCCCGGAAAGCAGAGGCGGATGAAAGGCGACGCCGTGGAGCGCGCGGAGCAGCCGAGCCCTCGCGGAGCGCGGCGGCTGCTCGCCGACCACGCCATCGACACCCGCCCGCTGGCCCTGCCCGCCTTCCGGCGGCTCTTCATCGGCCAGGGCACGTCGTTCGTCGGCTCGATGCTCACCCAGATCGCGGTGCCGGTCCAGGTCTTCCGGATCTCGCACTCGTCGCTGGCCGTCGGCATGGTCGGCTTCGCCGGTCTGGTGCCGCTGATCGTCTTCGGCCTCTACGGCGGGGCCGTCGCCGACGCCGTCGACCGCAGGACGCTGTATCTGTGGTCCTCGCTCGGCACCTGGACGGTGACGCTGGCGCTGCTCGCGCAGACGCTGCTCGACCTGCGCAATGTCGGGCTGATCCTCGCCCTGGTCGCGACGCAGTCGGCCGGGTTCGCGATGGCCAGTTCCGCGCGCGGCGCGATCGTGCCGCGCATCGTCGAGCCCGGCCTGATCCCCGCCGCGAACACCCTCAACTACGTGATCGGCACGGTCGGCGAGGTCGTCGGCCCGCTGATCGCCGGTGTCCTCGTCACCGTCCCGCACGGCTTCGCGTACGCGTACGGCGCGGACGCCGTGCTGTTCACGGCCGCGCTGCACTCCACGCTGCGGCTGCCCCGACTTCCGCCGGACGGCTCCGCGGGCCGCCTGGGTCTGCGGTCGGTACGGGACGGGCTGTCCTTCATCGGCGGGCGGCCGGTGCTGGTGATGAGCTTCTTCGTGGACATCTGCGCCATGACGCTGGCGATGCCGCGGTCGCTGTTCCCCGCCGTCGCGGACGCCCGCTTCGGCGGCTCGGTCGGACTGCTCTACTCCGCCATCCCGATCGGCTCCGTCCTGGCCGGGTTCGCCAGCGGATGGATCGGCCGGATCCGGCGGCAGGGCGTGGTGCTCACCGGCGCCGTGCTGGTGTGGGGCGCCGCCGTCGCCGTCTCCGGCCTGGCCCGCCAGCTCTGGCTGGTCGTCCTGCTCCTCGCCGTGGCCGGCGCGGCCGACCTGATCAGCGCGGTCCTGCGCCAGACACTCCTCCAGACCTACGCCCCCGACGAGATGCGAGGCCGTATGCAGGGCGTCCACACCGTCGTCGTCGCCGGCGGCCCCCGGCTGGGCGACCTTCGCGCCGGTACCATGGCCGCCGCGCTCGGCGCCGGGCTGTCCTGGACGATCGGCGGCCTCGCCTGCGTGGCGGTCGTGGCACTCGCCGCCCCGCTGGCCCGCTCCTTCTGGCGCTACGACTCCGGCGCCCCGGCCCCGGCGGCCGACCCCGCGAAGGACACCGGCCCGCTGCGCGAGCAGACCGCCCCCTGACGGCTCACCAGCCGGTGCGCCCCGCCGGGCACACCCACTCGCATCAGCTCTCTGCACTAACCCCATTCGCACCAGTCGGCACACTCCCCTCGCGGCGCCGGATCTGTCATCGTCGACTTGTCAGCGCACGAACAGAAATGCGCACCAGCGGACCCGCAACCAGACATGACCCGACGTCGCTCCGACGCCGTGGTCTCGGGCGCGGTTCGAGGTCCTCTCCCCCACGCTGATCCGCACCGCGTACGCGGGCGACACCGCGTTCCTGGACGCGCCGACCTTCGACACCGTCAGCCGTGACGGCTTCGGCGGCGCCCCGTTCACCCAGCGGGTTCTCGCGCGCGTACGGCTCACTCCCGACCGGCGGTTACGGCGGCAGGGCCGGGCTCGCGACCGGGCCGCGGGCCGACAAGCGCACCACCGTGCACTTCACGGGTGACACCCGCTCGAGCGAGGCGCTGTTGCCGTACACGTAAATTCTGGCCGAGGAGGCCCGGTGTGCCGGTGACCAACGCCACCGCGCCGAAGTCCGTGACCGTGGACGGCGTCCCGGTGGCCAGGAGCGCCTGGGCGTGGGACGCCGCCGCCGGGAAGGTGACCGTCACCGTTCCGCAGAGGTCCGTGCGTCAGCAGGTCACCGTCACCTATCGGTGACGCCGCCCGGGGACGCCGCCGAGGCCCACCGCGCCTCGGTGGCGTCCAGCAGGTGTGCGATACGGGCGGGGTCCGGCAGCGGGCCGTGATCGCCGGGGACCCGCAGGGCCGCGCCCGCGGTGACATGGCCAAGGCGCAGCGCGCGGACGGGCGGCTCGCCGCGGAGCAGGCCGGTGAGGAATCCGGCGGCGAAGGCGTCGCCCGCGCCGACGGGTTCCACGACCTCGACGGCGCGGGCGGGCACGGTGTGCGCCGTCGCGCCGTCGAAGGCGGTCGCGGCGCGGGCGCCGTCCTTGACCACCAGCACACGCGGGCCCGGCAGCAGGGCGCGTACGTCGGCGGCGTCGGCGAGGTGCGCGCCCCACAGCTCCTGGGCCTCGTCCAGGCCGACGAAGGTGATGTCCGCGCGGTCGGCGAAGTCGCGCAGGACGCCGGGCGCCGCGCCGTCCGGCCAGAGCGCGGGCCGGTGGTTGACGTCGAAGCTGACCGGCAGCGGGCCGCTCAGCGCCGAGTCCACCAGGTCGCGGCAGGAGTCCGACAGCGCCGCCGTGACGCCGGTCAGGTGCAGCAGCCCCGCGGTGCGTACGGCCTCGGCCGCCAGCGATCGCGGCCCGAGCGCGGACGCGGCCGACCCCCGCCGGTAGTAGTGCACGCGGGTGCCCTGCCCGCCGGGGCTCTTCACCATCACCCCGGTCGGCCGCCCCGTGTCGGTCCTGACGCCGCCGACGTCCACCCCGCACGCCGCGACCTCGGCCACGATCCGCCGCCCGAACGGATCGTCACCGACCGCCGACACCCACCGGGCCTCCACCCCGTGGTCGGCCAGATACATCGCCGCGTTCGACTCCGCCCCGGCGACCTCCACCCGCAACCGCCGTGCCTCCGCGAGCGTTTCACCGGTCTCCGGCACCATCGCGACCATCGTCTCCCCGAGGCAGGCGACGGGGCCGCCGATCCGGATCACGGCAGTCTCCTCGCGGGGGTACGGCGCAGGCCCCGTCCGGTCATGGCGAGTGACGGCGCCAGGCGCTGCCCCCGTTCGGTCGTACTCCCGGTCATCGCGCGGCCCGCGCGCTCGGCGCGTCCGTCTCCGCGACGGCGGCGAGGAAGTCCCTGGCTCGCGCGCGGAGTGCGGTCCGGCTGCCGCCGCTCGCCGCGTCGCCGATGAGGGGCGAGCCGACGCCGACCGCGAGGGCTCCGGCGGCGAAGTAGGCGCGGGCGGCCGGGATGTCGACGCCGCCGACGGGCACGAAGGGCAGGTCGGGGAAGGGGCCGCGCAGGGCGCGGAGGTAGCCGGGGCCGCCCGCTTGCTCGGCGGGGAAGAGCTTGAGCGCGGTGGCGCCGAGCCGCCGCGCGGTGACGATATCGGTGGGCGTCATCACTCCGGCCAGCACGGGCAGGCCCAACTCCCGTGCGGCGCTGACGCCTTCGCCGACCGCGGGCGTGACGACGAAGTCGGCCCCGGCGCGGTGCGCGTCCTTGGCGTCCTGCTCGGTGAGGACGGTGCCCGCGCCGAGCGGCGCGTCGGGGCCGAGGGCGGCCCGGGCCGCGGCGATGACGCCGAGCGCGTTCCGGCCGCTGAGCGAGACCTCGACCAGCGCGACGCCCTCCTCGACCAGGGTCAGTACGGTGCGCAGCGACGCGTCCTCGTCGTCGCCGCGCACGATGGCGACGAGGCGGTGGGCGCGCAGCGCGGTGAGCAGGTCCACGGGTGATGTTCCTTTCCTGTTGCGGTGATTCGGACGGCGTGGGTCCGGGGCGGGCGGTGGGGTCGGGGTGAGCCGGTCGCGGTGCGCCGATCCCGTCGAGGGTTCAGCGGTCCGGGGCGGACGCGGCGGCGGTGGCGGCGGAAGCACCGGCGGCCGTGACCGTGAGCCGCCAGCGGACCTCGCCGCTCGCAGGAACGCGGGCCGCGTCCCCCTCCCCCGCTGTCGCCAGGTCGAAGACCCGGCCCAGCATCGGCTCCACGCCGATCGAGCGGTACGGCGCGCCCTCGGGAAAGCCGCCCAGATTCCGCCACAGGGCGATGGACGCGGGCTGACCGGCCACGTCGAGCGCGAACCGCAGCCGGTCGGTCCTGTCGTGCACGGTCGCCGTCGCGGCCTCGACGACCGCGCCGCTCGCCGTTCCGTCGTCGGGCCCGAGCAGGTCGAAGCGGGTACGCGTCCCGTCGCCCGTGCCCCCGGCGGACGGCCAGGTGAACGACTCGCGCCGCGCACCCCCGTCCGGGTAGTGCAGGGCCTGTGCGCCGGGCGGCAGTTCGATCCGGCCGTCCCGCGACACGTCGAGGAGCGCGTGGGCGGCCCACAGGAAGCGGTAGCCGGGCGCGGCGGTCAGCCGGTAGTCGACCACCGCGCCGCCGCCGGGGCCGCCCCCGATCCGCCGGGTGAGCCGGAAGTCGGGGTGGTCGACCCGGTCCGCGCCATCCGCGCCGTCCGCGCCGTCCCCGCCGTTCTCGCGCCGCCAGGGGCGCGACCACACGTCGCCGTGGTCGGGGACGCCCCGGACGGTGGGCAGGCACTCCTCCACACCGCCCGCGTCGGCGAAGGCGTCACCGGGCGCGACGCCCGCGCGGCGCGGCTCGTCCCGGTGCCAGAGCCATTCGCGGTCCCCGGCCCGCAGCGACGTCCAACGGCCGCCGTGCGCAAGGTCGGTGACGATCCGTACGGGAAGCGCCACCCCGGTCAGCGCTGTCACCATTCCGCGAACGACCCGTCGGCGTGCCGCCACACCGGATTGCGCCAGGCGTGCCCACCGCGGTCGGCGGCGCGTACCGCCGCCTCGTCCACGGTGATCCCGAGCCCCGGCAGCCCGGTGCGCAGCGCCTGGCCGTCCACGAAGCGGAACGGCTCGGTGTCCACCAGATACGACAGCAGGTCGGCGTCCTTGTTGTAGTGGATGCCGCGGCTCTGCTCCTGGATGAGGAAGTTCGGCGTGCAGAAGGCGACTTGGAGGCTGGCGGCGAGCGAGATCGGCCCGAGCGGGCAGTGCGGGGCGAGTTGGGCGCCGTACGTCTCGGCGAGCGACGCGATCCGCGTCACCTCGGTGATGCCCCCGGCGTGCGAGAGGTCCGGCTGCGCCACGGCTATGCCCGCGGTGAGCGCGGGCAGGAACTCCGCGCGCCCGTACAGGCGTTCACCGGTCGCGATCGGCACTTCGGTGGAGGCCACCAGGCCGCCGAGCAGATGTCCCAGCTCCGGCAGCAGCGGCTCCTCGACGAACAGCGGGTGCAGCGGCGCGATTTCACGCAGGACGCGCCGGGCGCCCGCGGCGGTGAAGCGGCCGTGGAAGTCGACGGCGACATCGCGTCCGGGGCCGAGCGCCTGGCGCGCGGCGGCCACCCGCTCCACGACGGCGGCGGTCTCGGCGGGCGTGGTGAGCGCCGACGTGCGGCCGGCCGCGTTCATCTTGACGGCGGTGAAGCCCGCCTCGACCTGCGCGCCGACGTCCTCCGCGAGCCGCGCGGGCTCGTCGCCGCCGACCCAGGCGTAGACCCGGACCGCGTCCCTGACCGGACCGCCGAGCAGGCCGTACACGGGGGCGCCGTACGTCTTGCCCGCGATGTCCCACAGCGCGTGGTCGAGACCGGCGACGGCGCTGGAGAGCACCGGGCCGCCGCGGTAGAAGCCGCCCTTGGTGAGCACCTGCCAGTGGTCCTGGATCCGCAGCGGGTCCTGGCCGATCAGATACTCGGCCAGCACGTCGACGGCGGCGCGCACCACCTCGGCGCGCCCCTCGACCACGGGTTCGCCCCAGCCGACGACGCCCTCGTCCGTCTCGATCCGGCAGAACAGCCACCGGGGCGGTACGAGGAAGGTCTCGACGCGCACTATCTTCACTTCGCCGCCTCTGAAGCCGTGGAGGTCTGGGATTCCTTGGTTGCCCGCGCCGTTTCGGATGCCTGCGCCCTTTCGGATGCCCCGGTTGTCCCGGACCCGCCGGACCCGCCGGACCCCTCGACCGCCTCGGCGCCCGAGCCGTGCACCAGGTCCAGGTCGCGGACGGCCTGGTCGAGCAGGGCCCGCATGGCGCGCTCGGCGGCGTCCGGGTCCTGGTCGCGTACCGCGTCGAGGACGGCCCGGTGGCTGGGCACCGGGTCCTGGCCGTGCGGGGAGCTGTGCACGATCTCGTCGCGGTGCGCGAGACCGGACTCGATCACCATCTCCATCCGCTCCAGCAGTTCGTTGTGGGTTGCGGCGAGCAGGGCGCGGTGGAAGGCGAGGTCGGCCTCGACCGCGTGCGCGGCGCCGCCCTCGTCCTCACCCATCGCGGTGAGCGCGGCGTCCAGCGCGACCAGGTCGCCGTCGGTACGGCGCACCGCCGCCAGCCGTACGGCGGCCGGTTCGACGATCCCGCGGACCTCGCCGAGGCTGCGCAGCAGCCCCAGGTCGGCCCCGGTGCCGGTGCCGCCCGCGAACTGCCAGCGCAGCACGTCGGCGTCCAGCAGATTCCAGTCGGCGCGGGCTCTGACGAAGGTGCCGCGTTTCTGCCGCGCGTCGACCATCCCCTTGGCCGCCAGCACCTTCAGCGATTCGCGCAGCGCGGTGAGACTGACGTCCAACTCGCTCTGCAACGCCACGAGATCGAGTGTCGCCCCTTCGGGGATCTCGCCGCTGAGCACCCGGCGCGCGAGAGTCTCCACGGTCTGCCCGTGCACTCCGCGGCGCGCGTATGGCGTCATGTCGTTCTGCCTTTCTCCAGGTCGGGTGGGGTATCCCGGGTGAGGTACGGCGATGGTGGTCGGCGGCGGTCAGGCCGAGGCCTTGGTGACACTCCAGCCGCCGTCCACCAGCAGGCTCGAACCGGTGATGTACGAGGCGTCGTCCGAGGCGAGGAAGGCGATGGCCGCGGCGACCTCCTCCGGGCGGCCGAAGCGGCGCGCCGCGGTCTCCGCGACGCTGCGGGCCCGGTCCTCCTCGGGCACCCGGTCCCAGGCCGCGGTGAGGATCGGACCGGGGAGCACCGCGTTGACCCGGACTTCGGGCCCGTACTCGACGGCCAGTTGGCCGCTCAGCGACAGCAGCGCGCCCTTGGCCGCCGCGTAGGCGGGGTGGCCGGGGATGCCCTTGTGCGCGTGGACGGAGGAGGTGAGGACGGCGGCGCCGCGGGCGGTGCGCAGGTCGGGCAGCAGCGCCCGGAAGCCGAGGAAGCCGCCGGTGAGGTTGACCGCGAGCTGACGCTCCCAGGAGGCGACGGACATCTCGTGGGCCGGGGCCACGTCGACGGTGTAGGCGTTGGAGACCAGGGCCGCCACGGGGCCGTAGGCGTGCGCCACCGCGACGATCCGCTCCCAGTCCTCGGGGTCGGACACGTCCGCCCGTACGGACACCGCCCGGCCGCCCTCCTCGCGGATGCCCGCGGCGACGCCCTCGGCGCGGTCGGCCGCGATGTCGGCGAGGACCACGGCGGCGCCCTCGGCCGCGAGCCGTTCTGCGGTGGCCGCGCCGATCCCGGAAGCGGCTCCGGTGACCACGGCCACCTTGTCGGCGAAGCGGAGTGCTGCGTTCATGTGCTGGTCCTGCTCCTCGGTACGGTGGGGCTGGTCGGTACGGTCGGTGCGGTCGGGTCGCTCGGTGCGGTCGGACCGGTCCGGGCCTCCCGCGACTTTAGTGACGCCCGGAGCCGTCGGCGGCCTCCTGCCGCGCCAGCACGACGAGTTCGGCGTCGTGTCGACCGGTCCAGCCGAACGGCAGGCCGCTGTGGAGCAGATACGCCCCGCTGTACACCGTCCCGTCCGCCGTGTCGGTGTAGCGGGCGGCGGGGTCCAGGCCGCGCAGCCGCAGCCGCGAGGCGCGTCCGGGGACCAGCGGCGCGCCGTCGAGCCGTCCGGTGCTCCACGCGGTGACCACGACCCGCGCGCCGCCGCGCTCCTCGTACTGGACACCGCAGGTCGGATCGGCGGGGCCGTTCAGCAGCCGGGCCGTGCCGTGGTGGACGACGTCGCGGATCTCCTTGTAGCGGGCGATCCAGCCCGCCGCCTCGGTGCGCTGCTCCGGCGTCCAGGCGCGGATGTCGGCGCCGATGCCGAGCACGCCCGCGATGGCGAGGACGAAGCGGAAGGCCAGGGAGCGGGGCCGCGGGTCGAAGACGCCGGGCGCGTCGGTGACCCAGGAGCTCATGGTGTGCGGGGCGTGCGCGTGCAGATAGCCGTACTGGATGGCGAGCCGGTCGAGCGGCGCGGTGTTGTCGCTGGGCCAGACCACGTCGGTACGGGCCAGCGTGGCGTGTTCGATGCGGGCGCCGCCGCCCGCGCAGCCCTCGACGGTGACGTGCGGGTGGTGGGCGCGCAGGTGGTCGAGGACCCGCAGGTATCCGGCGACGTGGTCGGCGTCGAGGTCCTGGCCCGCGGCCGGTCCCGTGTCGGGCCTGCCGCGCTCGGTCGGCGGGCGGTTCATGTCCCACTTGAGGTAGCTGACGGCGTGTTCGCCGAGCAGCCGGTCCAAGGTGGCGATCACGAAGTCCTGCACGTCCACCCGGCCGAGGTCGAGCAGCAGTTGCTCGCGGACGAGGGTCGCCGGGCGGCCGTCGATCCGGTACGCCCACTCGGGGTGCTTGGCGTACAGCTCGGACCGCGGGCTGATCGCCTCGGGTTCGACCCACAGGCCGAAGTCCATGCCGGTGGCGCGGACCCGCTCGATGAAGCCGTCGAATCCCTCGGGGAAGTTGGCCGGGTCCGGGGTCCAGTCGCCCAGTCCCCCGGTCTCGTCCTGCCGCCCGCGGAACCAGCCGTCGTCCACGACGAAGAGTTCGACGCCCATGTCGGCGGCGACGGCGGCCAGTTCGAGCTGCGCGTCGGCCTCGATGTCGAAGCCGGTGGCCTCCCAGGAGTTGTACTGCACCTTGCGGGTACGGTGCAGCCGCTCGCCGCTCAGCGCGCGCTCGTACGCGTGCCAGATCCGCGTCAGTCCGTCGAGCCCTTCCGGGCTGAAGGCGCAGGCGACGCGCGGGGTGGTGAGCGTGGCGCCGGGCGCGAGGCGGACGGACTCCTCGTGCGGCAGCCGTCCGGCGCGTACGCGGACGATCCCGCCGGGTTCCGCGTCCGCGGTGATGTGCCAGTTGCCCGACCACTCCAACGCGATGCCGTAGGTGGGGGTGTCGCCCTCCTGCGGGGCGGCGGCGTCCTGGACCGCGAGCCAGGGCGCGTAGGCGTGGCCCGGCACTGCCTGGGTGGAGGCCATCTCGAACCGGCCCCTGACGAGGTCGAGTTGGGTGCGCTGGAACTCCTGCGACCACTGGCCCGTGAGGTAGGTGAGCCGGGCGCCCCCGCCGTCGGTGACGGGGACGCTGATCGCGGCGGAGTCCAGGCGTTCCAGGCGCAGTTCGTCCGGTCCCGTGCAGGTCAGCTCGGTCCAGCGCAGCAGTACGTCGGTGCCGGGCACGGTCTCGTAGCGCAGGGCGACCCGCAGTCCGAGGTGGTCGTCGGTGAAGTCCAGGCGCAGCGACCGGTCGTCGTCCTGTGTGGCGCGCTCGAAGGTCCACCACACGCCGCGTTCGCCGTCGGGGCGGCGTACGACGAGGTCGGCGCCGCCGAAGGGACGCATGCCCTGGGGCAGGTATTCGGCCGGGGCGGCGTCGGCGGGGGTGATGTAGTGGGTGCGGCGCGACCAGTCCAGCGGGGACGGGCCGGTCTCGGCGCCGTGCGGGCCCCAGGCGGCGACCTCGGCCCACCGCCCGTCGCCGCCGAGGCGGACGGCGTAGGTGGTGGTGTCGGTGCGCAGCAGCCACGGTGCGGCCGACGGCGTTGCGGACGGGGTCACTTGACTGCTCCCAGGTTGAGTCCGGCCACGAAGTGCCGCTGGAATCGGAGGAAGACGATGACGGTCGGGGCGGCGGCGATCACGGAACCGGCCGCGATGACGTTCCACATGGAGACGTACTGGCCCTGGAGGCCGATCAGCGACGCGGTGATCGGCATCTTGCTGTCGGTGCGCAGCACGGTGATGGCCCACAGCAGGTCGTTGAAGATCCACGTGAACGACAGCGCGGTGAGCGCGGCGAGCGCGGGCCTGGCGAGCGGCAGGATGATCCGCGTGTAGATCTGCCAGGGGCCCGCTCCGTCGATGACGGCGGCCTGCTGGATCTCCGGCGGGATGGACCGCATGAAGCCGTGCAGCACGAAGACGTAGAAGCCGACGCCGAAGCCGACCTGGACGCCGATGAGGGCGTACAGCGAGTCGTAGAAGCCCAGTTGCTCGCTGAGCTTGGAGACCGGGATCAGCAGGATCTGCGGCGGCAGCAGATTGCCGCTGAGCATCACCAGCAGCAGTACGCGGCGCAGCGGCACGTCGTAGCGGCTGAGCGCGAAGGCGGCCATCGAGGCGAGCAGCAGCGAGATCAGCACGGTGGGGACGGACACCAGCATGCTGTTGATCAGCGCGCGCTGCTGTCCGCCGTCGACCCACGCCTGGCGGAAGCCGTCGAGGGTGAAGGAGTGCGGCAGGCCGCCGAGGCCGTTGGCGGCGATGTCGTCGAACGAGCGGGTGCTGGTGACCAGTACGACGACGATGGGGATCAGCCAGATCAGCGACAGCAGTCCCGCGCCGGTGTGGAAGGCGGCGGTCCCCCACGCCCGGCGCCGGTCGGGCCGACGGCTCCCGCCGCGCGCGGCCTTCGTAGCGGCACCCGCGTCCTCGCCGGTACGGTCCGCGGTCGGCGCCGCGTCGGCGCCCGCGTGCGTGACGGTCATGAGTCGGCCTCCTTGAAGGCGCGCACCAGGTACGACGCGATCACGCCGAACGCCAGCACGAAGATCACGACGGCGAGCGCGGAACCGTAGCCGAGCCGCAGGGACTGGAAGGCGGTGGAGTACATGTACGTGCTGAGCAGTTCGGAGGAGTGGTACGGGCCGCCGCGGGTGAGCGCCCACACCACGTCGAAGGAGCGCAGCGAGTCGATGATGATGACCGACAGCACGACCGCGTTGACGCTGCTGAGCTGCGGCAGCGTGATGTGCCGGAACTGCTGCCAGCGGGAGGCGCCGTCGACCTTGGCGGCCTCGTAGAGCATCGGGTCGATGCCCTTGAGCCCGGCCAGGTAGAGCACCATCACGTAGCCGATCTGCCGCCACAGGGCGGGCACGATCACGGCGTAGAACGCGGTGTCCTGGTCGGCGAGCCAGGGGTGGGTGAGGCTGCCGAGTCCGAGGCCGGACAGGGTGTGGTTGATCAGGCCGTCCGGCTGGTACATCGCCTGCCAGACCAGGGCGGTCGCGGTCAGCGAGAACACCACGGGCAGGAAGATCGCGGCCCGGTAGAAGCCGACCCCGCGCCGCTCCTGCTGGAGCAGCAGGGCCGCGCCGAGGCCGAGTGCGGCGGACAGGCCGCCGAAGAGCACCAGCCACAGCACGGTGTCGAGCACGGCGGTGTGGAAGACGCTGTCGTGCACCATCTCCCGGTAGTTGCCCAGGCCGATGAACGACGGCGCCGAGACGCCGTCCCACTTGGTCAGCGAGAGGTAGAAGCCCTGGAGGGCGGGCCAGAAGACCCAGAAGCCCTCGGCGAGCAGCGGGACCAGGACGAAGGCGAGGACGACGGGCGGGACCCGGGTCGCCTGCTTGCGCTTCTTCGGCTTCCCCGGCTTCTTGCCCGGGTCCGCGCGGGTCGCGGTGAGCACCGCCATCTCACTGGCTCCAGATCTTCTGCGCGTCCCGCTGCCAGGTGGTGAGGATCGAGTCGATCTCCTTGGGCTTGGCCAGGAACTTCGTCAGCGCGGTGTCGGCGGTCGGCTGGAGGGCGTCGCTGGAGTCGCGGTTGAAGAACTGCGTGACCTCGGCGGCGCTCTCGATCAGCGCGCGGCCCTTCTTCACCAGCGGGGTGCCGCTGTCCTTGGCCTTGGGGTTGGTCGGCAGCGCGGTGCCGGAGGAGCCCTTGATGTAGGTCTCCTGCGCCGGGGCGGTGGCCAGATACCGCATGAAGTCCTTGACCTCGTCCCGGTGGCCGGTGCGGGCGCTGGCGAAGTAGCCGTCGGTGGGGCCCTCCTCGGCCATCGGGATCTTGGCGTCGATCACCGGGAAGCGGAAGAAGTCGATGTCGTCCAGTTCGCCCTTCGGGGCGGAGTCGGCGAAGAAGGTGCCGATCAGCATCATCCCGGTGCGGCCCTGGAGCAGCGCCGTGGTGGCGTCCTGGAAGGCGAGCGCGGTGCCGTTGGGGTCGAAGTACGGCAGCGCCTCGGCCCACTTGTCGAAGACCTTGCGGACCTCGGGGTCGTCGAAGCGGTGCTTCCCCGCGAGCAGGTCGCGGTGGTACTGGGCGCCGTTGATACGGATGTTGAGGTAGTCGAACCAGGACGACGCGACCCACGCGGTGCCGCCGCCCGCGCCGAGGCCGATCGGCGCGACGCCCTTGGACTTGAGCGTCTCGCACAGGGCCATGAACTCGTCCCAGGTCTTGGGCTCCTGGACGCCCCACTTCGCGAAGTTCGACTTCCGGTAGAACACGCCCCACCAGTAGTACGTGGCGGGCACGAACACCTTCTGGCCCGACGAGGAGGTGCACAGCGTCTGGAGCGCCTTGGAGTAGCCGGACAGCTCCGGCTCGGCCCAGATGTCGCCGACGTCGAGCAGCAGATTCCTCTTGGCGTACGAGTCCGCGACCGAGCCGGGGTACCAGGTGAGCAGATCCGGCGGGTTGCCGGAGGTGAGGTACGTCGGGAGCTGGGTGCGGAAGGTCTCAGAGGCGACCGTGTTCAGCTTGGCCTTGCCGTCGCCCTGCTTGTTGTACGCGGCCACGAGGTCCTGCATCGCGGCCTTCGCCTGCGGGGACGACAGGTTGGACTGAAGGGTGACCGGGCCCTTGCCCGACTGAGTCTTGGCACCGGACGAGCCGGAGGTGACGCAGCTACTCATCATCGCCGCGGCGCCGACGGCGCCCGCACCGGCGAGGAACCGGCGGCGGCTGGGTTGCGAGGTGTTCATGGGACTCCCTTACGCCCACGGAACGGGGCCCGGCCCCCTGACGACCGGGCCCTCGTTCGGCTGGTACAGACTGTCGTGACGGCGGAGCGCCGTCAAGATTAATTCCTAATTTATTTACTTAGGCACGTCCGTGGCCCCTGCGCGATCCCGCACCGGACGCCGTACCCGACCTGTCAGAGCGTGCTCTGGCGGACGGCTCCGCCCACCCCGCGGAAGACCACCAGCACGCTCCCGTCCGCCGCGGCCGTGGCCCCGGCCGACCCGTCGAGCGCCCCGCTCACGAACGCCGTGCGCGGGTACCACCCCGACCAGGTGTCGCTCGCGGCGTCGTACCCCCGCTGCCAGAGCGTGTAGTCCGAGGCCCGCGCGAGCAGTTGGACGGTGCCGCCCGCCGTGACCAGCGTGGGCGCGGCACTGATGGTGCCGCCCAGCGACGACCAGCCCGACCAGGCGCCCGAAGTGTCGCGCACCCGCGTCCACACCGCGTCGTCCGCGGCCCGCACCGCCACATGGATCCGGCCCGCGGCGTCGGCGACGGCCGACGGCCGTCCATACAGCGCCAGTCCGTCCGGCGCGCCGATCGAGGTCCAGCCGGTGCGCGGGCCGCGGCTGCGGACCGTGCCGTCGCTCCCGGTGGCGAACAGCGTCCACCGGTCGGGGCCGTCGAAGGCGACGGTCGGCGCGTCCGCGAGCCGCCCGCCCAGGCTCTGCCAGCCGCCCCAGCGGCCGTGTTCGTAGGTCCGCCGGTACGCGGCGCCGTCCGTGCCGCGCACGAACACGTCGATCCGGCCGCCCGCGCTGCCGTACGCGGCGGGGTCGCCGAGGAACCGGCCGCGGGTGGGGCCGCCGAGGTCGGTGGTGCGCGCCGGCCAGTGACCGTCCCGGCCGGTGCGCGCCCGCAGTTCGCCGCCGTCGCCGCGGGTGAACGCGGTCAGCGTGGCGCCGTCGCGCACCAGCGCGGGGCTCGCCGTGGACCGGCCGCCGAGCGTGACGCCGGGCGCGTCGTCGCGCCCGGTGAGCTTCAGGAAGGCGGTGCCGTGGGCCGGGACGGTGACGGTGTACGAGCCGCTGCGCGTGCCCCGGTCGGCGCGCGCCCGCAGGTCGCGTACGGCCACGTCGCCGGTCAGCCCGGCGGCGGCGAAGTCGACCGTGCGCGCGGCGGGCCGGTCCGAGCGGTTGAGCAGGACGACCGCGCGGCGGCCCGCGCCCTGGAGGACCTTGCTGTAGACGTCGCCGGTCGCGTCCGTGGCCACCCGTACGCCCTGGATCGCCAGCGGGTCCTGGTCGACGGCGAGGATCTCCGGATTGCGCAGCGTGTCGAGCATCGCCTTGGGCAGGGTGCGCGGGTCGGAGCCGATGACCAGCGGGGAGGCCATCTCCGCCCACATCACGAGCTGCGTGGTGGACTCCTCCTGCGTCAGCTCGTACGAGCCGTCGGGCATCTTCCGCATCGGGATCAGATAATCGGGGTCGTTGTAGTGGCCGGGGCCCTGCGCCTCGGGGTGCCAGGCGTTGGCATCCATGTTGCGCAGCACATTGGGCCACTCGTCCGCGGTCGGCGTGCCGTAGGCGATGTCGGTGCCACTGCGCCAGGAGTCGGCGGCGGTCGGCCCGTACACGTACGCGTTGTGCGCGTCCTGCGCCGGGGTGTGCGGCAGACCCCAGTCGTCGGTGAGCGGGTTGCACAGGTTGAGGATCATCGGGCGGCCGGACTTCGCGACGGCGTCGCTGAACTCCTTGAAGGCCGGGCCGGGATCGAGCTTTTCCGCGATGCCGCACAGGAAGTCGACCTTGACCGCGTCGATCTTCCAGGCGGCGAACTGGTCGGCGTCCTGCCGGTAGTGGCCGCGGCTGCCGAGCCCGCAGTTCGCCGGGTCGTAGTCGCCCGCGTCGGTGTAGATGCCGGCCTTGAGTCCGCGCTGGTGCAGATAGGTCACCAACGCCGGTATGCCGGAGGGGAATCGGTCCCGGTTGGCGGTCAGGCGTCCGGCGCTGTCGCGGGGCGTGTCGGCCTGCCAGCCGCCGTCGAGCCACACGATGTCGTAGCCGCTGTCGCGCAGACCGCTGCTGACGAGGTGGTCGGCGACGCTTCTGACCTGGGCCTCGGTGGGGGCGCCGAGGCCGTAGTAGGTGTTCCAGCCCATGTACGGCGTCGGCGCGAGGCCGCTGTCGTAGAAGGCGGGGGCGCCGTCGGCGGCGGTACGTGCCGGGGCGTCGGCATGCGCCGCCCCCGGCACCGCGACCGCGAGCAGTACGCCCGCTCCCGCCGTCGCCACGGCGCGCCGGGCACGCGCCGTCCCTGAACGATGCGAAGTCATGAAGGGTCTCCCGAGAGTTGGGGATACGCGGACGGCCGCCTCCCGGAACACCGGGGACCGCCGCCACGACGAAGACTGTGGCGGCGGTCCCGAACCCTGTCAACGATAATTACTAATTAACTTAAATTTGCAGCTCCGGGTCGCTGTCCTGGCCGCTTCCCCGACCGCCGTCGCGCCCTTCCGGAGCGGGCGCCGTCCAGTTGCCGAGGAGCTGGAGCGCCTGGGCGCTCGGCGAGCCCGGCTCGACGGTGTAGACGCACAGCGTCTGGTCCTGATCGCCGGGCGGTTGCAGCGACTCGTAGGAGAACTCCAGGTCCCCCGCGACGGGATGGCGGTAGCGCTTGATCCCGTGGGTGCGGCGCAGCACCCGGTGGTCGTTCCACCACGTGGTGAACTCCGGTGAGCGCAGGGTGAGTTCACCGACCAGGTCGGCGAGCTGGCGGTCGTTCGGGTAGCGGCCGGCCTCCAGCCGGAGCATGGCGACGGTCTCGGCGGCGAGCTGCTCCCAGTCGACGACGCGCTCGCGCGCCTCGGGGTCCAGCAGGTAGTAGCGGGCCATGTTCCGGCGGGTCGCGGGCAGCGCGTCGAAGTCGACGAGCAGCGCGCGGGCCAGCCGGTTGGACGCCAGCACGTCGGTGCGGCGGCCGAGGACGAAGGCGGGCACGTGCTCCAGCGTCTGGAGCAGCAGATGGAGTCCCGGCCGAACCCGCTGCGGTCCGCTCGGCGCGTGCCGGGACCCTGCGGGCCTGCGGGTCAGCAGGTCGGTCAGGTGCTCGCGCTCGGCGGTGTCGAGCCGCAGAGCTCGGGCGAGCGCGTCGAGCACCTCGGGCGACGGGTTCCCGCCGCGCCCCTGTTCGAGCCGGGTGTAGTACTCGGCGCTCACCCCGGCCAGCCGGGCCACCTCGTCGCGGCGCAGCCCCGGCACCCGGCGGACCCGGCCGTCGGCGGGCAGTCCCGCCTCGTCGGGGGTGATACGGGCCCGGCGCGAGCGCAGGAAGTCGGCGGTGTCGGTGCTGCGGTCCATACCCCCAGTGTGGCGGGCGGCGCGCGGGCCGCGCGCGTCGTGACTGGCCCTGTCAGTACCTGCCTCGCCGGTGCGGGTCAGGCCGTTACCTGCCTGCTCAGGGCACTTTTCGGCGCTCCGCGGCGGCTGCCCGGGTGGTCTGCTGGACGGCAGGCGGACCGAGGGTCCGCCGCCGGATCACACCGAACACGAAAGGTGGACAGCCATGTCCGCGCACGACATCAGCAAGCCCCTCACCGGCCGGGTGGCGGTCGTCACCGGCGCCTCCAGCGGTCTCGGCGAGGCGTCGGCGGAGCACCTGGCGGAACTCGGCGCGAAGGTCGCGGTGCTGGCCCGCCGCACCGACCGGCTGGACGACCTGGTCGCCCGGATCGCCAAGAACGGCGGCGCCGCGCTGGCCCTGCCGGTCGACGTCACCGACCCGGAAGCCCTGCTGGCCGCCGCCGACCGGGTCGCGGCCGAACTGGGCGGCACCGACCTGCTGTTCAACAACGCGGGCGTGATGCTGCCCTCGCCGATCGAGGAGCTGCGCACCGACCTGTGGCAGCGGCAGATCGACCTCAACGTCAAGGGCCTGATGAACGCGATCGGCGCCTTCACCCCGCAGTTGATCGCCGCCGCGGCCGAGCGCGGCGTCGCCGACCTGATCAACACCTCGTCCATCGGCGCGCGGAACATCTTCCCGACCTTCGCCGTCTACTGCGGGACGAAGGCGTTCGTGACGCATCTGTCCACGAATCTGCGGGTCGAACTCGGCCCGAAGAACGTGCGCGTCACCTCCCTGGAGCCGGGCATCGTCGGCACCGAACTCCAGACCCACGTCACGGACGCGGGCGCGCTGGAGTGGCTGGACGGCGCCCGGCGGTCGATGGAGTTCCTGGAGGCCGGGGACATCGCCAGGACCGTCGGTTTCATCGCGACGCTGCCGCCGCGGGTCAACATCCAGCAGGTCACCGTCATGCCGACGGGACAGCCGAGCTGACCCGTCGGCAGCGCCGGTCAGTGGCCGGAGGTCGCCTTCAGACCGACCACGGCGACCAGCAGCAGCGAGACGAAGAAGATCCGGGCGGCGGTCGTGGGCTCGCCGAGCACCGCCATGCCGACCACGGCCGCACCGGCCGCGCCGATGCCGACCCAGACGCCGTACGCCGTACCGATCGGCAGCGTCTTCGCCGCCTGGGAGAGCATCAGCATGCTCGCCACGATGCCCGCGCCGGTCAGCAGACTCGGGACGGGACGGGTGAAGCCGTCGGTGTACTTCATTCCGATCGACCAGGCCACTTCGAGCAGACCTGCGACAACAACAAGGACCCATGCCATGAGGGCACCTCCGTGGGTTTCGTGCTTACGGGGGTGCGCCGTCTTTGCAGGGTCCCGGTACGACGCGCTCGTCGGGTACTCATCCGACCATAGCAAATTCCGGCAATACGGCCACCGGCCGAGGCGCGGACCGGCCGCCGTTTCCGGGACAGTCCCGGAGTCGCACCCCGTTAGCGTACGGCGTATACCTTGATCCTCGGCGGAACCGTTCGCGGGTGTATACGCAGTACGCTGCGTAGTGGCGGCGGCGAGGAATCCGGTGTCGCTCAGGCTGTCGACCAGGAGGTGGCGGGACCCGTGGCGGCTCACAAACGCTTGAACAGGGACGAGCTGATTTCCACCGCGCTCGCCGTGGCCGACAGCGAAGGTCTCGAAGCCGTCACCATCCGGCGGGTCGCCCAGCAGCACGACGTGACGCCGATGGCGCTGTACCGGCACTTCCCGGACAAGGACGGGCTGTTCGACGCGGTCACCGAGCGGCTGCTGACCGACGTCCGGGTCCCGGAGCCGGACGAGCGGCCGTGGCACGAGCAGATGAACGACCTGCTGAGCGGTTTCCTCGCGGCGCTGCGCCCGCACCCCAACGCCGCCGGTCTGGTGATCACCCGGATCTTCGCCTCGGAGCCCGGTCTCGTCGTCACCGAACGCACCCTCGCGCTGCTCTCCGCGGCCGGTCTGCCGGTCGAGCAGGGCGCGCAGACCGCCGGTCAGGCGCTGTGCTCGCTGGTGACCCTGGTCATCACCGAGCCCGGCCGCAGCAATCCGGCCCTGGACCCCGAGTCCCGCGAGGAGGCCGTCAGCGCGAAGAAGGCGAGCCTGCTCGACCTCTCCCCCGACCGGTACCCGCACGTCGTGGCGGCCGCCGACGCGCTCTTGTCGTGCGCGAGCAACGACGCGTACTACCGGCGCGGTGTCGACATGATCGTCGCGGGCATGCGCGGCACGGCGCAGGACGCCCTCGCGGCCGAGGCCGTCACCGGCTGACCCGGCGCGCCCTCGGGACTCGGCGCTGGAAGCCGTTACCAGGGGACGACGCCGGCGTCCTCGAAGAACCCGCCGGTCGGGCCGTCGTCGGGCAGGGTGGCGAGGCGGATGGGGGTGGCCGCGCCCTGCTGGGGGGTGCGGGGGCCGAGGAAGCCGGTGAAGTCGGTCGCGACCAGGCCGGGGCAGGCGGCGTTGATCAGGATGTTCGTACCGGCGAACTGCCGGGCGTAGTGCACGGTGACGGCGTTGAGGAACGTCTTCGTCGGCGAGTAGGCCGCCATGACCGGGCCGATCTCGACGTCCGGGTCCGCCTGCCGGGTCAGGGAGGCGACGCTGCTGGAGACGTTGACGACGCGCGGCGACGCGGAGCGCCGCAGAAGGGGCAGCATCGCGTTGGTCACGCGGATGACGCCGAGGACGTTGGTCTCCACGACCGTGCGGACCAGGTCGAGGTCGAGCGTCGTCGGGTCCTGCGTCCACCCCGGCCCCGTCGGTCCTGAGATACCGGCGTTGTTGACCAGGGCGTCCAGGCGGCCCTCCCGCCGCTCGACGAGTTCCGCGGCGTCGGTGACGCTGCGGTCGCCGGTCACGTCCAGCGGCACCCCGAAGGCGTCCACCCCGGCGGCGCGCAACTTGTCGACGGCGGCTTCGAGGCGGCCCCCGTCACGCGCTCCCACGCCCACCCGGTAGCCGAGGGCGCCGAGGCCGCTCGCGATCTCGTAGCCGATTCCCTTGTTCGCGCCGGTCACCAGCGCGATCTTCGTTTCGCTCATGCCGTCGATGCTCGCCCGCGGCCGGGCCGCGCATCCAACACCGATACGGTGCTCTGTCATACCCGGCAGGTATCACACGTACGCTGGGGTCATGGACACCTTGGAGATCCGCGAGCTTCGGTACTTCACGGCGGTCGCCGAGGAACTGCACTTCGGCCGCGCCGCCGAGCGCCTCGGCATGGCCCAGCCACCGCTGTCCCGCGCGATCCAGCAGCTCGAACGGCGGCTCGGCGTCACGCTGCTGATCCGCGACCGCCGCGGGGTCGCTCTGACCGGCGCCGGTCAGGTGCTGCTGCACGAGGGCCGCGCGGCCCTGGACGCGACGGCCGCCGCCGCGCGCCGTACCCGCCGGGCCGGTGACGCCGACCGCGCGGACGGGGCCCGCGACCGTCTGGTCCTGGCGGTGAAGGCCGCCGCGTCCCACGAGCTGCTGCACAAGCTCCTGGACGCCTACGCGGCCGAGCCGGACGCCGCCGAGATCGAGGTGCTGCCGAGCGGCACGTGCGAGCAGGGCGAGATGCTGCGCGACGGCCGCGCCGACGTGGCGCTCATGCACAAGCCGTTCAACTCCCTCGCCGGATTCGACAGCGAGGAACTGATGACCGAGGGCCAGATCGCCATCCTGCCCGCAGGGCACCCCTTGGCCACGCGCGAGGTCCTGTCGCTGGCCGACGTCACCGACCTCCCCGATCTCCCGCTCGCCCGCTGGGCCCACGACGGCACGTATCCCCCAGGCCCTGGCCCCGAGATCCACGACCAGACGCAACTGGCCCAGCTCATCGCCCTCGGCCGCACCATGGCCGTCTTCCCCGACTCCGCCCGCGCCTGGCTGTGGGCCGAGCACACCGCCGTCCCGCTCAGCGACGCTCCGCCCGTCGTCACCCACATCGCCTGGCCCGCCCACAGCCGTTCCCTCCCCCTCGCCGCCCTGGTCCGCACGGCCACCCGGCTGTGAGCCGGCGGACCTGGCGACCGGCAAGCGGCCGGGGCGCGGGGGTCAGGCCCGCTCGGGGAGCGCCGCTCCGACCGCGGTGAGCCAGGCGTCGGCGAGCAGGGCGTGACCGTCCGGGGTCAGGTGGATGCCGTCGTCGGTCCACTTGCGGGGACCGGCGTCGGCGGCGGCCCGCGTCATCAGCGCGTCGGCGGGGACGAGGGTGGCGGAGAAGTCGGCGGCCAGTCGCCGTACCACCGCCAGCTTGCCGTCCAGGTCGTCGCGGAACGCCAGTTGGTCCTCGCTGACGGGCATCACGAACGGCTCGATCAGCACCAGCGCGCTGCCCCGGTCGGCGGCCTGGCCGAGCACGGTGCGGTAGTGGTCCTCGTACTCCTCGTCGGAGGTGGGGTCGTCGCTGTCGAAGCGGCGCCACACCTCGTTGATCCCGACCAGCACGGACACCACGTCGGCGCCGACCGCCAGGCAGTCCCGGTCCCAGCGGCCCCGCAGGTCGACCGCGCGGTTGCCGCTGATGCCCCGGTTGACGAAGCGGACCCCCGAGCCGGGGTGCTCGGCCGCGTACCGCTCGGCCACCATCGCCGCGTAGCCGTCGCCGAGGGAGTCGGGCGCGTCCAGGTCACGACCGCAGTCGGTGATGCTGTCGCCGATGAAGAGCACGACGCCGTCGTCCGGAACGAGATTCGGGCGGACCTGCGGGCTCAGAGGGGACGTCATGATCGGGCCTTTCCCGTGCCGACACGCGTTGCGCTGTTCGTACCACTGTTCGGATCGCCCACTGTACGGTCCCCGATCTGCCCGTTCGCGACCGGCCACCTGCCAACCAGCGGCCCGCCCAGCCGGATTCCGTCCGCACCTGCCGGTACCAACGGCGATGGACGGCGGGTTCGACACACAGCACGGCGGCACCGACCGCACCGCGACGTGGCCGGCGGGGGGCGGAAACGTAACGGGGCTGTACCGGGCTTCCGGCCGCGGTGTTCGACGTCAGAGCCGTATGCCAATATGCGCAGCATGCCTTCCGTGGACCGCTATCTCACCGATGACGAAGAACTCATATACGTCACCCGGCAGCACTGGACTCAACTCGTCGGCGAGTTCGTGGTGTTGTGTGTGACATGGGCGGCGGCGGGCGCGCTGCTGTGGGTGCTGCCCTCCGGCAAGAGCTGGACGGACGCCGCCAGGTACGTGGTGCTCGGTGTGGCCGCGCTCGTGTCGCTGTGGTTCTGGCTGATCCCGCTCATGAAGTGGCGCGGCACCCTCTACATCCTGACCACCAAGCGGGTCCACACGCGGGTCGGCTTCGTGAACAAGACCGGGCGCAGCATCCCGCTGGCCCGGATCAACGACATCTCGTTCGCCGCCTCCCTGTGGGAGCGGATCATCCGGTGCGGCACGCTCAAGATCGAGTCGGCCTCCGAGCAGGGCCTGCTGACCCTGAAGCACATTCCCGACCCCGAGGGTCTGAAGAGGACCATCTACGAGGCGATGGACGGCGACCAGGAGCACCGCTACGGCGCCGAGGAGCGGATCTCGCGTTCCCGCTGACGGAAAGACGGCAGGACGACTGGAGAGCCCCTGGGCGGCGGTGACACCGGCCAGGGGCCCTCTCGCGATCGATCCGGCTCGGACCGTCAGCCGTCGTTCTCCGACGACGGGATGTACGCGCCCGGTACGTCGTTCGGCGCGAAGATCCTGGCCTCGCCGGGGTACGGCTTGGTCCAGTTGTGCGTCTGGTACCAGGTGAGGTGGTTCATCTGCGCCGGGTTGGCGTAGTCGGGCACGGCGTTGGGGCCGGTCAGGCGCTGCTGGGACTTCCAGGTGTCCCACTGGTCCGCGAGCCGCTTCTCGGCCGCCGGGACCGCCGCCGCCGGCACCGCCGCCGCGTTGGGGTCCTGCGCCGCCGGGGTGTCGACGCCGCAGGAGGGCGGGGTGGACAGACCGTCGGTGAGCGAGGTGCGATTGGCCAGAGCGTTGAACGGCGCGAGGTCGGGCTTCTTGGTGAAGGCCGCGGTCATCGGGCTGGCCGCCGTGTCCTTCTGGTTCATCGGGTGGACCCCGAGGATCTGCTCGATCGTGCGGATCATCGTGATCTGCGAGTAGTAGTGGTTGTCGACGACGCCGTGCCGGGCGTACGGACTGATGATCTGGATCGGCGCGCGGTGGCCGTCGATGTGGTCGAGACCGGCCTGGGAGTCGTCCTCGACCACGAAGATGGCGGAGTCCTTCCAGTACCTGCTGTGCGAGATCTCGTCGACCATCTTGCCGACCGCGAGGTCGTTGTCGGCGACCTGCGCGGCCGGGCTCGCGGGACCGCCGGTGTGGTCGCTGGAGAGCCAGAACATGTTCAGGTTCGCCGGACCGTTCCTCTCGAAGTCCTGCTTCCAGATCTGGTACCGGTAGACGTCGGGGACGCTGGTGTCGAACTTCGGGAAGCCCGGCACGGACACGGCGTTGAGCGACGGGATCGGCGAGGAGGAGTCCAGCGGGTAGGCGGTGTCCTTCCCGGTGGCGTCCATGGTCTTGGCGTCGCAGTACAGGTTCTGCCAGCTCGCGTCGGCGGGTTTGGTCAGGAACTGCTGGAACTCGCCGAAGTCCCGCACCGACTTCCCCGCCGCCTGCGCGCCGGTCCACAGGAACCCGCTTCGCTGGTGGCCGAGCGCGTCGTCCTCGGTGTCGTAACTGCGCAGGTACTCACCGGCGGAGGACTCGGTGTACTCCGGATTGTCCGCCTGCATCAGCCAGTTGTGGCCCTCGGCGGAGTTGGTGCCGATGTCGTACGTGTTGTCGTACAGCCCGAACTGGCGCGCCAGCGCGTGCTGGTTGGGTGTCACGTTCTCGCCGAACTGGGTCAGCGACGGGTCGCCGTCGCCCTGCGGGAGGTCGCCGAGGATCTGGTCGTAGGTCCGGTTCTCCTTGACGATCAGGAAGACGTGCTTGATCGTCGAGGGGTCGCCGAGCCGCGCGGGGACCGGCACCGGCTTCGCGTGGCCCTTGGAAGCGGCCTCCTTGAGCGAGCCGTTGGTCCAGCCGTTCTGCCGGAAGACCTTGGCCGTCTGGGACGCGATGACACGGTCGTTCGGCAGCGTGAAGTGCTGCACGCTCGACGTGGTGTCGTGGGTACCGTGCCCGGCGGCGGTGGTGGGCCGACGGGCGTCCACGCCACGGGTGTTGGAGACGACGACCTGCTTGCCGACGGTGGCGATCTCGGCCGGGAAGTAGTCCGTCGGGAGCAGTCCGACGTAGCTGACCGGCTCCTGCGGGGTCGTGTAGCGGTAGACGGCGACGGCGTTGGCGCGGCCGAGCGTCACCAGGAGGTGCCCGTCGTCGGTGAGGGTCACGGCGTCGGGTTCGTAGCCCACCGACGCCTCGGGCCACGGCCGGGTGGCGATGGTCTGCACGACCTTGTCATTGGCCGTCCTGATCACCGACACGTCGTTGGTCGCGGTGTTGGTGACGAACACCGCTCCCTTCTTGGCGTAGACCGCGGTCGGGTGCAGCCCGACGGTGATGCTGGCCGGCGCGGCGTCGGGCTTGGCCAGGTTGATGACACTGACCGTGCCGGTCGTGGTGGCGGCGGTCACCGGGTCGGCGGCCACCTGGGTGTTGTACGAGTTGATGGTGGTCTCGCCGGGACGCGCCGGACGTCCGCCCTCGTTGCTGACGTACAGCTTGTCGCCGACCTGGGCGATGCCGCGCGGGGCGTTGCCGACGGGCCAGCTCCGCTGGACGGATCCGGTCGCGGCGTTGATGGCGACCACGCGGTTCTGGCCGTTGACCACGCTGTACACGGTGGCGCCGTCGGGCGAGAAGACCGCCGCGCTCGCCAGCGCGTGCCGGGGACCGTCGGCGGGGATCTTGACGGCCGTCGGGTGGGCGAGGCTGCCGTCCGCGTTCACGGTGAACTTGGTGTATCCGTCGGTCTGGCCGAGCCACAACTGCGAGCCGTCGGGCGAGTACGCGGGGCCTTCCTGTCCCACGTCATTGCCGCTGATCCGCAGGTCGGCCGCGGCGGAGTTGCCGATGAGCTGCTGCACCTTCCAGCTCTTCAGGTCCACGACGGACAGCGCCATCCCGCCGTCGGTGACCGCGGCCGCCAGGTGGGTGCCGTCCGGGCTGACGGTGGACGACATGATCTTGCCGTTGTTGACGACGAGGCGGTCGCCGTACGGGGCGATGTACTGGTCGCTGGAGATGACCTGGCCCCGGTCGGTGGTCTGCCCGACCTGCTGGGTGCCGAACTGGTGCGTCTGGGCGAACGCGGTGCCGGTGGCGGCGAGGGCGAGGGCGCTGACGCCCGACGTCACCAGGACCGCCCGGCGTCCGACGCGTTTGCCGAAAATGCTGAACTCCGGTTTCTCGGTACGCCTTCGGCGGCGAGCTACCTGCATGGAGTCATCCCTTCGAGGAGTGGAGCAGTTCGACGTTGCCGTCGAACTGCCAGAGCGGGTTCGGCGCGTCCCCGACGGGGGTGCGCACGAGGAAGTAGCCGTTGACTTCCTTCGGCCCGTCGCCGTCGGCCACGAACCGCCCGTCCGCGGTGACGTCGAGCTGGTAGACAGCCGTCCCCGCGGCTGTGACGTCGGGGAGATGCCAGGTGACGACGCAGCGCCAGTCGTTGCCCGGACCCTCGGCGGCGACCTGGCCCCCGCCCCTGTTGCACGCCGCGGTGACGCGCAGGTGCTCCTCCGTCACGTCGGGGCGGTTCAGGTCGCCGGCCTGGACGCGGTAGAGGTGGGCGAACGCGGTGGCCACCGACCGCTGGATCTTGTCCTGGTCGATTCCGGAGCCCGTCGACGGGGTCGCCACGGCGATGACCGCGAAGGTCGCGGCCAACAGGCCGGTCAGCGGCAGGAGTCCGGCGGTGACGGCACGGCGCCCCGAACCGTCGGAGGTGAGGTCGGTGAAATCGCGGCGCAGGAAGAGCAGACACGCGAGTCCGGTCGCGACCACGGCCCACACCACGCTCACCGCGATGCCGATCAGCAGCGGTTCGAGCTGTCCCGGACTGGTGAACAGACCGTTCCACGAGAGGAAGGCGTAGCCGGGCAGGGCCAGGCGCAGAGCTACGGGCAGCGGCAGCATCTGGGCGAGCTGCATCGCGAGCGCGACGAGCGCGGGCAGGAGCAGACCCATCGGGGACCGTCCCAGCGCGATCGACCCGAGGAGTCCGATCGCGGCCAGGGCGAGGGTCGGCGCGACGACACAGGCCCAGGCGAGGAGGACGTCACGCGCGGCGTCGGAAGGCGCCAGCAGGTGGCCGTCGAGGCCGACCAGCGGGTGGTTGCCGACCGACAGCAGCCCGCCGACCACGCCGGAGGCGGCCAGCCCGGCCACGAGCAGCAGGATGACCGTGACGCTGGCCAGTGCCTTCGCGGCGAAGATCCGCCCGGGCGACCTGACCGCCACCAGCAGGTGCCGCCAGGTGCCGAGCCGGTCCTCGGAGGCGAAGACGTCCCCGGCGACCAGCGAGGTCAGCAGCGGGAGCGCCCAGGTGCCGGAGAAGCCGAGCACCACCAGCGATCCGGCCCACCCGGTGGCATGCATCCAGCGGCCGAAGAGGGTGTCGGAGGGGAGCGTGCTCTGCTGGCTCACCGCGGCGACGAAGAGCGCGGGCGCGATCCAGCAGGCGAGCACCAGCAGGCGGATGCGCCACTGCGACACCAGCTTGACCAGTTCGAAGCGGTAGGCGCGGGCCACCGAGACGCGGCGGACTCCGGCCTCGTCGTCGTGGCCGTCATGGGCGTCATGGCCGTCAGCCGGGCGGTCGGTCGCGGACACGGTCGCGGTCATCGGGCCGCCTCCTGCTCGGTGAGGGCGAGGAACGCGGCTTCGAGGGGCGATTGCACCGGGCCCACCTCTCGTACGGCGACGCCGTCGCGGACGATCCGCGCCACCAGGTCGTCCAGGGCCGGCGTCGGCGCGCGGACGACGAGGACGTCGGCGCCGCGCCATGTCGCGGCCTCGTCCACGACACGCACACCGGCCGTGTCATGGGCCAGCCGGCTGGCGGCCCGCTGGTCCGAGGTCAGCAGCCGGTAGTCGAGTTCGCGGCTCTCGGCGGCCAGCTTGCCCAGCGGGCCGGAGAAGACGGTCCTTCCGGTGGCGAGGATGGTGACGTCGGAGCACAGCGCTTCGAGGTCGTCCATGCGGTGGCTGGAGAGCACGACCGTGGCGCCCTCGGCGGCGAGCCGGGTGAGGACACCGTGGACGTGCTTCTTCCCCGCCGGGTCGAGGCCGTTGGACGGTTCGTCGAGGACGAGCAGCCGGGGTTTGGTGAGCAGGGCCGCGGCGAGTCCGAGGCGCTGCCGCATGCCGAGGGAGAACCCGCGCGCCTTGTCGTCGGCGACGTCCGTGAGGCCGACCTGGTCGAGTACGTCGTCGATCCCCGCCGTCCGCGCGTCGCGTCCGCGCAGGGCGGCCAGCGCGGCCAGATTCTGCCGGGCGGTGAGCGAGGGGTACAGCCCCGGCCCGTCCACGAATCCGGCCACCCCCTCGGGAGCGGCGAGCAGCCGGCCGATCGGCGTGCACAGGATGTCGAGGTGCCCGGCGTCGGCGACGGCCAGGCCCAGGAGCAGGCCCAACAACGTGGTCTTGCCTGCGCCGTTCGGTCCGACCAGGCCGTGGATCCGCCCCTGCGCGACATCCAGATCCACGCCGTCGAGGGCGACGACGTCACCGAAGCACTTGGTGATCCCACGAGCCCGGACAGCAAGGAGAGTGTCCATGAGTCCCTTCTTTCACAGCCCTCAGGGACCCTAGGGACAGCACAATGCGCCGTCATGGACTACGAGTTGAACGCTGGGAGAACGACAGGAGACCCGCTCGCGGTGCACGCGTGCCCCGCCCCGAGCCGCCGCACGCCGCCGCGCCGACGACCGCGACGGCGCCTTCCGCGACTACATCGCGGACTCGGCCAACAACGTGATCCGCCGGGTCGACGCGCGGACCGGGACCATCACGACCGTGGCGGGCGACCATACTGCCGACAAGGCGGACGACGGCCTCGGCGCGTTCTCCGGCGACGGCGGCGCGGCGACCTCCGATCGACCGGTCCTCGGACCTGCTGTACCTCGCCGACACACGCAACAGCGCGGTCGCCCAGGTGCTCGGTGTCGCCCGGTCCGGTGACGCGGCGGGGCCGACGGCTCCGCGCGGTCACGGCGCCGCCCCGCGCGGTCCCGCCCCGCAGAAGTCCTGACCGGGTCCCACGAGACGGAGAGAAGACAGACGATGAGCAACACCGCTTCAGGCCGCTCGGGGATCTCCCGGCGCCGCTTCGTCGCCAGCGCCGCCGCGCTGGCGGGTGCCGCCGGGGTGGCGGGCGTGCTGCCCGAGAACCTCGCGCGGGCCGCGACCGCGGGGCCGGCCAAGGGGGACCTGTCCCAGATCAAGCACGTCGTGTACGTGATGATGGAGAACCGGTCGTTCGACCACTACTTCGGCACCTTTCCCGGTGCCCGCGGCTTCAACGACAAGACGGCGATCAAGCTGCCCAACGGCGAGTCGGTCTTCCGGCAGCCCGATCCGGCCAACCCCGACGGGTATCTCGAACCGTTCCACATGTCCACGCTCAGCACCGGCGCCGCCGCGATCCCGTCGCTCTCCCACGACTGGCGCGACCAGCACGCCTCGTGGAACCAGGGCGCGATGGACGGCTGGCTGTCCGCGCACATCGCCTCGGACGGCGAGGTCAACGGCGCGTACACGATGGGCTACTTCACCCGCGAGGACATCCCGTTCCACTGGGCGCTCGCCGAGTCCTTCACGCTGCTGGACAACTACCACTGCTCCGTCCTGGGCCCGACCGACCCGAACCGGCTGGTGTGGATGTCCGGCACCAACGACCCGGAGGGCAAATTCGGCGGCCCCGTGCTGGAGACGGTCACGCCGAACCCGATGACCCACCCGTCGGCGGCGGAGATCCTCCACGACGCGGGGTACAGCGTCAAGACGTACTTCTCCGGCGCGACCAGCGGGTTCAACGTCTTCGCCTGGTTCGCCAGCTTCAAGAACAAGGCGACCCTGCCCGTCGCCCTCCACAACGCCGTCATGACCGGCGGCACGCTCTACGGCGACGGCACACCGGGACGGGTCGGCGATCCCACCCACCCGTCCCCGGCGTCCGACCCGGCGCTCGGTTTCGAGGAGGACTGCGCCAACGGGGTCCTCGCGGACGTGTCCTGGCTCTACATGCCGAGCGAGGCCGACGAGCACCCGCCGAATCTCCCGGCGGCCGGCGCGCAGTACCTGGCGTCCAAGCTGGAGGCGCTGGCCTCCAACGACGAGCTGTGGAACTCGACCGTCTTCGTCCTGAACTACGACGAGAACGACGGCTTCTTCGACCACGTCCCGCCGCCCGTCCCCAACCCCCGTACGTACCCGGAGGAGTTCGTCCACCTGACGTCGCCGAAGGGCACTCCGGGCGGGGGGCTGCCGGTCGGCGCGGGCTTCCGCGTGCCGTGCGTCATCGTCTCCCCCTGGACCGTGGGCGGCCGGATCTTCTCCGAGGTCTCCGACCACACCTCGGCGCTCCGGTTCATCGAGACCATCACCGCGGCGGGCGGCCTGTCCGGCCACGGTCCGGTGACCTTCACCCCGATCAGCAAGTGGCGTCGCCGCACCTTCGGCGACTTCACCGGCGCCCTCCGCCTCCAGGACCGCAAACCCGCTCCGACCAGCCCGGAATTCGCCCCCGCCACGACGGCCGCCCACCTCGCCGCCCAGACCGCGGCCTCCACCCAGCCCATGCCCGCGCGACCGGGCGCCACCCAGTCCTTCCCTCCCCCGCGCTGACCCGCCGGGTGCGGCGGGTCCATCTCGGGCTGTGAACGGGCCGCGTCGCCCGCGCAGGCCGTCAGCGCCCAGGCCGGCGGCAGGGCGCCCGCCATCGCCAGGAGACCGGGGAGGGGGCCGGGCGGCGCGATCGAACACACCGGGAGAACATCCGCGCGCCGGGAGGCGGGAAAGGCTCAATACCGGGGCACACGGAGTCGGTAAGGCCCGGAGGCCGACCTCACGGGGGAGCACGCGCCGGGCCCCGACCAGGGCCTATTGGTCATACCTTAATCAGTTACTATGGGGTCGTCCGCGTCTAGGGAAGGAACCCTTATGGCCGCTCGCCGTCCGACAGCGAGGACCGAGGACGGTCAGTCCGGCCGGCTCCTCAGCCCCGTGAACGACCGCCGGATCTCCGCGCTGATCGTCGACCAGGTGCGCTCGCTCATCCATGAGGGCAAGTTGACGCCGGGCGACCGGCTCCCTCCGGAACGCGAGATGTGCGAGCGGTTCGGGGTCAGCCGGGTGACCGTGCGCGAGGCGCTGCGGGTGCTCGAGGCGGGCGGACTGGTCGAGATCCGGGTGGGCGCGCACGGCGGGGCGTTCGTCACCACGCCGACCAGTGACCGGATCGGGGCGAGCATCACCGATCTGCTCACGCTCTCCTCGGTGTCGGCGGCCGATGTGACCCAGGTCCGGCTGGTCCTGGAGGTCGGCATCATGCCGCTGCTGTGCGCGACCGCGGACGACGAGGACATCGCCGCGCTCCAGGCGATCTGCGACCGGCAGGAGGAGGCGGTCGCGGGCGGCGACTACGACGTGTCGCTGTCCGCCGAATTCCATACGCGGCTGGCGGCGAGCACGCACAACACCGCGTTCGAGATGCTGATCCACTCCTTCCACGGGCCGCAGTTGATATCGCCGGCGACCGCGCAGCGGACGGCGCCCGAGAGGGGCAAGCGCGGCATGGAGGAGCACCGGGCGATCATCGCGGCCATCCGGGCGGACGACGTGGAGACCGGGCAGCGGATCATGCGCGAGCACCTGACCAGGACCGCGGCGCGGCTCTGCCTGGACGAACCCAAGGCGGCGGGGCGGCGCAAGAAGCAGTAGGCGGCCGGCTTCCGGCACGCGCGGCCGAGCCCCCTTCGACGCGGAGATCCGCGCCGAAGGGGGCTCCGGCGTTCCCGGCCCCCCGCCCGCCCAGGTCGGCGGCATCGGAGCGCGGGCGGCGGGCACAGCAGTACGTCGGCGGGCGGGACCGGCGGGCCGGCGGGTTGCCGGTTGGAAAGACGATCAGCGTCGAGGAAGCGACTCTCCCGGGATGCTGTCGGGCCGACCCCGCCCGACACCATGCTGCTGCACCTGTGCCGCTATTGCAACTCTCTCGCAATAAGGTCATAGGGTGGGTCGCGGCACGTATTCTCACTCTGTCGAAAGGGGCCGTGCCTGATGGGCACCTACGCGCTTCCTGACATGCCGTACGACTACTCCGCTCTGGAACCGGCCATCACCGGCGAAATCCTGGAGCTGCACCACGCCAAGCACCACGCCGCCTACGTCAAGGGCGCCAACGACACGCTGGAGCAGATCGCCGAGGCCCGCGAGAAGGAACAGCTCGCCCCGGCCCGGCTCGTGGGCCTGGAGAAGACCTTCGCCTTCAACCTCTCCGGCCACGTCCTGCACTCGATCTTCTGGGAGAATCTGTCCCCCGACGGCGGCGACCGCCCCGACGGCGCGCTGGCCACCGCCATCGAGGAGCACCTCGGCGGATTCGAGGCGTTCAAGAAGCACCTCACCGCCGCAACCGCGTCCGTCCAGGGCTCCGGCTGGGGCGTCCTGGCCTGGGAGCCGCTCGGCGAGCGGCTGATCGTGGAACAGGTCTACGACCACCACGGCAACGTCGGCCACGGCGCCACCCCGCTGCTGGTCTTCGACGCCTGGGAGCACGCCTACTACCTCCAGTACAAGAACGTCCGCCCCGACTACGTCACCAAGCTCTGGGACCTCGTCAACTGGACCGACGTCAGCGCCCGTTACGCCAAGGCCACCGGCGCCTGACCCTCGTAGCACGCCGCACACCGGACGCCGTACGCCGCAGGGGCACCGCCGACCACGGCGGTGCCCCCGGCCGCTTCCCTGTCACTCCCCCACCGTTCCCGCGCGGACAGGAACTGCCGCGCGCGGCCCCGTCGTCTCCCCTGACGCGTAGCGACGGACGCGGCCGAGGGACGGCAACAGGGGGGCAGCACGGTGGAGTTCACCAGGAGCGGGCGGCTTCGCCGGAGCGGCAGACGCTGGGTGGGGTGGGGGGCGCTAGTGGCGGTCGGCGCCGTCGTATGGGCGGCGCTCGCGCGCGGCGATTCCCGGCAGACGGCTTATATCGCCCTGCTCCTGGCCGTGTTGTCCGTCCTCGCGGGTGCGCGGTCGCTGCGGAGGGCGAGCCTGCCGTTCCGGCTGCGGGTGGACGAGTACGGGATCACCCTCGATGAGCACCGGCTGGGCTGGGGTGAGATCGAAGGGGTCGGGCTGCGCTACGGACCGGCGGACCCGTCGGGGGCGCCCAACAGGCCGTCGCCCTCGGGCCGTTTGTCGGGCTCAGCGGTCTGTACGGCAGCGGTTGGCTCTTCTTGCGGTGGCTGCGTCCGCTGCGCCTGCGGATCGGCCCCGAGGGCATCGCGATGCGGGACTTCGGCGCCACCGACCTCGTCTTCCGCTGGGACCAGATCGCCGCGGTCACCGTCGGCCCGCGGCCGTACACCTCGGAAAGGCACCTGTGGCTGCTGGTCTGACCGGTCCCCGGGGAGAGGTTCGCCCTGCCGCGCACCCACGTGGTCGACGGGCCATGAGACGTACGCCCTGCTGGCGGTGCGCCGCCTGCGCGAGCCCGGCGAGGTCGAGCCCGCCGTCAGGCACTTCGCCCGCCGCCGCTACGCCGAACCGGCCTGACCGCGCCTGGCCACGTCCGACCCGCTCGACCGGTGCGCCGGGACCCGCTGACAGGGTCCCGGCGCACCGGCGTGTCCGGGATCGCGCCCGTCCACGCACCTCTAATTGAAAACGATATCCATCTCCATATAGTGTGGTGGCTCGCCCGTCCGCCCACCTCACGGAGGACCGTCATGGCCGTTCCCAAACGCAAGATGTCTCGCGGCAACACCCGGCACCGCCGCGCCCGATGGAAGGCCGCCGCACCGCGGTTGGTCACCGTCACCATCGACGGCGTCGCGTACGCGGTCCCCCGGCGGCTCGTCAGGGCCTACGAGCGCGGCCTGCTCGACCCCGCGCGCTGACCCGACACCGCGGCCGGAGAAACCGGACCCCGCAGCCGACGACTCACGACGAGGACACCTCCATGAAGCCCGACATCCATCCCCCGTACGGCCCGGTCGTCTTCCGCGACAAGGCCGCCGACTTCGCCTTCCTCACCCGCTCCACCGCCACCAGCGACACGACGGTGGTGTGGGAGGACGGCAGGACCTACCCCGTCATCGACGTGGAGATCTCCTCGCGGAGCCACCCCTTCTACACCGGCACCGCCCGCGTCCTGGACACCGCGGGCCGCGTCGAGCGCTTCGAGCGCCGGTACGCGCGGCGGGGTCCGCGATGACGCGGGGGTACGACCGGCTGCCGGTCGTCGTGGTGGCCGGTATGCACGGCGACGCGCGCCGCACGGTCGTCGGGCAGTTGCTGTCGATGGTCCCCGACAGCGTCGCCCTGCACCACGACCTGTCGCGGGCCGCGGAACGCGGTGTCGTGCGCCGTACGGTGCGCGACGCGGACGGCCTCGTGTCCGAGGGCGAGACACCGCTGGTCAACGACTGCGCGTGCTGCGCTCTGCGCGAGGACCTGGTGCCGGAGCTGGAGCGGCTGGCCGCGAGCGGTCTGACGCGGCTCGCGGTGGTGGAGCTGTGGGACTCCGTCGAGCCGCAGGGGATGGCCGAGATCATCGCCGAACTGGGCTCCGGCTTCCTGGAGTTGGCCGGTGTCACGACGGCGGTCGACCCCGCTCTCGTCCTGCCCTGCCTGGCCAACGGCGACGACCTCGGCGACGCGGGCCTCGCGGTGGCGCCGCAGGACCGGCGCACCGTCGGCGACACCTGGGCCCGCCAGTTGGAGTACCCGCCGGTGCTGGTGGTCGTCCAGGACGAGGAGCCGACCGACGAGGAGCGCGCCCTGCTGCGTCAACTCCACCCGACAGCGCGGCAGGTGGCGGCGGGCACCACCGAGCTGGCCAGGATGGCCTTCGCCGGTTTCGACGTCGCAGGCGCCGCCGCCGCGCAGCACCCCGCCTGCTCACGGCTGCCGCAGGACGCGGAGGAGGCCGGGGTCGGCACCCTGGTCTGGCGCAGGCGCCGCCCCTTCCACCCCGGCCGGTTGTACGCGGCACTGGAGGATCTGGCCTGCGCCGCCGCCCGCAGCCGTGGCCGCTTCTGGCTCGCGGACCGGCCCGACACGCTCCTGGCGTGGGACGCGGCCGGTGGCGCCCTGTGCGTGGAGAGCGTCGGCCCGTGGCTGGCGTCGCTGCCGGACGCGGCCTGGGAGCTGGAGTCCCCGGTCCGTACGGCCGCCGCGTCCCTCGACTGGGACCCGGAGCACGGCGACCGCTGCCAGCATCTGGTCTTCACCTCCCCCGGCCTCGACCGGTCGGGACTCGAAGACCTTCTGGACTCCTGCCTGTTGACGGACGCCGAGTACGCGGCGGGCCGCGCCGGATGGCGGACCCTCCCGGCCGCCTTCGACGAACTGCTCTCCCCGCTGTCCTGATCCGCCCTTT
This sequence comes from Streptomyces sp. NPDC087422, assembly GCF_044744145.1. Classification (NCBI taxonomy): domain Bacteria; kingdom Bacillati; phylum Actinomycetota; class Actinomycetes; order Kitasatosporales; family Streptomycetaceae; genus Streptomyces; species Streptomyces sp. NPDC087422. Next base: position 380,648 of record NZ_JBIUXT010000005.1, on the reverse strand, counting down.
CCCCCGGCCGGAGCGGCCGGGACCCGAACCGACCGAGGAAGTGCCGCCCATGCCCCGCCGACCCGATCCCCGGAAGGCCCCCACATCCCGGCCCAACCCGCTGGACGCGGCGAAGATCGAATACATCGACTACAAGGACACCGATCTGCTGCGCAGGTTCATCTCCGACCGGGGCAAGATCCGCAGCCGCCGCGTCACCCGGATCAGCGCGCGGCAGCAGCGCCAGATCACCAAGGCCGTCAAGAACGCCCGTGAGATGGCGCTGCTCCCCTACGCCTCGACTCCGCCGAAGGGGAGCGCTTCCCCGCGCCAGACCGCCACACGAGCCGCTCGCGCGACGGTCGTTCGGAGCGTGGGCGTGGTTCCAGAGCATGGCGCTGGTCCAGAGCGTGACGGCGGCTCAGGCCGTGAGGGCGGCTCAGAGCGTGGCGGACGCGTCGCCGATCGCCTGGTCGAGGACGGCCAGGCCCAGGGAGAGTTCGTCCTCGGTGGCGGTCAGGGGCGGGGCGATGCGGAAGACCCCGCCCATGCCGGGGAGTTGGACGATGTTCATGTGCAGGCCGAGTTCGAGGCAGCGGCGGGTGACGCGTGCGCCCAGCTCGTCGGAGCTCTGCTTCGTGTCGCGGTCGACGACGAGTTCGAGTCCGGTCAGCAGGCCACGGCCCCTGATGTCGCCGACCACAGCGTGGTGTTCGGCGATCTCCGCCAGGCCCTCGCGGAGGAACGCGCCGAGCGCGCGGGCGCGTTCGTCGAGCCTGTCGGCGATCAGGACGTCGAGGACGGTGTTGCCGACGGCCGCCACGAGCGGGTCGGCGGCGTGCGTGGTGAAGAACAGGAACCCGCGGTCGTACGCCTCCTGTTCGATCACGGCGCTGGTCACGACGGCCGCCAACGGCAGTCCCGCGCCGAGCGTCTTGGACAGGGTGAGGATGTCGGGGACGATGCCGTCGCGCTCGAACGCGTACCAGGTCCCGGTGCGGCACAGACCGGTCTGGGCCTCGTCCAGGATCAACAGCATCCCGCGCTCACGGCACTTGTCGCGCAGGGCCGCGAAGTAGCCGGGCGGCGGCTCGATGACACCGCCCGAGCTGAGGATCGGCTCGACCAGGCACGCGGCCAGGCTGCCGGTGGACTGCGCGTCGATCAGGTCGAAGGCGAAGTCGAGTTGGCGGCGCCAGTCGAGCGCGCCGTCGGGCGTGGTGAAGTCGGGCCGGTACGCGTTCGGTACGGGGATGGCGAAGTTGCCGGGCGCGGCCGGCCCGTACCCCTTGCGGCCCGCGCTGTACGTGGCGGACGCCGCCGCCTGCGTCATGCCGTGCCAGGAGCGGGCGAAGGAGACGATCTCGTGCTTGCCGGTGACGAGTTTCGCCATCCGGATCGCGGCCTCGTTGGACTCGGCGCCGGTCGTCAGCAGCAGCACCTTGTCCAGGGGCGCGGGCAGCGTGTCGGACAGCCGCCGGGCGAGGTCGACGACCGGCCGGCTGAGCATGCCGCTGTAGAGGTGGTCGAGGTCCGCGACCTGCCGCCGGACGGTCGCGACGATCGCCGGGTGCGAGTGCCCGAGGATCGCGCTCATCTGGCCGGAGGTGAAGTCCAGGATCTTCCGGCCGTCGGCGGTGTACACGAAGCTTCCGGCGGCGCGTTCGATGATCTCGGGGGTGAACTCGGGTCCGTAGCGCACGAGATGCCGTTCGGCGTCGGCCCAGAAGCTCTCGGCGGACGGCGGGGCGGACGGGACGGTCGCGGGGCCGGTGATCACGCCGGGGGTCGTGCCCGCGGTCGTACCGGTGGAAGCGCCCGTGGAGGTGCCGGTTGAGGTGCCGGTAGTGGACGTGGGGGTGCCAGTGCGGGAAGCAGCCATGGCCTCGACGGTAGGCGGCCCGCGAGCGACACGTCCATCGCACATTTCCGGCTGTCCTGTTCGGTAGATCCGCACAAGAATGGCCCCGTGATGAATCCCTGGCGGCTGCGGCTGCTCACCCAGCTCGACACGCTCGGCACCATCCGGGCCGTGGCCCAGGCCGCCAGCCTGAGCCCGTCGAGCGTGTCGCAGCAGCTCGCCGTGCTGGAGACCGAGACCCGTACGCAGCTTCTGGAACGCACCGGACGCCGGGTGCGGCTGACCTCGGCCGGGCTGATCCTCGCCCGGCGGGCGCGCGCCGTCCTCGACCACATGGACAGCGTCGAGGCGGAGCTGCACGGCTTCGGCGAGGAGCCGGCCGGACTCGTACGCCTAGGCGCGTTCCAGAGCGCGATCCACACCATGGCCGTGCCGGTCGTGACCCGACTGGCCCGTGAACACCCGCGCCTCGACATCGAGTTGCTGCAACTGGAGCCGCACGAGAGCATGCCGGCGCTGCGCGGCGGCGACGCGGACGTCATCATCACGACCACCGACTTCGACGAGCTGCCCCTGGGCCCCGACCTCGACCTCGTCCCGCTGGCCAGGGACCCGATCCTGCTGGTCGTACCGCCGGAGCACCCCGCGGCGGGACGCGGCGCCGCGGACCTCGCGGCGTACGCGGACGAGCCGTGGTCCTTGGACATGCCGCAGTCGTACATGGCCGGGCTGGCCCTGCGGCTGTGCCGCCAGGCCCAGTTCGAACCGCGCGTGGTCTGCCGCTTCAGCAACTACATGATGACCCTCCAGCACGTCGAGGCCGGGCTCTCCATCACCCTCCTCCCCGGCCTGACCGTGGCCCACAGCCGCTACCGCGTCGCCACCCGCGAGCTCGCGACCCCCGTATCCCGTACCATCACCGCCGCGATCCGCCGCGGCTCCCCGCCCCGCGCGGCCGTCCACGTCGTCCTCGACGCCCTGCGCCAGATCACGGACCTCCCCCTGCCCCTCCCCGGCTCCGTGGCCGGGCCGCCGGACACGCCCTAGCATCGTCCCGACCGCAGGGACCGTCGACCGCCGCCAACCCGAGGTGTCCTCCATGACGCAGCTCGTCCGTCACGTCGTACGCGACCAGGTCGCGACGATCACTCTCGACTCGCCGCACAACCGCAACGCGCTCTCCTCCCGACTGGTCGCGGAGCTGACCGAGGCCCTGGAGTCCTCGGGCGCCGACGCCGATGTGCGCGCGGTCGTCCTCACCCACACCGGGCGTACGTTCTGCGCGGGCGCCGACCTGTCGGAGGCGGGCGGCGGCTCGATGACGGCGGCGACGCAGGCGATCGTCTCGCTGCTCGGCCTGATCGTGGAGCTGCCCAAGCCGGTGATCGCGCGGGTCACCGGGCATGTACGGGCCGGTGGGATGGGCATCGTCGGCGCGTGCGACATCGCGGTGGCCGACGAGAGCGCGTCCTTCGCCTTCACCGAGGCGCGGATCGGCGTCACGCCCGCGATCATCTCGCTGTGCACGCTGGACGTCATGGAACCGCGCGCGGGCGCGCACTACTACCTGACCGGCGAGACCTTCGAGGCGGCGCGCGCCGCGCAGATCGGCCTGATCACCTCGGCGGCCCCGGCCGACGGGATCGACGCCGCCGTCGCCCGCTTCACCGCCGCCGTCCGCGAGACCTCACCGCAGGGTTCCGCCGAGACGAAGAAGCTGCTGACGGCGGACCGGCGGCGGCGGATCGCCGCGGACGCGAGCGACCTCACCGCCCTGTCCGCGCGGCTGTTCGCCAGCGAGGAGGCGCAGGAGGGCATCCGCGCGATCATGGAGCGCCGCCCGCCCCGGTGGCGCGCCGCCGGGTGACTCCACGCGGTACGGCCACGGACCGCCTGGGCGTGGCCGGTGTCCCGGTGCCGACCTCCGCTTCCGCCGCCGACCACCGTGGACCGCCGCCACGCCGACACGTCACCGATCGGCGCGGGCGGCGATCGAGCGGGCGCGCAGGTGGACGGGGCGGTCGACCATGTGGCCGTCCACGAGCTTCACCTCGTCCTCCGTGGTGAGTTCGAGGACCCGCAGGGCCCAGGCGAGTTCGTCCGGGTCGGGGGCGAGGGCCTCGTGGACGGCGGGCACTTGGGCGGGGTGAATGCACAACTTGCCGGTGAAGCCGCTGTCGAGGGACGCACGGGCCTGGACCAACAGCGTTTCCCGGTCGCGGACTTCGGTGCAGACGCCGTCCACGGGACCGGGCAGTCCCGCGGCGGCCGAGGCGGCGACCAGGGCGAATCTGGCGGGGACGAGCCGCGCGGTGTCGTCGGGCCGCAGCCCCAACTGGGCGCAGAGGTCGAGGTGTCCGAAGACCAGCCGGACGACGCCGGGCGCCGCCGCGATCAGCCGGGCGTCGAGGACGCCGACCGCCGTCTCGATCAGCGGGAGCACGGCGGAGCCGGGCGGCAGGGCGGCCAGGACCGCCGCGACCGTGGCCGCGTCCTCGGCTTTGGGGACGACGACCGCGACGGGCGCGCCCGCCGCGCCGAGCGCCGCCAGATCCGCCGAACCACGGTGCGTGCGGGGGTCGTTGACGCGGATCACCACGCCGGGCGCGCGGCCCAGCAGCGCCGTCGCGTTGGCCAGCGCGGCCTCCTTCGCGTCGGGCGGCACCGCGTCCTCCAGGTCGACCACGACCGCGTCCGCACCGCTGGCGAGCGCCCGGTCGAACCGTTCGGGCCGGTCGCCCGGCACGAACAGGAAGGACCGGGCGCGGCCCAGCGCGTCCGCGACACCCGTACGGTCGCCTCCTCCGTACGGGCCCGCGCTGTCGTTGTCCTCGGAAGGTGCCATGGCTGATCCGCTCTCCTTCGATGGTGTCCGGCGGCGACGGCTCGGCTGGTTCAGTCGGCGGCGGGTGCGGCGTCCCGCGCGGTCATCCGTACGCAGCAACGCCCTTGTGACCATGCTTCGATGGACAGGGCGCCGTCCTCCCGCCCGGCCGAGCCGACGGTGACCTCCTGGCCGACGTAGGCGGTCGAGGTCAGCCGGTAGGTGAGGTGCGTCGGCGCGGCGCCGAGGCGGTACCGGGCGTGTTCGGCGCACCAGAGGGCGAGCAGCGGGCCGTGGACGACGAGGCCGGGGTGGTGCTCGACCTCGCGGACGTACGGGGCGTCGTAGTGGATGCGGTGCAGGTTGTAGGTGAGCGCGCTGTACGCGAACAGGTAGCGCTCGTCGGGGACATGGGTGGCCGACGGGGTGACCGGGGACACCGCGCCTCCGGTGGTGGCGGTGGGCGGTCCGATGTCGGCCGCGCGGCGGTAGACGATGTCGCGCCGCTCCCTGATCCGGTCCTCGCCCGCGACCGACCACACGTGGTCCTCGGTGACCAGCAGCAGCACGCCGGAGCGGCCCTCGCGCACCCGGACGTCGGCGACGCGGCTCATGCGGTCGACGCGGTCGCCGACCCGCAGCGGCGCGACGACCTCCACCGTGCCGCCGCCGAACATCCGCCGCCGGTCGGCCAGCGGCGGCAGCAGCGCCCCGCCCTCGGGGTGTCCGTCGGCGCCGATCCGCTCGATCCCGACGGCGTCGCGCAGCAGAACCTCGTGCCAGAGCGGCGGCAGTTCGGCGCCGTCCTCGGGGGCGGGTACGTCCAACAGCGCGGCGAGCTTGTCGATGGTCCCCCGCTCCACCGCGCCGCTGGCCTGCGCGGGCTCGGGTCGCCAGGTGGCGGCGATCTTCTCGAATTCGGCGGCGGTCAACGGCCTCTCCTGCCCACGACCGGCCCGCGCCCCCGCACGCTCGACGCCATGGCCACCGACCTTTCATATACGATTTCCCCAGATCGTACATGATGTAGGGTGAACGCCGTCCCAGCAGGGGAAACCGGCGGAGAACCCGGCAGAGGATCAGCGGAGAGAGTGGGTGCGGCCGGTGACGGACGGGCGCCGGAGGTCCGACGACGTCGCCTCGTACGTACGCGATCTGATCGTCTCGGGCGGGGTCGCGCCGGGTGAGTTCCTGCGGCTCGAACCGCTCGCCCAGCGGCTGGGGCTGAGCGTCACGCCGGTACGCGAGGCGATGGGTCTGCTGCGCGGCGAGGGATTCGTGGAACTGGAGCCGAACCGCGGCTTCGTCGTGCTGCCGCTGTCCCGCTCGGACATCGAGGACATCTACCGGGTGCACGCGTTCGTCTCGGGTGAACTCGCCGCGCTCGCCAGCCGTCGCCTCACCGCGGAGGCGCTGGACGGGCTCGTGGCGCTCCAGGAAGAGCTCGTCGCGGCACACCGGGCGGGTGACGCCGCGCGGGTGGAACGGCTCAACCACTTCTTCCACCGCGAGATCAACCGCGCCGCGGGCTCCCCGCGCCTGCTGTGGTTCCTGCGGACCGCGTCGCGTTACGCGCCCCGGATGTTCTTCTCCGGCGTCGACGGCTGGGCGGAGGCCTCCGCGCACGACCACGAGGCGATCCTGACCGCACTGGCGGACCACGATCCGGACGCGGCCCGTACGGCGATGGCCGACCACGTCCGGCACGCGGGCGAACTGCTGGCCCGGCACCACGAGAGCCGCTGACGCGAGCCCGACTCCCTTACGAGGAGCCGGTGTTGGCCTCCTCCCCGCCGACAGAGCAGGGATGTCGGGCCGTGGCCTCGCGCACGTCGACCCGGCTGAGGGCGGCGGCCAGGTCGGGCGATCTCGATCCGGGCGACGGCGGCGGCGCGTCGGCGCGGGCCGTGGTCGTTCAGCATCCGTCGCAGGATGCCGACCCGGCGGCGATCCGCTCCGCGCGGCCGGACCCCGGATCCAGCGGCGCGCCCTCGCCCGCGATCTTCCCGGTGGACCATTCGCCGAGGTGCCCCGGACACCGTCGAAGGTGTGGTCCATGCCGACGACCACGGCGGCGAGGGGTCGACCGCCAGCCGTTCGAGGACCCGCCCGTCGAGTCCGTCCGGGCGCGCCGCGTCGGACTCGACGCCCGGACACGCCGGAGGGCACGCCCCTCGCTTCGGCCGCCCAGCCGCACCCGAGACGGCGGCATCTGCGACCGCTGCGGCGCCAGGCACCTGACCGTCCGCTCTGGGCGTCGCCCGGCCGGTAATCTCCGGGCCATGGGAGAGCATCGCGAGCGCTCGGCGCGTCTGGTGCCGGGGATCCTGGCTGTCCTTCAAGCGCTCTGGTGGGCTGTGGCCGCGCTGGGGCGGGACGCGTCGCCCGGTCCGGCCCGTACGGCGCTGGCCGCGGCGGCCGTCGCGGTCGCCCTCGGTGCGATGGCGGTCCGGCGTGCCGCCCCGGCCGCGGCCCTGGCCGCCGCGGTCGCCGCCGTGGTGGGCGCGGATGTCTCGCGGGTCCTGGCCTGGGCGCCGGTGACCGTTCCGGCGGTGCTCGTCGCGCTGTACTCACTGGCCCTGCGCCGTACCGCGGGCGCGTCGGCGCTCGGGGCGCTCCTCGCCGCCCTGACCGTCGGCTGCCTCGTGCTGTGGCACGGCGCGCAGCCGCGGATCGTGGCGGCAGGCGCCCTGCTGGCCTGTGCGGGCGCGGCGGCCGTATGGGTACGGGGCCGGTCCCGCCGATGGCGCCGGGCTCTCGGTTCCGCGCGGGAGGAGTACGCCCGGCGGGCGCCCGACCTGCTCCGGCACACCGCGCGCGGTGAACGCCGGGGTTTCGCGGCCGAGTTGCACGACGTGGTGGCGCACCGGCTGACGGGTGTCACGGTGTCGGCCGCCGCCGCGCTGAGGCTCGGACATGAGGACCTGATGGCGGAGGCCACCCGGCACGCGGGCCACGAGGGGCGGCTGGCGCTCCTCGAACTCGACGCGCTGGCCGACGCGCTCGCGGTGCCCCGCCGTCTGGAGGAGGTCGACGCCCTGGTGGCGGCCTTCCCCGGTGTCCGCTACACCCGCACGGTCGCCGCCCTGGAGCCCGCGGTGGAGCCCGCCACGGCCTCGCTGGCCTTCCGCGTCGTCCGTGAGGCGCTGACGAACACCGTCCGGTACGCGGCCGGAGCGACGGTGGAGGTGCGGCTGGCCGTCGAACGCGGCGACCTCGTCGTCCATGTGCGGGACAGCGGCGGCGCGCTCGCGGTCGCCGACCTCGGCAGCGGCAGCGGCCTGACCGCGCTGGCCGAGGCGGTCGCGGCCGACGGCGGGCGGCTGACGGCGGGCCCGGTGGGCACGGGGTGGCGGGTCAGCGCGCGGCTGCCGCTGGCGACCGGGCCGACCGCCGTACGAGAAAGCGCCCGTTTCAGGTCCGGTCGGCGCGGCCCCGCGGCACTGGACGCGGCCCTCGCCCTGCTCGCCCTGGCGGTTCCGCTGGGCGCCGGTCTGCTGCCCGGCGGCGGCCCCGACGTCTTCCCCGGCGGCGCCGGGGCCACCGGCCACATCGTGCTCCTCGCCCTGCTCGTCCTGCACGCGCTGCCGCTCGCCCGGCGGCGTACGGCACCGCGAAGCGGCCTGCTGGCGGCCTCGGCCGTGGTGCTGCTGTGGCTCGGTTGCGACCGGCTGGGCGTCACCGCGCCGCACACCACGGACTTGCTGCTGTGGTGCTGGTGGGGCGATCTGGTGCTGCTGTACTCGGTCGCGGCCCGCGCGCCGACCGCACCGGGCGCGCGGCGGACCTGGCCCGCGGTGCTCGGCGTCGCCGCGGTGGCGGGGCTGGCCATGGTCAGCGAGGACGTGCGGCGGGTCGCGCTGGGCTGGGCGGTGTTCGGCGCGCTGGCAGCGGTGCCCGCGGCGGCCGTCTGGGCGTGCGGGGTCCGGTCCTGCGGGCGCCGCCGCACCGGAGCCGACAGCGAGAGCGCCCGGCGAGCGGCGCTGAACCGGGCGGCGGCCGAGGCGGCGCGGGCCGAACGGCTGCGGCTGTCCGCCGAACTGCGCGCCACGGCGCGCCGCCCGGTGGCGGCCATGGTGGCCGCGGCCGACGCCGCCGACCTGCCGCAGGTGCTGGCCGAGGCGCGCGGCGGCCTGCGGGCGCTGCGTGAGCTGCTGACCGAGGTCCGCGAACCGCTCGACGCCGACGACGACGTACCGCCGCCCACGGTGGCGGGCATCGCCGCCCTGGCCGCCAGGCACCGCGCGACGGCCCGGCTGACCGGGCGCGTGCGGTCGCTTCCGGCCGCGATGGAGGTCGCCGCCTACCGGTCGGCGGAGGCGCTGATGTCCGACGAGGCGCGGGTCACCGTGCACTACGCGGCCGACGGGGTCGAGGTCGTCGTCCACCGCCGACCCCCGGCCGGACCGTCGCTGCGGCGGCTGGACGCGATGGCCGACGCCGTCGGCGGTACGCTCGCGACGACTGGCGACGGCACGGTCCGCGTATGGCTTCCCGAGGTGGTGCCGGCATGATCCGGGTGACGGTCGCGGACGACCAGGCCGTGGTGCGGGCCGGTATCGCCGCGGTGCTCGACGCCGAGGCCGATCTGAGCGTCGTCGGCCAGTGCGCCGACGGGGAGGCCGCCGTGGCCCTCGCCGCCGAACTGCGCCCCGACGTGGCGGTGGTGGACATCCGCATGCCGAGACTCGACGGCATCGCCGCCGCCGCGCGTATCACCGCCGACGTGCCGCAGACCCGCATCCTGGTGCTGACGACCTTCGGCCTGGACGAGTACGTGTTCGCCGCGCTGCGGGCCGGGGCCGCGGGGTTCCTGCTCAAGGACGCCGAACCCGAGCGCGTCATCGACGCGGTCCGGGTCGTCGCCGCGGGGGACGCCCTGCTGGACCCCGGCATCACCCGCCGTCTGATCGACCGTTTCACGTCCGCGCCGGGTCCCGACGACGCGGCGCCGCTGGCCGCGCTCACGCCCCGGGAGACCGAGGTGCTCGTCCAGGTGGCGCGCGGCGGGACGAACGCGGAGATCGCCGAGGCGCTCGGCATCAGCGCGGCCACCGTCAAGGACCATGTCGCCGTCGTCCTGGGCAAGTTGGGCGTACGCGACCGCGTCCACGCCACCATCGCCGCGTACGAGTCGGGGCTGATCCGGCCGGGCGTACGCCGACCCCGCCGGACGGCGGGGTCGGTCCCCGCCGTCCGGCCGTCGCGCCCCCCTGTCGATCCGGCCCCTGAGCAGGAGGAACGCGGCCAGGGGCGCTCATAGCGTTTCCGACATGGCACAGACACTCCTACGCCGCACCGCTGGCGTCCTGCTCCTTCTGGTGGCCGCGGTTCTCGGGCTCGCCGCGGCCGTGGCCGGTTTCATCGGCGCGGGCGCGGCCACCGCTTCCGTCCCGCTCCTGGTGGCGGCGGCCCTCGCCGTCCTGTTCGGCGTCACCTTCCTCGTGGCGTGGCCCGGCTTCGTACTGTTCGGCGTCGCCCGTCGGCGCCGGGCCGCGGTGATCTCCGCCACCGTGCTCGCCGTGGTGGCCGCGGCGCTGTCGGGGGCGACCGTCCTGCGGCCGATGCCGCGGCCCGCGGACGGGAAGGTGCCGCCGGACGTGCGTTTCTGGGCGCTGCCGACCGGCTCCCGGATCGCGTACCGCGAGGCGGCGGCCACGGGCACGGCCAGGCCCGCACCGGTGATCTTCCTGCACGGCGGTCCGGGCACCGCCAATGACGACATCTCGCAGGCGGGCCGCGCGCTGGCCGCCGACGGCTTCGACGTCTACGCGTACGACCAGGTCGGCTCGGGACGCTCCAGCAGGCTGCGCGACGTGACGCAGTACACCGTCGCCCGGCAGGTGGCGGATCTGGACGCCATCCGCCGGACGATAGGCGCGGAGAAGATCATCCTGGTCGGCCAGTCCTGGGGCGGCTCGCTGGCCGCCCACTACATGGCCGCGCATCCCGACCGGGTGGCCAAGGCCGTCCTCAGCTCGCCGGGTGTGCTCTGGTACGGGGCCTTCCCCGACGGCGAGACCGGTGAGCTGTGGGACCGGCTGACGCCGGAGGCCAGGAAGCGGGTCGACGAGCTGACCAACACTCCCCGGATGATCGCCATGGCCCTGCTCCAGTCGGTCAACCCCGACGCGGCGCACCACCTGGTCGGCGACCGGGAGGCCGACCAGCGCTTCCGGGAGATCCTCACCACGTCACTGCCCGCCGCCCAGTGCCCCGGCCGGCCCCCGGCGCGGCTCCCGGACAACCGCACGGGCTTCTACGTCAACCAGTTCACCATCGACGACGCCAAGCACCTGCCGGACCCGCGTCCCCGGCTGCGCACGGCGCGCATACCGACGCTCATCATGCGCGGCGAGTGCGACTACAAGAAGTGGGAGGTCACCTACGACTACAAGCGCACACTTCCCGACGCGACCCTGGTGTACGTGCCCGGCGCCGGGCACGCCATCGCGATCGACCGGCCCGCGGTCTACGAGTCGGCGCTCGTGGCCTTCCTGCTGGACCGGCCGCTTCCGCTGCGGCCCTACAGCGGGACGGCTCCGCCGTCGTGAGGCGCCCGTGAGATGCCCGTGACATGCCGGCGTGAGATGCCCGGGCGGTGACAAACCCCCCGGGGGCATTTCACGCTCCCCCGGAATTCACGTGCCCACGGGAAAAGGCCGCCCCGGCGAGTGCCGGGGCGGCCCCATATTTCCCTGCCGCTCGCTGTGTCAGCGGTTACGGTGGCTGCCGTAGTACTCGCCCACCTGCTGGTGGTATCCGGCGTCGCCGACGTGCTTGTCCTTGTCGAACTCAGGGGAGTTCTTGATCTGCTCCTTCGTCAGCTCGACGAAGATCTTCTGGTCCGCCGCGTCGATCGACCTCACGGTGCCGGCCGGGAGCAGTACGTGCTTGCCGAAAATCCACACACCCGTATCGACCACCAGATATGCGGAGTCGACGTCATCGGAGTGCTTGTCGACCTTTCCGATGTGGCCGTCGGTCGCCTCGACCTTGTATCCGATCAGGTCGGTTCCCGCCGTGTGGCCGGAGGTCTGCTCGTAGCCCCAGATATTGTCACTCATGTCGCGGCTCCTTTATCGCAATTTCCGTCCCGATTCGCGGTAGTGACGTTGTGTCATCCGATAGTCAGTGACGCTTGCTCACACCGTCGCGTGCCCGCCCGTCCCGCACGCACACCTCATATGCCGAAGATTATTGCCGTGCGGCAAATATTCGTCTGATCAGCGGAAACGGCGTGGTGCTCCGGCCGGACGCCCGGCGTCGAGGTGTGATCGGGATCACGACAAAAGCCCGCCGGGCCGGAGAATCGCTCTCCGCCAGCGGGCTTCGCGCGGCCCTCAGGCCCTCGGTCAGAGGCGCAGCAGGCGCTCGGTGAGTTCACGGTAGTCGCGCAGCAGGCCCACGGCGCCGTCCGGGACGCCGTCTGCGTCCTGCCAGCGGGCGCGCAGGACGCGCAGCCGCTCGGCCAGCACCTCGGCGAGGTGGCCGCTGGCCGCGTCGAGGGCCTGGTCGGCCTCGTCCAGCGCCTGGCGCGGACTCTCGCCGAAGGAGCCCGCGGCCCGCTGGAGGAGCGCGGCGGAGTCGTCGCGCTCCTTCTGCGGCAGCAGCGGCTCGGGCCGGGACTCGCGCTTGGCCCACCGTTCGGTGAACGCCGGATTCTCCGCCCCGGTCGCGGGCTGCCGTGCGCGTTCGGCGTCATACATCATGTGAAGTGCCACTTCTCTCTGCCGTGCGGGGTCGTGATCCGGGCCGTGGTGTCGTGCCGACGCCCACCCGAACACCATGAGATCGGTGGAAGCTGAAGGCTGTGGCGTGCCGAAGGCGCGCCGCGTACCGCCCTACGCCGTACTGGCCAGTGAACTCCGGGCGTCACCGCATGTCAACGCGTCATCGGCCGACCGGGGCGCGCTCAGGCGGTTCCGCCTCACCGGAGCTCCGCCGCGTGGCGCGGGTCCCGGGGGCGGCGTAGGAGATGACGGTGCCGGGTCCTTCGAGTGCCCGGGCCAGGAGCCGGTCGACGGGGACACCCCGGATCGAGGCGTCGAGCACCTGCACGGTGTGGGCGACGGGCAGCCGCTCGCCCATGCGGGCCAACGTGGTGGCGACCTGCATCCAGCAGCCGGGGTTCGCGGTGACCATGATGTCCGCGCCGGTCGCCAGGACCGCCTTGGCCTTGCGTTCGCCGAGTTCGCGTGCGGGTTCCGCGTGCAGCAGGTTGTACGTGCCCGCGCTGCCGCAGCAGATCTCGGCCTCCGCCAACTCCCTTGTCTCCAGGCCGGGAACGGCCCGCAGCAGTCGGCGCGGCTGGTCGCGTACGGCCTGCGCGTGCGCCAGGTGGCAGGCGTCCTGGTAGGCGACGGTCATGGGGAGCGGGTGCCTGGGGGCCACCGGGCCCAATTCGTCGAGGAGTTCGGTGATGTCCATGACCTTGGCGGCCAGCGCCTCCGCGCGCCGCGCCCAGTCGGGCTCGTCGCGCAACTGGTGGCCGTACTCCTTGAGGTTGGACCCGCAGCCCGCGGCGTTCACCACGACGGTCTCCACCCCGGCCGCCTCGAACGTCTCGATGACGGACTTGGCGAAGCGCTCCGCCTCGGGGGCCCGGCCCGCGTGCGCGGACAGCGCGCCGCAGCAGCTCTGACGTCGCGGTACGACCACGTCGCAGCCCTCGGCGGCCAGGACGCGTACGGTCGCGGCGTTCACGTCGGGGAAGAAGGTCCCCTGGACGCAGCCGGTGAGCAGGCCGACGGTACGGCGGCGGGCGCCGGCGGCGGGGGTGTGTTCCGGCAGCTTGTCGACGTGGCCGAGCCTGGGGGCCAGCGACTCCATGGCCTGGAGGGGGCGCGGCAGCCGTCGCAGCACTCCGCCGCGGGCGAGCAGCCGCCCGAGACCGCTCGCCTGGTAGACGCGCAGCGGTCCGCGCAGGGCGCGCAGGCGGCGGGGGTAGGGGAACAGGCCGTAGATCAGGGCGCGCAACAGCCGTTCGGCGCGCGGCCGTTGGACCCGCCGTTCGAGCTGGGCGCGGGTACTCTCGATGAGCTTGTCGTACTGCACGCCGGACGGGCAGGCCGTCACGCACGCCATGCAGCCGAGGCACTGGTCGAGGTGACGCACGCTGCCGGCGTCGAAAGCGTCGCCTTCGAGTCCGGCCTTCATGATGTCGATGCGTCCGCGCGGGCTGTCCATCTCCTCGCCCCACAGCACATACGTCGGGCAGGTGGGCAGGCAGAAGCCGCAGTGCACGCAGTCCCCGACGAGCGCCGCGTCCGGCGGGTGGTGGGCGTCGAAGGCGCTGCCCGGCGGCGGCGCGCTGCCCGGCATGCCGAGGCCGACGGTGGCGGCGCCCGCGCTGGGCGCGACGGACACACCGAGTACGGGCGGCACCGGGACCGGGGGCTCCCCCGAGCCCCGTGGCGGGAGCGACCCGTTGGAGGAGCCCGCTGAACCCCCGTCCGGGAGCGACCCGTTGGAGGAGCCCTTGAAGGCGTCCTTGGAGGCGTCCTTGGACGTGTCCGCCGAATTCCCGTGCGGAAGGGGCCCGTTGGGGGTGTCCGCGGCCATCTAGAGTCCTCCGAGCAGTCGGCCGGGCGACAGACGCCGCTCCGGGTCGAAGCGGTCCTTGACCCGCGTCATCAGGTCGAACGAGTCGGCGACCGGCCCCCAGTGGTCGAGCGCGTCGCGCGCGTCGTCGGCGGCGATCACCACCGCGGAGCCGTCGTACGGGGCGATCGACGCCCGCAGCGCCGCGAGGTCGGTGTCGGTGGGCACCGCCACGTACGCCACTCCCGTGCAGGCCGACGCGGTGCCCGAAGCGCCGTCCGGGAGGGCGTCGAGCACGCGGGGCAGCGCGAAGGGTTCGTGGGCAAGCCGCAGGACGAGGCCGCCGGTCGGCCGCGCTCCGAACCAGCCGGGGACCTCGTCCGCGTGCGCCCCCGCCCCCAGCAACGCGATCGCGGCACGCGACTGGGCGCGTACGGAAGCGGCGCTGCTCTCGAAGAGCACGGTCAACTCCCCCGCCCGCGAAGACCAGTTGAGTTCGACGGCGGTGGGGGTGAGCGTGGAGCGGGCGAGCAGCGCGGCGTACCTGCCCGCTTCGGCGCTGTCCTGTACGGGCACGGTGACCGCGCCGGTGACCGGTGGCAGCGGGTGGAGGCGCCAGGTCGTGGAGACCAGGACGCCGAGGCCGCCGTGCGCTCCGGTGTAGAGCTTGCCGAGGTCGTATCCGGCCACGTTCTTGACGACCTTGCCGCCCGATCGCGCGAGCGTGCCGTCGGCCAGGGCGACGGTGATGCCGATGAGCAGGTCGCGGGCGGTGCCGTAGCGCAGTCGGCGGGGCCCCGAGGCGTTGGCGCTGACGATCCCGCCGAGCGTGGCGCCCGCTTCCGGCGGGTCGAGGGCGAGCGTCTGGCCGTGTTCCGCGAGCTGTCGTTGCAGGTCGGCCAGTGGCACCCCGGCCTCGGCGACGACCACGAGGTCGCCGGGCGCGTACTCCACGACCCGGCCCAGTCCCGCGGTGCGCAGCAGCAGGTCGCAGGAGGTGGCAGGGGCGGCCCAGCCGGTCTTCGTACCGCCGCCGACCGGGACGACGGTGCCGGTGGTGCTCCGCAGGATCTCGGCGACCTCGGCGGCGGTCGCGGGTTCGACGGTCTCCGCTGCGGTCGGGGGTTCGGCGACCTCGGCGGCGGCCACGGGTTCGACGGTCTCGGACCGTACGGCCCCCGCCTGCGCGGTGTCCGGACGCGCGCGGTGCGGTGCGGTCATGTCAGAACACCTCGCCCAGCGCCGGGTCGTGCGTGTCGGCGGCGGTGCGGACGCCGGGGCGCTCCCCGCACAGCCGCGGGGTCGGGAACTGCTTGCCGGGGTTGGCGATGTTGTCGGGGTCGAAGGCGCAGCGGACGAGTTGCATGGTGTCCAGGTCCTCGTCCGTGAACTGCCGGGCCATCCGCGACTTCTTCTCCAGGCCGACGCCGTGTTCCCCGGTGATGGAGCCGCCCGCGTCGACGCACAGGTCGAGGATGGCGAAGCCCAGCTCCTCCGCGGCGTGCGCGGCGCCGGGGACGGTGTCGTCGAAGAGGATGAGGGGGTGCAGATTGCCGTCGCCCGCGTGGAAGACGTTGGCGACGCGGATCCCGGCGCGCTCGGCGAGGCGGCCGACCTCGGTGAGGATCTCGGGCAGCCGGGTGCGCGGGATGACGCCGTCCTGGACGTAGTAGGCGGGACTGATCCGGCCGACGGCCGCGAAGGCGGACTTGCGGCCCTTCCACATCAGGGCGCGCTCGGCGGCGTCGCGGGCGATGCGGGTCTCGAACGCGTGTCGCGCGGCGGCCAGTTGCTCGACCTGGACGAATTGTTCGTCCACCTCGACGTGGGGGCCGTCGAGTTCGATGACGAGGACGGCGACCGCGCCCTGCGGGTAACCGCAGTTGACCGCGGCCTCGGCCGCCTCGATGGCGAGGGCGTCCATCATCTCGATGGCCGCGGGCAGGATGCCCGCCGCGATGATGTCGCTGACGGCTCCCGCCGCGTCCTCCACGGTGTGGAAGCCGACGAGCATGGTCTGTACGGATTCGGGCGCCTGGATGGTGCGGACGGTGACCTCGGTGGCGACGCCGAGCGTGCCCTCGCTGCCGACGAACGCGCCGAGCAGGTCGAGGCCCGGGTGTTCGGGCGCGGTGCCCCCCAGGTGCACCACCTCGCCGTCGGGCAGGACGACTTCCGCGCCCATGACGTGGTTGACGGTGAAGCCGTACTTGAGGCAGTGCGCGCCGCCCGCGTTCTCCGCGACGTTCCCGCCGATGGAACAGACCTGCTGCGATGACGGGTCGGGCGCGTACGCCTGGCCGTAGGGGGCGGCCTCGCGGGTGACCGACAGGTTGATCACGCCGGGCTCGACGACGACGCGGGCGTTGTCGGGGTCGACGGAGACGATCCGGCGGAGCCTGGACAGCACGATGAGGACGCCGTCGGCGACGGGGACGGCGCCGCCGGACAGCCCGGTACCGGAGCCGCGGGCGACGAACGGGACTCCGGCCTCGGCGCACAGCCGCACCGCCGCCACGACGTCGTCGCGGTGCTCGGCGAGGACGACGACGGCGGGCCGTACCCGGAAGTTGGTCAGGCCGTCGCATTCGTAGGTGCGCAGTTGGGCGGGGTCGGTGAGGACCTTCTCCGCGCCGATGCGGGCGCGCAGCCGGGCCGCGAGCCCTGGCGCCTTGGGCGTGGGCCGGTCCGCGTCGGCCGGGACGGCGGTCATCGCGCACTCCTCCGCTTGATTCCACTCCTCGGTAACTGAATACCGAATGATGGAAGAATGCCGTCGCCTTCCGAGCACGTCAAGGGTGGCGGGTGGCATTCGTCACCCCCGGCCGGACCGCCCCTCCCGCCCCAGGCGGCCACAGGCCGCGACCGCCGCCTTCCGTCCGGGCTTGGAACAATGGGGCTCGATTCAGCAGCTAGAGTGCTGAATCATGGAACTGCGCCAGCTCGAATACTTCGTGGCGGTCGCCGAGGAGCGGCACTTCACCCGGGCCGCCCAGCGCATGCTGGTCTCCCAGTCCGGGCTGTCCGCCTCGGTGCGCGCGCTGGAGCGCGAGCTGGGCTCGCCGCTGTTCGTCCGTACCACACGCAGCGTCGAACTCACCGGCGCCGGGCGGGCGTTGCTCGTGGAGGCGACCCGTACGCTGGCCGGCGCCCGCGCCGCGCGGGAGGCCGTGGCCGCGGTGCAGGGGCTGCTGCGCGGCACCCTCTCGGTCGGCATCGAGCAGTGCGTGACCATCGACATCGGCGACCTGCTGGCCCGCTTCCGCGCCCGGCACCCCAATGTCGAGGTCCGGCTGCGCCAGGCGGGCTCGACCGTGCTCGCGGACGACGTGGCCGACGGCCATCTCGACGTCGCCTTCGTGACCCTGCCGGGAGCGCCGCCCGAGGGCGTACGCCTGCTGCCGCTGACCACCGAGCCGATGGTGCTGCTCTGCGACCCCGGCCACCGGCTGGCGGGCGAGCCGCAGGTGAAGTGGGCGGACCTCGACGGCGAGACCTTCGTGGACTTCCACGCCGACTGGGGCGCCCGGCAGCTCACCGACCGGGCCTTCGCCGCCTGCGGCGCCTCCCGCCAGGTCGCCCTCGAGGTGTACGACGTGCACACGGTGATCGACCTGGTCCGCTACGGGCTCGGCATCGCGGTCGTCCCGCGCCCCATCGCCCGCAAGGAGTCGGCCGCGTCGCTGTGCGCCGTGCCGATCACCGGCGCCGAGGACCCGGGCTGGCCGGTCTCCGTCGCCCTGCCCGACGACGACCGGCCAGGACCGGCCGCGCGGGAACTCCTGTCGTACCTGGACCGCTGACCGGATCACGCCCGTCCCCCGTCCGCGCGCCGTGCCCCCGCCATAGGGTGGCCCCAACGCGACGAGGGGGGCGGCGTGATCACCGAGCCCGAGCTGACGGACGGGTCGGGCGACGACCGGCCCGTCGATGTCATCGGCGACGACGACCGGCCGCGGGAGCCGCGCGGCGGACGGCTGTCCGGTGTGCGCCGGCGGCGCGGGCCCTGGGTCTGGGCGCTCGCCGGGGCCGTCGTCGCGTCGGCGGCCTGGGCCGGTGCGCTGCGGGGTGCCGACTACGGCCGTACGGCCCCGCCCGACCTGCACGGATACCGCCTCGCGGATCCGTGCACCGTGGCGGCGCTCCAGCCCCTCGTGGGCATGATCGGCCTGTCCTCGATGCACGAGATCCCCGGACCGACGAACGTGGGCAGGACGCTCGACCACATCGCGTGCCGCCTGGTCGGCAACACGTCGGAGAACGACGGCTGGATCACCTCGTACACCATCTCGGTCAGCGTCGACCTGCACAAGAAGACCGACCCCCGGACGGAGTTCGAGGACGGGCTGAAGGCGCGGGACGCCGACCCGGCCGAGCCGGCCGCCGACAGCGGCGTGGTCATGGTCCACGACCCGCGGACGAGCAGGCCGGTCACCGGCCTCGGCGACCGCGCCTTTCTCACCGGTGACTCCACGAGCCAGACCGTGGACGTCCTGCACGGCGGCGCCGTGTTCTCGATCGAGGCCGGCGCCACCGAGGAGTGGATCGGCGCGGGCGAGCGCCCGACGGACGCGGACGGCTCACCCGAACCCCCGCCCCATGTCGACACGAAGCGGTTCGGCGCCCAACTGCCCCGCGCCGTACGTCACTTGATGAGCGTGCTGTCGGCGCGCTGACGAACCCCGCGGCTCAGCCCCAGAACGCCTGCGCCAGCGCCGTACCGGCGAAGGCCGCGCCGAGCCCGGCCGCCACGCTCGCCACCGCGTTGGCCGCGGCGAAGAAGCGGGCGCCGCTCTCGGCCAGCCGCAGCGTCTCGTAGGAGAAGGTCGAGTAGGTGGTGAGGGCGCCGCACAGGCCGGTGCCCAGCAGCACCTGGACCTGGGACGAGGCGGCGCCCTCGGTGACCGCGCCGGTCACGACGCCGAGGACGAGACAGCCGACGACGTTGACGGTGAAGGTGCCCCAGGGGAAGAGGCTGTCGTGCCGGCTCTGGACCGAGCGGTCGGTGAGGTAGCGCATCGGAGCGCCGACCATGGCCCCGACGATGACCAGCAGCCAGTTCATCGCGCCTCCGCCTCGTCGGCCCGCTCGGCCCGGTCCGCGAGCCGCCCGAGCACCACGTGCCGGGTCGCGGCCGCCGCCAGCCACACCGCGGCGAGGGCGGCGAGCAGCGTGAGCGCCAGATACGCGAGCGCGGTACGGGCCTGCCCGCCGTCGATCAGGGCCCGGATGTCGGTGGCGTAGGTGGAGAAGGTGGTGAAGCCGCCGAGCACGCCGGTGCCGAAGAAGGGCCGCACCAGACGGTGCGTGTTCCAGACGTCGGTGATCAGCACCATGAGGACACCGATGACCGCGCAGCCGACGACGTTGACGGTCAGCGTCGTCCACGGGAAGGTGCCGGAGGCCGTCGGCCAGAGCAGCGCGGCCCCGTAGCGGGCGCACGCGCCGATCGCGCCGCCGACCGCGACCACGGCGACGACCGGGGCCTGGCCCTCGCGCGACGCTTCGCGCTGTGCCGGGTCGTGCAGATCGATGTCGGGGTCCACGGGTTCGTCGGGCGTCACGGGCCGGACTTCTGCCACTTTCGTCTCCTACTCACCGGGCACGCCCAAGCTTGGCGTGCGCGCGTCGCAAGTAGGGACCGTTGACGGCCGTGTCGCCGTGGTTCGGGTACGGCGGGCCCCACCGCCGCGCGGTGCTCCGGGGAGCGCCGCAGACCGCCATGCTACCCGGCGCGGTACGAGGGGCGCGTGGGAGTCTGTCTCCTGCCGGAGCCACGCGACCGCGAGGGGGATTCCCTGTGCCGACCTACCAGACCTCGATCACCGTCAACGCTCCCGTCGAACGCGTCTGGGAGGTGCTCGTCGCCGTCGAGGACTGGCCCGCTCTCACAGCGTCCATGATCTCCGTCCGCCCGCTCGACGCGGACGGCGCGAGCCGGAGCGGGAGCGCGGACCACGTCGTCGCCGTCGGGCGCCGGTTCGCGGTCGAGCAGCCCAAGTTGCGCAAGGCGGTGTGGACGGTCACGGCGCTGGACGAGGGTTCCCGGTTCTCATGGCGGTCCGCGGTTCCCGGAGTGACCACGAGCGGCGACCACCTGGTCGAGCCGGAGGGCGACGGCACCCGCCTCACCCTGGTGCTCACCCAGCGCGGCGCACTGTCCGGCCTGGTCGGCCTGGTGGCGGGCGGCCTGACCCGCAGGTACCTGGAGATGGAGGCCCGCGGCCTCAAGGAACGCGCCGAGTCGCCCGCCGCGGAGTAGCGGCCACGGCGCGCCGCCACCTCATGTGGCGGCCGTCACAGCAGATTCTCTCCCGTGGATGTCGACCGGACGTCCGGCCCCAGGCGTATGCGTGATGAGGCCGAAGAGAACTGGGAGCTGTTGTTGACCGCTGAGGAGTTCGAAGAGTTCTACGCCCACGCGGTCAGACGGCTCACCGGTCAGCTCTATGTGATGCTCGGCGATCTGCCGGAGGCGCAGGACGTGGTGCAGGAAGCGTTCGTCAGGGGCTGGAGCCGACGGCGGCAGCTCGCGAGGGACGGCAACCCGGAGGGCTGGATCCGTACGGTCGCCTGGCGGCTCGCGGTCAGCCGCTGGCGCGGCCGTCGGCGCTCGGAGGAGGCGTGGCAGCGGTACGGCGGCCCGCCGTCCGTCGAGGAACCGGGCCCCGGCACGGTCGCCCTGGTCTCCGCGCTGCGCGAACTGCCGCCAGGACAGCGGCGGAGCGTCACCCTGCACTACGTGTGCGACCTGTCCGTCGACCAGATCGCCGCGGAGACCGGTGTGTCCAGCAGCACCGTCAAGACGCACCTGGTCAGGGGCCGGGCCACGCTCGCCCAGCATCTGCCGGAACCGCACGCAGAGGAGCCCCCTGGTGCCTGATACCCACGAGGAGCGCTTGAGGTCCGCGTTCAAGAACGCCGCGGCGGACGGTCGCCGCGCGGCGACGCCCGCGCCCCCGACCGTCGTCCGCGCCCGCGGCGACCGCAAGCGGAGGCAGCGGCTCGCGACGGTCGCCGCGGTGGCCTGCGTCCTGATCGGCGGTACGACCGCGTCGCTGGTCACGCTGCTGCCCGGTGACGGCGGCGCCGTCCCGCCCGCCACGAGCCCGGGGCCCGCCACCACCGGCCCGAACGGCCTCCCGTCGTCGACCGCGACCTCCGACTACCCGGTCCGGACCTACCCGCCGACCGGCACGGTCCACATGACGACAGCCCGCTAAACACTCCCCCCCCGTCGCACCCCGCCCCGGCCGCACCGGCCGGCCGGGCAGTCCGGCATGCCCGGAACCATCACCCGTACGTCGTCCGCCCACGCCGTCGCCCGAGCGGTCCGTGGCAGCCCCCTCAGGAGCACGACCATGCCCAAGAGCGCCTTCTCCCCGCCCGCGACCGCGCCCCGCCCCGTACCGTCCGAGCCGCCGGACCGTACCGTCCCGCTCCGCCAGCGGCTCCCGGGGCGTCTGCCGCTCCCCCGCCTCGGCCCCACCGACCGCGCCGTGCTCTGGCTGTACGCGCTCACGCGGGTCGGCGTCTGGACGACCGCGTACTGCACGGGGCGGCTGTTCACCGGCGACGGCAAGGCACAGCGGGCGCCCTCGATGATGTCCCGCTGGGAGCAGTGGGACTGGGGCTACTACCTGCACATCGCGCGCGACGGCTACTTCCCGGCGCCGGTGCCGGGAGCCGTTCTCGGCAGCGGCGCGGCCACGCCCGACAACCGCGAGGCGTTCTTCCCCGGCTTCCCGCTGCTGCTGCGCGCCGTGCACCTGCTGATACGCGACTGGACCGCCGCGGGGCTGCTGATCTCGTTCGTGGCGGGGGCCGTCGCCGTGCTGTCGCTGGCCCGGATCGCCGCGCTGGACGGCCGGTCCGCGCGTACGTCCGTAGCCGGGCGCGGCGCGGACCGGCTCCCGGACGACGGGAACGGCACCGGATCGCGCGCCGTGCTCTTCCTGCTGCTCTCCCCCTGCGCGGTCTTCCTCGCCGCCGGGTACACCGAGGCGCTGTTCCTCGCCTTCGCGCTGCCCTGCTG
This sequence comes from Streptomyces sp. NPDC087422, assembly GCF_044744145.1. Lineage (NCBI taxonomy): Bacteria > Bacillati > Actinomycetota > Actinomycetes > Kitasatosporales > Streptomycetaceae > Streptomyces > Streptomyces sp. NPDC087422. Next base: position 358,406 of record NZ_JBIUXT010000005.1, on the reverse strand, counting down.
GCTGGCCGCCAAGCGCGGGAACTGGCCGCTCGCCGCCGCGCTGGCCGCCGCCGCGACCACCGTCCGGATCAGCGGTCTGTTCCTCGGCGCCGCGCTCGTCGTCCAGCTCCTGACCTCGGGGCCGCTGACCAAACGGCTGCGGCTGCTGCACTGGCCGGCGCTCTCCGCGCTGCCCGCGCTCGTCTACGCCTGGCATCTGCACGCGCGCACCGGCGACTGGATGGCCTGGAAGCACGCGGAGGAACGCGGCTGGTACCGGACGTTCCACTCGCCGTGGCAGGCGTGGCGGCACACCTGGGACGGCGCCTTCGACCACACGCAGGCCACGCCGTACGCGCTGCTGTTCCAGTTCGAACTCGTCGCCATGGCGGTCGGTCTGGCGCTGCTCTGCCTGCTGCTCAAGCGGCGCCGCTGGCCGGAGGCCGTCTACCTCGGGCTCAGCCTGTGGGCGCTGGGCACCTCGTACTGGTACATGTCCGTGCCGCGCGCCTCACTGCTGTGGTGGCCGCTGTGGACGGGGCTGGCCGCCTGGAGCGTACGACGCCCCTGGCTGACCACGGCGTACGTGTGCGTCGCCGCGCCGCTGGCCACCGTCCTCACGGTCGCCTTCACCTCGGGACGGTGGGCGGGCTGACACCAGCGGGCGCGACGACACGCTGAGGCGCGACGGTGGCGCGGACGAAGGCGCGGCGGATCAGACCCGGTCGATGTGCACGTTCGTGGACTTCACGCGGGCGGTGGCCTGCATCCCGACCTCCAGGCCCAGTTCCTCGACGGCCTCGCGGGTCAGCAGGGACACCAGCCGGTGCGGCCCGGCCTGGATCTCCACCTGGGCAGCGACGTCGCCGAGCTTCACGGCGGTGACGATGCCGGGGAAGGCGTTGCGGACCGAGGTGTACGAGGCGTCCTCGTCCGCGCTGTCGGACTGCGCGATCTCGACGGAGAACGCGGCCAGGTCGCGGCCGTCGATGAGCCTGCGGCCGTTGTCGTCGCGGTGGGTGGCGACCCGGCCGCCGTCCGCCCAGCGGCGGACCGTGTCGGGGCTGACGCCCAGGAGCCGCGCGGCCTGGCCGATCGTGTAGGACTGCATGGGGAAGACAATAAGCGCAGCCCGCCACCCGGCCCCGCACACCACGGGCGGCGACACGGCGGCCCCTCGATGGACTCCGGCGGACGCCAGAGGCGGGCGGCACGGGGGCGGGCGGCAGGCGGCGGCGACACGGCGGACGCGCCGTGCCGGTTCGCGCCCCGGCGCGCGTACGGCGCCCGGTTAGAGTGCCAGAGCCGCACCCGGCAAATCCGACATTCCATAAGGCGATCGAGGCGTATCCCCATGAGCCTGAGCATCCGCAACCAACTTCCCGGCACCGTCGCGTCCGTGACCCCCGGCGAGGTGATGGCGACCGTCAAGGTACGGCTGGACGGCGGCCAGGACATCACCGCCGCGATCACCCTGGAGGCGGCGGACGAACTCGGCCTCGCCGAGGGCACGGCGGTCCGCGCCCTGGTGAAGTCCACCGAGGTCTCCCTTGCCACGGGCCCGGTCTCGGGGCTCAGCATCCGCAATCAACTGCCGGGCACCGTCACGGACATCGCCACGGGCGGCGCGATGGCGGCGGTGAAGATCTCCGTCGAGGGCGGCGAGTTGACCTCCGCGATCACCAAGGACGCGGCCGTCGACCTCCGACTCGCCCAGGGCACCGCCGTCACCGCCCTGATCAAGTCGACGGAGATCTCGCTCGCGACCGTCTGACGACCCGTCCGCCGGTGGCCGCGGCGGCACTCCTGAGGCCAGTGGTGTGCCGGTGAACCCGGTGGAGTCACCAGCCGATTCGCTGCGAGAGAGCGCTCTCTTCGTGCTTGACACCCAGTCGCGCGGCCCGCGAGGGTACGTCTCCAAGAGAGCGCTCTCAATTCCCCCCTCGCCGTCAGAAGGTGGTCGTAGCTCATGTCTTCGTTCAGGGCCGCAGACAGTGCACTTCCCAACTCGCAGCAGCCGCAGGCGCCATCGCAGTCGCAGCACATATCCGGGGAGCGCGGCGGTCTGAGCCGCCGTTCGCTGATCGCCACGGCCGCTTTCGCCGGTGTGGTGCCGTTGGCGGGTGCCGCGACCCCCGCCGCGGCGCGGTCGGCCGGCGCGCACTCCCCCGGCTCCCACTCCCCCGGCGGCCACTCGCCGTCCACGGAACCCGACTTCGGCCCGAACATCACCGTCTTCGACCCGAGCATGCCCGCCGCCGACATCCAGGCCGCGCTGGACGCGGCCACCGCCGTACAGGTCGCCAACGAATTCGGCACGCAGCGCTACGCCTTCCTCTTCAAGCCGGGCACGTACGACGTCGACGCGCAACTCGGCTACTACACCTCGGTCGCGGGCCTCGGGCTGTCGCCCGACGACGTGACCATCAACGGCGCGGTGCGCGTCGAGGGGCAGGCGCAGCCGGGCGGCGGCGACAGCGCCCTCACCAACTTCTGGCGCTCGGCGGAGAATCTGGCGGTCAACCCGACCGACGGCATCAACTGGTGGGCGGTGTCGCAGGCCGCGCCGCTGCGCCGGGTGCACATCCGCGGCCAGCTCTTCCTCTTCCCCCGGCAGGGCGGTTACTCCAGCGGCGGCTTCATCGCCGACTCGGTGGTGGACGGGCAGGTGATCAACGCCTCGCAGCAGCAGTGGCTGACGCGGGACAGCTCGGTCGGCTCCTGGTCCAACGGCGTGTGGAACCAGGTCTTCGCGGGTGTCGTCGGCGCCCCCGAGCAGTCCTTCCCCGACCCGCCGTACACGACGCTGGCCACCAGCCCGCTCAGCCGCGAGAAGCCCTTCCTGTACGTCGACTCGGCGGGCCGTTACCGGGTGTTCCTGCCGTCGCTGCGGCACGACGCGGTCGGCGCGTCCTGGTCCGGCGGTACGACCGCGGGCACCTCGGTGCCCATCGACCGGTTCTTCATCGCCAAGCCCACGGACTCGGTGCGCGCCATCAACCGCGCGCTGGCGCAGGGCAAGCACCTGCTCCTGACGCCGGGCGTCTACCGGCTGGCGGAGTCCATCAAGGTCAAGTGGTCGGGCACGGTGGTGCTCGGCCTGGGCTTCCCCACCCTCACGCCGGTCGGCGGAGCGGTGCCGATGACGGTCGCGGACGTCAAGGGCGTCCGCGTCGCGGGGCTGCTCTTCGACGCAGGGAAGACCAACTCCCCCGCCCTGCTGGAGGTCGGCAGCAGGCGCGGCGGCCGTACGGACCCGCGCGATCCGACCTCGCTCCAGGACGTGTTCTTCCGGATCGGCGGCGCGGGCGCGGGCAAGGCCACCACGAGCCTGGTCGTCAACAGTGACAATGTGCTGCTCGACCACATCTGGGCCTGGCGCGCGGACCACGGTACGGGCGTCGGCTGGACGGTGAACACCGCGGAGACCGGCGTGGTCGTCAACGGTGACCACGTCCTGGCCACCGGCCTGTTCGTGGAGCACTACCAGAAGTACAACGTCATCTGGAACGGCGACCACGGCCGGACGGTCATGTTCCAGAACGAGTTGCCGTACGACCCGCCGAATCAGGCCGCCTACGGGCATCACGGCGTCGCGGGCTGGGCCGCGTACAAGGTGGCGGATTCGGTCCGGCACCACGAGGGTTGGGGTCTTGGCAGCTACTGCTTCTTCAACGTGGACCCGACGATCCACAACGCCCACAGCTTCGAGGTGCCCGAACGGCCGGGCGTACGGTTCCACGACCTGCTGACCGTCTCGCTCAACGGAGACGGCGTGATCGACCACGTCATCAACGACTACGGCGCGGCGGCGCAGGGCTCGGCGACGGTCCCGGTGGACGTGGTGAGCTACCCGCCGACGCGCTGACGTCTCGCGCACGCCCGGGTGGCGGGCGGTGACGCGTGGTGACGGGCCCCGGTGACGCGCCGCGTCACCGGGGCCGCGCGTGCGGCGCGTGCGGCGGGTGCGGCGGGTGCGGCGCGTGCGGCGGGCGATCGGCGGCCGATACGGGCGGGACGTATGTGATGCCGTCCGGCGGGTAGCCGAGGGGTACGCAGCTCACCATCGGAGGTGACCGCAATGCTGATCCTGGGATTGCTGCTCCTGGCCGGTGCCGGTGCTTTCACCGGCCTCGCCATCGCCGACAACACGTCGGGAGGTCCCGAGTACAACGTGTCGGTGCTCGGGCACTCCATCGCGACCATGAACACCCTTCAGATCTTCTGCGCCGGTCTGGCGCTCGCCCTGATCTTCTGCCTCGGCGCCGCGATGGCGATGGGCGGCGGAGTGAGCCACCGGCGCAAGTCCCGCAAGCTCACCGAGGCCCGCAGGGCCGCGAAGGACAACGCCAGGGAACGTGACGCGCTGGCGGCCCGGTTGGAGACGGCGGACACCACGGCCGCACCGGCCGGGGACACCGGGACCGACTACGCGTACGGCGGTTCCACGGCGGCCGACAGCGCCGACGGTTCCGAGACGGCGGCCGCACCCCGGCACCGTCACGCGCGGCACCTGTTCGGCCACTGACCGACCGCGGTCCTCGGATGCCGTGAGGGCGGCGCCCCCCGTGACACGGGGGGCGCCGCCCTCCGTCGCGTCCTGGGAGCCGTACGGGCCGCGCGAGCGGTACGAGCGGCCCGAGCGGTACGAGCGGCCCGAGCGGTACGAGCGGCCCGAGCCGTTCTGCTGCCGACCGGACGTGAACGCGGTGCGGACTGCCGCGAACAGCCTTCCTGCGGGCGAGGTGTCCGATTATGATGCGGATCACGCCGCCTCCCCTACGAGGTGGCACCCGGCAGTGCCCGGACATCCATGTCGACGACGAAGACGACACAGAAGTCGGGAAGGCCATGGCAGAGCAGGGTGCGCTCCAGCACCGCAGGACCGTACTGGAAAACGAATGGGCCCGCCGCGTACCGCAGTTGAGGTCGGCGGGGGGCTATCCGGCGGGCCCGGCGCCGCTGCGCCGTGAGGTCACCGACTCCTGGGTGCGCAGCGTCGGCACGGTGGATCCCGCGCGGGACAGCGCGCCGGTCTCCGAGGACGGCGCGGTCCATCCGCGGTGGAAGGGTTCGCCGCTGCGCGCGCCGGTCGCCGACCTGTCGGGGGAACTGCACAGCATCGCCGAGGACGCGGGTTTCGTCGCGGCGGTGACCGACGAGTCCGGCACGATCCTGTGGACGTGCGGCGGCAGGCTGATGCGGCGCAGGGCGGAGCGGGTCAATTTCGCGCCGGGCGGGCGGTGGGACGAGCGCGCGATGGGCACCAACGCGCTGTCCCTGGCGCTGCGCACCGGCCGCCCGAGCACGGTATTCTCCGCCGAGCACCTGGTCGCCGCCCTGCACGGCTGGGTCTGTTACTGCGCGCCCATCCACGCCCCCGACGGCCGGGTGCTGGGCGTCCTCGACCTCTCCACCACCTGGGACCGCTCGCACCCGCTGGCCCTGCCGACCGTACGCACCCTGGCCTCCGCCATCGAGGCCCGGCTGCTGGACGGCGCTCCGGAGCCGCAGCGCCCCGCCGGTCTCGAACTGCGCTGCCTCGGTACGGCGCAGGCCAGCAGCGACGGTGAGCCGCTGCATCTGCCGCCGCGCCAACTGGAGATCCTGACGCTGCTCGCCCTGGAGCCCGAGGGCTTCGCGCCCGACCGGTTGCGCGCGTCGCTGTACGGCGACCGCTGCGTGACCGCGTCCACGTTCAAGGCCGAACTGTCGCATCTGCGGCGCGCGCTGAACGGCGGGGTGGCGACCAGGCGGTACGCGCTGACGGTGCCGGTGAGCTGCGACGCGGCCGAGGTGCTGCGGGCGCTGGAGTGCGGTGACATCGCGGCGGCCGTCGGCCACTACCGCGGGCCGCTGCTGCCGATGTCGGAGGCGCCGGGCATCGTGGCCTGGCGCGAGCATCTGGAAGTGGTGGTCCGCGAGGCGGTACTCGCCGACACCCGCCCCGAGCACGCACTGCGGTACGGGGAGCGGGCGCCGTACGACGCCGCCGTGCACGAGCACGCGCTGCGGCTGCTCGGTCCCGGCGACGCGCGGCGCGGGATCGCGGCGAGCCGGCTGAACGCGGCGCTGCGGAGCTGACGCGACGGTCTCCGGCCGTGCGGGAAGCGGCGCCCGCGCGCCCCGGCGTCCGCACAGGCCCCGCGGCGCCAACCTTGCGCGCCCCGGCGTCCGCACAGGCCCCGCGCCGCCAACCTTTTGCCAACCTCGGGCCACCACAGTGAGTGCTGACACCGTAACCCGCACACCGGTACACCGAGGAGCGCCGCCATGGTCTACGCGCAGCCAGGCACCGAGGGCAGCATCGTCAGCTTCGCCCAGCGGTACGACAACTTCATCGGGGGCGACTGGGTCGCACCGGCCGAGGGACAGTATTTCGACAACCCGTCCCCGGTGACCGGTGAGACCTTCTGCCAGGTCGCGCGGTCCACCGCGCCGGACATCGAGCTGGCCCTGGACGCCGCGCACGCGGCCGCCGGTCCGTGGGGCCGCACCTCGGCCACGGAGCGGGCGAACATCCTCAACAAGATCGCCGACCGGATCGAGGAGAACCTCGAACGGCTGGCGGTGGCCGAGACGTGGGAGAACGGCAAGCCGGTCCGCGAGACGCTGGCCGCCGACCTGCCGCTGGCGGTGGACCACTTCCGCTACTTCGCGGGCGCGCTGCGCGCCCAGGAGGGCAGCATCTCGGAGATCGACGCCGACACCGTCGCGTACCACTACCACGAGCCGTTGGGCGTGGTCGGCCAGATCATCCCGTGGAACTTCCCGATCCTGATGGCCACATGGAAGCTCGCGCCGGCGCTGGCCGCGGGCAACTGCGTGGTCATCAAGCCCGCCGAGCAGACTCCGGTCAGCCTGCTGGTCGTCATCGAGCTGATCGCCGACCTGCTGCCCGCCGGTGTGCTCAACGTCGTCAACGGATTCGGCGTGGAGGCGGGCAAGCCGCTCGCGTCGAGCCCGCGGGTGGCGAAGGTGGCCTTCACCGGTGAGACCACCACAGGGCGGCTGATCATGCAGTACGCCAGCGAGAACATCATCCCGGTGACGCTGGAACTGGGCGGCAAGAGCCCGAACATCTTCCTGCCGGACGTGATGGCCGCGGACGACGACTACCTGGACAAGGCGATCGAGGGCTTCGTGATGTTCGCTCTCAACCAGGGCGAGGTCTGCACCTGCCCGTCCCGCGCGCTGATCCACTCCTCGATCTACGACGAGTTCATGGCCCGGTGTCTGGAGCGGACCCGCGCCATCGTCGGCGGCGACCCGCTGGACCCGGCGACCATGCTCGGCGCCCAGGCCAGCAACGACCAGTACGAGAAGATCCTGTCGTACTTCGACATCGGCAAGCAGGAGGGCGCCGAGGTCCTGACCGGCGGCACCAGCCGTACCGTCCCCGGCCTGGAGGGCGGCTTCTACATCGAACCGACGATCTTCCGCGGCACCAACAACATGCGGATCTTCCAGGAGGAGATCTTCGGCCCGGTCGTCTCGGTCACCACCTTCGACTCCACCGACGAGGCCCTCAAACTCGCCAACGACACCCTGTACGGCCTCGGCGCGGGCGTCTGGACCCGCGACGGCAACACCGCCTACCGGCTCGGCCGCGAGATCAAGGCGGGCCGCGTCTGGACCAACTGCTACCACGCCTACCCGGCCCACGCGGCCTTCGGCGGCTACAAGAATTCCGGCATCGGCCGCGAGAACCACAAGATGATGCTCGAGCACTACCAGCAGACCAAGAACCTCCTCGTCTCGTACTCCCCGAAGAAGCTCGGCTTCTTCTAGACTCCTCAAATATGTCGCCTGACCTGGCCTTTCGCCAGGTCGGGCGCCGCCTCGGGGACCTCAGCGCCGTCGGGGTACGGCGCCCGGTGTTCTCCCGACATCTCCCCCTGGTCTCCCCCCTCTGACCAGCTGTCCCGGTCTATTTCCGGACCGGGCCGCCCAAGGCCCGCCGTCGACGGTCTCCGCCATCTGCCCCCAGAGCCGCACCGATTCCTCGATGCGACCGTCGGCGTAGTCCTGCGCTCCAGCAAGGAACGTGGCGCAGCAGCTGAACATGACCCGGCTGCCCGGCCCTTCGGGCGCCCTCGGCAGGATCAACGCCGAAGGCCAGCCAGCAGGAGATGCCCGCGTACCGAAGGTCGTACGGCCGCTCCGCCAGCATCAAGACCTGCTCCTCGGCTGTGAGCGCACCGGCGCGCGCCCTGGCCCACGTGATGCCATAAGCCCCGGCGTCGACGTAACCGCCAGCCGCGTTCCGGAAGACCCGACCGTCCGGTGCCACGCCGAACCGATCCACATGCGAGCGCAGCATGACGACGAACGGCGGAGGAATCGGCACAAGCCGAGTGGCGTTGGCGGCACGCCGCTTCAGACGGGCCGCCGGGCAGTCTCGATCGCCTCGACCGCGCGGTCGGGCTGCCCGCTCCGGATCCGGCCCCGCGGGGTGTCACCCGATCGGTGGACACCAGCTGAGTGCTGCGAAAGCGCCGATGATCGCCGGACTACGTTCGTCAGCAAGGCTGGCAGCAGCACCCTTCACACTCAAGGATGCCGATCATGGGCGCGTACACGCAGAGGGTTCTTGAACTGTTCGAGCGGCTCGACAAGGACGGAAGCGGTGGCATCAACCCGCGCGATCTGGCGTACGTCGAAGGGATTTCGGGTTCCCGGCCGACGCCACTGGCCCTGGGAACCCAGAGGCTGGTCCAGGGCTTCGTCCGGCACAGCGACGCGAACAAAGACGGTCAGGTGAGCAAGATCGAACTGCTCAACTACGTGGACAAGGCGATGGTCGGGACGACTCCCGAGACCCTTCCCGACTACATCCGCGAATTCGTCTCCACGGTGTTCGCCGTCATGGACACCGACAGGTCCGGCAAGGTCAGCAGGGCCGCGTTCGAGGAGTACCTGAAGGCCCGCCACGCCGACGCCTCCGTCGACACCGTCGGCTACGAGTTCGAGCATCTCGACCGTGACCATGACGGTTTCCTCACCCTCGGCGACCTCCAAGCGGCGGCGCACGGCTTCTTCACTGCACCGGACGGCGTCCCGGGGAGCTGGCTCCTTGCCGCCGTTCCCGAGCGCACGGCGGCATAGGGCGCGACCGCGTGAGGGTGATCTTCGGGGCGCCCGCCCGCCCGTGCGGTCGGGCGGCCCGGGCCTGCCGGCTCGCGATGAGGCGGAGCGCATTCGGGCCCACTCCGGGCGGGTTGCCCGGCGCCTACTCCACGCCGAGGATGACGCCGTCGCTGTTGAATGCCTCCCATACGATGGACGGGGCGGCATCGCCGACGGCCTTGGCGAGGTCCACGAACTCCGCCTTGCTCACTTCGTTGATTCGCGCTGTGTCCGCGATGTTGAACAGGGCCTCGGACAGAATCTCGATCACGTCCGCACGGCTGGAGTCGTCGAGCCGGGCGTGCAGCTCGGTGACGAACTGGTCCTTGGCCAGGCGGCCGTCGTCGCTCTGGTGCATCAGTTGCGAGCTGAACGTGGTGTAGGCGGTCTTCACCGCATACGCGCGGTTGTCGTGCGAGGTGACAGGCGTGACCCAGACGAACTTGGTCGTCAGGCATGGTGGCCCGGACATTGAGATCCACCTGGTGTTCGCCGATACCTTCATGTCCGTCACGATGCACAAGGCCATCGCCCGGGACCAAGAGATGGAGGCCGGCAGGCTGGACAAGGTCGTCATCCCGGCCAAGGGCGAGTTCGAGTTCAGGCCCCACGAGCACTTCCTGCTGCTGGGCCCCTCATCCCGACACTGCGGCGAGAACGAACGTCTGCGGTTCGTCCTGTCCACGAACGAGCTCTTCGAGGTCGACGTTCCCGTCGGGGGCACGTTCTTCCCCGAAGGTATGTTCGTGACGGACTGACAGGGTTGGGTCGTGGGTGGACCAACCCCAGACACCTTCTGGGAACCATCCCGCGTACCGGGCCCCGACCTTGATCCGCCGCCTACACCGTCACCAGTGACTGGGGCGCGACCTGGGTCTTCGGCGGTGACCAGCGGATCGGCAACGCGTGGAACGGCGTACTGCCCCAAAGTGGCCAGACCGTCACGGCACGGGACGCGGATACAACGCCACCCTGGCACCCGGCGGCGCCGTTGACATCGGATTCACCGCCACCTATCGCACAAACCACGTCGTGCCGCACGGCTTCCCTGTCAACGGAACGGTGTGCGCGGCCGCCTGACCTTGTCAGCCGGTGTCGGCAGGGCCGGCCCCAGTCAGACTCAAAGGCGCGATCATTGCCGCTTTCCCCCGCGTGGGGGCTCGTCCAATCAATCGCCCGTGCCGGGCGTACCGCGGCGGCCGCGCCCGGGAAGATTCCGGGCCGGCCACCGCCGTAGAGCGGATGGTGCGTCAGGAGACGGTGCAGGCAGAGCCGTTGAGCGTAAACGCGGTGGGCGAGGCGGTGCCGGAGCCTGTTCCCTGGAAACCAAAGCTGGTGGAGCCGCCCGCGGGGACGGCGCCGTTGTAGCCCAGGTCGGTGGCGGTCACGGTGGCGCCGGACTGGGTGGTCGTGGCGTTCCATGCGCTGGTGATCTTCTGGTCGGCAGGGAAAGTCCACTTGAGCGACCAGCCGTTGACTGCGCTGCCGCCGGCGTTGCGCAGGGTCACGTCCGTGGTGAAGCCACCCGTCCAGGCGCTGACGATCTTGTAGCTGACGGAGCAGGCCGCACCTGTCGGCGGCGGAGTCGTGGGCGGGGCCGTGGTCGGCGGGGTCGTCGGCGGGGCGGTAGTCGGCGGAACGGTGGTCGGCGGGGCGGTAGTCGGCGGGGTCGTCGGCGGAACGGGGTCCGAGGTTCCGGCGGATGCCAGCGCGTATGCCACGTCCGGCAGGAAGGTACCTGCGGCGCCGGCGCAGCCATCCGCCTCCCCTGGCGGCTTCACCCAGAGGAACGCGTCGATCGCCGCGTCGCCGGTGTTGGTCGTGGGATAGGCGCCGATCGCCCGGCCAGACGGGTCGCACCATGCCCCGCCGCCGGCTGGACCGTTACCGTTGCGGCTGGTGTCCACCACGGCGTGCAGATTGGCCGGGTTGCCGAGCGCGGCCAGCACGTTCTTGGCGAAGTTGACCTCATTGGCCGTGGTATTGAAGTTGGAGACGTTGGTGAAGAGGCCGTCGGCATTCGTCAGGATGCCGGCGCTGCGCAGCCGATTGGCCTGCTCCGAGGCACTGTTCCAAGCTGAGTGGCCGCCGTCCAGGTAGACCTTTGCGTTGGGTGCGGCGGCGTGGATGGCGGCTCCCGCCCGGGAGAGCGAGGCGAACCGGTCGGCCTGCTGCTGTGCGGTCAGGCAGGTGGTCAGGGCGATGGAGTCAGGCTCCAGGATGATGATCGACCGGCCACTGCCCAGCCCGGCGGCGAAGTTGCGCACCCAGGCGTCGTACGAGGCCAGGTCCGGTGCGCCGCCTGCGGACGCGCCGCCGCAGTCACGGTTGGGGATCTCGTACACGGCCAGCACCGGCACCTGTCCGGCGGTGGCCGCGGCCGTGGTGACAGCCCGGACGTCGCCGGTGACGGTGGAGGGGCGGTAGTTGGAGAACCAGATCGCCTGCGGCTGGCTTGCGATCCGCCGGGCGATGACCGGCTGGCGGGAGTCACCGGGATTGGCGGCAACCCAGCGGACGACCTGGGAGTTGGGCTCCGCGTAGAGCTGGGTCCCGGTCGGGAGGCTGCCCTGCGCCGCGGCGCCCGCGGTGATCTCGGTGCTCAGGACGATGCCGGTGGCGGCGAGACCTGCGGCGACGCCGAGTGCCATGGCCTTGCGCAGCCGCGACCCGCGCGCGGGAGCCTTGACCGCCTCGGCTGGGCGTGGGGTACCGATGGGGGGTGTCACAGTTTTCCTCCGTGCTCTCGTGGGGGGAGAGGGCCCTCAGGGAGCGAGGGCCAGATGCGACGGGGTATGTGGGAGCGCTCCCACTGCTGGATTGAGCCTAGCGAGTACGACGAGGGCCCGTCATCCCCTGCGCGGGACGCACTTTCGGGTCGGCTCACTCTGCCGCGGTCCATCTGGCCTCATCGGCAGGTCGATTCCCTGGCCACCGGAGTGACGCGGCTGACGATCCCTTCCTGGTCCTTGACCGACGACGCGACCGCCGGGCCAGGAGGCCGACCGCGGACTGTGCCCTCGCGTCGTCGTCCGGGTCGATCGTGGACAGCGAGGGGGCGTGGTATGCGCTCGTCTCGACGTTGTCGAGGCCGATCAGCTTGACCTCACCGGGCACCCGCACCCCTGAGTCGGCGAGGCCGCGCGGCACGCCCATCGCCACCGTGCCGGTCGCGCAGAAGACACCGTCGAAGTCGAGGCCGTCGTGCACCATGTCCCTGGCGGGGGGGCTGGCATCGGAGCTCGGGGTAGGAGTGACCTCATCGCAGCGTACGGCCGCACGCCGGGCGGTCTTCCACTTCGACGCCCACCTCAAGCGCATGTCGACGGTGGACCAGACCTCCGGTGACCTCGTGGTGCACACCAAGGGCGCACTCGAAACGCGTCGCCCGGCGCGTCGTACCCGGGGCTCTGGACAACAGGCAGGAAGCCGAAGCCGGGCTGCCCCCGGTCGGTCTGGTGGCGATGGCCGACCCGCCCCGCGAAGGTGTCGCCCCAGGCAGTGCAGGGCGCGCACCGGGCAGGCATGCGGATCCATGTCGTCACCGGTGACTACGGACTCACCGCCGCTGAAATCGCCCGCCAGGTCGGCATCGGCGGCAAGGGCAGCCCGGTCGTGGCCGGCACGGCGCTGGACGCGATGAGTGACGACGGCCTCGACGCCCTCATCTCGGGCGACGAGGAGATCGTGTTCGCCAGGACGTCTCCCGAGGCGAAACTGCGCATCTGCGAGGCCCTGTGTCAGAGGAACAAGGAAGACTCCCCGCTGGCGGTCAGTTGGGCTCCCTGCTGGTGGACATGAAATCTCCCCGGTGATGGACAGCTGATCTCCCCGCAGACCCATTCAGCCCATGACTCAGAGTGGGCGGGGTGAAGAGCGATGAGGAGATCATGGAGATTCTTGAGGCCCACGACCTCACGGGGAGTTACCGGAAGGCGGCCGAGCTGGCTGGCTGCGACCACCACACCGTGCGCCGTTATGTGCAGCTGCGCGGGCAGGGTGTCGATCCGACCGAGCGGGTGGTGCGATCGAAGCTGGTCGACGACTTCCTGCCGAAGGTGGAGGAGCTCGTCGAGCGGTCCCGAGGCCGGGTCGGCGCCGACGCTGTTCACAAGAAGATCGCTGCGATGGGCTTCACCGGCACCGACCGCACGACCTGGCGGGCCGTCGCGGCGGCTAAGGAGTCCTATCGGGCCGGGAACCGCAGGGTCTTCCGGCCGTGGATACCCGAGCCGGCGATATGGCTGCAGTGGGACTGGGGCGAAGGCCCGCGGATCGACGGCAGACGCACGAGTCTGTGGTGCGCGTGGCTGGCCTGGTCCCGGTTCCGGGTGGTCATCCCGGTACTCGACAAGACTTTGCCCACGGTCACGGCCTGCCTGGACGCGACGTTCCGCACGCTGGGCGGGGTCCCGACCTACTGCCTGACCGACAACGAGAAGACCGTCACGGTCGAGCACGTGGCCATGATCGCGGTCCGCAATCCTGAGTTGGTGCCGATCGCCCGCTACTACGGCACGGTCGTCCGCTCGTGCATGCCGGCCGATCCGGCTTCGAAGGGCGGCACGGAGGCGACGGTGAGGATCGCGAAGCGGGACCTGGTCCCCACAGCGGTCAATCTCCGCCCCGACTACGACGTTTCACCGAACTCCAGCAGGCATGCGTTGACTTCATGACGGAGGTGAACGGCCGGATTCACCGCTAGACCCGCCGGATCCCGGCCGAGCTGCTGACCGAGGAACGGCTGCGGCTGCACCCGGTGCCCGAGCAGCCGTTCACCGCCGGGTTCGGCGAGACCCGCCGGGTCGGCAAGGACTCCACGATCTCGGTCGAGTCGGTCCGCTACTCGGTCCCGCACCAGTTCGTCGACGAGCGGGTCTGGGTACGCTTCCACTCCGACGAGCTGATCGTCACCGCGATGAGCAGAGGCAGCGCGGTCGAGGTCGCCCGCCACCTTCGCTCGGCGCCGGCAAGCCCACGGATCGCCGACGAGCACTACCCCAACGCCCCGCGGGGCGAGCGCACGCCGAAGCCGAAGAACCCGGCCGAGGCCCAGTTCCTGGCCATCGGGCCAGGGGCGGCGACCTGGCTGATGGAGGCCGCCGCCACTGGCATCCGCAGGATCAGGGCGAAGATGGCCGACGCGGTCGAGCTCGCCAAGTTCTACGGAGCGGCCGACGTCGACCGTGCGCTCGGCGCCGCGGCGACGGTCGGACGGTTCGCCGAGGGTGACCTGCTGTCGATCCTGGGCCACCAGGACGAGCACGACCGCGCAGAGCCGGTCCGCCGAAGCGAGACCCACAGCCTGCAGCCGGGCGCCTCCGCCTGGTCGGGCTTCGGCTCAGTCTGAGTGCTCGGGCTCGTCGATCAGCCCGAGTGCGACGGGGAATTTCTCCAAGAACTCCCGCCGGCTCGGGGTCTCCTCGGCCTCAGCCAGGTCCACCAGAACCTGCAGCATCCGGTCGCGCTGGTCCTGGGGCAGCCGCCCCAGGACCCAGGCGACGCTCTCCATCATCTTCACCGCGGAGTCGGGGTCGACCTCGTCGTCCTCGCAGCTGTCGAGGAACCAGACGATGTCGACCACGAGTCCGGCGAGGACGGGCACCAGCGGGTCCGTGTCAGTCATCCGGGCAACCTATCTGACCCCCATGACAGCAACTCCACCATCTTGGCCGACGGGCATCCGCGTCGGCCCCTGACCTGGAAAGAGCACCTGTTTCTTGAAGGACAGTCCCGCCCAACCGGCCGCGACGCGACCCCGCATGCAGGCACCGGCCTCGGCGGTCGCCGCGACGTCCGGCACCGCGTTCGACGAGGCGATCGCGCTGACCCGCAGGTTGAAGCTGCCCCACATTCGCCGGGCGACGACCGAGATCGTCCCCACCGCGCCGGCCCAGCGCTGGGATCCCGCCGAGATCGTCCGGGCCCTTCTGGCCGAGGATGCGGCCAACCGCGATGCGGCCAACCTCCGCACCCGCCGCACGCGCGCGGCCTTTCCGACCGGCAAGACCTTCCACATCTGGAACGAGGGGGCGTCTTCGAGCCCCATCCCGACGCAGTCCGCGCTGCGGACCCTGGAATGGGTCGGCCGGCGCGAGAACCTCTGCGCCGTCAGCCCGTCAGGGACCGGGAAGTCGCACTTCAGCGAAGCGCTCGGCCAGTACGCGGTCGACGCCGGGATGACGGTCGCCTGGTTCACCATCGAAGACCTCGGGGCCCTGATCCGTCGTCACCGCGTCGACGACTCCGTCTCGAAGGCCATCACCCGGATCACCCGAACCGATCTGATCATCGTTGATGACATCGGGCTACTACCGGTCTCGCCGGAAGCCGCCGAAGGCTTCTACCGGCTGGTCGATGCCGCCTACGAACGGCGAAGTCTGGCCGTCAGCAGCAACCTGCATCCCTCAGGATTCGACGAGATCATGCCCAAGACCCTCGCCACCGCGACCGTCGACCGGCTCCTGCACCACGCTCACGTCGTCGTAACGCAGGGCGACAGCCATCGTCTCGCCGAGGCGACCACCGGCCGCGGCGTCGCCCCGCTCGGCTGACCAACCAGCGGCGAGATCAGCAATCCACCGGGGATTTCCAGCGTCCGTCAGTGGGGAGATCAATTGTCCGCGAGTGGGGAACTCCTGCTGTCCCTTGACACCCTGCGCGCCCGCGGCGAAGTGGTCGCGCTGTCCGGTGGCGCGGTGCCGCTGCCGCTGACGGTCCTGCAGATCCTCGCCATCGACCTCGGAACGGAAACGCTGCCCGCGCTGGCGTTGGGACGCGAGCCCGCCGAACCCGGAGTGATGGACCGGCCGCCGCGACCCCGCACCGCCGGAGTCATCGACCGGGCGCTGCTCATCCGCGCCTGGGCGTTCCTGGGAAGCATCTCGGCGGTCCTGGTCATGGGCGGCTTCTTCTTCACCCTCTGGCGGGCCGGCTGGCACCCCGGCGACCCCACCGGCGGCGGTACGGCCCTTCACCACGCCTATCTGCAGGCCACGACCATCACATTCGCCGGCATCGTCGCCTGCCAGATCGGCACGGCGTTCGCCGCCCGGACCGACCACGCCTCGCTGTTCACCATCGGCCTGCGGTCCAACCCGCGCCTGCCGTGGGGCATCGCCTTCGAACCGGTCTTCACGGCAGCCGTCGTCTATACGCCCCCGCTCCAGGACATCTTCGGCACCGCGTCGCTCGGCCCGTCGCAACTGGCCGTGATCGCGCCGTTCCCCTTCATCGTCTGGGAAGCCGACGAACTGCTCCGGTGGTTCCGGCGCCGGAACGCACCAGGCCAGAGGGCCGGGACGCCGTAGTCATCGATTCAGGGTCAGTACACGCCTACACCCGGGCCGTGCCGCCTGCCGCACGCTTCAGCGAGCTGAAGCGTGCGGCCCGCCGTCGCAGCAGGCGCCGGTGACCCGCGTGTGGCAAGGGAACAGTGTCCGGCGACGGCAAGGTGCGGTAGAAGAGCCACTTGCCCGCTTCGATCAGTCCGAGATAGCAGACGGTCAGGGCCGCCAGCGCCGCGAAGAACCCTGCCGGCAAAGGCTGGAATCCGAGGGTGTGGGCCAGCGGAGTCGACGGCAGTACGGCGCCGACCGCAGCCGCGCCGAACGCCGCCAGCACCAGGGGAAGGCTGGGGTGGCTGCGCCAGAACGGAATGCGGCGGGTACGGATGGCGAAGATCACCAGCGTCTGGGTGGCGAGTGACTCGACGAACCAGCCGGTCCTGAACTGCGTCGCACCGGAGTGGAAGACCCACAGCATGACGCCGAAGGTCGCGAAGTCGAAGACCGAACTGATCGGCCCGAAGCAGATCATGAAGCGACGGATGAAACCGATGTCCCAGTGCGAGGGGCGGCGCAGTTGCGCCTCATCGACGTTGTCGGTGGGGATGGCGAGCTGGCTGGAGTCGTACAGCAGGTTGTTGAGCAGGATCTGCGACGGCAGCATCGGGAGGAAGCTGAGGAAGAGCGAGGCACCGGCCGCACTGAACATGTTGCCGAAGTTGCTGGACGTGCCCATGAGGACGTACTTGATGGTGTTGGCGAAGATCCGGCGTCCCTCCGTGACCCCGTCGGCGAGGACGTCGAGGTCCTTCTCCAGCAGGATCACGTCGGCGGCGTCCTTGGCCACGTCCGTGGCGGAGTCGACGGATATCCCGACGTCCGCGGCGTGCAGGGCGAGGGCGTCGTTGACGCCGTCACCGAGGAACGCCACGTCGTTTCCGGTGGTGCGCTGGACACGGACGATGCGTGCCTTGTCCTCCGGGCTCACGCGGGCGAACACCGTGGTGCGCTCGATCGCCTCGATGAGCTGGTTGTCGTCGAGCGTGTTCAGGTCTGTCCCGGTCAGGGCGGTGGCAGCGGGCAGACCCAGGTCGTGGCAGACCCGGACCGCCACCGCGGGGTTGTCGCCGGTGACGATCTTGACGTCGATCCCCAGGCCGGCGAGCCGGAGCAGCGCCGCTGCCGCATCGGGCTTGGGCGGGTCGAGGAATACCAGCAGGCCGCTGAGGTGCAGGGTGTTCTCGTCCGGGGCGGTGGGCTTCCGCAAACCGGGAGCCGGCCGGGTGGCGACGGCCACGACGCGGTTGCCCGCGGCGAACTCGGCCTCCAGCGCCTTCCTGGCGGTGTCCGGTACGTCGACGCAGCGCTCCAGCACGCTCTCCGGGGCGCCCTTGGTGACCAGGATCGCCGTGCCGGAGCCGTCGCGGACCACGGTGGAGACCATGCGCCGCTGGTGGTCGAACGGCAGTACCGCCACCTGCGTCCAGGCGGCGAGAGCCGTGTGCTGGGTCTGGGCCGCAGGTGAGTCCCACAAGGCGGTGTCCAGTGGATTGCTGCCCACCGCCGAGCCGTCGGCGGCATTGCTCTCGGTACTCAACAGGCCCCAGCGCAGTACCTGTTCGGGAGAGTCGTCGCCTGCGGGCACGGCGCGCATGAAGTCGATGCGCCCCAGGGTCAGGGTGCCGGTCTTGTCGGTGAACAGCATGTTGACGTCACCGAGGTCCTCGATGCAGACCAGGCGTTTGACCAGTACCTTGCGGCGGCTCATGCGCCGCGACCCGGCGGCCAGGCTGGTGGAGACGACAGCCGGGAGCAGTTGGGGGGTGATGCCGACCGCGATGGCGAGCGAGAAGAGCAGCGAGTCGATGAGCGGCTTGTGGAGCGCCACGTTGATCACGAGGATCGACGCGGTGAGGGAGCCCGCGACGTAGACCAGCAGCATGGAGAATCGGCGCAGCCCGCGCTGGAACTCCGTCTCCAGTTGGTGGCCGCTCAGCCCGACCGCGATCTTCCCGAACTCGGCATCGGCACCGGTGGAGACCACCAGAGCGCGGCCGCTGCCGGAGTGGACGACCGTGCCCATCAGGGCGCAGCAGGTCAGGTCTGCCAGCGCCGTCCCGGCCGGAACCGGGTCCGTCGCCTTGGACACCGGCAGCGACTCACCGGTGAGGACGGACTCGTCGCATTCCAGGTCGGTCGCCTCCAGCAGCCGCACGTCGGCGGGCACGATGTCACCCAGCCGGAGGCTGACCACGTCTCCCGGTACCAGGTCGGTCACCGGAACGCTCACCGCTTTGCCGTCGCGGAAGACGACCGCCTGGTGGCGGATCTGGCTGTGCAGCGCCTCGGCGGCCTTCTCGGCCCGGAACTCGTTGACGAAGCCGAGGCCCACCGAGAGGGCGACGATCACCGCGATGATCACGGCGGCGCTGCGCTCTCCGACGCCGAAGGAGACGGCCGCGGCTGCCAGCAGCAGTCCCAGCAGCGGAGACCGCAGCTGCCGCCACAGCACGGGAAGCGCCCGGGCGCGGTGCGACGACACGGCGTTAGGCCCCCATCGCAGCAGCCGCTCCGCCGCCGCCTTCGCGGGAAGACCGTCCCTGCTGGAGGCCAGTTCGCCGACGACACGGTCGGCCGGAAGGCTGGCCGCCGCAGTGACCGTGTGCGGCGTCCGGGCGTCGATGCCCCCGGGCGCCGCTGTTGCGCGCCCACGCGCCCTTGGGTTTCCGTGAAATACATGCACCCGATGCGCCTCTTCCAGACAGATCAAAAACCCGCTGCCGGGGACCGGGGCATCGTGCCAACCGTACGCGCGTCACCGGTGAGTGGCCACGCGCGCCAACGTGCGGGCAGGTTCGCGGGCGTTGACATGCGACCGAAGCGGGCGTTGACACCTGAGAACTCGTAACACGATCATGAGGATGCGTTGTTGAGGCGTCGCCAGCAGATGAGTGCGCAGGCGAGTGAGACGAAGGCGTTGTGGAGGTCGAGGCGTCGTTCCCGGCGGACGGCAGGTCGCTTGAACTGGTGGAGTTGGGCGAAGGTCTGCTCGACGACGTGGCGGAGCCTGCCGAGGCCGATGATGTCCCGTGATCCCTTGCGGGAGATGACCGGCAGGATCCGGCGCTGGCGCAGTTGTCGCCGGTTGGGGTTGCTGTCGTAGCCCTTGTCCCCGAGCAGGGGTGTCGGCCCGTACGCGCTTGCCCCGTCACCCCGTCACCCCGTCACCCCCGGCGCAGACCAGCGACCTCTGCCTGCGCGGGGGCACCTGGGCGTCCGCAGGGCCGGTCGGCCACGGCGCGATCCGTTGGCCTGCCGGCGTCTCAGCGGCGGGGGGTGAGGCATACCGTGCCGCTCAGGTGGATCCTGGCCTGGTCGACGTAGCCGGAGAGTTCGCGTCCGACGACGGAGCCGTAGTAGCGGTGGGCGTAGTGGCTGTGCGGCTGTTCCGGGGCCAGGTCGAAGTAGTCGCCGCGGTGGATGCCGTCGCCCACAGGGGCGCCGTGGGCGTCGAGGACGTCGCCGTCGCTGGTGACGACGTACTGGCGGGTGGCGCGGCAGGGGAAGTCGTCCGGCTGGGACCGCCCCGGCGTGCGGCCGGGACCGGACGGGACGGCGCCGTTCCGGTGTCCGGTGGGGTGGAACGCGACGGCCGCGTAGCCGAGCGCCGCGATCACGACCGCGGTCACTGAGGCGGTGAGCAGGACCCGCCGCTGCCGTGACCGCGGCGCAGGGGTGGCTCCGGGCGGCGCCGGCTGTGCGGTCGGCCCGGCGGCAGGGGTCGCGGGCCCGTCGGCGGACGCCGGGCGCGGGTCAGGGGTGGCGGGCACCCCCGGGGGAGCCTCGGCCGGGGGCGTCGGCGGGACTTCGGCCGGCCCGCGGGGCGCGGCTGCTCCCGGCACTCCCGGCGGGGTGGCGGCCGGGGGGACGAGCGGGCCGGCGTCGGCGTTCTCGCCGGTGTCCGCGGACATCCCCAGGGCCTGGCGAGCGGCACGCCAGGCGGGTAATCGGGCCTCGGCACCGTCCCCGAGGGCGGTGATGATCGCCTCGGCCACCGGCCACGGCGGGACGCGCGTGCCGTTGGTCGCCTCGTTGCAGTAGGTGCTGCTGTAGCCCGCCCTGGCGGCGAGCTGGCGCACGCTCAGCCCGGATCGCCGCACGAGTGCCACCATCAGGTCGTGCCATGCCGCGACCGGGTCCGGTGCCTGTGTCATCCCGTTCCTCGTCCCCTCGAAAGCTCTGCCCGCGTCAGGTGTCCGCCGGTGTCCGCGGACGTCCGCGGACACGGAGAGCTGGGCGGACACCCCCCTGGACACCTAGACCTGTCAGTGGCGCCGCTGTCCGGCGGACGCCCGGCCGCCCCGGCCGCCCCGGCCCCCGGGCTCGTAGCCTGCCCGGCCCGGAACCCCGGCCGGACGCCCCGGCTCGCACCGGCGCGACGACATGACGACACCTCGACGACACGACATCAGGAGATCCCCCATGCGTCTGTGGAAGCCTTTCGCACTCGCCGCCGCCACAGTAGCGGCGTCCGCCTCCGTCCTGGCGGCCCCCGCCTTCGCCGCCAACGGGCAAGGCGACAAGTACACCCACTCCACCACTCTTTCGCAGCCGAGTTGCTTCATCCATGCCAACTACCCCAAGGCCGGCGTCGCTGACTGGGGATGGACGAAGCCGCAGCGCTCGCCGAAGGGCGGCTCCTACCACGTGGGAGTCCGGTACACCTACCGCGGCTACGCGCTGGTGAAGGACTACGGAGCAGCCGGGGAGCCCAGTTGGGGCTTCGTCGCCACATCCTGCCTGACGGATCCGCACGCCTACGACACGCACCACCGCCAGCTCCCCGACCGTCGTGCCGTGGGCGGCAGCGGGGCGGTCAAGTCGGTGGCGATGAGCGCCCCGCACGCCGGCAAGTCCAAGCGGGGGCTCGTCCACGTGGGCACCGGGCAGGTCGGCACCCTGCGCGACGCCGGGAAGTCCTTCGCCATCGGCAACGTCCGGGCCGGCGATGCCTTCTACCTCACCACCGAGCACTGCGGTAAGCACGACACCCGTGCCTGGATCCTGGGTTACGCCCCCGCGTCCGGCCGCTGGGGCTTCGTCCAGGCCGCCCACCTGCCGGCCTGCCACTGACCTGGAGCGCGGGCCGAGGGCTCGTCCTGAGCGCCTGTCCCGGTGCCGGGCGCCGTCTGGGCGGCGCCCGGCCGCGGCACTGCGCCGGGTCACGGCTTCAGGACGACCTTCGTCCATCCCCGGTCGCGGTCGTCGAAGTGCTGGTAGGCGTCGGCGTACAGGGGCAGCTCGTGCGAGACGATGAACGACGACTCGGCGCCCGGTAACCCCGTCCGGACAACCGGCTCACCAAAGCGGACACCCCCACCCCCGTTCACTACTGCCTGGACACGGCGGGCAACATGACCGGCGTCGACACCCTCTTCACGTGCCCCGACACCAGGACCGCCTACGCCTTCAACCAGCTCACCGCCCTCACCGCCGGCAGCACTGCCTACACCGCCGCGTACTCCGGCACCGACAACGCCGAACACACCCGCCTCGGCGCGACCACCTTCCACAACGGACCCGAACGACTCTCCGCCTCCACCACCGCAGGAACCGACACCGGATACACCACCCGCGATCCCCAGGGCACACTCAACTCCATCAAAACCGGGGGCACTTCGGACTACTACCTCACCGACGTCGACGGCTCCGTCCTCGGCCTGGCCAACGCCGCCCGCACCCACAACCACACCCCCTACGGCCAGGACGCCTCTACCCCACCGGCCCGTACAAAACGGGCGCCCGCTACTACGACCCCACCCCCGGCCGCTTCACCCAAACCGACCCCTCCGGCCAGAAAACCAACCCCCTACCTCGCCCTCGCCGGTGACCCCATCAACCACACCGACCCCAACGAAAGATCATTCTTCGGCAAAGCCTAAAGTTCGGATATTTCGCCAGTTTGATGAAGAAAGTAATAACCGAAGACGACAGCGGAGCGTTCGCTGCTAAAGTCGGATTTTTGGTGGGAATCGGAACAGAAGCGATTTGCGATGCAGCCGCCGCTGCCGGAGCCGCGCCTACTCTGAGAGCAAGTATCGGCCTAGGCATCACGGGCTGCACCGTGCTGGCATCCGGCCTCGCTGCGGCGGCCACCGCTGGCACAGAAGCCGCTCAGTAATAAACCGTGGCGAGGGTGGGTGTCACGCGGCACCCACCCTCGCGAGGAGATACATATGGTCAAACCGCTTCTGACGATCGCAGGTTTCGCGGCGGTCATTCTTATCGTTCTGGGTGTCAGCGCGGCGACAAAAGGCAACGGGGCGCTGGCCGTCATCCCCCTCGTCTTCGGTATAGGCATGATCGGGGCTATAGCGTGGATCAGCCACCGCGCCTCCGCCGCTGGCAATAAATGAGTCATCGCATCCCTGATCCCACACAGGCATTCGGTCAGCTCAGCCTCGTTTCAACGCCGGAGCCCGGTGCCGGACAGGCGGTTGCCGTAGTGTTCCTCGCCTCGTTGGCAATCGTCGTCGGGTACTACATCATCATCCGACGTCGAAAATAGCCCGTACCGTGCGGGCCGCCACCAACACCCGGAACGCTCACGCTTCCCCGATTACCGGGCGTTCCGTCGCCCGGGCCACATGATGGGTGGATGCAGATCACTCCGCGCGCCTTCGCCCATATCCGCCTCACGGTCACCGGCGTCGACCGCTCCCGCGCCTTCTACGAGGACCTCTTCGGACTGCCCGTGGCCTTCGAGCTGCCCGCGGACGCGGACGACAAGACGCGCGAGGAACTGTCGTTCCTCTACGGCGGCGTCAGCTGCCGACTCGGTGACTCCCTGCTCGGGCTGCGCCCGGTCGCCTCGGACCGCTTCAGCGAGGACCGGGTGGGCCTGGACCACGCGGCAGCGAAACAGGCCCACAGAGCCCCGCCGCGCTGCTGACGCAACTGGGCGAGGCCGTCGTGGCCCAGGGCGCCGTGAACCTCAGTGAATGGGTCACCGAGCAACTGCCGACAACGCTGCGGCCCGCGTCCTGGGCTGCATCCTCCACCTCGCCGACGCCGCCTACGACGCCCGCCGGTGGTGGCAGTACGCCGCCGGTGAGGACCGCGCAGCCTCCCACTGCCTGTACCTGTCACCTGCCACGCGGCGAACCCACAACCGCGTCATGGCTCGGCCAGTACAAGCCGCATCCCGGCCCGGCACCCCGAATCGAGCGGGCGGTATCCCGCACGGCGGGCAAACTGCTCGCCGAAGACGTCGGCCTGCCCGTACCCAGCCCCTACTTCGCCGACCAGTTCATCTCACTGCTCGCCGCAGTCGGCGAAACCCGCCCCGGGACTCCGACCGCCTCTATGCCCTCCGCGCGCCGGCCCCCAGGCGCCCACCTGGATTCCACACTGGAATCGGAGGGAATCGAGACCCGGGCGTTACCCGGTGGCGTGGACGGCCGGGGCTGCGAGACGGTACGCCCTCAGCTTCACAGCTGGTCGTCGCGCTCTGCTCGTTCGGCGGGCAGACTCGTGCGGCCACCGCCGCACGGTCGGGGCGTCACACGTAGACGAGTTGATACAACGGCTAACACAATGAGGTGGATCGGTTTTGGTGGCCGGGTCCGGCTTATGAGTTGAGCGTTGGGCTGGTCGTTGGTGCCTCGCCGTGGATTGTGTCGGATGAGCTGTAGGAGCGGATCGAGCCGCTGCTGCCGAGGAGGGAGCGGCGGTTCTGGTTTCCGGGACGTCGGCCGGTATCTGACCCGGAGGCGCTGTCACCCGGCTCCAGTCCCTGCCAACACGAAGGAGCACCGACGAAATGGCGTGTGCGGGGTGACGGAATGAGGCCGCGTTCTCAGAGTGGGGTTGCTGCGCCGAGGTGGGTCCTTCGCTTGGCCAGCGGCCGGGGGGGAGTCGGCGGATAGCGTGTTCAGTCCGCGCGAGGGGCCAGGGGGCGTGTGCTGGTGGGGAACGAACAGTTAGGTGTTGTGCTGGTCCACGGAATCGCAACGCGCAGCCGTCTCACTCAATCAAGTCCACACAGGTCAACACCATGCGATCGACTCAGTTCGGTTAGACGGGTCATCCACGGTGACAGCGGGCCCGGGGAATTTCGAAGCGGGATCCGTCCGGGCCCGGGGCCTGTGACGGCGCAGAGGGCACCGGAGAGTCGGTGGGGCGGACGCGCCTGCTGACAGGCAGGTGCTTGTCGGTGCGTATCGGAGGAGATGCCAAATGAGCGTCTGACAGGCAATAACGGCGAACAGGGCTCATAAGGACACATCGGCCGCTAACATCGCCTGATTCCGCTTGGCCCGGGTGATCCGCCCGGCGGTCCGCGGAGGTGAGCTGAGGGGTGGGACTCATGCCGGGGACACGACGTGCGCTGGTCGCAGCGGTGACAGGAATGCTATTAGCGGCGGGGCTCATGGCACCTGCGGCACGTGCCGAACTCCCGCAGGACATGCCGCAGCCGTCGGCTGCGGCATGGCAGCAGCCCGTTGAGAGTTCAGGGCTGCTCCATACGGACTTGCAGGGGAACTCCAGCGTCCAGGGATGCACGGGCAACGACAGCACAGGGCCGATGGTGCAGCGGTTCACTGCCGGTGGGTCTCCGCTTCACGGCGCGCCCGCAGGAGCGCTGGCGTCTTGTGTCAGCATGGTGAGTGCCAGTGGTCTGACGGTAGGCATCCGCCCACGCCCGCACGGCAACGGCACCGATCCTTCGGTCGTGGCGGCGTACCAGGGCGCGGCGTTGAAGTGGACCCGCCCCATCAGCGTGACGTGCGGCCAGTCTCCTGTCGCTATCGGATACGGACAGCTCGTCCCGGGCGCAGACGGCAACATCTACGGCGCCGGCACCGCGTACACCAACTGCGGCCGGCAGGCCGTGATCTTCGGCATATCCGCGACGACCGGGGCATTGCTGTTCGCCAACCGGTCCGCGGACGCTTCCGGCATCGTCGGGGCCTACCGGCGGGGCCTGGTAGTGGAGAACTACGCCGGAGACGGCGTGCGGTACATCGACTACCACGGCAACGACATCGGCCGCGTTCGCGTGGTGTCCGCCGCTGCCGAGATGCCGCAGCGGCTCGCTGTGAACCCCGACGGCTACGTGTTCGCGTACCTCACCAACCGCAGCGGCCCCACCTCCAAACCCGACTGCTGGCGGTACGACCCGGTCAACCGCCTCGATGTGTTCAACATCAGTGGCCGCACCGGCCGTTACACCCTGCCATACTGCGCCGACCCACTCATCAACGCTTGGACCGCTGCCTCGTGGGGGGTGCCGGTCCTGCTGACTGTCACTCAGGCTGGAAGCAGCACCGACCGCCTGATCGCTGTCGATCCCAGGGGCCATCTGCTGTTCACCCGTACCGTCCCCGAAAGAGACGACGCCCGCGACCGCGCCTACGCACCGGTCGCCGTCCAAGCCGACAGCCGCGGCCACATCGTGCTGCTGCGCAATGTCACCTATAACGCGTACACCTCCACCAGCTTTCAGGTAGACACCTACAGCCACACCACCGGCGCGCCGGTGGACTCCTTCGACACCTCCGCGCTCGACTCCGGCGCAGGCGGAAACAGCAGCCAGTACGCCCTGGCCGAAGGCCGTCTCTACGTCGAACAAGTCCAGTGCACCGCCCCGGACGGGCTATGTGGCACCTGGCAGACCGTGCTGGTGTCCATGCCGCGCCCGGGGCTGGGGATGGACGAACCTCGCGCCACGCTCCTGAAATCCAGTGCGGCGCTTCCGGCGCCGGTCTCGACTGTCGCGCTGGGCGACTCCTACTCCTCTGGCGAGGGCAATCCGCCGTTCGACGCCGCTTCCCACGCCTGCGATCGTAGCCCGCAGGCGTGGCCCCGGCTGCTGGCGGTAGACGACGCGGCCGTGCATCTCGTAGCGCACCTGGCGTGTTCAGGGGCGGAAATCTCGGCGCTCAGCTCGACGTTCAAGGGGGAACCCGCACAGGTGACGACCCGTCTGCGTTCCCTTCGGCCTGCACCGAGCCTGGTCACGCTCACTATCGGTGGAAACGATGTCGGCTTCTCCCGCATCCTGACCCACTGCTTCCTCAGCGACTGCGTCCTGGATCGCACCGTCGCCCACGCGAGGAGCTACATCAGCCAGACGCTCCCGGGGAAGCTGCTGAGCGCCTATCAGCTGGTCAAAACGACAGCTCCGCATGCCCGGGTAGTCGTGGTCGGCTATCCGCGGTTGTTCCCCGCGCAGCAGTCGGCCACCAGGCGGTGCCGCTGGCTCACACCTTCTGAGCGCTCCAATCTCAACGACCTGGCCGCGCAGATGGATGCCGCCACCCGGGCCGCGGCCGCCCGCGCTCACGTTACCTACGTCTCGGTCCTGAACAGCTTCGACGGTCACGAACTGTGCAGCGCCTCACCATGGGTCTACGACGTCGGCCGGAACGGCGGCGACAACCGCGGCCACCCCCTGCCCGCCGGACAACGCGCCATCGAATCCGCAGTACGGCGGGTGATCGACGCCGTCTGACCACCACCAGGCCACACCGCCGGTGAGTGTCGCGAGGCTGGAGTGGCCTTGAAGGGTTCGCCCGGCCGTCCTCGCCTCAGTGACGCGCAGATCGCCCGGCTGGAGCAAGAGTTGCAGCGCGGTCCGCTAGTCCACGGATGGGCGGACCAGCGGTGGACGCCGACGCGGGTGAAGACGCTGATCGGGCCGCTGTGCCACGTCTCCTACACCGTTGAAGGCACCTGGTGGTTACTGAGACGGCACAGCTGGTCCTGGCGCAGCCAGCCCGGCGGGTGTTCGAGCGGAACGATGCGCCGAACGTCGGAGACGCCGACCTTGGCCTCATTACGCGTCTCGTAGTCCTCCGCCGGACTGTAGGCCACGCCGGGCTCCGGCGCTGCGGGAAGCTTCGTGCGTCACCGCTGCGGCGCTCGTGCTGTCGGTCGCCGTGGCACTCGGCACGGCACCGGACTGGGCACCTACCGCTGGGTCGTCGAGCGAACCTTCGCCTGGCTCCACGGTTTCAAACGACTCCGCATCCACTGGGAACGACGAGCTGACATCCTCGAGGCCATCCTCAAACTCGCCTGCTGCTTGATCACCCTGCGGCAGGTCAACTCATTGTGTTGGCCGTTGTTAGTACTCCAGTCGTAGATCGTGACCTTGCTGGTCGGGGCTGGTGCGGAGATGGCTGCGGCCCCCGTTGATCATCGTGAGTTGTGTGGACAAACGAAAATCAGGCGGTGGCCGCGGGGCACAGCGGAGTGCCTGCCCGGTGGCGGGCGAAGTTCGACCAGCTGATGAGTCGCGTGACGGGCCGGTTCGCTCGGGTCGAACCGGCCGCTGCCGGTCTCCTGCCGACCCCTTCGCTCACCCACGCCGTGCTGTCCGCGCTCACCCGCCTCGATCCTGGCACGGGCGTCGACCAACTGGCGTTCGCTGCCCGGCTCGCGGCCGCCGATCCGGAGGCCGCCGCCCTCGCCGCTTTCCTCACCCGCGCCGCCAGCGGGCAGCCGTGAGCGCCGACCGCAGCGTCGTGGTGTGGGTGACGGTGTCAGAAGCTGTTTTCGATCCTTCTCCTCGAACGGCAGCCGGGCGTGGCGCGGCGGGGGGCGGGTTGAGCGAGCGCGCGGGCAAAGAGCTCGTCGGTTCTGAGGGCCTGCTTGAAGTTCCGTGACGGATGCCGTGCTGGGTGGGGCGAGCGATGACGCTGGGTGTCACCGGCTCCGAGGTGGGCGTGAACGCAGGCCCAAGGCGGCGTAGACCAGGGCGTTCGGTGTAGCAGCGGTGCGGGATGCGAGGTCCTCGAAGTAGATCCAGAAGTGGTTGTTGTGGACGTGTCTCTGTTGGTAGACGTATGGGGCCAGGGCGTCCCACATGCGGACGATTCCCATGCCGAAGGAGCCGACAACCAGTTCCTGATCGATTATGCCGTGAGCGACGAGCCTGCCGAGGTCGTCGAAGAACATCCCTATCTTCAATGCATGGGGGCGAGCTTCGTCGGGAAGTTCGGTAACGCCGCAGTCGACGGAGTGCCGGGCTAGATCGTTCAAGACATACTTCTCATCTTCGAGGTAGGTCGACTCCGGGCCGTGGACTAACTTGAAGGCTTCGAGGATCACCGGCAGGTGGTTCCCTCCGTTGCTGAGGCGGTTCTGCCGCAGGGCCAGCAGCAATGCCAGAGAGGCGATCACTATGGTGGCGAGGTTCAGGACTATGGTCACGTCCACGGACTCTATGGAAAAGTGGCCTCGGGGCCCAGGGTCAGGGTCGCTTCGTGCCAGGGTGACCGTGGTGCCCTTGAGAACGATCAGTCGCGTTCGGCTTCGCGGGAGGCCGGTTGCCTGCTGCGGCGGGAGGACCGGCGGGTGATGCACGGGACAAGTCTCAGCCATCAACTTGTGGGCAACCGCCGCCGGCGCGAGCACCTCGACAACCACAGCCGTGGCGCAGTACCGCTACGACTCCGTCGGACGGCAGGGCCGTCCGGCCAAGCAAGGCGAACTCATCGCCGTATCATTCGCTGTCCTGAGCCTCTGGGCGTGCCAGTACTTCCTGGATGGTCATGTATCGGCACACTCCAGTAGAGAGATCTACCAGGACCGGTAGATTTCCCAGCAGCCGCTCGCTTTTCCGGCCTTCGTCAAAAAGGCTCGGGAGTTGTAGGGAATGACTGCGTGCCCGTCCTCGATGTAGGCGTGCTCCGGCTCAAGCCTCATCGTCTCCGGGTCCCGGCCTGCACCGCCCTGCAACAACAAAGTAGAGGTCGCGCCCAGCAATTCAGTCATTGACAGCTCGTCAGTTCATCCTCATGAGTTAGCACTCCCCCAGTCTACCGGCTGGACCGTCCCTAACTGGTAGTCGAGGAAGACGATATTACCGTCCACGTTGACCACATTGAAGACATGACCAATTCTGGATCCCGTGCCTCTGGTAACCGCAATGAGAACGCGACCACCTGGGCCCCAGAGGAGTACGTCCTCCATGACGCCACTCAAGCGCGCCCCCTCAAATCCAAGAGGCCGACGGTCGTCAGCAGGGCCGATCCTCTCCTGCCGCCCTTGGCCCCGCCAAGAACAGTTACGGCGATCTGCTGAACCAGTTGGTCTGCGGCGGCGTACTCGTCGGCGAGTTGGTAACAGCTTTGCTGACAGGGCTTTTGGGGCAGCGCGGTAGAGGCCAGGTCATATTCCCCCTGATCCACAGCGGAGAAGTCCACAATCTCGCCGCGGAGTTCGCCAGGCTCAGCCACAGCCGATCGGCTGGGACGCTCACTTCTACGGCACTCCGGGAGAACCGAACTCCGGCGAGGCCGCCGCGTCATCGAGCGGACCCGCTGAGGCGCAAAGCGCCGTTTACGAACCGATACGGCCGGTACCAAGAATATCGGGCCTGCCTGCGGTTGGCCGCGCTGCTTCCACACCTTCGCGGCAGCACAAGCACGACCACCTCGGCCTCGACTCTGCCATAGCACAGGTACAAAGCCCCTTCGTAGCCGACGCGCTGGTCTGCGCCTATTGGGCGGTATGGCATATCAGCCCATACGACCACCCCGGCCCCCGCGGACGGACGGCGTTCTCCGCAATCAGAATGGGGTTGCTGGGCCGGCATGGAGCATGTGCCCGCAGCCGAGACAGACGTTCACAGGGACCCCGGCGACCCGGCGGCTCCTGGACAGTTCGCACGACCTCGGCTGTTCGACGGTGACCGCGATACCGCACGGCCGCTTCTGCCTCGCACCTGTCCGCCGGTGCGCTTCCACGGGCAGGACCGCGGTGGCAATCCGGGTGCCGCGAGGACAAGTAAAGGTGCGGGCACTGCTCGGCATCTGGCGGGAGTCCGTCACCAAGATCCGGGCCATGTGCGGGCCAACTCCGTAACCCTTTCGACAGGCCGGGCGCCACTTTGGGGACCTCAGCGCCGTCGGGGTACGGCGGTGAAAGCCGATTCGTTCACACGTCGAGTGAAGCCAGTGCCCTGCGAGTGACATCGGCTGGGGCCGCAGCGATGACGTTGTTGAGCGCGTCCATGGAAGCCTGAAGGTCGCTGATGGCCTGAGCGATGCGGTCGCGTTCCTGGTGGAGGTCGGCGAGCAGGTCCGAGCAGGTGGGGACGAGACGGTCGCCGGTATCCCGCAGGCACGGCAGGACCGCGGTGATGGTGGAGGTGCCCAAGCCGGCGGCCAGCAGGCTGCGGATGCGGCGGACCACGGCGACGTCCTCCTCGACGTATTCCCGGTAGCCGCTGGGGCGACGCTGCGGATGGAGCAGACCCTGCTCCTCGTAGTAGCGCAACAGGTACACGGCCACATCGGTCCGCCGGGACAACTCACCGATACGCACAGGGACCTCCTGACAGTCGCGCGGACATTGCCCGTTCGGGCTTGACTCTCATACCCATGTGAGACTTTAGCGTCTGCGGCATGAAGGTGAACAAGGGTTTCGCGACGCTCGCCGCACTGTGCGTAAGCGTCTTCGTCGTGGGTACCTCGGAGTACCTGATCGCCGGGTTGCTGCCCCAGGTCGGCGAGGATCTGGACGTCTCCGTGGGAACCGCCGGACAGGCAGTGACCGCATACGCGCTCGGAGTCGTGGTCGGAGGGCCGCTCATGGCCCTGCTGACCTCGCGTCTGCCGCGCAAGGGCCTCGCCATCGGGCTGATGCTGCTGTTCGCGGCGGGCAGTGCGACGAGCGCGGTGGCGCCGTCGTTCGGCCTGCTCCTGGTGGGCCGCGTGGTGTCCTCGCTGAGTCACGCCGCTTTCCTGGCGCTGGCGCTGGTGACGGCGGTTCGGGTGGTCCCGGCTGAGAAGACGGGCTCGGCCATCGCCACCGTGGCCTCCGGCTTCACCGTGGCCACGCTCCTCGGAGTGCCCCTGGGGGCACTGCTCGGGCAAAGCGCCGGATGGCGGGCTCCATTCGCCGCGCTGACCGTTCTGTCCCTGGTGGGCACCGTGCTCCTGGCCGCCGTACTGCCCCGTCAGGAAGCCCCGTCCACGCGGTTGCGTGACGAGATACGCGTGGTGACCCGTCGGCCGGTCATGCTCGCCATCGCCACCACCGCGGTGGGCTTTTCCGGGGTCGCCACACTGTTCACCTACATCGCGCCGCTGCTGACCCGGGTCTCCGGCTTCTCCGCCGACGCGGTCTCCGGTCTGCTGCTCGCCTACGGCGCGGGTAGTTTTCTCGGCAACCTCACCGCCGGAAAGCTGACCGACAAGTCGATGAGCGCCACCGTACGCGGGGTCTTCGGCGGGCTCGCGGCGACGCTCTCGCTCATCCCGTTCGCCGTGGTGTGGCAGCCCACCGCCGTGGCGGCAGTCCTGGCACTCGGTCTGTTCGCCACCGCGACCATCGCCCCGCTGCAAGGACTGATCCTGCACCACGCGGGCGCCGCGCCGAGCCTGGCGGTCTCCGTCAACGTGGGCGCCTTCAACCTCGGTGCGGCAGCCGGCTCGGTCATCGGCGGCGCGATCGTCGCCGCCGGTGCTCTGCGGTGGACCGGCCTGGCGGGCGCGGTCCTGAGCCTGATCGGACTGGCCCTGACCTATCTCGTCCTGCCCCGGACACGGACATCGGCGAAGGACGCCGGACACGAAGCCTCGATCAACGCCTGATTCCCCGTCCCAGCTGCGGTACCCGGGCCGAGCGGGTCTCCCTGCCCGCCCGGCCGCTGGCGGCCGCACCCACCAGACAACGTTCTGATCACCGGCGCGGCCAGTGCCGTGGGCGGCATTGCCTTCCAACTCCCCCGCCGCACCGGGGCCACCGCCAACGCCTACGCCGCACCGATCGACGAATGGCTCTCCGGCAGTGCCTCTGCCTGGGAACGCGTCATGCGCGGTCTCGACCCCGCCGACCGCGCCACGGTCATTGCCGCGCTGTACGCCTACGCGGCCGCCCTGGAGCAGGCAGGCGGCAAGTAATGGAGCGCGCAGCAGCGGGGTTGGCGGAGGCGGCATAGCGCGGCCACCCGGACGCTGACCCCCTTGGCTGACGCTGTCCGGAGCAGGATCAACTGGCGGCGGAGTCGCGGGCGGTGGCCGTCGTGGCGTCCGGGTGGATGGTGAAAACCTGGTCCAGGCCGATGATGCCCAGGATGCGGGCGGTGTTCGCGGGAACCGCGGCGAGGGTCATGTCGCCGCCGTGTTCGATAGCCAGACTCCGAACCGACAGCAGAGCGCTGATCCCGCTGGAGTCGCAGAAGTCCAGGCCGGCCAGGTCCAGGACCAGCAGTTGCCCCGCGGCGACCGCCAGGCCGTCTACGGCCCTGCGCAGTTCGGGTGCCGTCGCGTAGTCGAGGTCACCGGTGATCTCCAGGACGGGACCGGTGGCGGTGGCTCGGGCGGTGATCGTCAGAGGGTTCATGTCAGCTCGTCACTCGCGGTGGTGGGAAGCGGGGCGGGCATGCCGAGGGCGAGCAGGGCGGTGTCGTCGTCGAGCCCGTCGCCGAAGGAGGCGAGCAGCCCGCTCAGGGCGGTGATGAGAGCCTGCGGGCCCGTCGGCGGCTGGGCGGCGATGAAAGCACACAGAGCGTCCTCGCCGTACAGCTCACGGTCCGGCCCGGTGCGGGCCTCGGTCAGGCCGTCGGTGTACAGGAGCAGGGTGTCGCCGGGCAGCAGATCGGCGCGGGCGGCCGTGAACGGGGCCTGCGGCAGGACGCCGACGAGCAGGCCGCCCGGAGTGGGAACGTAATCGGTGCTGCCGTCCGCGCGCTGGATCACCGCGGAGGGGTGTCCGCCGGAAGCCAGGTGCACGCCGACGTGGCCCTCATCGGTTTCCAGGACTCCGAAGACGGCGGTGCAGTAGCGGCCCTCGCCGCTGGCGTACCGCTCGTGCAGCACCGTGTTCAGGGTGGTGAGGACGGTGACCGGGTCGGCATCGTGCAGGGCGGCGGCGCGCAGGGTGTAGCGGGCCAGTGAGGTGACCGCGGCGGCTTGGGGCCCCTTGCCGCACACGTCCCCGAGGAAGAACGCCCACCGGCCGCAGTCCAGGGGGAACAGGTCGTAGAAGTCTCCGCCCAGCAGATCGGGGGATGCCGTGTGGTAATAGGAACCGGCCTCCAGGCCCGGGATCGTGGGCAGCTGCGAGGGCAGCAGGCTCTGCTGGAGAACGGCGAGCGCCTCCTGGAGCCGGACGCGATCAGCCTCCGCCCGCCGGCGCGCCGCTTCGGCCTGCCGGTGGGCTTCCTCAGCCGCCTCGCGGCCGCGCAGCAACTCCGCCTCGTAGGCGCGGCGGTCGCGGGCGTCGAAAACGGTGGTGCGGATCAGCAGGGGCTCACCGTCCTCGCTGGTCTTCACCTTCGAGGTGACCAGCACCGGCATCCGCGCCTTTCCGGCGGCCCTGATGTCCAGGGCGATGCCGCTGACCTCGCCCTTCATCTGCAACAGCGGCGCGAAGTGCGTCTCGTGATAGAGCTTGCCCCCCACAGTGAGCAGATCGGTGAACCGCATCCGCCCCACCACCTGCGCACGGTCCATGCCCAGCCAGTCCAGCAGGGTGGTGTTGATCCTCGCGATGGTGCCGTCCATCAGCGTCGACAGATATCCGCACGGGGCCTGCTCGTACAGCTCCTCCGCGCTGTCCTCCAGCAGTGAGGTGAACACCGCGTCCGTGGTGTCCACGTCCTGCTCCTCGCCCGGCTCGGGCGCCTGGTCGGTCCTGCACATCACCGGCTCGTCCCGACGAACTCGATGATCGCGCCCGCGGTGGCCTGCGGCGCGCTCAGCTGCGGGCAGTGACCCGTCGCCTCCAGCGTGACCAGGCGGCTGCCGGGGATCGCCGCGTGGACGTAGGCGCCGACCTCCCGGGGCGCGATCACGTCCTGCCTGCATTCAAGGACCAGCGTCGGCGCCGTGACCGTTTTCAGGTCCTCGCGGCTGTCGGACAGGAACGTCGTGCGGGCGAAGACGCGAGCCATGTCCGGGTCGGTCGCGCAGAACGAGGCGGTCAGCTCCTGGCCGAGTTCCGGGCGGTCCGCGTTGCCCATGATGACCGGGGCCATCGCCGCCGACCAGCCCAGATAGTTCGACTCCAGCGACTCCAGCAGCTCGTCGATGTCCTCGGCGCTGAACCCGCCCCGGTAACCGTCGTCGTCGATGTAGCAGGGCGACGGCGCGACCATCACCAGCCGGGACAGACGCCGCGGGGCCTTCGCCGCGGCGAGCACCCCGACCATCGCGCTGACCGAGTGCCCCACGAACGTCACGTCCCGCAGGTCCAGCTCCTCGCAGACCTCCAGTACGTCCCGCGCGTAGCCCTCCAGGGAGCTGTAACGCCGCTCGTCCCAGGCCGACGGGTCCGCCCGGCCGGAACCCACGTAGTCGAAGAGCACCACCCGGTAGCTCTCAGCCAATGCGGGAACCACCGTGCGCCACATGTTCTGGTCACAGCCGAACCCGTGCGCCAGCAGGAGCACCGGCCCGTCTGCACAGCCGGTGACGGTGACGTTGTTCCTGCGACGGATATCCATACCCGCCAGTTTCCCATCCCCCCGCCCCACCCCGGGCAGCGACCCGAGGCCGTGGCGGACTGCGGCCCGGCTTCCATCACCGCCGTCCGGCGGAGCGCCGTGCGAAGGGGGGCTCCGATCCCGTTCCGCCCGGATCGGCCGCTCTGCTGTTCCCTGGCCGTCAGGGGCGAGAGCAGCCATTGGCCCGCGTCAACGCCTGAGGGCACCGCAGGAGCCGAGACGTCGACACAGGGTCGCGGCTCGTGCCGTGCCGGTCAGCGGAGGCTCCCCCCCTGCGGCTCAGACAGGGTCTCCGTCGGCGACGCTCGGTGTGGGGTCATGGGCGAGGTCGACCGGCGGCAGGTCGCGTACCTCGTCCTTGGTCAAGCTGAGCCGGACGTCGCCGGTGACGCTGACGACCGCGTCGATGGGGATCGCGACGCGTCGCTTTCCCCACAAGTGGCCCTCGTCCAGCAGCACATGGCTGACGTGGTAATCACCCGTGTCCACGGCCAGGCCCTGGACCCGGCCGATCTCACCGTCGGTCGCGTGCACGGCGTCACCCCGGCGGATCTCCACCTCGCCGGTGGGAATACGGTCCCGCGTGATGAGGCGCGGCCCAGGAACCGGGAGAACGGGCCTCATGGCGACCGCGCCTGTTCCCATACCGAGTCCGTAGTAGGGGAGAGCGAAAATCTCGCCGCCCGCATAGCCCCACTCATTGTCCGGTGCGGGCACAAAATGCTTCTCGTCGGCGCTCGACAGAGCCTCGAACTCGGCCGTGGTGCAGTGCAGTGCGATCCGTGCGGCGGACTGGTCGATCAGACCGACAGGTACGAGGCGGCCGGCCGCGTGGTGGTACTTGGGCTCGATCACCAAGTGGGTGAGGGTCCTGGCGACCGGGTCGACGACCACCCGGCGCAGGACCCCGAAGGCGCCGTCCTCGTCGGAGACTTCTGCGCCGATGGTGAAGGGCCTCGTCGTGAGTGTCATGGCTTTTCCTCGTTCCGCATCGTGTGCGGACGCCCAGTGAGATCAGTGCGGGCGCCGGGGCGGTCGGTTGCGTACGTCGTACGTCCGGCCCCGCTGCGCAGTCTGTCCCGCGCACCCGCGGTCCGCGCAGATGCCGAACGGCCCTTCCAGGGGCCGAAGGGCCCTGCTCGGCAGTTCCCGTCGATCCACCGTCGCGGATGGATGCGTCCGATGGGATTATCACCTCGGATCATGGTCGACGTGGTCGAACGCCGCTACAGTTGCCGTGACGTCCGTGACCCCAGCGGCATACCGCACAGTCGATACGGACGTACCTGAGGCGAGTGAGACGATGATCCATCGCCCGACCATCCGAGTGCTTCCGCGCGAGCTTCCGGACCGGCCCTGTCGCCTCCGGACTGCGCTGTTGGCGTGGTTGCCTCCACTCGCGTAACCGGGCCGCATGCCTCGCCACAGGCTCCGCACCAGTGCCCGGGCACCGCGTGACCGGAGCGCGGCACCGCGCGGCATTCCTTCCGCAGGTTCGCTCAACTCGTGCTCAATTCAGCGCCCGCGCCCGGTGATCGGGACCCGCGCTTCGAAAAGAGGTCCGCAGTGACTCTGCGCAGAACGAAGCCGGCCGCCGCTTCCACCCGGAACCGCGAAACCGAGCGACTCCTCGCCCGCCGACGCTCGATCATCATCTGGTGCGACCGCCACCTGATCGCCATCCACGCCCTGTCAGCCCTGATGACGGACGATCCGGTCGTGGTCGAAGCCGCCATGGCCGAAGTGCTCGCCGCACCGGACTCCGTCATCACAACGCATCGGACGCGCTCTTCACCTGTCCCACCTCACGTCCCCCACATAAGGGACCGGTGCCCCGAGACGGCGTCAGTCGCGCTCGACCGGGTGGAGCTGGCGCTGATGCTGATCGGTGACCAGAGCTGCGCCGACGCCTCGCAGCGGCTCGGAGTCTCCGAACGCTCCGTCAGCGTCCGCCTGAACGCGGGGTTGTCGGCCCTGTTCGCCCCGTGCGACGGCGATTCGGTCCGCTCCGTACTCCATGGTCTCCCGACCGTCCCCGTCCGCCGCGATTGACCCTGTCCGGCGTTGAGGTCGCAAGCGGACGAACCGGTCCCCCGACGGCGCGTCTCACCGCGGTTTTCCTGACGGCCCCGCCGCGGCGGGATTCTGCCGCACGGCGATTCTGCGACCGGTGACCCGCCTGGGCACGATGGTGATCCGCCTCGAATGCGGTATCCGTGCCCGCCGCCTGTGCGGGCAGCGCGTCCGGTGCGGTTCTGAACGACACATTGCCCTGCGCAACCAGCTCCGCGACCGTCGTCTCCAGCGCGTTCGCCAACCGCGGCAGGAACGTGACGCCGAGCACAGTGGCCTCCTCCTCCACAAGCTGGAGGTAGCCCCCCGCGGAACCAGCCCGTCCGGCGACCTCCTCGCGACTCAGCCCCAACTGCTCGCGCCGCGGTCGCAGGAGGTCAGCCGGCCAAGGCCGTCGCCACGGGGGCCACGGGCGGGAGTTCGCTGTGCCGGGCTGTGGTGCGGAGCTCCGGAACCGTAACGACGGGGCAATGGGATTCCCTGACGCACGCGCGGGTCACCGGACCGAGTTCGGTCGGCGAGCCGTCCCTGTACAGGCTCTGCCCGAGCGTCAGAAGCAGAGCGTCGTCGCTGTAGCGAAGGAGTACCGCGACCGGCGGCCCCTCGGCCAGCACCGCCCGCACGTCAGCGCCCGGATGGGCCATCCGGACTGCGGCCACCGCGACTTGGACCAGCCTCTGCCCAGACTCCCGGTCCTCGGCCGGTGTACGGCGCTCCGCCACGGTGGCATACGGCGCACGCCGACGTACCGACGGCTCCCAGGCGTGCACCGTCACCAGGGGCACCTTGCGTGCCTCCGCTTCCGCCACGGCCCATCGCAAGGCAGCAAGGGACGCACGGGAACCGTTCACCCCGACGACGATCGACCGCGCTCCGGAAAATTCCCTCAGGTTGGTCTCTTGGATTCTCATAACTCCACGATGGTGCGGCACCAGTACGGCGGCCAAGGGCCGACCGGCTCTCCGAAATGGATTTGCGGCCAGTCCTCAGGAGAATCCGGTGGACGCAGGGGGCCGCTGAGCCGGTGAGGAGGGACCACCCGGCCCTACCGACGACGATCTGGCGCGGCGACGATGCGGATATGAACTACATGACGGCACAGACGAGTTGGAGGAACGGGAGCGTCTGAGGGCTGCTGATACGACCTCCACCGGTCACATCCTCTCCGCCCGTCACGCACTGCCCGCGGTCCTGCCGGTCGGTATGTCCTGGACCAGGAATCCGCCATCCTTTCTGAGGAGCAACGCAATGGCACTTCTGATTTTCCTTCTCGTCATCGTGGTCATCCTGGCCATCGTGGCCATCGCCATGGCGGTCAAGGTGATCAAGCAGTACGAGCAGGGAGTTCTGTTCCGGTTCGGGCGGCTGGTCGGTGCTCGTCCGCCGGGGCTGCGGTTCATCGTTCCGTTCGTCGACGTCCTGCACCGGGTGTCGCTGCGGACGGTCACCATGCCCATCCAGTCCCAGGGCATCATCACCCGGGACAATGTGAGCGTCGATGTGTCGGCCGTCGCCTATTTCCGAGTGGCGGACGCCGTGAAATCGGTGATCGCGATAGAGAACGTGAACACGGCGATCAATCAGATAGCGCAGACGACCCTGCGCAAGGTCGTCGGCCAGAACACCCTCGACCAGACGCTGTCGGAAACTGACCGGATCAATCTGGACATCCGCGAAATCCTCGATGTGACGACCACCGAATGGGGCGTCGAGGTCACCCTGGTCGAACTCAAGGACATCCAACTGCCCGACAGCATGAAGCGCGCGATGGCCCGCCAGGCGGAAGCCGAGCGGGAGAAGCGAGCGAAGATCATCAACGCCGAAGGCGAGTCGATGGCCGCCGCCGCGCTCGGCGACGCCTCGGACATCATGATGGACCACCCGCTGGCGCTCCAGCTCCGCAACCTGCAGAGCCTGGTCGAGATAGGCGTCGACAAGAACACGACCGTGGTCTTCCCCGCCCCCCTCATGAGCACCATCGGCGAGCTCGGATCCTTCCTCGCCCGTGAGAAGGCAGCCGCCGCGGCCCCCGTACCGCCGACCGGCATGGTGAAGACCGTCCCCGTCCCCGTACTGAACGGCTCCAACGCCAACGCATCGGTGTGATCGACCGGTAGCGGCAGCCCGACGTGGACCGCCGGACTGCCGCTGCCGAGCCCCCAGCGTGGGCCGTCGTGAACAGAGGCGAGGAGGAACTCAGTTGAGTACGCAGGTGCACGATGAGGCGTCCGGAGAAACCTCGCACCCGACGAGTACGCAGAAGACGGCGAAGAAGCGGCAGTTCGGACTGCCGACGGCCACCGCACTGGTCATCGGATCGGTGATCGGCACGGGAGTCTTCGCGCTGCCGAGTGCCTTGGCGCCGTACGGCCCGATCAGTCTGGTCGCGTTCGTCCTGGTCACCGTAGGCGCTCTGGCGCTGGCGTTCACCTTCGGGTCGCTGTCGAAGAGAGTGCCGGGTTCCGGCGGCCCGTATGTCTACGCCAGAGACGCCTTCGGGGACTTCGGCGGCTTCCTCAACGCGTGGTCCTACTGGATCACCGCCTGGGCCGGCAACGCCGCGATCGTCGTCGCGTGGGTCGGATACGTCGAGGTCTTCTGGAACACCGGGCACGCCAAGCTCTGGTCCGTCGTGATCGCCATGGCGGGTCTGTGGATACCCGCGGTCATCAATCTCTCCGGGGTGCGGAACATCGCCATCACGCAGAACGTCACGACCGTGCTCAAATTCATTCCCCTGCTGTTCATGGCCACCGTCGGGCTGCTGTTCATCAAGGCCCACAACTTCGGGCCGCTCAACCCCACCGGCACCTCGGCGACCGCGGCGATCTCGGCCGCCGCGGCCATCGCGCTGTTCAGCTACATCGGCATCGAGACCGCCTCGGTGGTGGCCGGCCGCGTACGTGACCCTCGGCGCAATGTCGGACGGGCCACGGTGCTGGGCACCATCGGCTGCGCCGTGGTGTACATCCTGGGCACGGTCACCGTGTTCGGCACGGTCTCCAACGCCGCCCTGCAGAAGTCCACAGCGCCGTTCACCGACTCGGCCGACGCCATCTTCGGCGGCCGTTGGGCCGGCCAGACCGTCGCCGTCGCGGCGATCGTCTCCGGCCTGGGCGCTCTGATCGGCTGGACCCTGGTCGTCGGCGAAATGCCCATGGCAGCCGCGAAGGACCGCCTGTTCCCGGCGGTGTTCGCCCGCGGCCGACGCGGCATACCCGCGTTCGGCATCATCAGCTCGACCTTCCTCGCCTCGGTCCTGACCGTGGTCAGCTACACGCGCTTCGAGAAGGTCTTCACCACGCTCGTCCTGCTCTCCGTGGTCACCGCCGTCATCCCCTATCTGTTCAGCGCGGCCGCGCAGTTGTACTGGCTCCTCACGCGCGGCCGGCAGACCCACTGGCAGCACCTGGTCCGCGACTGCGGAGTGTCCGCGGTCGCCCTCGTCTTCTCCTTCTGGTCGCTGGCCGGCAGCGGGTACCAGGCCGTCTACTACGGCCTGTTCTGCGTCCTGCTGGGCCTGCCCGTCTACATCTGGCTGAAGTCGGGGCGGGGCGAGTACGGCGAGAGCCTCGTCGTGCCCTTCGACAGCGCCGCCCTTCCCGAGGTCCCTGAGACCCCGGTGGGCAGTCGGCTCACCCCGGCACCCGCCACCCGCACCACCGACACCGGAGAGATCCCGTCATGACGCGACCGACACAAGCTGTTCCCGCCGCCGAGCGCCCCGCCGACCGAGCCGCCGGGAAAACCAGGTCGACCCGCACGCCGGGAGTCCACTCCGAAGTCGGCCAACTGCGTGAAGCCGTTGTCCACCGTCCCGGGCTGGAACTCAGCCGCCTGACTCCCGGCAACTGCGACCAACTGCTCTTCGACGACGTGCTGTGGGCTGCCAGAGCCCGCGAAGAACACGACGCGTTCACGCAGGCCCTCCGCGACCGCTTCGTCACCGTGCACCATTTCGACGTACTGCTCGCCGAAACACTGGCCCTCCCCGAGGCCCGGGCGTTCGTGCTGGACCGCGTCTGCACGGCCGAGCAG
The DNA here is from genome assembly GCF_044744145.1 of Streptomyces sp. NPDC087422. Classification (NCBI taxonomy): domain Bacteria; kingdom Bacillati; phylum Actinomycetota; class Actinomycetes; order Kitasatosporales; family Streptomycetaceae; genus Streptomyces; species Streptomyces sp. NPDC087422. Next base: position 317,438 of record NZ_JBIUXT010000005.1, on the reverse strand, counting down.
GTCGGACCCACCCTGGCAGCCCCGTTGCGGGCGCTCGCCGACGAGACCGACTCCGCGACACTGGCCGAGCTGCTCATCGGGGGCGTCACTCGCACGGACCTGTCACCGCTGCGGGTACGCAGCCTGCGCTGGCAGACCCTGGACCCCGACGACTTCGTACTGGCGCCCTTGCCCAACACGCTCTTCCAACGCGACAACTCCGCCTGGATATACGGCGGCGTCACCATCAACCCGATGGCCAAGTCCGCCCGGCAGCGCGAATCGCTGCACAGCAGGGCTGTGTACGACTTCCATCCGCTCTTCGCCGACCGCACGTTTCCCCGCTACTACGGAGACGACGACAGCAATCACCAGCCGGCCACCTTGGAAGGCGGTGACATCCACGTCCTGGGGCGAGGCGCCGTCCTGATCGGAATGGGAGAGCGCTCCACCCCCATGGGCGTGGAAATCCTGGCCCGAGAGCTCTTCCGGACCGGTCAGGCCACCACCGTCATCGCCGTGCAGCTCCCGAAGTCCCACGCGTTCATGCACCTGGACACCGTCCTGACCATGATCGACACGGACACCTTCGTCCGCTACCCCAACCTCGACCCGAAGGACATGCGCACCTGGGTGATCGAGCCGGCCGACCCGCACGAGGTCGTCGAGCACGACACCGCGGCGCTGCACGTGGAGCAGCGCGACGACCTCTTCGCCACCATCGCCGACGCCTTGGGCATCGAGAAACTACGCGTCCTGTCCGCCGAGGAGGACGCGCGAGCCGCCGAGCGCGAGCAGTGGGACGACGCCAACAACTTCCTCACCATCGCCCCCGGCATCGTCGTCGGCTACGAACGCAACACCGTCACCAACAGCATGCTGCGCGACAACGGCATCGAGGTCATCAGCATCCCCGGCAACGAGCTGGGCCGAGGCCGCGGCGGAGCCCGGTGCATGACCTGTCCCACTCAGCGCGACGGCATCTGAACCGCCTCCGCCCCGCCCGCACGCCGCCGTACCGCTCAGAAACGAGGTCCGCCCCATGACGACGACCACCGCCCCGACCACCGCCTTTCGGCATCCCGGTTCGCTCCTGAAGGAGACCGACCTCGACAAGCAGCAGTTCCTCGCGCTGATCACGCGCGCGGCGCAGCTCAAGCGCGACAGGGCCGGCGGCACCGAACGGCCCGCGCTGACAGGCCGGAACATCGCGCTGGTCTTCGAGAAGACCTCCACCCGCACCCGCTGCGCATTCGAGGTCGCCGCACACCAGCAAGGCGCCCATGTCACCTACCTCGGGCCCGAGGGCTCCCACATCGGTCGTGAGGAGTCGGTACGCGACACGGCGCGGGTGCTGGGCCGGATGTTCGACGGCATAGAGTTCCGCGGTTTCGCCCAGGACACCGTGGAGCAGCTCGCCGACCATGCCGGCGTCCCCGTATGGAACGGGCTCACCGACTCCTGGCACCCGACCCAGACGCTGGCCGACGTGCTCACCATGACCGAGCACCACCCCGGCCCCATGTGGCAGATCGCGTACTGCTTCCTCGGGGACGGCCGCAACAACGTCGCCCGTTCGCTTCTCGTCACCGGCGCCCTGCTGGGCATGGATGTGCGGATCGCGGCGCCGCGCGAACTGTGGCCCCCCGACGACGTCATCGCCACCGCCCGGAACCTCGCCACGAACAGTGGCGCGCGCGTCCTGGTGACCGAGGACGTCGAGCAGGCCACAGCGGGCGCCGACTTCGTCTACACCGATGTGTGGGTCAGCATGGGCGAGTCCGACGAGCAGTGGAAGACGCGCATTCCGCTGCTCCTGCCGTACCGCGTCACCGAGAAGGTCCTGCTCGGCTCCGGCAAGCCCGACACCAAATTCCTGCACTGCCTGCCCTCGGTCCACGACAGCAGCACACCACTCGGTCAGCGCCTTAACGACCAGTACGGGCTCACCGGCGCCGAGGTCACCGACGAGGTCTTCGAATCCGCTCGATCGATCGTCTTCGACCAGGCGGAGAACCGCCTGCACACCATCAAGGCCGTCCTCGTCGCCGCGCTGGGTGACTGAGGTGCGCATCGTCGTCGCACTCGGCGGCAACGCGCTCCTGCGTCGTGGCGAGAAGCCCGATGCCGCGCTCCAGATCGGTCACATCCGCGCCGCGGCTGAGGCCCTCGCCCCGCTCGCCGCCGAGAACGAACTGGTCGTCTGCCACGGAAACGGACCGCAGGTCGGCATGCTCGCGCTCGAAAGCGAGAGCGACACCTCGTTGACGCGCCCCTACCCGCTGGACGTACTCGTCGCCCAGACCCAGGGAATGATCGGCTACTGGCTGGCCCAGGAACTGCGCAACGCCGGGGTGACCAAGCCGATCCTCAGCATCGTGACCCAAACGGTCGTGGACGCGGAGGACCCGGCCTTCGCCAGACCGACGAAGTTCGTCGGACCGGTCTACGACCAGCCACAGGCCCGCCTGCTCGCCGAACTCCACGGCTGGGACATCGCCCCCGACGGCGGACGCTGGCGACGCGTCGTGTCCTCGCCCCACCCGCAGCGCGTCCTCGAACAGGGCACCATCACCCACTTGCTCAGGCAGCAGTCCGTGATCATCTGCGGTGGCGGCGGCGGAGTACCGGTCACCGAAGACGACGCCGGACGGATCCACGGCGTGGAGGCCGTCGTCGACAAGGACTTCACCGCGGCGCTGATCGCCATCAAGGTGAACGCCGACCGGCTGCTCGTCCTCACGGACGTGCCGGGCGTGATGGAACACTTCGGCACACCCCAGGCGATGCTGCGCAGGCGGATCAATGTGGACGACATGAGCCGGATATCCGTCCCTGACGGCTCCATGGGCCCCAAACTCACCGCCTGCGCCCGATTCGTCATCGCGACCGGCCGGAAAGCGGCCATCGGCTCGCTGTCCCAGGCCGCCGCGGTCCTGAACGGCAGCGCCGGGACCACCATCGCCGAACACCGGCTCGGACAAGTGGACGCGCGTTCCCGAAACGGTGGCCGACGCGCCTCGGTGGACGGGTGACTCGAAGGAAGTGCGCACGGTCGGCTGAGACCGAACAAAGGGCATGACCCGCACAATTCGAGCTTGAGATCCGAGCTTGAGATCCGAGCTTGAGATCCGCACGCAAACGATCAGCAGGAGTTCCGATGAGAGATCTGCCCGTGGACCAGACCGACCGGATTGTCGTGGGAGTGGACGGCTCCGCCGGGTCCGAGGCCGCGCTGCACTGGGCGATGGAGTACGCCCGACGGGTGGGGGCGTCGCTCTCGGCGGTCGCCGCATGGCAATACCCCAGTATGTACGGATACTCCTGGGGCTACCTGCCGTCCATGCCCGACGGCGGAAACTTCGCCATTTCGGCCGAGAAATGCCTGGAAGAAACCGTCGCGCGCGTCGTGAAGAACCAGAACGGCAGCATGGTCCAGGTGGCAACCCACTCGGTGGAGGGGCACCCGGCACAAGTCCTCACTGACGCCGCACGCGACGCCCGGCTGCTGGTGGTGGGAACCCGGGGACACGGCACCTTCGCCGGCGTCCTGCTCGGTTCCGTCAGCCAGCACTGCGTCCAGCACGCGTCCTGCCCCGTCGTGGTCGTTCCGCAGCCGGTCGCGACCAGCGACCCGGCCGACGAATGACCTCGCAGGAAGCAGGTGATCCCGCCTCGATCAACCGCGCCCGCACGCCGCAGAACCGGCACCAGCCTCCCGAACTGGCGCGGGCTCAGCCCCGGTGACCGGGACTATCCAGGACGGCTCGCCGATCTGCGTTGGTTCGCCCGAACAGGGCGGGGCCTGCAGATGTCAGACCCGCGGACGTACGAGGCGCAGCTCGCCTCGATCACGAAAGCATGGGCTCGGGAGAACGACGTTGCTGAAGCCCAGGCCCGGAGGATGCCCGAGCCCCAACTCCTGTCTGCCGGAGGCGGGGGGCGGCAGCGCCGCAGGAGCTTCACCGGCCTCGACGTGTACGGGCTGCCGCCTGCGGTGCGGCTACTCGTTGCCGTGCGCACCCGGCCCGGTGGGACCGGAACATCTGGCGCGGCTGCGCGAGCGCGGCGAGGTGACCCATGGGATCGAAACTTTCGGTGCCTCGGACGTGCTCAGAAGTCGTGCAGCCATTACCTCGACCAGCAATAGTTTCCGAAACTTCTCCGAAAGTGTTGACACGTTTCGCGGGCGTTTCCACACTGAGTCCCCGAGGCGACGGCCCTGCCGACTCGGTGGAGCCGGAACGGTCGACGCCTACGAATCCGCGGGCGTGTCCCGCGTGTCCCCCCACGTTCTGTGAATCGGTTACGGAGGCTCTGCGATGAGCACAAAGGCCATACCCCCACCCCCGCCCGGGACCCGACGACGGCTCAGCCGTGTCCACCGGGCCGTCGTCGCCGTCGCAACCGGCTCGGTCGTGGCGGCCACGGCGGTCCTGGTGGCGGCGGCTCCCTCGGGCGCCGCCGCGACGTCCCTCGGCGCGGCAGCCGCGCAGAGCGGGCGGTACTTCGGCACCGCCATCGCCTCGGGCAAGCTCGGCGACTCGGCCTACACGACGATCGCCGACCGCGAGTTCAACATGGTGACGGCCGAGAACGAGATGAAGATCGACGCCACCGAGCCCCAGCAGGGCCAGTTCAACTTCAACGGCGGCGATCAGGTCTACAACTGGGCCGTACAACACGGCAAGCAGGTACGCGGCCACACCTTGGCCTGGCACAGTCAGCAGCCGGGCTGGATGCAGTCCCTCAGCGGCAGCGCGCTGCGCCAGGCGATGATCAACCACATCAACGGCGTGGTTGGTCACTACAAGGGCAAGCTCGCGCAGTGGGACGTGGTGAACGAGGCGTTCGCCGACGGCGGTTCCGGTGGACGACGCGACTCCAACCTCCAGCGCACCGGCAACGACTGGATCGAGGTCGCCTTCCGGACGGCGCGGGCGGCCGATCCGAACGTGAAGCTCTGTTACAACGACTACAACATCGAGAACTGGAACGACGCCAAGACACAGGGCGTCTACAACATGGTCAAGGACTTCAAGGCCCGCGGCGTTCCGATCGACTGCGTCGGCTTCCAGTCCCACTTCAACAGCGGCAGCCCGTACAACAGCAACTTCCGTACCACGCTCCAGAGCTTCGCCGCCCTCGGCGTCGACGTGGCCATCACCGAGCTGGACGTCCAGGGCGCGTCGCCGACCACGTACGCCAACATCACCAACGACTGCCTGGCGGTCTCGCGTTGCCTCGGCATGACGGTATGGGGCGTCCGGGACAGCGACTCGTGGCGCAGCCAGGACACGCCGTTGCTGTTCGACAACAGCGGCAACAAGAAGGCCGCGTACACAGCCGTCCTGAACGCTCTCAACGCGGCCGGAGGTGGCACGACCACGCCTCCCACCACACCTCCGACCACGCCCCCGACCACTCCTCCCACGACCCCGCCGGGCGGCGGAAGCAACGGTCAGATCAAGGGGACGGGTTCGGGGCGGTGCCTGGACGTGCCCAACTCCACGACGACCGACGGCACGCAGGTCCAGTTGTGGGACTGCTCCGGCGGCAGCAACCAGAAGTGGACCTTGACGTCGGACGGCGAACTCAAATCCCTCGGCAAGTGCCTGGACGCGGCCGGCACCAGCAACGGCGTCAAGGCGCAGATCTACTCCTGCTGGGGCGGCGCCAACCAGAAGTGGCGCCTGAACTCCGACGGCTCCATCGCCAGCACCCAGTCGGGACTCTGCCTGGACGCGGTCGGCACCGGGACCGCCAACGGCACCCAGATCCAGATGTACTCCTGCTCCGGCGGCAGCAACCAGAAATGGACATGGGCCGGCAACTGACCGCGCCCCACTTCATCCGATGAGGTGAGGGACGTCTTCCGGCGCCATGGGGCGCGCCGGAAGACGTCCCGTCGCGTGGACGGACGGGGGCCCGCGCGGCGCCCGGAACGCGGTCGCCGAAGGGGCCATTCGTGATCCGCCGGACAGAACCTAGGCCCGGTGGCGGCGCCTGTCGCGCGGATCCGGGCGCGATCGGGTAGTCAGGAACAGTGGACAAGGACGCGACCGACCCCTTCGTGCATGTCCGGGGCGCCAGTGAGAACAATCTGCGGAACATCGATGTCGACGTTCCGCGGGACGCGATGGTCGCCTTCACCGGCGTCTCCGGTTCGGGCAAGTCCTCGCTCGCGTTCGGCACCCTCTACGCGGAGGCCCAGCGGCGCTACTTCGAGTCCGTGGCACCGTACGCCCGAAGGCTGTTGCAACAGGTCGGCGCTCCGCATGTGCGGGAAATCACCGGACTGCCACCGGCCGTCGCCCTGCAGCAGCGACGCGGCTCCCCCAGCTCGCGCTCGACGGTCGGCACCATCACGACGCTGTCCAATCTGCTGCGCATGCTGTACTCCCGCGCCGGCACCTACCCCCCGGGGGCCGCGCGGCTGGAGGCCGAGTCGTTCTCACCCAACACCGCGGCAGGCGCCTGCCCGCAGTGCCACGGACTGGGCGTCGTGCACGACGTCGCCGAGGACCTGCTGGTCCCGGACCCCTCGCTGAGCATCCGCGAGGGGGCGATCGCCGCCTGGCCGGGCGCCTGGCAGGGCGCCAACCTGCGCAGTGTCGTGAGCGGCCTGGGGATCGACATCGACCGGCCGTGGCGCAGGCTCAGGAAGAAGGACCGGGACTGGCTGCTGTACACGGACGAGCAGCCCTCCGTGTACATCCAGCCGCAGGAGGACCGCGTCGACTACGGCTATCAGGGCACGTTCTGGAGCGCGCGCAAGCACGTCATGCACGTCCTCGCCGACTCCAAGAGCGACAAGATGCGCGAACGGGCGCTCCGGTTCGTCAGGAGTGTGCCCTGCCCCGAGTGCCACGGCAGCGGACTGCGGCCCGAGGCAATCGCGGTGACCTTCGCCGGACGTTCCATCGCCGAGATCAACGCGATGCCGCTCACCGAGGTCGTGGCGCTGCTGCGGCCCGTCGTGGGGCGGTCCGAGGCCGACGCCACCACGTCGACCGCCCGGTCCGGGGAGACGACCGAGGCCGCGGTCCGGATCTGCGGCGATCTCGTCGCGCGGATCGACGTACTGCTCGACCTGGGCCTGGGATATCTCAGCCTCGGGCGCCGCTCGACGACCCTGTCGCCCGGCGAGGCGCAGCGCCTGCGGATCGCCACCCAACTGCGCTCGGGGCTGTTCGGCGTCGTCTACGTCCTCGACGAACCCTCCGCCGGGCTGCACCCGGCCGACGCGGAACCGCTGCTGGACGTGCTGGACCGCCTCAAGGCGGCGGGCAATTCGCTGTTCGTCGTGGAACACGACATGGACGTCGTGCGGCGGGCGGACTGGGTGGTGGACATCGGCCCCGGCGCGGGTGAGGGCGGCGGATGCGTGCTGTACAGCGGCCCGGTCGCCGGTCTTGAGCGGGTCGCGGAGTCGGCCACGAGCCAGTACCTGTTCGGGCGCGCTCAGCCGCTCGAACACCGCCCGCGCACACCGCACGGCTGGCTGCGTCTGAGCGGCGTCTCACGCCACAATCTGCGCGATGTGTCGGTCGACGTGCCGCTGTGCGTGCTGACGGCGGTGACGGGTGTGTCCGGTTCCGGGAAGTCGACGCTGGTGACGCAGGTGCTCGCCGAGGTCGTGCGCGGCCACCTCGGGCTCGTACCCGAGGAGCCCGACGAGGCGGAGCTGGAGGTCGACGTCCAGGACGCGTCGGGGGTCGAGTCGTTCGACCGGCTGGTCCGGGTCGACCAGCGGCCCATCGGCCGGACTCCCCGGTCCAACCTGGCCACGTACACGGGGATGTTCGACGCGGTGCGCAGGCTGTACGCGGGGACGGAGGAGGCCAGGGCGCGCGGCTACTCGGCCGGGCGGTTCTCCTTCAACGTGCCCGAAGGGCGGTGCGAGACGTGCCAGGGCGAGGGATTCGTCGCGGTGGAGCTGCTGTTCCTGCCCGGCACCTACGCGCCGTGCCCGACCTGCCGGGGCGCCCGCTACAACGCCGAGACGCTGGAAGTCACCTACCGCGGCAAGAACATCGCGCAAGTGCTGGGAATGTCCGTCGACGACGCCGCCGGGTTCCTGTCCGCCGTCCCGGCCGCCTCCCGCAGTCTGGAGACGTTGCGCGAGGTGGGACTCGGGTACCTGCGGCTGGGGCAGCCCGCGACGGAACTCAGCGGTGGCGAGGCGCAACGCATCAAACTGGCCACCGAATTGCAGCGGGCCCGCCGCGGGCACGCGCTCTACCTGCTCGACGAGCCGACGGCGGGGCTGCACCCCTCGGACATCGCGCTGCTGCTACGACAGCTGCACCGGCTCGTGGACGCCGGCAACACGGTCGTCCTCGTCGAGCACGACCTCGACACGATCGCCACCGCCGACTGGGTCATCGACCTCGGACCGGGCGGCGGCGACGCGGGCGGGCGGGTGGTCGCGGCGGGGCCGCCGGACAAGGTGGCGAAGGCCCGCCGCAGCGCCACCGCGCCCTACCTCGCGGCCCGGCTCGCGCGCTCCTGACGACGGAGCGAAGCGCTGACCACCGGCGCTTCAGCCGCGTCGGTGCTCGGGGCGGGCGAGCCGGGTCAGGGAGGCGACGACCAGGGCTTGCACGCCGGTGTCCAAGGTGGGCTGGAGGACCGGGGCGAAGCGGGCGCTGTGGTTGACGGGGATGTCCTGGGCGACGGTGCCGCGCCGCTCGGCCGCACGGTAGGCGTCGGGGTCGGTGCAGCCGATGCCCCAGTAGGTGTACGGGGTGCCGAAGGCGTCAGGGACGCGGCTGAAGTCCTCGCTGGCGCTCTGCAACGCGCTGGTACGGGCCCGCTCGCCGAAGTAGGCGGTGAACGCGGCGGAGACTTCGGCGGTGACGGCCTCGTCGTTGACGGTCGGCGGGAAGCGGCCGCCCTCTTCGTACTGCGGGTCCCGGGTCGCGCGGGAGGCGTCGCACTCGGCTGTGACGATGCGCCGCACGGCGGCCAGGACGGCTTCACGGGTGCCTTCGTCGTAGGTGCGCACATTGAGCTGGATCTCGGCCGTGTCCGGGATCACGTTGCCGGTCGTACCGGCGTGGACGGAACCCACGGTCAGCACGGCGGGCTCGGTCGCGGCCAGCTCTCGGGAGACGATCGTCTGAAGGCGGACCACGATCATCGATGCCATGACCACCGGGTCGATCGCGGCCTGGGGAGCGGAGCCGTGGGCACCCCGGCCGTGGACGGTGATCTTCAGATTGTCCGCCGCCGAGAGGAACGACCCGGAGCGGGTGCCCAGAGTCCCGGCGGGATAGGGCAGTACGTGCTGGGCGAACGCCACGTCCGGGCGGGGGACGCGGTCGGCGAGACCGTCGGCGAGCATGCGGTCGGCGCCGTCCCCGGGTTCTTCCGCGGGCTGGAACAGGGCGACGAGCGTGCCCTGCCACGACGTCGGGGAGGCCGCCATCAGCCTGGCCGCGCCCAGCAGACAGGTGACGTGCATGTCGTGGCCGCAGGCGTGGGCCACGGGGACGTCCCGGCCGGACGCGTCCGTGGCGGTGGCCGTACTGGCGTAGGGGAGACCGGTGTCCTCCCGGACCGGCAGCGCGTCCATGTCGGCCCGCAGCAGGACGACCGGCCCGTCGCCGTTGGCGAGTACGCCGACGACGCCGGTGCCGCCGACACCCGCGTGCACCGTGTAGCCCCACTCCGTCAGGCGCTCGGCCACCCTGGCCGCGGTCCTGTGCTCCTGGTGGCCCAGCTCGGGATGGGCGTGCAGGTCCCGGTAGACGTCCTCCAGCTCGGAACGGATTTCCGGCAGTCCGGCCAGGACGACGTCCGCGGGAGCCGCCGTACCGGTGGAATCGTCGATCGCCACAGCCGCCAGCTCCTCGCCGATGGGGGTTGCCCGGATGGTCGACCTGCTGGTCGACCAGCTCGATGACCCGACGGTAACCCGGCCCCTGCCGTGCTGCCTGACCTGGCATTCGTGATCACCGCTGCCGGGCGACCGGGGGCCGCCCGCCGCTCGCGTACCCGCACCGGCCGCCTTCCGCCTTCCACGGGCGCGCCACGACGCGCGGACGGCCGTGTACGCACGCGTCGGCTCGGCGTCGATCAGACCGTGAGCGGGCGGGAAGCGCCGTGACCGAGCGGGCAGGCCGGTGACCCGCGTGCGAAAATGGCCCTACGATCGCGCCACGATCCGCAAGCCCACGCGATCCACGATGCATCCCTTCTGCCGACCCGATCGACGCACTGGGAGGCTCTCGGTGAGCGAACGTCGCAATGGATGGCCGACGCTGGTCCACGAGGACATGGCGGCCATGGTCGGATACGTCAACCGGGTGGTGCAGGTCGCGGGCAAGTACACCCTCGACGAGCCCTTCGAGGTCGGCTGGGGAAACGTCGTCCTCGACGTCACTCCCCGCGGGCTCAGGACGCCGACGTTCCGGCGGCGAGGGGTGACCTTCGCTGTGCACTACCGCCTGCTCGACGGTGACGTGGTCGTCGAGGCCGACGCGGGCTCGCGGACGGTGCCCTTGTCGAACGGATCAGTCGCCGCGTTCTACGCGGCGTTCCGCGACGCGGCGGCCGAGCTGGGCATAACCCGGCCGCGTACTTCGCTGATCTGCGAGATTCCGGATTGCGAGCCGACCTTCGAGGACGATCACGTCGAACGCGCCTGGGATCCCGGCGTCGCCCGGCTGATGTGGCAAGCGCTGAACCTCGCCGCCGGCGGACTCGAAACGTGGCAGGCGCCCTTCCTCGGGCACCGCCCCCGGGTCGGGGTGATGTGGGGCGGCTTCGACCTGTCCGCGACACGGCACCGGGCGCGGCCCACCGAGCCGCCGCCCGATCGTCCGGCGTTCATGCAGAACGCCCAGCTCCGGGAGTACGTGGCGGTGGGATTCTCCTTCGGGGACGCCACAGCGCCCGGCGCCGGTATGTACGCCTACATCTGGCCTCAGCCGGACGGCCTCGACGGCCGTTCCTGGGGTGTCGACGGGGCGGTCTGGAATCCCGACGCCGGTCTGGTTCTCCTGCCGTGGGACAGGCTCGGGGAGACGGCCGACCCGCACCAGGCCATCGTGACGTTCGGTGACGCCGTCTACGACGCCGCAGTCGGGCTGTCGGGCTGGCCGTCCGACCTCATCGGGCCCCGCGTCGACGGCTGGTACATGAGCCGGACGCGGCCGGACGCCGTCCGGGGCCTGCGCCCCTGAACCGAGCTGGTTCGGCCGACTGAGACGCGAGCACCCGGGCAGCCCTTCGCGGCGGACACGATGGGGACACCTCAGGATTCGGGAATGATCTTGATCGCGCTGGACCACTTCAGTCCGAGCCGGTCCTGGAGCGTCATGTGCAGGAACTGGAACGCCTCCAGTTCCAGGGCGCGGCGCAGCGGTCCGGCGTCGATGGGGCGCAGGCCGCCGCTCGTGACGAATTCGGTGACGGTCGCCCGCGCGTCGTCGTCATCCGTGGCGATGAACACGTCCAGAGGCTGACCGGCCACTTCGCCGGCCACCAGCGTGGTCGCGAACGTCGTGTTGAACGCCTTGACGAAGCGGGCCTGCGGAGCCTCGGCCGCTACCAGGCTGACTGCGGCCACGCCGGGCGGGGTGACGAGCGAGTCGAAGGTGGAGAAGTCGACGGGGTTGCAGATGTCCACGACGACCTTGCCCGCGAGGGCCCGGGCGTGTTCACGGGCCACCGTCTTCGCCGCTTCGAACGGCAGGGCGAGCACGGTGATGTCCGCGCCGTCCAGCGCGTCGAAGTCCGCGCCGCTCGCGTCCGCGCCGAGGTCGGCGGCGAGGGCGTCCGCCTTGGCCCGGTTGCTGTCCACGAGACGGACCCGGTGGCCGCCCGCGAGGGCGCGGGTGGCGATGCCGCGGGCCATGTTGCCCGCACCGACGATCGTGATCTGCATGGCTGACTCCTTCTTCCGTCAAGGCCGACGAGGGCCGCGACCGAGCGCCCGGAGAGGGGTATACGGCCGGCACCGTCCAGCTCCGTGCTCGGGGCGCGCGGCGACCGGGTCCTCACGGTCGAGTGCGGCCAGCGCACACCGGGCCGTACGCACCCCGCCGGCACCGGTCACGGCCGAGGCGACGCTGCTCCGGTCCCGCCATGGTGCGGCGCCCTCTGAAAAGCCCAGCTCAGGACGGTCCCGAGAACGTCGGCGACTCTGTCATCCTGCGGGAAGCGGCGGACGCCCGCATCCGGAGCGGTGACCCGAGACAAGCCCCCGCGGCGCGACGCCAGGGTGCCCGATGTGTCAGTGGTGACCGTGGGCTGTGTCGGACGCTCCGCCGAACAGGCGGCCCACGGCCCGGAACGGCAGGGACACCACCGTGGCGACAGCGCTGCCGATCTTTCCGAGTACATCTGCGATGGCCTTGAACATGGCTCACCCTCCTTCGGTACGCGGTGCCGTTGTCCGGCACCGCGTGTGGAGCCTCACCTGGTCCCCTACCCGGATAGCGGCCACCCATGGGCTCTCCCGCTCGTTCTCATGGGAACTGTCCGCGCAGCCGTGTAGGACGGCCCCCGTGGGGCATCCGGATGCGTACGCCACTGTCCCGGGTGAGGCTGTGAATGCGTACGAGTCGTCACCGAGGGAGGCCACCACACATGCGGAGCACCACGCGGCAGGACGGGCCCGCCACCGCTCCACCGGCGACCGCTCCTGATCCGGCGGCCCACGACGCGGCGACGGGTCTTCCCGTCGCGGCGGCGGCCCGGGAGTCGGCGGAGCGTTTCGCGGAGCTGGTGGCCGCTCTGACGTCGGGAGCGCTGGACTGCCCGTTGCCGGGCTCGGGTCGTACGGCGGAGCGCTTCGCCGTCCTCACCTCGGTGGCCGAGCGGGATCTGTGCGCGGCCCGGCTCTTCGAAGGACACGTGGACGCGGCGGCGATCCTGGCGGAACTGGACGCGCCGCCGCCCCGGCCGGGAGAGCGGTGGGGCGTGTGGGCGGCCGAACCGCCGGGCGAAGGACTGCACGCCACCCGTGACCGCGACGGCTGGGTGCTGACCGGGCTCAAGCAGTACTGCTCGGGAGCCCACAGCTGCACCCACGCGCTGGTCACCGCGGCGACGGAGCGGGGAAAGCGGCTGTTCGCGGTACGGACGGGGGTGGCCGACGGCTGCCGCCCGGTGCCGGGCACCTGGCAGGCCGTCGGGATGGCCGGGAGCGACACCCCTGACGTGCGCTTCGACCATGTGCCCGGTGTGCCGGTCGGCGACGTCGGCGGCTATCTGAAGCGGCCGGGGTTCCAGCACGGCGGTATCGGCGTGGCCGCGTGCTGGTACGGCGGGGCCCGCGCCGTCGCCGACGTTCTGCTGCGCGCCGCCGCCGATCGCGGCCCCGACCCGCACACCGACGCGCACATGGGCGCGGTCGACATGCTGCTCCATGCCGCGGCGGCCGTGCTGAAGCAGGCCGCAGCGGAGATCGACGGCGATCCTTCCGACACCGGCGGCACCGCGCGGATGCGGAGCCTGCGCACCCGCGCGTTCGTCGAGTCCGTGTGCGCGGATGTCCTCACCCACGTGGGACGGGCCACCGGCGCCGGTCCGCTGTGCCACGACGAACGCCACGCCCGGAACACCGCCGACCTGACCGTGTACATCCGCCAACACCACGCCGAGCGCAACCTCGCCGAACTGGGCGGCCTCGCCGCCCGCAAGGAGCCGTCGTGAGCGAGCAACCAGGCCCGTCGCCCGCATACGCCAACCCCATCCAGGCACCGGGCACGGACGAGGCGCTCTGGCGGGACTGGGACGGCTGGCGCGCGCTTCCCGAGCTGCGGCTGCCCGAGGCGGGAAGGGTGGTCGTGGTGGCCGCGCATCCCGATGACGAAGTGCTGGGCGCCGGCGGGACGATGGCGATGCTGGCGGACGCGGGGACCGCCCTCACCGTGGTCTCCGTCACCGACGGGGAGCAGTCGCACGCCGACAGCAAAGCCGTCACGCCCGGGCGGCTGACACAGCTGCGCGCCGAAGAACTCCGCCAGGCCCTCGCGGCGTTGGGCACGGGCGCGGCCCACGTCGTCCGGCTGCAAGTGCCGGACACCCGGGTGGCCTTCCACGAGGACGAGATCGTCAAGGCACTCGTCCCGGTGCTGGAGGGCGCCGCGTTGTGCCTCGCGCCGTGGATCGGCGACGTCCACGGTGACCATGAAGCCGCAGGACGGGCCGCGCTCGCCGCCGCCGCGCAGGCGTCCGTGCCCTGCCTGATGTATCCCGTGTGGATGTGGCACTGGGCCCGCCCCGGCGACCCGCGTGTCCCGTGGCCTTCCGCGCACCGGGTCACCCTGCCCGCGGACGTCCAGGCCCGCAAGCGCGCCGCCGTCGCCCGGTTCGCCACCCAGGTCGAGCCCATTGGCCCCGCGCCGGAGGACGCCGCGGTCCTGCCGCCCGACGAGGTGGCCCACCACCTCCGCGCGCACGAGGTGATGTTCCAGTGAGCCGGACGAACGCGGCGAGTACGCCCGCCGCCTACTTCGAGACGATGTACGGCGGGGGCGAGGACCCCTGGCACCTCGCCGAACGCTGGTACGAGCGGCGCAAGTACGACATCACCGTGGCCGCGCTCCCCCTGCCGCGCTACCGCCGGGCCTTCGAACCCGCGTGCTCGGTCGGTGAGTTGACTCGCCGACTGGCGACCCGTTGCGACGAGGTACTCGCCTGCGACCGGGTCGCGTCCGCCGTGGCGACCACTCGGCAACGTACCGCCACAGCAGAGAATGTGACGGTGCGTCAGCTCACACTGCCCGACGAGTGGCCGGACGGCTCCTTCGATCTGGTCGTGCTGTCCGAAGTGCTCTATTACTTCGCCGCTCCCGATCTCGACATGCTTCTGGACCGGGCCCGGACGGCGTTGGAGCCCGGCGGGCATCTCGTCACCGTGCATTGGAACCACCCGGTGCCCGAACACCTGTGGACGGGCACCGAGATCGCGGACCGCGTGACCGGCCTGCCCGGGCTGTCACTGCTCGCCGATCACCGCGAGGCCGACTTCGTCCTCCAGGTCCACGGCCGTGACCTGGCCGACGGGAGCAGCCCGCCCGGTCCCGCCGAGCGCGAGGGTCTGGTGTGAGGGTCGAGGCCATCGCCGTCGTCATCCCGGCGCACAACGAGGAGGCGCTCCTGCCCGCCGCGCTGGAGGCGGTCGCGGCTGCCGCGCGCCACCCCGCACTCGCCGCCGTGCGGATTCGCACGGTCGTCGTCGCGGACTCCTGCCGTGACGGCACGGCCCGGATCGCGCACCGGGCCGGAGCCCTCGTGGTGCCGGTCGGCTTCCGCAGTCCGGGCCGGGCGCGCGCCACGGGCGCCGAGCACGCGCTGGCGGAGATCGCCGTCCCGCACGAGCGGGTGTGGCTCGCCACCACCGACGCCGACAGCGCCGTACCCCCGCACTGGCTGGCACACCACAGCGCTCTCGCCCGTGACGGGTGGGACGCGGTGGTCGGCACCGTGACCGTGCCGACGGCGACCGCCCTCACCGTCCGGCACCAGCTCAGTTACGAAGCCACCCGCCCGGCCGACGGCGCCCACTGGCACCACCCCCATGTCCACGGCGCCAACCTGGGCCTGAGTGCCAGCGCCTACCGCGATGTGGGCGGGTTCCCGCCGCTCGACGTCGGCGAGGACCACGCACTGGTCGCCGCGCTGGTCGGCCGCGGTCATCGCGTCCTGCGCACCTCGGCCGCCCCTGTCATGACCTCGCCCCGTCTGCACGGCCGCGCCCGCGGCGGCTTCGCGGACTTCCTCGCCGCGCAGGCCGAACACACCGCCCGCAGCGAACCGGCGAGCTGACCGGCGAGCTGACCGTCGCGGCGTATCGGCCAAGGGGTACGCGGAACCACCGACGAGCGGCACCGCTGGCACCCGCGACGGCGCGGGGACCTCTCACCGCCACGCCATCGGGTGACGCGGCTCAGCCAGCCGGGTGACAGCGGCCACCGCGGGCTGCCGCCGGGCGGGCCGGTGCTCCAGGATCGGTGCCGCCGCCGTCTCCGGCGGGCCGCGCGTCGACCGCGCGCCCGTGACGCGCGATCAGATCGACCACGGCTGTTCGAGGAGTCCCACCCCATGCGTTCACGCGTCATCGCCATCATGGCCGCCGCTGCCGCCGCCACGGCGGCACTCGCGCAACCCGCCCACGCCGCCCCGCTCGTCGACGGGGTCTACCGTTTCGCGGCCCTCAAGGACGGCATGTGCCTGACCTGGCCCAAAACGAAGGCGCGCATCGGCATGGTGGCGCTGGGCGCCTGCACGGACACCGCCTCCACCTCGGCGAACTGGCAGGTACGGCAACGCCCCAACGGAACCATGGAAGTCTCCACACCGGACTCCGACCCGCGCACCTGCCTGGGCCTGACGACGGACTACCACGTGAAGGTCACCGACGCCTGCTCCGACAAGTACGCCGAGTGGACCGTCTCCTACGGCTCCGCAGGACCCGGCAGCGTCGTCTGGGCCGACATCGAGCACACCCCCAGCGACCACTCCAACTCGTGGGGGAAACTCGTCGACAGCCCCGACGTCACCGGCCGCATCGTGGTGCGGCAAGCCCCCATCGACCCGCACTACTGGGCTTTGCAGCCGGCCGGCTGAGACCTGTCCCGCACCGGCTGTCCACCGGGGCCCGGCCGGCAAGGCGCTGCCGCCTTCCTCCGACGGACGCTGCTACGGCCGCAGGGCCGTCAGGCGCCGACCGGGCGGGGCCGACCGGCGCCCGTCTCGGGCCCTTGGGCCCCACGACACCCTGCCCTGCGCGCGGGAGCGTGGACAGGGCGGGACGCCACGGCGATACGCGCCCTCGGGAGTCCCGCCCCTCCCGAGGAGCGTCCGTATGCGCATCATCGTCAGCATCGACACCGACACCTTCGTCGGCGACGACGGTCTCGATCCGGCCGCCGCGTCGCTGGCCGAGCTCCTCCGGGCCGGTCACGAGGTCGTCATCGTCCACGGCGCTCCCGCCGAGACCCAGGCCGTCACCGGATCGCGCTTGGTACGCGCGCTGGACTCCGTGCTCGTCGGCCGTACCGTGGTCGCGCTCGTGACCCACGCCCAGGTCGGCGCCCACGACCCGCAGGTGAGCCTGCCGGACGGGCCCCGCGTACGCCCGCAGGCCGTTCCCGAGGCTCAGGTCGTCCGGGAACTGCTGGCCGACGGCACCGTGGTGGTCTGCGGCGGCGGCATCCCCGTCCTACGGGAACGCGGCACCGCGCGCCTGCGGACCGTACCGGTGACGGTGGACCCGGATCGGACGGCGGCGCTGCTGGCCGTCGAACTGGACGCGGACATCCTGCTGTTCCTCACCGGCGCCACGCACCTGTTCGCAGCGGGAGGACACGGCCGCCCCAGGCCGCTGCTGCGGCTGACCCCCGACGAACTGTCCGGCGTACGTCTGCCCGAGGCCGTGGTCACCCGCGCCGCGGTCGCCGCCGACTTCGTCACCCGCACCGGCGGCGTCGCGGCGATCGGCCCGGTCGACAACGCCCTGGGCATCCTCCTCGGCACCACCGGAACCCAGATCCGCCCCGCACCCGCTTCGGTCAGGGAAACCGCGCCGTCATCCGACTGATCACCGGCACTATGGGCCGTTTCGACTCCCCCGCCGAAAACCGTCCGCTCCCCCATCTTCCGCCGGTCCGGCTCCGGCACGAACGGGTGGTGTACGCCAGGATGCGGGGCACGCAGGACCGCATGGCCGACGCCATCACCTCGTTCGCGGGCATGATGGGCTTCGTCTCTCTGCACGCGGCATGTTCGAGACGAATCTGCGCTCGGAGGTGTGGTCGGCGCACATCGGCAAAGCCCTCGGCCTGGACCCCGAGCCGATCGAGCGTGAGGTCCGGGCGGCCCTTGCCGACAGCCGCACCCGAATGAGCACGGGAGGACGCACCGCGGGCCCATAGGCCCCGACGAAGCGCACCGGGCCGAAGAACCAGCGGTACGGCCGCAGGGCGGCTCACCGTGCCCGAGACGAGGTCATGATCTGTACCGGGCAGCCCTCAGCCGTGGGAGATCTCGGCCACCTCGACCATTTCGGAGCCTTCGCGACGCATCCGTTCGCTCCCCCAGACGCCGAGCGGCCCGAGCGCCTGATTGAGCGTGCGCCCGTGCTCGGTCAGGGAGTACTCCACCCGCGGCGGCACCTCGGCGAAGACCTTCCGGTGCACCAGTCCGTCCTCCTCCATCTCGCGCAGGTGCTGCGTCAGCATCTTCTCGCTCACTCCGGGCAGGCCGCGACGGAGCTCGGCGAAGCGGCGCACACGATGGGCGTCAAGTTCCCAGAGGATGAGTCCCTTCCACTTGCCGCTCACCACGTCGAGCGCGGCGTCGATGCCGCAGATGTAAGGCCCGCACCTCGGCGCCCTCGCCATCGCTGATCCCCTTACTAAAAGGTAAGTACCGCAGAAAATAGTGGGTACTTCCCAGATTAGTGGCCCTCTCCGAGCATGAAGAGGTGAACGAACAACAGCACGGCACCACCAGGCAACACAGCACTGTCACCGTGATCGGACTCGGCCCGATGGGCCAGGCGATGACCCGTACCCTCCTCGCCGCCGGCCACCCGGTCACCGTCTGGAACCGCACCGCCGGCCGGGCCGACGGCGTCGTCGCCGACGGAGCGGTTCTCGTACCGACACCCCGCGAGGCGGTCGAGGCAAGTGACCTCGTGATCCTCAGCCTCACCGACTACCAGGCGATGTACGACATCCTCGACAGCGCCACCGCGTCGCTCGCCGGCCGGACACTGGTCAACCTGAGCTCCGACACCCCTGACCGCTCACGCGAAGCGGCATCCTGGGCGTCGGCCCACGGCGCCACCTTCCTCACCGGTGGTGTCATGGTCCCGGCACCGATGGTCGGCACGGACGCGGCCCACGTCTACTACAGCGGCCCCACCGAGGCGATGGAGAGCCACCGGCCGACACTGGCGCTGCTCGGCGCGCCGAAGTATCTGGGCGTGGATCCGGGTCTCGCCCAGATGATGTACCAAGCCCAGCTCACGGTATTCCTCACCACCTTGTCCGCACTGATGCACGCCACCGCGATGCTGGGCACCGCGGGAATGACGGCCAAGGAAGCACTGCCGGAGTTGCTCTCCTCCGCCGACTCGATCGGCGCCATCCTCAGGGCCGGCGAAGCGACCCCCGGCACCGCGCTGGACGCCGGAGAACACCCCGGCGGGCTCAGCACGGTCACCATGATGGGCGCGACATCCGACCACATCGTCGAAACCAGCACGTCACTCGGCCTCGACCCCGCGCTCCCCCTGGCCGTCCAGGCCCACTACCGCCGCGCCATCGACAACGGCCACGGCAGCGACAACTGGACCCGCATCATCGACAGCATCCAAAAGCCGCACTGACCCCACACGGCACCGTCGGAGAGGGGTATTTGAGGGAGCATCAGTTCGTCAGCACGACCACCAGCATCGCCAGCCAGCCCAGTGAGACGAAGACGGGAAGCAGCACCATCACGAGACCGGTCGGGGACGCCTGGAGCCACCCTGATCCCGGCTCTGTCAGCCGGCGTCCCACTATCCGCTGCCCGCCGTGCCACGCCATGTGCTCTTCCAGCTCCACGACCGTGCTCTTGCGGGTCTGCAAATAGCGGCGTCCGTAGCGCAGCATGACGGCGAACGCCAGCCCGGAGACGAACCCGATCACCGTGATGACCGCTCCGACGCCCCGGGCCACTTCCTGTGACTGCGCGCCCTCTTTGCCGAGGGTAAACGCCAAGGTGGCCGCGAGGCCCGCGGTGATGTAGAGGAAGTTATTGAGCTTGTTCCAGTTGAGGAGGTCCTCATGCTTGTATAAGTCGACCGCGATCTCGTACTGGGTCTGCAACATCGACTCACGCGGCTTGCGCGAGACCCACACGACGCGCAGACGGCCGTCCGGCGGTCGTAACCGTGTCAGTTCCTCGAAGCCCATTTTCCGGTGGAACTGGCTCGACGCCTCATTGAGCGGCTCGTTGACCACCGCGGCGATCACCGGGTTGGCCGTCCAGCGCTCCAGCACATGGTGGTACAGGCGTGACGCGACGCCCTGCCGCGACGCGTCACGGGCCACGCACACCTGCTTGATCACCAGGAAGCTGCCGAGCGTGGTCTTGATCCGGTGGTTCAGCCACTCGTCAGGTTCGATCTGGGCGTCGCTGTAGGCCAGGAGGAATCCCAGGACGTCGGTTCCCTTGACGGCCACGTAGAAGTGCTCGGCGCTCACCAGTCGCCTTTGGTACATCTCGTCGGTGTACTCCGACACCAGGAATCCGTCTCGGCTGGCCTCAACCGGGTCGATTCCGTCCAGATTCCTGGACTGTGCCAACGCGAAGATCATCGGGACATGCGCCGAAGTCGCCCGCACGATCTCGATCCCCGCTTGAGCAGGCGCGGTCACGCGCTCACCTCCCACTGAACAGGCGTTCACAGGGCTCCGCGGAAAGCCTGTCCTGACAGCCCGTCGGATGCAAGAGCGCATGAAGTGGCGTCATGGCGAAGCGAATTCGGCCGGTCCCGGCTCAGGACCCGGCGCAGTCGCATCCGAGGCGTCGGCTGCTGCTCCGCCGGGCACCTGTGACCGGCCCGAGGCGTTTGCGGTGCGAGACGAACACGCCGGTGGTGATGTACGAGGTCGATGTGAAGAACCCCTCAGCGGGGTAGGTCGATCCCGGCTTCGCGCAGGAGCCGGGCGAAGGTGGTCGCGTGCTCGGGGGTGAGGGGGAGGGCCGGGAGTCGGGGAGGTCCGCTGGGGACGCCGACCAGGTCGAGGCCGGTCTTGATCGCGCTTGCGTACGGGTGCGCCTCGAGGAATTCGCAGATCGGAAAGATCTTCGTCCACTGCTCCCGTGCCTCGGCGATGTCGCCGCGGACCGCGAGGGTCTCGTAGAAGTCCGCGCACAGTTGAGGGATGACGCTTGCCGCTCCCCAGACTCCCGCCCGCGCGCCGGCGGCGATGCCGGAGAACGTGAGGGTGTCGTAGCCGTTGAGCGGCTGGATGACGTCCGCGTAGTGGTGAAGGACCGTGGCGAACTTCACCGCGTCACCCCCGGTGTCCTTGAACGACGTCACGCGGGTGCTCCGGGCGAGCTCGGCCAACCGCCCGGCCGAGATGTCCAGTCCCGTGGCGTCCGGCAGGTTGTAGAACATGATGTCGATGTCCACCGCGTCGGAGACGGCCCCGTAGTGCGCCACGACCTCCTTCCAGCCGAGAGCGCCGTAGTAGGGGGGCACGATCATGACCGCCGTCGCACCGGCGTCAGCCGCGTGCCGGGTGAGGTCGATCGTCTCGCCGGTGGTCAACGCTCCGGTGCCCACGACGACGGGCACCCGACCGTCCACAGCCTTCAGGTAGAGGTCCGCGACCTCCTTCCGCTCCGCGTTGCTGAGCGTCGTGAATTCGCCGGTGCTTCCCAAGGGCACCACGCCGTGCACGCCCGCACCGACGATGTGCTCGACCTGGCGACGGACTCCCCCGGCGTCGACGGTCGAACCGTCAGCGCGAAAGGGGGTCACCACTGCCGCGAGTATGCCGCTGAACGGCGTTGTCATCGCTCTCCTTCGTCGTTCGTCGACGGGTTCACCGGGCTCGGAAGCCGCTCGTCGTCGGCCGGGTCCCGCGTCGTAGCGCGCGCCCGCCGAGCTCGTCGGTCGGCTTTCCCCCGCGGAACGCGACGACTCCGTTGATGATCACGTGCCGCATCCCGTCGGCGTACTGGTGTGGGTGGGAGTAGGTGGCGAGGTCCCGGACCCTGTCGGGCTCGAAGATCGCGAGATCCGCGAAGGCGCCCTCGCGGATGACGCCGCGGTCGGTGAGACGCAGGGTCCGCGCGGGCAGGCTCGTCATCCGTCGGACGGCGTCCTCGATCCGCAGGACGCCGTCCCTGACGTACGGACCGAGAACGCGGGCGAAGGACCCGTAGGCCCGCGGATGCGTCGAGGCGTCGGTGTACGGCGGAGAGGCCGTCCACGCTTCGGCGTCGGAACAGACCGAGACCCATGGGCTCCGCAGCGCGAGACGGACGTTCTCCTCCGTCATCTCGAACAGCGCGATGATCATCTGCGAGTCCGCCACGACGATGTTCAGAAGCGTGTCGAGCGGATCCGCGTCACCGCGCCGCGTCGCGACCTGCGCGAGTGTCATGCCGTTCCACTCGGAGGTGTTGCCGCCCAGGAGCAGGATTCCGTCAGCGCCGCCCGCGCTCTTGTAGCAGTTGTCCCAGTCGGCGCCCGGGGCCCGGATGGCCTCCTTGACCGTTTCCCGGAAGTCCTCATGCGCGAGCTTGCCGCGCAAAGTGTCCGGGCCGCCATCGTGGAATCGTGGGGGGACGCACGCGTCCAGGCCGGTAGCGCCCGCCTCGTACGGATAGACGTTGGCCGTGACGGCGAGGCCGCCGGCCCTGGCTTCCTCGATGCGCTGGATCGCGGAGGCCATCAGGGGCCAGTTGTCCCGGCCTGCCGCCTTCAGGTGGTAGACCTCGGCCCGGGCTCCCGACCTCTCGGCGATCCCGATGAGCTCGTCCAGGCTTTCGAGCAGGGAGTCGGACTCGTTGCGGATGTGCGAGATGTAGAGCGCGTCGTGCTCGGCGAGCACTTCCGCGAAGGCGGTCAGCTCGTCGGTCGAGGCGTACATGCCCGGGGCGTAGATGAGAGCGGAGCCCAGACCCAGCGCGCCGTCCGCCAGTTCTTCGTCGAGGAGCCGGCGGGCGGCGGCCAGCTCGTCGGGCGTCAGCGGACGGTCTTGCTGACCGGCGAAGGCCATGCGGAGGTTGTCCGCCCCGACGAAGCTCGCGACATTCGGTCCGACGCCCGCGTCGGCCATGTGGTTCAGGAAGTCGTTGATCCGCGGCCATTCATGCCGGACGTGGGTCCGCTCGGCGTAGTCCTTGGCGATGGCGCGCATCCGGCCCTCCACGGGGCCGAGCGAGTAGCCTTCGCCGAACACCTCGGTCGTGACGCCCTGGTAGAGGTCGGAGAGACCTCGGGGGTCACGCTGGAGCGACTCGTAGGCCTGGCTGAGCACGTTGATGAAGCCGGGCGCGACCAACGCGCCGGCGGCGTCCACCTCGGGCACGTCGGTGTCGGGGACCTCGCCGACGTGAACGATCCGGTCACCCCGGACCAGTACGTCCGCGCGCCTGAGCGGTGCGCCGGTGCCGTCGGCGACAAGGCCGCCGCGCACCACCAGATCACTACGCATCCCGACTCCCCTCCTGGGCCCTCATCGTCTTGCGCGTCTTCCCGCGGGCGAACCGCTGCGCCGAGAACGGCCCGGTACGACCGTCGTCCCCCGAGGCGATCGCCTCTGCGAGGTGCACTCCGGCGGCCGGTGAGATCGTCATGCCGAGCATCTGGTACCCGGTGGCGGCGAACACGTTCGAGTCCGGCGCGAGCCTGCCGATCATGGGGAGGCCGTCAGGAGCCACGGGGCGCAGGCCCGACCAGGCGGCCGACTCGTCGGTCCACGGCCCGAGGAGGGCCTGAGCCGAGCGCCGCATCGCCCTGACGCGCCGTGGGGGGATGCGGGTCGGTGAGTTGGTGAAGTCCATCGCCCCGGCGACGCGAAGCGTGCCGCCCATCGGCGAGATCGCCAGGTGCGTGTCGAGGGTCTGGATCGCCTGCCTCGGCATCCGCCCCGGCCGGACGTCGAAGCTGTAGCCCTTGCCGCCGATCACCGGAAGGGGATGGCCGATCGAGCGTGCCAGCGCGGTGGTGTTCACTCCCGCCGCGAGAACCACGTGGTCGGCCTCGTACATACCGCGGTTCGTGCGCACCGCTCGCACCCGTCCGCCCTGCGCGTGGAGGTGCTCGACGGGCTCGTGCTCGCGGATCTCGACACCTGCGGCGACCACCTTCTCGATCAGCGCCGCCATGTAGGCGTGGGGAACGATCTGCCAGTGGTTGCCGATCAACGCTGCCGCCTGGCCTCGTGGCACCGTGGGGTCCAGGTCCTGGACCGCGCCGCCCGTCAGGACCTCTGTCGTGGCTCCCTGCCCGAACTTGGCCAGCGGCGCGATCTTCTCGATGAAGTGCTCGATGTCCGCGGGGTTCTTGGAGACGGTCAGGAGACCGGTCTTGTCGAAGTGCTCGTCGAGGCCGAGCCGTTCGATGAGTTTGAAGGACGGGTACCCGAGCGTGGACAACGCCGCCAGCCCGTCGGAGTACGACCGGTCGTTGCAGTAGCGCGCGAACGTCGCGATCCAGGGTCCGAGGCGCAGGAGGGCCGCGGGCGAGAAGTGGAGCGCGGAATCACGCCGGGTCAGGTCCTTGAGGCCGTGCATGATGATGCCGGGCTCGGGCACCGGCCCGGCCTGGGCGGGGCATATCCAGCCCGCGTTGCCCCAGGACGCGCCGGCCGCCGCGGCACCGGCGTCGAGCACCGTCACGCGCATTCCGACCTCGGTCAGCGCCCAAGCCGTCCACAAGCCGGCGGCGCCGGCGCCAACGACCACGCAATGCTCGCCATTCACCACTATCGGCAGCCCTTCCACTCGTGTGCGTCAGTTGCTCAAGGAGGGACTTTGCCAAGGCTTCCGGACGCGTTGTTCGTTCATTCGGACCAGAAAGCCGGATGATCATGTCGGCCCGGACAGACGGGCCGGGCGCGGCGCGCCGCGGCGAACCGGCGGATTTCGCCGCGGATCGCGCGCGGATCGGTCGGTCAGACCTCGGTCGACACGGGTGCGTCGATCCAGTCGGCGTCCGACCGGGGGATCGACCGCAGCAGTTTGATCGTGTACGGATCGGTCGGATGGTCCAGGATCTGGTCCACCGGACCGGATTCGACGAGCCGTCCGCGGTACATGATGCAGACGCGCTCGGTGATCTGCCGCAGCATCGAGAGGTCGTGCGTGATGAAGACGAAACCGACTCCGCGTTCGCGCTGGAGCGTCGCGAAGAGGTTGATGATCTGGGCTCGCACCGAGACGTCCAGGGCGGAGACGGGTTCGTCGCAGACCAGGAGCCGTGGGTTGACGGCTAGGGCCCTGGCGATCGCGACGCGCTGACGCTCTCCGCCGGAGAGGGCCGACGGCCTGCGTTGCGCGTACGAGGCCGGAAGACCGACCGTCTTCAACAGGTCGGCCACCGCGCCCGAAGCGTGCTTGGTGGCGCTCTCGTGCGACCTGATCGCCTCGGACAGGGCCGATCCGATGCTCCGCATCGGGTTGAGGCTCGCGTAGGGGTCCTGGAAGACCATCTGCACGGTTCCGCGAAGGCGACGGAGATCCGCCGCGCTCAGCCGCGACCAGTCGTGCGCGGGAATGCCGTCGATCATGATGTCGCCGCTGGTGCACCGCTCGAGTCCCAGCAGCGTGCGAGCGAGGGTGGTCTTGCCGGAACCGGACTCCCCGACGACGGCGACGCTCTCCCCCTGGTTCACCTGTAGCGACACCCCGGCGAGCGCGTGGACGGTGCGCTGTCCGACGCGGAACTCCTTGCGCAGGTCCCGGATGTCGATCAGCGGCCGCTCCGCCCGTACGTCTCGCACCGGAGCCTCCACGACGTCGATCCTGGCCCGCTTCGCCGCCATGTCGGAACTGATCTCCGGCAGGCGGACACAGGCCGAATACCGCAGGTCGGCGACCTCGATCAGTGGCGGCGGTCCCTGGCGGCACTGGTCCGTGACCCACTCGCACCGGGTGGCGAAGGCACAGCAGCCCGTGGTCTCCCGGGCCTTGGGGACCGACCCCGGGATGGAGGGGAGTTCGGCGACCCGACGGTCGACCGACGGTTCGGCCAGCAACAGGCCCTGGGTATAGGGGTGCAGGGGCTTGGCCTCCAGGTCGGAGCCGGGCGCGACCTCGATGAGCGATCCGCCGTACATCACGTAGACGCGGTCGCACATCGCGAAGGCCACCCGCAGATCGTGCGTAATCAGTACGACGCTCATTCCGCGCGACTTCTGGACACCGCGCAGGAGGGTGAGCATCTCCTTCTGGGTCGTGACGTCCAGAGCCGTCGTCGGTTCGTCCGCGATCAGGATCTTCGGGTCGCGGGCGAGCGACGCGGCCACAGCGACGCGCTGACGCATGCCTCCGGAGAGCTGGAACGGGTACCGATCCGCTACCGAGGGGTCGGTGAGTCCGACCTCGGCGAGCCGGCGGTTGACCTCCGCCCTGCGTTCGGACCGCGGCGGGCGCCGACGGCCCTCCCAGATCAGCGACTCCTCGATGATGCGCCCGCAGCGGAACACGGGGTTGAGCATCGTGAACGGGTCCTGGAGCACGAGCCCGATTTCCCGTCCTCTGACGTGACTCCACTCGCGTTCCGACAGCTCCAGCAGATTGCGGCCGTCGTACTCGACCTCGCCGCGCGCGACGAGCGATCCGGGCAGGAGACCCATGATGGCGCGGGCGGTCATGGTCTTGCCGCTTCCGGACTCGCCCACGATCCCGATCGTCTCTCCCGCGGACAGGTCGAGTCCGAACGACGTCACGATCGGGTGGGTACCGTCAGGACCGACCGCGTCAACGCCGAGGGCGCGCACTTTCAGGACCGTGTCCGAGGTCATCCCTCGCGTCATGCGGTCCGACTGTTCGGGGGCCATTACTTGCTTCCTCCACGACTCGAGAGCGCCTCGTACATCCAGTCGCCGATGATGTTCATCGAGATCGCCGTCGCCACGATCATGACGCCGGGCCCGAGCGCCGCCGCGGGGTTCTCGAAGAGCAGGCTGGTTCCGTCCTTGAGCATGAGACCCCAGTCCGGCGAACCGGCGTCGACCCCGAATCCGAGGAACGACAGTCCTGAGAGCGTCACGATGGCGCCGGCGAAGGTCAGGAACGCGTTGGCGACGGCGGTCGCGGAGACGTTGGGCCAGATGTGGAAGAGCATGATCCGTCGGTTCGACAGGCCCAGCGCACGCGCGGCCTCCACGTAGGGCAGGAGCGCCTGCTCCAGTGTCGCGCCTCGGATGACGCGTGTGTCGAAGGGGATCGTCAGCACGAGAAGGAGCGCCACCGCCATCCAATAGCCGCCGCCGAACGCACCGGCGACAACCACGATGACGAGAAGTCCGGGGAGCGCCCACATGAAGTCGACCCAGCGCATGACGACCGCGTCGACGGCACCTCTCTTGTAACCGCTCCACAGACCCAGCAGGTTGCCGATCAGCATGGAGCCGACGGTGATGACCAGCGGGCCGATGAACGCGGTGCGTGTTCCGGCGATCAGTCTGGAGAAGACGTCCCGGCCGAGTTCGTCCGTGCCGAGCCAGTGCCCGGCGCTGGGCGAGGCGAGGACGTCCGAGACGTTCTGGGCGCCGGGGTCCTGGGGGGCCAGGACCGATCCCAGGACGGTCATGACGACGACCCCGACAACGATCACCAGGCAGGCCAGTACGGTCCAGGACGGGCGCGCCGAGCGACGCGTGGGCCTGGCGGGATCTTCGAGCTGCGGGACTGCGGCACTCATGCGGTCGGCCTTCCGTGCCTGATGCGTGGATCCGCGGCCAGGTAGAGCATGTCTGCCGCCAGGTTCGCGAACATGATCAGCGCGGCCACCAGCAGCGCGATGGCCTGGAGTGTGGGGAGGTCCTGGCTCGACGCGGACCGCACGAGCAGGTCGCCGATCCCCGGGATCGAGAAGGTGACCTCGACGAGGACCGCTCCGGTGGCCAAGGACGCGAGCAGGGGCACGCTGACCGTGATCACGGGGATCATGCCGTTGCGCAGCGCGTAGAACAGGAACACCCGGCGGGACGACATCCCGCGTGCCCGGGCGAAGGTCACGTAGTCCTGGTCGAGCACCTTGATCATCACGGCCCGCGTGTGTTTGACGATGAGCGCGACGCCGGAGATCGCGAGCGCGAGCGCCGGAAGGGTCAGGTGCCACAGTTTGTCGACGAAACCGCTTCCCGCCCCGAAGACCGGGAACCATCCGAAAAGGACCCCGAACACGTAGAGCAGGGCCACGGCGCCCACGAAGACCGGTGTGCTGAATCCGACGATCACCGACGCCACGATCCCGCGGTCGACGAACGTCGACTTCTTCACCGCCGCGGCCAGCCCCAGGGGGATTCCGATGAGCATGGTCAGCAGATAGGCCACGCCCGCGAGGAGCAGGGAATTCGGCAGCCGCGCCTTGATCTCGTCCGTGACCGGAAGCGTCGAGACCGACGAGTTTCCGAAATCGAACCGGACGGCGTCCTTCAACCAGATCCAGTACTGGGTGAGGAACGGGTCGTTCAGGTGGTACTGCTGCCGGAGCAGTTCCTCTGTCTCAGGAGTCCGCCTGCGGGTGCCGAGCAGATTGCTCACGGCGTCGCCGGGCGTGATGTACAGCAGAGAGAAGATGACGAACGAGATCAGGACCAGCATCGCGGCGCACACCAGGACCCGACTCAGCACTAGGAAGAAAATTGCTCGTGTTTGCATCGTTGCCTTTTTCTCGTTGGGGCTCGCGGCCCACGCGGCCGGCGTCACCGCGGCCGCGTGGCACCGTCACGACGCGGGCTTGACCTGCGCCACCCACGCGGCCGGACCGTAGGCCGAGGAGAACGGGTTCAGCTCGGGCCACGTGAAGGTGTCCGACAGCGCCAGGACGTTCTCACCGAGGTAGAGCGGGATGTAGGGAACGTCCTGCGCGGCGAGCTTGTCCAGGGCGGAGTACGCCTGGAACCGTCCCGCCCGGTCGGCCGTGGAGATCCCCGCGTTGACCAGCTTGTCGGCGTCCGGATTGCTGTACGCGGCGTAGTTCGCGTAGGCGATGTCCGCCTGCGAGCTGTCGAGGAGGTAGCTGGCCGTGGTGTTCGGCTCCTCCGAGCAGTCCAGTCGCTGGATCGTGAGCTGGATCTTCTTCTTGGCCGCTCCTTCGCCGACGCGCTGGGTGTACTGGGCCTCGGAGAGGACCTTGACGTCCAGCTCGATGCCGGCCTTCGCCACCATTCCGGCGATGGCCTGAGCGATCTTGGGGCGGATTCCGTCGTCGGGAACCTCGAAGGTTCCCTTGACGCTGCCCGGGTGGCTCGACTTCGCGATCTCTTCCTTCGCCTTGGACACATCGAACGCGTAGGGCGGGAGCGAGCCGATCATGGTGTCGATGTCCGCTTTGTCGGCCACCTTGGCCAGGACCTGGGCCGGGAACAGGCTGTCGTAGGTGACGGCGCCGTCGCCTTCGGCGGCGGCGAGGCCCTTGCGGTCCAACGCGTAGGCGAAGGCGCGCCGGACGTGCACGTCGTCCCACGGGGCGACCTGGGTGTTCAGTGACATGAACGTCTGCTTGCACCCGGGGACCTTCACCAGTTTCGCCTTGGAGCTGGCGGCGAAGGCCCGCGGGTCCGCGAGCGGGTACGCGGCGTCGAGCTGGCCGGACCGGTAGGCGAGCGCGGCGCTCGTCACGGTCTTGAAGGGCTTGACCGACACCCTCTGGATCGCCGGCTTGCCTCCCCACCAGTCCGGGTTGGCGGTGAGGTCCGCGCCTTCGGTCGGGTTCAGCCGGTCGAGCCGGTACGGCCCGGTCGCCATGGTCAGCGTGCCCGGCTTGCCGAAGTCGGCCTTGTGCTCGTCGTAGAACTTCTTCTGGAAGATGCTCGCTCCCACGCTGGCGAGGAGCGACAGGACGCTGGAATCAGCCTGCTTGAGCGTGACGACGACGGTGTTCGCGTCCCTGGCGGTCACGTCCTTCACGTTCACGAACAGCGACTCGTACGGGGACGGCGCCAGGCGCTCGTAGTCCAGCGAGGCGACCACGTCAGCGGACGTCATCTCGGTGCCGTCCCAGAACGTGACGCCCTTGCGCAGGTGGAAGATGTACGTGCGCGGGTCCGGGGTGTCCCACGACTCCGCGAGCCCCGGGGCCAGCTGGCCCTTCGGGTCGGCGGTGAGCAGGGCGTCGTAGACCGTGGCGAGAAGGTTGTTGCCCGAGGTCAGCGTGAGCGGGTCGATGCTGTCGAGGCTGTCCGCGACGATGCCCCACCGCAGGAGGTCCGCCCTGCCGCCGGTCGCTCCCGGCTTCTCGGCGCCGTTGCAGGCAGCCAGTAGCGCTGCCAAGCAGACAACGGTGGCGCTGACCGCCACGAGTCTGATGGACCGTTTACGCTTCATGACCCGTCCTCCTCGGGCCAGAGGTCCAGCCCCCAGCCGGTTGTGTGCCGCCCGTGTGATCAGGCTCACGGGTTTGGATGAGGCTATGGCCGTCGAACGGCGCGGACCTGGTGACGATCCGCCCAATTTTCCGCCTGGAATCGTTCAATGTAACGAAGGCGCACAACGGCCCGGCCACGCCTCGGTTTCGGTCAACGAACGGAGGCCGCGCGTTCGTTCGTTCTTCCCAAGACGCGCGGCGGAGCGTCCCGTAGACTCCGGCGGATATGAGCGAGACGTCCAAACCGCAGCGTGCGAGCTTGTCGAGGATCCTCAATGACCTCGGCGGTACGTTCCTCGACGTGGTCGTCGCCGACGTGAGTGCCCACGAGCAGGTCGGGGCCGTCGTCGTCCACGACCACGGACAGAACCACGCGCTCCTGCCCAAGGCGCTGGTCCTCGGCATCGGGGTGTACGGCGCGTCCGACATCGCGGAGCTGCTGCGCGTTCTCGGGACACAGAGCGCCGCGGCCCTGATCGTGCGGGCGCCCGTGGACCGCGAGCCAGAAGTGCTCAACGCCGCCCGCGACGCGGGCGTCGCCCTGCTCGCGCTGGCGGAGAACGCGGACTGGCTTCAGCTCGCGGACATGCTCCGGACCATCGTGGCCCAGGACGATGTCGGGGACGAGGTGACGAGCACCCTGGGCGGTGTCGCCGCGGGCGACCTCTTCGCCCTCGCCAACGCCGTGGCGGCACTGATCGACGCGCCGGTCACCATCGAGGACCGCCGGTACCGCGTGCTGGCGTTCTCGGGACGGCAGGACGAGGCCGACGCCGCTCGCATCCGGACCATCCTCGACCGCCAGGTGCCCGAGGTCTACCTCCGCGAGGACGAGGACCGGGGGGTGTTCAAGGCCCTCTACCAAACGGAGGAGCCGCTGTACATCGAGGCCTCCAAGATCAGCGAGAACGAGATCCCGCGCCTGGCCATCGCGGTGCGTGCCGGTGACGAGATCCTGGGATCGATCTGGGCGGCGGTCACCGGACCGCCGTCCACCGAGCGGTCGCAGGCCCTGGCCGACGCCGCGAAGCTCGTCGCCCTCCACCTGCTGCGCCGACGAGCCGGAGCCGACGTCGACCACCGCCTGCGCTCCGACCTGGTGGCCACCGCCCTCGAAGGCGGGCCCAAAGCCGCGCACGCGCTCGGCCGCCTCGGGCTGCTCGGGAAGACCGTCAATGTCGTCGCCATGGACATCGTCGACCACGGCGACGGACAGACCGATCCCTCCCGGCAGGCGAGGGAACGCCAGCAGTTGGCGGACGCGTTCGCGATGCACCTCACCTCGGTCGCGCCGCGGTCGGCGACAGCCCTGCTCGGCGACGTGTCGTACGGGCTGGTCTCGCTCACCGGGGACGCCGACCAGAACGAGCAGCGCGCCAAGCGGCTCGCGGCCGACTTCCTGAAGCGGACGGGGACGCGGGTGCCGGCCGTCATCGGCATCGGCACCGCGATCAGCGACCCGATCCGCTTGAACGAGTCGCGGACGCGGGCCGACCGTGCGCTGCGCGTACTGCGTACGCGAGGGACGGCGGGCACCGCGGCCACGATGTCAGAGGTGCACATAGACGCGCTGGTGCTGGAGCTCCAGGACTTGTCCTTGGCACGCCATGACCCGGTGACCGGCCCGTTGAGCCTGATCCTCGAGTACGACGAGCGGCGCAACGGCAGCCTCCTGGCAACTCTCAAGTGCTGGCTGAACGCCTTCGGCGACATCCACGCCGCCGCGGCCTCGGCCGGTGTGCACCACAACACGTTCCGCTACCGGCTCAAGCGGCTCAGCGAGGTCGGGAAGATCGACCTGGAGAACCCGGACGAGAGATTCGCGTTGATGCTCCAGATGCGTCTGATGAACCCCGCCGTCGAGTGATTCGCCGCGTCACGGCGAAGCGGTCGCCTGAGTGGCGACCACGTGCGCGGCCAGTGCTCCGGCGACGCTGACGAAGTCGTAGATCTCATCCACGGTGGCGCACCGGATCCGCACGGTGTACTCCGACGAGCGCTCGGCCGTCGGAATCATGGCGACGAGATCAGCGCTCGTCGACAGCTTCAGGTCGATCTCCACCACCAGGTCGTGAGGGACGACCGGCGGCCGGATCGACGAATCCGCCACGGCTCGCGCCGCGCCTTCCCGGATGTGCGCCCTGGCGGTGGCCGGGGAGAGGGCGTCGGCCGAGTTGTAGGAGAGGTAGCGCTTGACCTCGACGCGGTGGACCGCCTCGACTCCGGCGAGACCGGCCGAACAGGTCCGGTCGTCTCCGGTGATGAGCTTCACCGGGACTCCGAACCGGCCGGCGTAGAGGGCGTTGACGTCTGCCTCGGACGCGGCCCGACCGTTGAGCCGGAGTTCCGACCAGAATCCGGTGAACGTGTGTGAGAGCACTCCGGGCGCTCCCGCCGCCGCGTGGTAGCCGATGAAGAGGGCCGCGTCGAAGTCGCCGTGCAGGCCGTGCACCATGCCGCAGGTACGGGGGCTGCCGTTGACGAGACGTGCACGCGGATCCAGCAGGGCGGGCAGGATGTTGTCCATCGGCCCGTGGCTGTCCGCCACCACCACGTGAGTGGCTCCCGCGTCGAACGCCCCCGCCACAGCGGCGTTGGCCTCCTCGGTCATGAGCTCCTGGCCGCGGGCGTAGGTCCGGTGCCCGGGGACGGTGTTGTGCAGCCGAGAAACACCCGCGACTCCCTCCATGTCCACGCTGATGTAGACAGAACCGGCCATGGGACCGTCCCTTCTTCCTTGGTCTGACCCGGCCGTTCACCGGGTGGTTGCCAGCCGAACCGGGGGCGGTTTGCCTCAGGTCGCCGATGAGAAGGCCGCGAGGAGTGCGTCCGGCTCGAGCCCGTACGCCGTGAAGCCGCGCGCACCGGTCATCGTGGGAGCGGCGAGCATCGCGTTGATGATCGATTCCTCGGTGGCCTCGACGACGGCGCGGAACAGGTCGTCCAAGGCTTGGTGCGGAACCGCGGAATGGGGCGCCACCAGCGGGTGACCGCCCGCGTAGCCCTCGGTGGGCACGTTCTGCGGCGCCGTAGAGAAGGCGAGCATGATGTCACCGCTCGAGTCCTGGATGCCGCCGCCGACCCGGCCAATGCCGATGCTCGCCCTGGTCGCCAGCCGACGGCACTGGCCGGGCAGCAGCGGAGCGTCCGTCGCCACGATCACGATGATCGATCCGGAGCCGGGCGGCATGGGCGGGTCTCCGCCCGGCTGGGTCCGGGCCGGCAGCGGGACGTGTGCCAGGCGCGCGTCACGGCCCACGGGCCGGCCGTCGACCCTGAAGTCGGGGCGGGTCCCGTGGTTCGCCTGGACGAGCACGCCCACGGTCCAGCCGCCCGCGGACGCGTCGAGACGACGCGACGCCGTTCCGATCCCGCCCTTGAACCCGTGGCAGACCATGCCGGTTCCCCCTCCGACACTCCCCTCCTCGACGTCGGCGGACGCCGACTCGTAGGCCGCTCGGACGTGTTCGCCGGTGACGAACTGGGCGTTCCCGCTGTTGAAGGCGAGGTCCGCGGTCTCGCCCACCACCGGCAGGGAGAAGGCGTTGCGGAAGGTGTCGTGCGCCGTCTCGATCGCGACCAGGCTGTCCCTGACGACGCCGACGCTGTGGGTGCCCGTGAGGGCCAGGTCGGTCGTGAGCAGACCGCTCTCGCGAACCCACTCGAGACCTGTCATCTCACCGTTGCCGTTGAGCGTGGCGCAGCCCGCGAACAACGGATGTGTTCGGACGTGTCCCGGCCGTGGACGGATCACGGTCACGCCGGTACGGGCGATGACGTCGTCGTCGCGGATGACGGTCGCGTGACCGACGGTGACGCCGGAGACGTCGCTGATGGCGTTGCGGGGTCCTGAGGGAAGAATCCCGATCTCGATGCCGAGGTCACGGAGCCTGGTCATGGTTCTCCATTCGGTGGAGGGGGAGCTCGATCCTGCTGGGCAGGCGGGGCCCGTGGAAGACGGAGTGCGTACCGCGTTCGGCCTCCGTCGCACCGAGGTAGTCGGCGGAGCCGAGGTTGATCGCGTAGAGCGGGAAGAGACTGGAGGTCACCACGAGGCGCAGGGCGTGCCCCGGCTGGAGCTCGTGCGCCACGTCCGTCATCGCGATCCTGTAGCCGACCGGCACACCTGCCCGGAACGCGGGCACCGATCCCGCGCGCACGACCCCGTGTGCCAGGTGAACCGTTCTCGTCTCGCCCGGGAACACGTCCTCGAGGGACACCATCCAGTCCGCGTCATCGCGATCGGTCCCGGCGAACAGATGGATCACGGGCGTGCCGCGGACGAGTGTGGGAACGTCGACGGTCGCCGCCGTGTAGGTGAGCGTGTCGTCGCGGCTGGTCGCGAACGATGTCTCAAGGGTGAATCCCGCTGGGCCGGTCCGTGAGAAGGACCCGTGATCCGGCTGCCACGGAACGGGATTCCCGGGATCGTGGACGAAGTGATCGGCCGCCTCGCGGGGTGTCGCGTCGCGCGTCAGTCGTCCGTCCCCGATCCGGGTGTTCGCCCGCCCTTCGGAGGTCAGCCACAAGGTCTCGACCTCGTCGGCCACCGGCCACCGGTCGAGGTCTTCCCAGGCGTTGCGGCCCGTGACGAAGACGCGCACGGGGGCGGGAGCCCAGGACGACGGGTCGTCCCGCAGGTGGTGGTCGAACCACTCGAGGAGCAATTCGTCGGGGTCGACGACGGAACGGGGCCCCCATTCGACCCCGCCGACGACGCTCACCGGTCTCCGGGTTCCGGCTGAGTCCCACGGGCCGACGACCAGCGAGTGCTCCCCTCCGGCGGAGGAGACGGTCTCCCAGTGCGCCATCGTGGCGCCCAGCCCGCTGTCCCACCGGCCGGAGACCAGGAGGGTCGGCGCGCTCGCATCCGTCCCGCCGCCCACAGCCAGGCTGCTCCAGTACGGGTCCTGGGGGTCGAGGTGGGCGAGCCAGTCGGGCCACGGCGCGTCCGGTCTGCCCAGCGCTTCGTGCATGCCGGCCAGCGGCCTGCTGCTGAAGATTGACTTCCAGGGCGGCGCGTCGACGGGCCCTCGTACCCGGCCACCGACGAGGTGCATCCAGAACAACCAGTCCAGTCGCACGGCACCGCCCCGCGACGGCAGGCCCTCGGCCGCGGCGAACGGGGACCACACGGCGAGCGCGTCCACCGGAGCGGCCGACGCGGCGGCGAGCGCCGCGAACCCGGCGTAGCCCGCGCCGAAGCAGCCGAGGCGGCCGTTGGACCCGGGAAGGTCACGGGCCCACGTGACGATGTCGGCGCCGTCTGCGGCCTCGTGGAGGAACGGCTCGAAATCCCCGTCCGAGTCACCCCGGCCCCGTACGTCACCCGCGACCACGATGTATCCGCGCGCGGCAAGGAGCTTGAAACGGTCCGAGGGGACCTGCGGCGCCGTGCTCGCAGGAGGCTTCTGGTCCGCGCGGTTGTTGTCGTAGGGCGTGCGGGTGACGAGGACCGGGTGATCACCGGGGGCAGGCGGCATGTAGACGTCGACGGACAGGTCGACCCCGTCCCTCGCCCCGACCCGTACGTCGAAGCGGGAGCGCACACGGGAGACATCGGTGAACCTCATACCGCTCCCCCGCTGTTCTCGACGGGCAGGACGAGCCGCGAGGGGTGCTCGGGGCCGTGGTGAACGGTCACGCTCACCACGCGTGAATCCACGGCGTCGGCCCAGGGCTCCCCGGTGCCGAGGTTGCGGGAGAAGGCGGGGAACGCGCCTGCGGTCACCGCGAGCGCGATGCGGTGCCCCGGCAGGAAGGTGTGGTGGAGCCAGACCAGCGGGATGCGCAGCCCGACGATCTCCCCGGGGCTGACGGGCGGTGAGCCGGGCCCGGACCGCATCGAGATCCGCTGTAGCCCGCACGACCCGAGCTCGCTGCCGACGAGCATCATCCGGCCGTCGGGATGGACGTCGAGCAGCAGGACGCTCAGGTCCGCGTCGGGCGCGTCCAGCGAGACGAAGACGTCCAGCTCGGCCTGGCCGCTCACGTGGACGGGCTCGTCCAGGGCCAAACCCGGGTAGACGAGGACGTCGGGGCGGCGCAGCAGGTAGCGATGGTCGTGGGGCGGGTCGCTCCAGGCGAACAGGTCGAGGTTGGTGAAGTCCCTGGCCGGGTTCTCCGGGTCGAAGACGTACGTGTCGCGGGCGGCTTTCTCCGGAGTCCGCGTGAGCCGACCGTTTCCGCTCAGTGTGCGGGCGTCGCCGCCGCTGGCCAGGTACCAACTCGTCGGCTCGACCGCGGCGGACGGCCACTCGTCCAGGTCTTCCCACCGCATCGTCCCGGTCCGGAAGACCCGGCACGGGTGGGCATCAGCGGGTTCGTCGTCGTCCCTGAGGTGCCGTGCGAGGAAGCGCTCGACGTGTCCGACGGTGTCCATGACCGACGGGGAGACATCCAGTCCTCCCAGCACCGGGCTCGGCGACCGGTTCCCTCCGTGGTCCCAGGCTCCGATCAGGAGCTGGGCCCTGGCGCCCGCGGGCGACCGCGCCAGCCGGGCCCACGTCGCCATCGTGGTCTGGTCGTCCCACCAGCCGACGGTGACGAGCACGGGCAGGTCGAGGTTCGCCCAGTCGTCGTCGCTGAGCACGAACGCCTCGCCGAGGTAGTCGATCTCCCCGTCCACGTACTTCGGCCACCACCGTCCACCGGTGCCGACCTGCTCGTGGAGGGTGCGCAGCGGCAGGTGCCTGATGTTGTGCCCCCACGAGGGAGCGCCGTAGTGCTGTTGGGTACGTCCGGTCACCTGGTGGAACCACCAGCTCCAGTAGAGGTGCGGGACACCGGTATTGAAGCTCGGCCGCGGGCCGAGGCCGGCGACTCCAATGGCCATCGGCGCGATGCACCGCAGGTGCGGCGGCCGGGCCCGAGCGGTCCACCACTGGGTGAGACCTTCGTAGCTGAGCCCGACCATGCCGACCCGGCCCGTGCACCAGGTCTGCTCGGCGACCCACTCGATGCTGTCGTAGCCGTCGTCGCTGTCCTGGACGAAGGGCTGGAAGTCACCGCCGGAGTCGCCGCGTCCGCGCATGTCGATCATGACGTAGGCGTAACCGGCGGCGACGAGCCGCCGCATCCAGATTCCCGGCTTGCGGTTGTACGGGGTTCGTGTCACCACGGCCGGGAACGGGCCGTCACCGGCCGGGACCATGATGTCGGCGGCCAGCTCGACGCCGTCGCGCATCGGGATCCGGCAGTTCCACAGGGCTCGGACCTCTCTCGTGCTCCCCCTCAGCGCGGGCATCAGAACGCCTTGGCGTACGCGTTCAGTGCCTGCTGGCCGCCGAGATGCGCGTACAGCACGTTCGAGTCCTTCGGGATGTCGCCGTCGCGGATCAGGTCGATGAGGCCCGCCATCGACTTGCCTTCGTAGACGGGGTCGATGATGATCCCCTCCGTCTTGCCGGTGAGGCGGATCGCGTCGAGGGTCGACCGCACCGGGACCCCGTACTCGTCTCCGGCCCAACCCGGGAGCACGGTGATCTCGTCGTCCCGCAGGTCACGCCTCAGCCCGATGAGATCCGCGGTGTTCCGGGCGATCCGACCGACCTGGTCGACCGTCTTGTCGAGGGTGGCCGAGGCGTCGATGCCGATGACCCGGCGGGGTCGGCCGCCCGCGTCTTCGAGTGCCGCGAAGCCCGCGATCATGCCCGCGTGGGTCGAACCGGTGACGGTGCAGACCACGACGGTGTCGAAGAAGGTGTCGAGCTCCTGCTCCTGCCGGGCCACCTCGTACGCCCAGTTGGCGAAGCCGAGACCGCCGAGGCGGTGGTCGGACGCGCCGGCGGGGATGCCGTAGGGCTTGCCGCCGCGCTTCTCCACGTCGTCGAGGGCCTGCCGCCACGAGTCACGGAAGCCGATGTCGAAACCGGCGGGGTCGAGTCGTACCTCTGCTCCCATCACCCGGCTGAGCAGGATGTTGCCGACTTCGGTGCTCAACGGATCGGTCCAGGAAGGCACCCAGTTCTCCTGGACCAGGACGCACTCCAGCCCGAGGTGGGCGGCGACCGCGGCGACCTGCCGGGTGTGGTTGGACTGGTGGCCCCCGATCGACACCAGCGTGTCGGCCCCTTGGGCCAGCACGTCGGGAATGAGGTACTCCAGTTTGCGGGTCTTGTTACCGCCGTAGGCCAGCCCGGAGTTGCAGTCCTCCCGCTTCATCCAGATCGAGGCACCGCCGAGGTGGGCGCTCAGACGTGGGAGCGGGTGCACCGGACTGGGGCCGAAGGTGAGCGGGTGGCGGGCGAAGTCCTCGATGGACACAGCGCGTTCTCCTTCGCGGATTGGCGATCGACGACGAGGCCGTCAAGGTGCCTCGAGCGATCAAACTGTCACTCCCCCGGCGGCCTCGTTTCGTGAATGAGACCGAACCTCGGGCGGGGATTGGTGCGGGTTCACCACACAGGGACCTTCGGCGCGGGAAGTCTGCTAGCTGTTGCGCCCTCGCGCGGCGACGGCCCAGGGGCGCAGGCCGCCTCCCTCGTCGATCCATAGCCGCTCGGCCAGGTTGACGGCCGCGCAGCAGTGGTTGGGCACCACCGCGACCTGGCTGCCCAGCGGAGGCAACGGGGCGCCGCCCAGGTCCACGACGGCGTGGTGCTCGGAGACGAGAACGATCCGGGCGTCCGGGTGGTCGAGCAGACGTCCTCCTCCGGTGTTGAAGGCAGCCTTGTCGGCGGCGAGCACCTTGCTGCCGGAGTCCAGGACCGCACGGCCCCCGGCGTGGCTGACGACCGTCGCACGACAGGTCAGCGCGACGTCATCGGGATGCGTCGTCCCCAGCTCCCACTGCTGCGCGTCCCCGAAGACGTAGACGCCGGGGCGCACCTCGGTGACCGCCTCTGGCCGGGTGTCGGCCAGGCTCGGCGTCGATCCGCCGCTGACCACCGCGACCTCGATTCCGGCGTCCTCCACGGCCGCGCGCGCGACCGAGAGCGCTCGTGCCTCGTCTGCGGCGGCCGTCGCCCCGGCGTCCATGGCGTAGCTGTGTCCCGGAAACGTGAAGACTCCCGCGACCTTGGCACCCGAGAGCGCGGCGGCGGTCGCGACCAGGCCCGCGTCCGAGGGGCGGCAACCACTGCGGTGGTGACCGCAGTCCACTTCGATGACCACCTCCACGCCGAGGCGGCCGACCAGGTGACCCGCCCGGGCGGCGCCCTCGGCCGAGTCCACGCCGATCGCGATGCGGGCCCTGTCCGCCAGAGCGCCGAGCCGGCCGGCCGCCTGGCCGTCGATGTGCAGGGGGTAGGCGATGAAGAAGTCGGTCACGCCGCTGTCCGCGAAGACTTCCGCCTCACCGATCGTCGCCACCGTCAGTCCGACGGCGCCGGCCGCGATCTGGCGCCGGGCGATCCGGGGCGACTTGTGGGACTTGGCGTGCGGGCGGAGCGCGAGGTCGTTCGTCGCGGCCCACTGTGCGACTCGCCGGATGTTCCGGTCGAGCCGATCCAGGTCGACGTGCAGGTAGGGGGTGTTGGGCATGGCCGAATCCTCCTCGCCGCTCCGACGGCGTGATTGGTGAGTGGCGCCGAAGACAAGCGGCGCTCTTCGTACGGCCGGACAACGAATCCAGGGCAGCGGCCCGGCACACTGTCCGATATGACGACACCAAGGGTGGACCGACGGGAGTTCCAGCAGCGCCTGGACGATCTCGCGAATCGGTACGGCGTCCCGGGGGCGGCGGCCGGCGTGCTGGTCGACGGGAGGACCACGGTCGTCGCCACCGGGATCGCGAAGCTGGGTACGACCGTTCCGGTGACGACGGACTCGGTGTTCCTGCTCGCCTCCATCACCAAGGTGTGGACCGCGACGCTCGTCCTCCAGCTCGTGGACGAGGGGCTGGTCGACCTGTCCTCGCCGGTGAATCACTACCTGACGCCGCCGCTGCGGTTGGAGGACGAGGAGGTGGCGCGCACCGTCACCGTCGGGCAACTGCTCTCGCACTCCGGCGGGTTCTTCGGCGATGCCGCCGAGCCGGACGTCCGGAGCGACGACGCCGTCGAGAAGATCGTTGAGAGCTACAGCGGCCTGGCTCAGCTGCACCGGCCGGGAGCGGTGTTCTCCTACTCCAACTCCGGGTACAACGTGCTGGGCCGGCTCATCGAGTGCGTGACCGGATCGACCTGGGACGAGGCGTTGCGGACGCGCCTCATCGAACCGTTGGGGCTCGGCAGCACCTCGACGCTTCCCGAGGAGACCATGACGAGACCGCTCGTGGTCGGCCACGTACCGGCGGCGCCGGGGTCGTACGATCTCACGCCGGTCTCGACCTGGCTCGACCCACGGACGTCGGGGCCGTGCGGGGGGACGCTGGCGGCAACCCCGGCCGACCTCCTGGCATTCGCCCGGCACCACCTCGAGGACGGTCTGGCGCCCTCCGGCGCGCGACTCATGAGTCCGCGGACCGCGCGGACCATGCGGGAGCCCCACATCGAGCAGCCGGATCCGAGCCGGGGTCCCGCGTGGGGCTGGGGATGGTCGATCGAGCGTCTCGAGCCGCGGATCGTCGGCCACATCGGGAGCACCTGCGGTCAGCAGTCCCGGCTGGTCCTGGCGCCCGAGCACGGCGTCGCCGTCTGCGTCATGGCGAGCGGTGACATCCAGGGCATGGGTGACGAGCTGGTGTCCGAGCTGTTGCGGGAGCTGGTCGGCGTCGGCCTGCCGACCACGCCGGGCCCGGTCGAGGCGGACATCGACGTCACGCCGTACGTCGGGCGGTTCCGGATGAGCGACGAGGCGACGATCGACGTACGGGCGGAGGCATCGGGTCTCATCGCGTCCTTCACGACGAGCGGCCGGTGGGCAGACTTCCACGGGGACTTCTCGACGCCGATGACCTACGCGGGCGGAACGACGTTCCTCATGTCGATGCCGCCCGTGACCGAGCCGGTGGCGGCCACCTTCCTCTGGGCGGACGGGCCCGGCGGACCCGCGACCCACCTCGCGTCGCAGATGCGGGTTGCTCCCCGGTCGGAAGCCACTTCGCGGTGACCGCCCCGGTCGGAGTCCTCTGCGCCGTGACGGCCGGCGGTACGCGGGCCGCGCGGCGGCCGGGCGGTCCGGCGCGCCCCGGAGGTCGTCGTCCGTGTCATCCCACCCCGTCGCGGCGCGTACACCGCGCGCGTCCACCGCATGTCTGCGAGGCAATCCGATGACCGTGACCTCCTCTTCCGTGGCATCGGCGGCTCCCGCGGAGGAGGTGCTGCGAGAGATCGCCCGCAAGGTGCTCTGGATCGCCACGTCGATCGTCGACGCGGCGAACCGCGGCCGTCCCAACGCCAGTGGCGTCAAGGTCGGGGGCCATCAATCGTCCAGCGCCTCGATGGTCGACATCATGGTCTCGCTCTGGTTCGCCGAGCTGACCCGGAACGACCGGGTGTCGGTCAAGCCGCACGCGTCCCCCGTACTCCACGCGATCAATTACCTCATCGGCGACCTTGACGCCAAGTACCTCACGACACTCCGCTCCAAGGGAGGGTTGCAGTCCTACCCCAGCCGGCTCAAGGATCCCGACACCGTGGATTTCTCCACCGGCTCGGTCGGCATCGGGGCGACTGCCGCGCTCTGGGCGGCCATGTCCCACCGCTATCTGACCTCGCACTTCGACTCCACGCCCGAGGCAGGCCGCTTCATCAGCCTTCTCGGGGACGCCGAGCTCGACGAGGGCGCGGTCTGGGAGGCCGTCGCGGACCCCTCCACGGCGAAGATGGGCGAATTGCTGTGGGTCGTCGACCTGAACCGCCAGTCGCTCGACCGCATCGTGCCCGACGTCCAGATCCACCGCCTCATGGGCATGTTCGAGGCAGCCGGGTGGCAGGTGATCACGCTCAAGTGGGGGCGGAAGGTCAGCGCGCTCTTCGACCGTCCCGGAGGGCACGACCTGCGTACGCGGCTGGAGACGATGCCCAACGAGGAGTACCAGCGCCTCCTGCGTGTCGACGCCGAGCAGATCGCCGACCGGATCGTCGGCGACGACGGGTCCGAAGCGCTGCGCGAGCTACTGCGGTCGGTACCCTCCGACCATCTCGCGGTGGCCCTGCGGGACCTGGGCGGGCACGACATCGGCCTGTTGCTCGACACCTTCGCCCACGTGGATCCGGATCGGCCGACGGTCGTCTTCGCCTACACGGTGAAGGGGCGCGGCCTGCCTACGGAAGGGCATCCGAACAACCACTCTGCCTTGCTCACCGACGTCCAGATGGTGGCGCTCGCCGAGTCGGTCGGCGCGAACCCGGCCGACCCGTGGCGACGGTTCCAGGACGGGTCCTTCGCGGCGACGCTGTGCGCGGAGCGCGGGCACGCCCTGCGGCGGCGCGCCGCTGTCACGAATCCTCGGCCCGATGCCGTTCCCGCCGCCTTGTCCCGGAAGCACCGCGCTCCGATCTCGACCCAGGCGGCTCTGGGTCGTTTTCTCACCGATCTGACCCGCGAGGCACCAGAAGTGGCACGCCGCGTGGTGACCTGTAGTCCGGACGTCGCGTCCTCGACCAACCTCGGCGGCTGGATCAACAAGACGGGGGTCTGGTCGGTCGCGGACCGACCGGACTGGTTCGCCGATGACCCCGAACGGGTTCTCAAATGGTCCGAGGGCGCCGGTGGTCAGCACATCGAGCTCGGTATCGCCGAGGTCAACCTGGTGAGCCTGCTCAGCGAGCTCGGTTCGACCTGGTCGCGGTGGGCCGAGCGGCTGGTCCCGATCGCCACCATCTACGACCCGTTTCTCTCACGAGCCCTGGAACCCTGGTCCTACGGCATCTACGCCGGTGGTCAGTCGATCATCGTCGGCACGCCGTCGGGCGTCACCCTCGCTCCCGAGGGAGGAGCGCACCAGTCGATCACGACTCCGTCGATCGGCTTGCAGCAGCCGGGCTGCGTCGCGTGGGAGCCGGCGTTCGCCCAGGACCTCGAGTGGTGCTTCCTGAACGCGATCGACCACGTGGGGGTCCCCGGCGGGACGTCGGCGTACTTCCGGCTCTCGACCCGCCCGATGGACCA
Organism: Streptomyces sp. NPDC087422; assembly: GCF_044744145.1. Classification (NCBI taxonomy): domain Bacteria; kingdom Bacillati; phylum Actinomycetota; class Actinomycetes; order Kitasatosporales; family Streptomycetaceae; genus Streptomyces; species Streptomyces sp. NPDC087422. The sequence goes on along the minus strand of NZ_JBIUXT010000005.1, from coordinate 274,393 downwards.
AGCGCTTGCCCGCTTGCCCGAGGACCCTCTCCTGCTGGAGCGCCGCCGACGCCATGCCGTTGCCGGCGGCTACCGCCTGACCGATCATCCCGTCGCGGACGAGCGGGTCACCCTGGTCGGGGTGGGAGCGATCATGCCTGAGGTCGTGGCGGCGGCCGATGCCCTGACCGGGCTCGGTGTGACCGCCGGCATCGTGTGCCTGACGAGCCCGGACCTCATCTTCCGGTCCGCGCAAGGCAAGGGGAGCGATATCGCCTCGGCTCTCTTTCCCTCGGAGAGCCCTGCCCCCTTGCTCACCGTCATGGACGGCCACCCCCACACGCTTGCCTTCCTCGCGGGGCTGCGCGGTGACCGGACCAAAAACCTCGGCGTCACCGAGTTCGGCCAGTCGTCCGCCCTCCAAGACGCCTACAGGATTCACGGGATCGACACAGCGACGATCGTCGATGTCGCGCTCAGCCTGACCGGCCGCTGAGCCGGGGACTCCGCTGGGCGGACGGCTGCCGGCGGGCCGTATTTCAGAAGGACTTGAGAAGTTGGCGTGGAAGGCTGCGATCTCCTTCCGAGCAGCGGCGGCCGGGTTGCCCGGTGGGCCCGCTGCGCACGTCCTCGTCCGTGGAGAAGCCCCCATGAGTCTTACGCATATCAACGGCCTTCCGGCGCACGTCCTGTTCGTGCACTTCGTGGTGGTGCTGGTGCCGCTGACGGCCCTGGCCGCGGTGGTCTGCGCGGTCCAGCCCCGGTATGCCCGGCGCATGGGGCTGTCGCTTCCGCTGCTGGGGCTGGTGACCCTGGCGCTGGTGCCGGTCACGACGCATGCCGGGGAGTGGCTCAAGGCCCGTGTGGGCGACGATCCTCTGGTGCGTAAGCACGCGGAACTGGGCGACGGTCTGCTGCCGTGGGCGATAGGGCTCTTTCTCGTGACGCTCGGGGTCTGGTGGCTGGGGCGCCGGACCGCACGGTCCGGGGAGCCGGCCGCCGAGAGCGTTCCGTCCGCCGGCGCGCGGCGGAGCCTGCCGACGGCTGTGCGCGCGACCGCCGCCGTAGTGGCGGTGATCGTGTCCGCCGGCGCGGTCGTCGACGTGTACCGCATCGGTGATTCCGGCGCGAAGGCGTCCTGGAACGACAACTACGACAAGCACCCGTCGGGACACAACGGCTGACGGGCACTCCGCACCTCGGCGCCGAAGGACTCCGATCGGCTGATGTCCACGGACCTGCCTGTGAGGTCAACGGGACGCCGTCGCGGCCCTTCGGTCACCCGCGCGGGTGAGGTTCGGCGTGGGGCGGTTCGACCGGGCAAGGGGGCGGGGCGCCGGTGCGTAACTTGGTGCCGCGGCCCGCCGTCGGCGCGTCGGTGTCACCACATCCCCCCAGGTCAAGGGGTCTGTCATGAAGCGCGTCATCTCCCTCGCCGTTGGCGTGGCCGCCGTTGTGGCCACTGCCTCAGGATGCGGCAGCTCCAGTTCCACGACGTCCCTCACCCCCCATTCCAGCGCCGGCGCCACCACCGCGAGCGCCAGCGCCTCCGCGTCGACCGGCGGCGCCGCCACGGTGAAGACAGCCAACTCGCCGCTCGGTCAGATCCTGGTCGACGCCTCCGGCAGGACCCTGTACCTGTTCAAGGCCGACACCGGGAAGACGTCGACCTGCAACGGATCCTGCACGCGGGCCTGGCCCCCGCAGACCACGACCGGAAAGCCCCACAACAGCGGCGTGACCGCCTCAATGGTCGGAACGAGCACCCGGTCGGACCACTCGACCCAAGTGACCTACAACGGCCACCCGCTGTACTACTTCGCCAAGGACACCAAGCCCGGAGAGACCAACGGCCAGGGCCTCAACGAATTCGGCGCGCTGTGGTACGTGGTCAGCCCCAGCGGCAACGCGGTCACCACCGCGGCCTCCACGTCGGCCTCACCGTCGACCGGCTCCGCCAGCGGCGGAGGCGGGTACTGAGGCGCGGTCCCGTCCATCACGCCGCTCACCGGCGCAGCAGGTCCGCGGCGGCGAGACTGAGTACGCCGTCGTGCCAGGCGAGGCCGCGCAGGTCGCGGACGACGACGGGGGCGTGGGTGGCCAGTGCGCGCCGCCCGACCCCGACGACGACCGCGCCTGCCGCGGCGCCGGCCGCCGCCCCCGCGGCGCTGTCCTCGAAGACGACCGTCCGGGCCGGGGCGAAGCCCAGCTTCCGGGCCGCGGCGCGGTAGCCGTCAGGGGCTGGTTTGCCGTGGCTGACGTCGTCCGCGGTGATGAGCACGGGCGGAGTGGGCAGTCCCGCCGCCGCGAGGCGGGCCCGTGCCAGGAGGGTGACTCCGGAGGTGACCACCGCCCACCGCTCGCGCGGCAGGCTCGTGAGGAGGTCGAGGGCGCCGGGGAGCGCTGTGGTGGTGCCTGCGGCCTCGACCTCCATACGGTCGATCGCGGCGAGTGCCGCCGGCCGTTCGTCCGGGTCGGTCACCAGGAGGGCGACGGTGTCGGCCGACCGGCGGCCGTGCACCATGGCGGTCACCTGTTCCGGCGGCAGGCCGCGGTCACGGGCCCATTGGCTCCATGCCCGGTCGACGCCGTGATCGGAGTCGACCAGGACCCCGTCGTTGTCGAAGAGCAGGCCGTCGCAGGGGATGTCGAGCGCGGAGGCCGGGTAGGGCTGTGCGGTCATGGACGGTCCCTCAGGTCACGGGGCGGTTGCGGTAGCGGCCGACCAGTTCACGGGCGGCGGTCTGCATCCGGGCGGGCGGAAGTCCCTGGGCGATGAGGGTGAGGTCGTCGAGAACCATGTCGCCGATGGTCTCGAAGGCCGCCGGGATGCCGCCCGCGCGGTGTGCGGACAGGACGAGACCGTCGAGGGAGCGGGCCGGGGCGTCGGGGGCGACCGGTTCGTCCGGCCAGACGTCGATGCCGGCCATGAGGCGCCCGCGCGCGACGTGGGAGAGGAGCGCCGGGTAGTCGACGACCGGGGCGCGGCTGACCAGGACGAGCCGGGCGCCGTCCGGGAGCAGGTGGAGCTCGCGCTCGCCGATGAGGTGGCGGCTTTCGTCGGTGACGGTGGCCAGCACGAACACGAAGCGGCTGCGGGACAAGGTCTCGTCCAACGAGGCGGGCAGTACACCGTGTTCGCGCAGGACACCGGGCGGCAGCCAGGGATCGTACACACGGATGGTGGGCCGGAAGGGGGCGAGGAGGCGGTTGAGGCCGCGGCCGAGGTTGCCGAAACCGACCAGGCCCACGTCGGAGCCTTGCAGCAGTACGGCGTCCGCGTTGCCGTCGGAGACGTACCGCTCCTGTCCCGCGCGGAAGGCGCGGTCCTCCCGGCTGATGCCCCGGGCGAGGTCGAGCGCGAGGGCGAGCGCGTACTCGGCGACGGCCGGGGCGTAGGCGGGGCCGCAGCCCAGGACGTGGATGCCGCGCTCGAAGCAGGTCGCGTAGTCGACGTTGGGGAAGAAGTTGCCTTCGACATTGAGCAGAGCCCGCAACCTGCCCGCGCGGGAGAGCCGTTGGGCCGGAAGGTCGGGCTGTCCGACGATCGCGAAGGCGTCGGGCAGGACCTCCTCCAGCGCTTCCTCGGAGGGCTCCTTCTCCAGGTCCACCACGGTGAAGCGGTCGCGGAGCGACCCCAGGGCGGCGGGGGTGAAGATGCGGTCCGTGCGCTGCGGGGCGGGGCGCAGGACCACAACTGGCCTGGCGGGTGCGGGGGTTGGATCGGGGGCGGGCGTGCTCATAGGGCTCCTCGCGTATGTACGTCGGGACTTCGGACGACCAGGTCACGGCCCGCCGCCCTTGGCTTGGCGCCAGTGGCCAGGAGGCCGACCAGCGGCGGCGGCCTTGTGGGCACGGCCACACCCGCCAGCCTGCCATCGCGGACGTCATCACGCGTTCATGAGCGGGGGCGCCGGGCCGGGTCGTCGGCCGGTGTCAGGTGGCGCCGGGGCTCACTGGTGCAGGTGGCCGCCATGCTCCGCGCCGCCGGGGGAATGGTGCTCGGCGCCGACGGAGGGCCGAGGGTCGGGTCCGGTGGGTTCGAGGGTGGCGAACCAGGTGGCGAGCAGTTTCAGCGCGTCGTGGGCGGGGCTGCCGGGCTCGGCGCTGAGCGCGGTGAGGGTGAGGCCGGGGTCCGTGGGGACGGGCAGGGCCTCGAAGGCGAGGTCGAGGTCGCCGACGACGGGGTGGTGGAAGCGTTTGACGCCGGTGTGGTGCAGGCGGACGTTGTGCGCGGCCCACAGCGTACGGAATGCCTCGCTACGGGTGGACAACTCGCCGATCAGGTTGCTCAGTTCGCGGTTGTAGGGGTCCCTTCCCGCTTCGGTGCGGAGCAGGGCCGCGGCGGAGGCGCGCTGCGTGTCGAGTTCGGTCATGTACTGGTCGGCGCCCGGATTGAGGAACTGGTAGCGGGCCATGTTGACCGGGCGGGCGGGGTCCTGGAAGAGGGGCCAGTACAGGGCTTTGCCGAGGCGGTTGGTGGCGAGCATGTCGAGGCGGCCGTTGCGGATGAACGCGGGTGCATCGGTCATCGCGTCCAGCAGTTGCCGCAGACCGGGCCGGACGGGCTGTGCCGTCCGGCGGCGTGCGGGGCGCCGGGTGGAGCTGGCGGTACGGGCCAGGTCCATCAGGTGGGCACGCTCGGACTCGTCCAGTTGGAGGGCGCGGGCGAGGGCGTCCAGGACGGCTTCCGACGTGCCGGAGAGGTTGCCGCGTTCCATGCGGGCGTAGTACTCGGCGCTGACCCCGGCGAGCAACGCGACCTCCTCGCGGCGCAGCCCGGTGACCCGGCGGTGGCCTGCGGCGGGCAGACCGGCCTGCTGGGGGGTGATCCTGGCGCGGCGGCTGGTGAGGAACTCGCGGACCTCGCTGCGGTTGTCCATGCCTTCGAGGCTACGACGATCCCGAGCGGTGAGGGGTGTACTGCCAGTACACGTATCAACGGGTCCTTCCGCACGCCTGCGGCCTGCCGTTTCATCGTTGACAGGCCGGTTGACGGCCGTCCGCCGCTGCGCTGGCACCCCCGGTGAGGGCAGGGCGGAATGGAAGCGGACAGACGCCCGCGCCGTCGTTCGAGAAGGCACCCGCGCCGTCGCATGAGAAGGCGCCGGGCCCCCGTGGAAGGAGACCGTGATGCCGGAGGACCAGCAGCCCGGAGGACCGCGTCAGCAGTTCGGGGACATCGCCCCGGCACTGGCCGGATACACCGAGGACGTGCTGTTCGGGCAGGTGTGGGAAGACCCGGACTTGTCCCCGCGCGACCGCAGCCTGGTGACCGTGGCCAGTCTGATCAGCAGCGGCAGCACCGAGCAGCTCGCGTTCCACCTCGGCAGGGCGAGGGAGAACGGGCTGAGCGACAAGGAGCTGATCGCGACGGTCACGCACCTGGCGTTCTACGCCGGATGGCCCAAGGCCATGTCCGCGCTCACGGTCGCCCGCCAGGTATTCGCCGACGGCACCTGACGCAGGGCCCGCCAGACACTCGCCGACACCGCGTGACCCGCCGCCCGGCAGGCACTCGCCGACACCGCCTGACGCAGGGCCCGCCAGGCACTCGCCGACACCGCCCGGCCCGGCTTCGCTCCGCGCGCGGCCGTCACCCGCCGTGCGTGAGTCGGCCGCCGCTTCACGGACACAAGGAGAGACGACCATGGAGATCATCCAGCCTCCCGCGACGGCGAAGCTGCCGCCGGAGATGTTCACCGGAGACGCGTGGGCGGACGTGATCCACCGCGGCCAGGACCCGTCCCGCGTGCGGATGAACATGGTGCGCTTCGCGCCCGGCGCCCGTACCGCCTGGCACTCGCACGGCCTGGGCCAGACCCTCTGGATCGTGGAGGGCATCGCCCTGGTCCAGTCCCGCGGCGGCGACATCGTCGAGGCCCGCCCCGGGGACGTCATCGTCACCCCCGCCGACGAGGTGCACTGGCACGGCGCCGCGCCGGACCGCTTCATGGCGCACATCGCGCTGTGGGAGGGCGACGACGTCGACTGGCTGGAACACGTCGGCGACGCCGAGTACACCGGCCCCCGGACCGCCCTGCTCCGCACACCGCCCTCCTCCCCCGCGCCATACGGGTCGCGAATGACACCGGCCCGGAGATTGGAAACCCTCCCGTGAACCCCCAGTACAGCTTCGAGGGGCAGGTCGCCCTGGTCACCGGCGCCGCCTCCGGCATGGGCCTGGCCACCGCCCGCGCCTTCGCCCGGTCGGGCGCCGCGGTCGTCCTGGCCGACGTCGACAAGGACGCCGTGGACAAGGCGGCCAAGGAACTCACCGACGCCGGTCACCAAGCCCTCGGCGTGGTCTGCGACGTCACCGACGAGGCCCAGGCCGCCGCCGCTGTCGACCGCGCGGTGGACGCCTACGGCCGCCTGGACATGGCCTTCAACAACGCCGGCATCCAGGCCCCGCCCACGGACGCCGCCGACGAGAGCGCCGAGAACTTCGACCGCGTCAACGCCGTCAATCTGCGCGGCGTCTGGGCCGCCCAGAAGCACGAACTGCGCCACATGCGCACCCAGGGCTCCGGCGCGATCGTCAACTGCTCCTCGCTCGGCGGCCTGGTGGGCCTGCCCGAGCGCGCCGCGTACCACGCCTCCAAGCACGGCGTCATCGGCCTCACCAAGAGCGCCGCCGTCGAATACGCGCCCCGCGGCATCCGTATCAACGCCGTCTGCCCCGGCACCATCGACACCCCGATGGTCTCCGGCATGCTCGAAAGCCAGGCGGACGCCATGGCCGAGATCCTCAAGCAGCAGCCCATCGGACGGCTCGGCCGCGCCGAGGAGGTCGCGCAAGCCGTTCTGTGGCTGTGCAGCCCCGGCGCCAGCTTCGTCATCGGCGCCGCTCTGCCCGTCGACGGCGGCTTCACCACCCACTGACAACCGCCGTCCGACGCGGCGGCGCCGCGCAGCCGCCCGCCCCCGCGCCACGTAAGGAGCCCACGTCATGGAGTACCGCCGTCTCGGCACCAGCGGAACGCTGGTGTCCAACCTGTCCCTCGGCACGATGAACTTCGGCACCCCGCAGACGCCGGAGGACGAGGCGTTCGCGCAGATGGACGCCTTCCTCGACGCCGGGGGCAATCTGCTCGACACCGCCGACGTCTACAACGGCGGAGTGGCCGAGGAGACCGTCGGCCGGTGGCTCGCCGCGCGCCCGGACGAGGTCACCGACCGCGTCGTCCTCGCCACCAAGGGCCGCACGCGCACCGGCACCGACCCCAACGAGGCCGGAACCTCGCGCCGCCACCTGGACCGGGCGCTCACCACGTCCCTGCGCAGGCTGGGAGTCGACACCGTCGACCTCTACCAGCTCCACGCCTGGGACCCCCTGACACCGATCGAGGAGACGCTGGCCTTCCTCGACTCCGCCGTCCGCGCGGGGAAGATCCGCTACGTCGGTCTGTCCAACTTCACCGGATGGCAGCTCCAGCTCGCGGTCTCCACCGCGCGGGCGTACGGCCTCCCGGTGCCGGTGACCCTCCAGGCCCAGTACAACCTCGCCACCCGCCAGACCGAGTGGGAGATGACCGCCGCGGCCCGGTACAACGGACTCGGCATCCTGGCCTGGTCCCCTCTCGCGAGCGGCTTCCTCACCGGAAAGTACGAGCGCGGCGCGCGGCGGGCCGCCGACACCAGGGCCGGTCAGGACCACGCCCTCTACCAGTACACCTCCTCCAACTACGAGCACTCCGACCGCACATGGGACGCCGTGGACGCGCTGCGCGAGGTCGCCCGGGACAACGGCGTCACGCCCGCCCAGGCCGCCCTGAGCTGGGTCGTCAACCGCCCCGGCGTCACCTCCGCCATCGTCGGCGCCCGCACCGTGCGGCAGCTCACCGGCAACCTCGCCGCCGCGGACCTGCGCCTGGACCCGGACTCCGTCACCGCGCTGGACACCGCGAGCGACCCGGACCCGGCCCCGTACCCCTACGGCCCTTTCGGCTCCGCCCAGCGCGACCGCACCGCCAACGACCCCGAGGCCCTCGGTGCCCTCATCGACCAGCACGCCGAATCCGGCGGCGCCGGGCAGCACTGATCCGTCCACGGACGTCCAGCACGAAAGGGAGCCTCACCATGGAGTACGTCCGCCTCGGCGCCACCGGCCTGAAGGTCAGCCGGCTCGCGCTGGGCTGCATGAGCTACGGCGACCCGGCCGTGCCCGGCGCCCACCCGTGGGCCCTGACCGAGGACAAGGCGGGACCGTTCTTCCGGCAGGCCGTCGACCTGGGCATCACCTTCTGGGACACCGCCAACGTCTACCAGGCGGGCACGTCCGAGGAGATCACCGGCCGCGCGATCCGCGAGTACGCGCGGCGCGAGGACATCGTGCTCGCCACCAAGGTCCGCGGCAGGATGCACGACGGTCCCGGCGGCGAGGGCCTGTCCCGCAAGGCCGTCCTCGAACAGGTCGACGCCTCCCTGACCCGGCTGGGCACCGACTACATCGACCTGTACCAGATCCACCGCTTCGACGACGACACCCCGGTCGAGGAGACGATGGAGGCGCTGCACGACATCGTGAAGGCCGGGAAGGTCCGCTACCTCGGCGCGTCGTCGATGTACGCCTGGCAGTTCGCCAAGCTCCAGCACGCCGCCGACCTCGGCGGATGGACCCGTTTCGGGTCCATGCAGAACCAGTACAACCTGCTGCGGCGCCAGGACGAACCCGAACTCATGGCCATGTGCGGCGACATGGGCGTCGGGCTCGTTCCCTACTCCCCGAACGGCAAGGGCCGCCTCGCCCGCCCCGCGGGGGAACAGAGCGCCCGTTCCCGTACCGACCACGTCGTGCGGGCCTTCGACAGCCCCCACGACGGACCCGTCATCGACGCCGTCCAGCAGGTCGCCGCATCCCGCGGCGTGCCCATGGCCCACGTCGCACTCGCCTGGGTCCTCCGCAACCCGCTCGTCTCCGCGCCCATCGTCGGCGCGACGCAACCCCACCACCTTCAACAGGCCGTGGACGCGCTCGACTTGAGCCTGTCGGACGAGGAAGCCGCCGCGCTGGAGGCCCCCTACGTCAACGCCGGACCTTCCTGGTTCTGATCACGGATCCGCGTGACGGGCGTGCGGTTCCGCCGCGTCGGACCCTTCCGCGCCCGCGCGCACCGGACATGACGCTGCGTCAGCCGGCGGCGTAGGCGCAGCCGCCCGCGGTGATCGTGGTGCCGGACACCGCTGCCAGCGAGCAGGTCGCGATGACGTTGGAGGCGTTGAAGGGCACCCAGCGCCCGGAAATGAGCACCTCTTCCACGAATTTGGCCAGGTGGAAGACGTACGTGGGACCGGAGTCCGCCCAGCCGGGGCAGGCTGTGGTCGTGGTCGTCAGCGGCGAGGTGATGTTGTTGGGGTTGCCCGCGGCCCTCACCGAACCGCCCGAACAGTTGACGGCGGTCGCGGCATCCGCCGACGGCACGGCGGCCAGGGCAAGGACGGCGGCGGATCCCACGGCCACCGCGAGGGCGGTGGCGCGCTGCGTGTGCTTCATGGCTTCCCCCTGCTGCGGCCGAACGCGCGTCGGCCGTCACCGACATTGTGGGAAGGCCCACCCGCCCGGTTCCAGACGCCCCCGATGGCAACTTCCTGCGCGCGTCGGCCGGAAGGCCGGACGGAAGGGGCCCCGCCGCCGGTGCCGCGCGGTTCATGGCGTGGCGGCGGGGGGCGGGTGGGGTGGCGCGGTCGGGGCTCGGCGGGTGGAGAAGGCCCCTGCGGCGGCGGCCAGGGCCGCGGTGTGCGCGGCGCGTTCGGGGAGTCGGGGGTCCGGGTCGGCGCGCAGGAGTACCAGCTCGTGGTAGACGGGCGCCGTGGCGACGATCAGCAGGCTCCGCGCGTCTGTCTGCGGGGTGGGGAGTTCGCCGCGCTCGACGGCGCGCTCGACGAGGATCTCGCACTGGGCGTACCGGTCGGCCCACAGTTGCCGCTGGGCCAGCGCGGCCTGTTCGGAGTGGAACGAGGCGGCCATCAGGGCGACGGCGAACGACGGCTGTACGACCAGGGACTCCTGGATCTCCTGGTTGAGGGTGGTCAGATCGCCGAGCAGCGAGCCGGTGTCCGGCGGTATCCAGTCGATCTCGCCGGCGGCGCCGATGACGTCGACGAGCAGGCCGCCGACATCGCGCCACCGCCGGTAGACCGTGGCGCGGTGCACTCCGGCCCGCGTCGCGACGCCCTCGATCGTGAGTCCTTCGTGGCCGCTCTCGGCCAGTTCGGCTCGCACCGCGTCGAGAACCTGGGCGCGGACGCGGGCGGTGCGACCGCCGGGACGGCGGTCCGATGTCGTGTTCAGCGGGTCTGTCATCGGCAGTCATTATCCGGTTGATCCAGGCGGCAGGGCCGTGCCAGCATCTTAACGCGACGCTTGTCGCTCTAACCGCCGGAGAGGAACCGCCTCCACGATGCCGCCCGTTCCCGCCGACCCCACCGTGCTCCACCCGATGCCCGAGCACCCCCGCGTGGTGCTGCTCAAGCCGTTGGTGAAGTCGCCGCTGATCGAGGTCGGCGACTTCTCCTACTACGACGATCCGGACGACCCGACCGCGTTCGAGACGCGCAACGTTCTCTACCACTACGGTCCCGAGCGGCTCGTCATCGGCAAGTACTGCGCGCTGGGGACGGGCACCCGGTTCATCATGAACGGCGCCAACCACCGTATGGACGGCCCTTCCACCTTCCCGTTCCCCACCATGGGAGGCTCCTGGGCGGAGCACTTCGACCTGATCACCGACCTGCCCGGCCGGGGCGACACGGTCGTCGGCAACGACGTGTGGTTCGGGCACGGCGCCACGGTGATGCCCGGCGTACGCATCGGTCACGGCGCGATCGTCGCCGCGGGCTCCCTGGTCACCCGCGACGTCCCCGACTACGGCATCGTCGGCGGCAACCCCGCCCGGCTCATCCGCACCCGCTACGACGCCGCCGACATCGCCCGGCTCCTCGCCGTGGCGTGGTGGGACTGGCCGGTGCGGCACATCACCGGGCAGGTACGGACAATCATGTCGGGGACCGTCGCCGACCTGGAGGCCGCCGCGCCGACCGACCAGCCCTGACACCGCACACAGGTCGCCTACGACGACGATCCGGCCGACCGTCCAGCAGCCGCAGGCCGATCCGGTCGGTGAGGGCATGCGAGGACGTGCGAGGACGCCGTCAGGTACTCCCCGTGCTCGTCGAGGTCATCGATCTGGTAGATCACCGGCACGGCGGCCCGGCGGTGGCCCGGCGGTGGCCCGGCCGCGATACGTAGCCGCGCCGCGGCCCCACCCGGTGCCACTGAACCCGCCGACCGAGGGCAGACGAACTCGTACGCGTCACGTACGACGTCGCCACCGGGAGACAGGGGAGAACGTGTTCGGGAACGTCGCTCTGCCGATCGCGACCGTCAACCGACCAGGGCCCGGCCGACTGGCCCGCGCGCTGCCCGAGGCGGCCCTGCTGGCGGCGGTGTACGCGGGCTACAAATACGGCCGCAAAATCGCCAACGGCCATACGGACGACGCGTTTCCCCACGCGCACTCGGTGTGGGGCCTGGAGCGCGCCCTGCACCTGCCGAGCGAACGGCTCGTCCAACGCGCCGCCATGCACTGGGAAACGGTGATCCACGCCGCGAACTACTTCTACGCGACGGTGCACTTCCCGGCGATGGCGCTCTTCCTCGGCTACATGTTCCTGCGCCGCCCGACGCATTACGTGTGGATCCGCCGCGCGATCGTCGTCCAGACCGCGCTGGCGCTCGTGGGCCACCTGCTCTACCCGCTCGCCCCGCCCCGGATGCTCACCGGCTCGGGCATGGTCGACACCGCGGCCCGCTACGGTCCCGCCGTCTACCACGGCACCCCGCAGAACCACTCCATGTCCAACCAGTTCGCGGCGATGCCGTCCCTGCACGTCGGCTGGGCCCTGGCCATCGCGGTCGGCATGATCGCCGCCCACCGCTCCCGGGCGCGCTGGCTGTGGTTGCTCCACCCCCTGATCACTCTCCTGGTGGTGGTCAGCACGGCCAACCACTACTGGCTCGACTGCGCCGTGGGCTGCGCTCTGCTGGGTCTGGCGATCCTGATCATCCCCTCGGCCGCCCCGCGCCCGCGCGGAGTCGCGCTCCCCGCACCGGGTAGACGCCCCCGTATGACGCAGCCTGCCGACCACACGAGCCCTTCCCCGCTCTCCCCCGCCCCCTTCACGCCCGCCGCCGAGCCCGACCGCGGCACCCGCCGATGGGGCCAGCGCCTGTACGTGCTGGGCGCCCTCGTCTACGTCGCGGGAATCACCATTGCCCTCCTGACGGCCCACCCCACGGCCCGCGCCGCCGTGTGGACCGTCGCCTGGGCCGCCCTCGTCCTGGGCGCCGGAGGCGCGGGACTCCTCTGGATCCGCCGCCACAAGGCGACGAAAGCCCGGGCCGAAGCGCTCAGCGAACCGCCGGTGGAAGCACCGGCGGAGGCGCGGACCGAACCGCGCACGGAAGTCCGCCACTTCGACTGAGCCCCGCGCGCCGCGCCGCTGACCCGCTTCCCCAGCGGTGCGGCGCGGTGCGGCTCCCTGCGGGGCAGAACAGCCGAACCCCGCTCCTGCGCTCGCCTACGCACGCTTGCGCAGGACCAGCCAGGAAGAGGCGAGGACCCCGGCCCCGGCCGCCGCGCCGAGGACGAGCAGCGTGGTCCGAGGGGTGAGGTACTGGAGCGCGATGCCGCCCGCCACCGCCGGTAGCGAGAGCCCGACGTAGCCGGCGAGGAAGAACCCGGAAAGGCTCTCGCCGAGCTTGTCGGGAGGCGAGAGGGCGACGACGCTGCCGAGGGTCCCCTTGTACAGGATCGCGGCCCCGGCGCCGATCACGCCGCCGCCGGCCAGGAACAGACCGAGGCTGGGAGTGGGCAGCCAGGCCGCCACGACGACCATCGCCAGGCCGGCGAGGTCGATCGGGAGGCCGACGACGAGCAGTCGCCTGACCGGCCACGTGCCGGTGGCGACCAGGGCCACGATGCCGACGGCGCACGCGATGAAGATCGCCAGCCCGGCCATCGCCAGTGACGTGTCGCCGATCACCGTGGCCAGGAACGTTCCGGCCAGGCCCAGGAAGATGGCGACTCCGGCGTAGGCCACGAACACCTCGACCAGCAGCCCGAAGTACCGGGGCCTGGCATGGATCGGGACCGAGACCCGCTGGGGGCGGTACGGCGGCAGGGGGCGCGGCCGGTGGCGGGTCTCGGGTGACGCGATCAGGGCGATCGCCCCGACGACCAGAGCGGCGAGCAGCACCAGGTAGGGCAGGACGAGCGGGTGCGGCGCGTACTGGGCCAGCAGGCCCGCGCACAGTCCGCCGAGGCCGAGCCCGCCGAAGTTGGCGCCCGCGGCGGCCAGTTGGGGTCGCCGGACGGTCTCGGTCCCGGGGCGGTGTCCCGTGTGCAATTCGTTGAGGTAGGCGGTGGCGGTGGAGACGGTGAGACCCACGGCCACCCCGGTCAGGACGCGCGCGACGAACAGCCCGGCCAGGCCGGGCCAGAAGATGAACACCACCGCGCTGACGCTCGACAGGCACACGGCGGCGAGCAGGTGGACGCGGCGGCCGTGGACGTCGGAGAGGTGACTGGCGAGGGACAGGCTCGCGACCACGCCCACCGCGTAGGCGGCGAACACGATCGTCACCATCAGCGACGAGAAGTGATCCCGGTCGGCGTAGAGCACGTAGAGCGGGCTCGGCGCGGTGGAGAAGGCGAGCACCGCCAGGAAGACCCAGGTCGCGGCCCAGAAGCCGAAATGGTGATGGCGCGGAGAGGGCACCGGTCGTAGTGAGGCGACGGGTTGCCCGGTGGTGGAAACGGTCATGAGTCCAAGATCGTCATTCCCCGCCCGACCTACCACCGGTATAGTGCCAGGTGATGCCGGAAAGTAGCCACATCGTCGACAACGCGCTGGAGATGGGCAGCCTGCCGCTCCTGCACGGCGACCGTGTCCCGTCGCACCGCCACGGGCAGGGCCATCTCGTGTACCCCGCCACCGGTGTGCTGTCGGTCACGACCAGGGAAGGCACCTGGATCGCACCCGCGACCCGGCTGGCCTGGACGCCCGGCGGCTTCGAGCACCATCACCGGGCCTACGGGTTCACCGACATGCGGGTCATCTTCCTCCCGGCCGCCCTCGCCGCCCGCCTCCCGGACCGCCCCGCGGTGTTCGCCGTCTCGGCCCTGGTCCGCGAGGTCCTGCTCGCCCTGACCGACGACACCGACACGCCCCGGTCACCGACGGCCCTCGACCGGCTGCGCGCCGTCGTCATCGACGAGCTCGTGCCCGCCTCCGAGGAACCGTTGCACCTGCCCGAGCCACGTGACGACCGGCTCCGCGCGCTCAGCCGCCTCCTGCACGACGACCCCGCCGACAACGCCACCTTGACCGAACTCGGCACGCGGGTCGGCGCCGGCCAACGGACCCTGACCCGGCTCTTCCACGACGAGCTCGGCATGAGCTTCCGGCAGTGGCGTACCCAACTGCGCCTCCACCACGCCCTCACCCTCCTCGCCGCTGGACACACGGTCACCCACACCGCGGCGGCGTGCGGATGGGCCAACCCGACCAGCTTCATCGAGGCGTTCACCGCCGCCCTCGGAGCGACCCCCGCCCGCTACCGCCACGATCCCGACGCCCGGCGGCCGATCGCCTCACCGCACCGGAGCCGAGGGCGAGGAACTGTCCGTGGTACCGGGTGACGTGCCGTCCGTGGGCGCGTCGCTCGGTGTATTGCGGAGCTCGGCGAGTGCCTGCTGGTCGGCGAGGGCGATGGCCAGTTCACCGGCGGCGGTGGGGTGCAGCGGAGCCTGGTCGGCGGCGTTCTGGACGAAGGGCTGCTCGCTGCACAGCCGGTGGCCTTCGAAGTCCGGCTGGGCGGTGGCGAAGTGGAAGGCGTCCGCGCCCTGCTGGAGCACGGCGTTGAGGTTGGCCAGGCGGGATTTGAGGACCTTCACCTTCGCCTCGGTGAGGCCGTCCTTTTCGAGGCACCTGATGTCGGCGCCGAAGGGCTCGTAGTACTGGTTGATGAGCACGTCGGGGTGGTGAGGGAGGTCGGAGAGCTGCTGGAGCAGATCGAGGTAGTTCTGCGAGAACGTCGAGAGCTGCTCCTTGAAGTACGCCGTGGACGCCTTGTCGTCGCAGACGGGCGCTTTGGCGCACAGGCCCGTCAGCACGGCCCAGTTCATGTCGTTGGCCCCGACGCTGACGATGATCACCGACGCGCTCGACGCGCGCTGCGCCACCGCGAGCTGCGGCGGTACGGCCTGGTCGCCGCGGAGCTGTACGCCGAGGAGGCCGTCGGTCACGGTCGCGCCCTGGCAGGCGAGGTTCAGCACGTTCCAGTCGTTGACCCGGCCGAGAACGGCGGCGAACGCGTCGGAACTGCGCCCGCAGGTCTTGTCCAGCGCGCTGGGGTCCTTGACCGGCTGATTGCCGATTCCCGCGGCGGTGGAGTCGCCCAGCACCACGGCGTGCACGCCGGTCAGCTGCGGTCCCTTGGCCGGGGCGACCGGCTCCGTCGGCGCGCGCCCCACCAGGTCGTCGAGCGTACGCACCTGCCGGAGCGCCTGAGGAGTGCCGGACGCCATGAGGTACACGCCGAGCGCGTTGACGGCGCTCACGGTCAGGACGCACACACCGACCATCGTCAGCGTGGTACGGCGCGGGGCGCGCCGGATTCCGGCCACGGCCACCGCGACGACGGCCGCGCAGCCGGCCGCGATGAGGAGCTCCCAGACGCAGTAGCGGATCCACCCGGCGGCCAGCTGCCGGCTGAGGGTCAGCTGGAGTGTGTCGTGGTCGTCGGACCGGACGATCTGGTTGACCTGCGAGTTGATGCTGATGTCCGCGAGCTTCAGGCGCGGCCGGATCGGTCCCTGGAAGTGCGGCTCGGTCGCCAGCGCTTCTCCGAACAGGTCGAGTTCGCCGGGTCCTGACAGGCTGAGGTCGGGCGCGACGGCGCCCACTTCGACGGTCTGGCCCGCCGCGGTGACGGACTGCATCGGGGTGAGACGTACCGCCAGCCAGATGGACGCGACGCAGACCGCGAGCAGCGCGACGACGGCCAGGAGGCTGTTCCGGCCGCGCCGGAGCCAGCGGCCTTTCGCGCTGCCGCGCCGGGGGCGGGCCACCGCCTCGTCGTCCCGGCGTTCCTGGAGGATCGGCAGTTCTGCTTTCGGCATGTCCCTCGCTCTCCGGCGGCGCCGGCCACTGATCGCACATCATCCGTTATATGGACGATACGACGTCCACCGCGCGGGATGTCGCGTCGGTGGGTCTGCGGAGGGTGATCCGTTCCGCCGCCAGCGGGCCGATTCGGCGTCAGCGGGCCGGTCCGCCGTCGGGCCCCCGGACGCCGCCCTGACCGTCCGGGCCCTCGGGCGCCCCTCCCATCATGCGGAGCATGGGCATCCCGCCGGTCCGCCAGAAGCGGATCACCAGTGCGGCGCCGACCAGGAGGAAGACGATGTTGAGCCAGGTCGTGTAGTCCCAGGAGATCCCGGCGGTGGGAATCCTCGCGTCGGCCTGATCGGGAATCAGGCCGAGCCCGCCGAAGACGAACTCGACGGCGTATCCGGCGACGACCATGGCCGCGTAGAAGGCGCCGAGCAGGTACAGCGCCATGCGGGCGCCGTAGTACCGCCGGTAGATGTTCAGGACGGGCAGGATCAGCAGGTCGGCGAAGAGGAAGGCCACGACCCCGCCGAAGCTGATGCCGCCCTTCCACAGCACCACCGCCAGCGGCACGTTCCCGATCGAGCAGACGAAGGACAGCAACGCCACCACGGGACCGATCAGCGGGCCCCACAGCTTGGACGCCAGCGGGTGGCCGTCGAAGAAGAACGCGCCCCAGAAGGCGTCGGGTACCCAGGCCGCCACGGCCCCCGCGACGAACAGACCGATCGCCAGGTCGCGCGCGATCGCCGCCCATTCCATGACGAAGACGTGCGCCACGGAGGTGAGGCCCTCGCCCGACAGCAGCCGCCGGGCGAAGGAGCCCTGCCGCCGCACGGACATGTCCATCGCCGCATGCCCCTCCATCGAACCCGCCAGCCCGCGCCCGGCCTGCTCACGGGCCTGCCGCACCAGCGGCTCGCGCAGGGTGAGCCGGAAGACGACCGCGAGTACCAGGATCATGACCGGGCCGCCGGTGAATTCGGCGGCGGTGAACTGCCAGCCCATCAAGAGGGCGAGGATCACGCCGAGCTCGACCACCAGATTCGTGGAGGCGATCTCGAAGGCCATGGCCGCGGTGAAGTCCGCGCCCTTGCGGAAGAGCGAGCGTGCCAGCGCGACGGCCGCGTACGAACACGACGAGGACGCCGCCCCGAGCGCCGAGGCCCGCAGGAGCGTACGCGGCCGGTCGTCACCGAGCAGTCGTACGACCGTGGACTTGCGCACGACCGCCTGGACCACCGCGGACAACGCGAATCCCAGGATCAGCGCCCACGTGATCTCCCACGTCATCGACCCGGTGATGGACAACGCGTGCAGGAGTGGGTGCATGGCCCCCATCCTCGTGGGTGGGGGCCTGCCATCCGGGCAATGACGTCTCCGCCCGCGTCATACGGAGCGGCCTTTCGCCGGCGGAACGGACCGCTTCCGGCGGGCGGCCCGGATCCGGCGGCGGCCCCTCGCCCTCGGCGTAGTCGAAGAGCCCGTCGGCGCCGGTCAGGCCCAGCACCCGCTGGACGGCCGGGCTGACGGCGGTCAGCCGGAGTACCGCTCCGGTGCACTCGGCCACGCGCCGGGCCCGGAGCAGCGCGTTGAGCCCGCCGCAGTCGAAGAAGGCGACGCCGCTCAGTTCCAGGCTCAGGCTGTCGCTCTCGCACAGCAGATGGTCGATGAGGACGCGGGCGAAGGTGTCCGCGCCGGTGAAGTCGATCTCGCCGCTGACCGTGACGACCGTGTGGCCGGCGCGCTGGCTCACCCGTACGGCCAGGGCGTCGGTCGGATGGGTGATCATCCGGGAGGTGTGGACCGCCGCGCCTGCGTCGTCGTCGTGCGCGGAGAGTCCGCGATCCCATTCGGACATGTCGAGGGCCCTCGCCTTCCCGATCCGGTGGCCACACCAAGTGTGTGGGCGGGCAGCAGAGGCGTCAAGCAAAACGTGAATCTGTGTTCATGCTTTGCAGATCGTGAATCGGAGATCCTACGATAGGGCGATGGACGATTCTGAGCCGCGCCCCGCCACCGGATGGACGTTCCTGACCAATCACGCACGTGTCCTGGCCGTCATCGCCCGCGACCCCGGGAGCCGGGTGCGGGACATAGCGGCGCGCTGCCTGCTCACCGAGCGCGCCGTACAGAAGATCATCGCCGACCTGGAGAGCGAGGGGTATCTCACGCACACCCGGGTCGGACGCTCCAACCTCTACGAGATCCCGGCCGGCACGGTGTTGCGCCACCCCGCCGACATGGGCCCGACCGTCGCGGACCTGCTGTCGATCCTCACCGTCCACCGGAACGGTTCCGAGCCCGAGTCCGAGCCCGCAGCCGGGTCCGAGTCCGCAGCCGGGTCCGGGTCCGGGTCCGGGTCCGGAGCGCGCTGACCTGCGCCGACGGGCACCCCCCGGGGCCGGGGCCCGGCTGCCCGGCACCGTCTCGCGGGCGACCTCGCGGAGCATACTGGGAGGTAGTGGACCACGGCGGCCGACCGCCGCACACGGCGGGTCGGCGGGCCGGGTCCGGCTCGCTTGAGATGAGGTGGTGAGCGGTGGTGCGCTCCCGGTTCGCGCCCGACTGGCGGCTCACGGTCCGCATGGTGACGGTGATGTTCCTGCTGGGCCTGGTGTTCGTGGCCTTCATCGCCGTGCTGGTCGCGCTGCTGAAGTCCGTGGTGGTCGTGGTGGTCATCGCGGCCGGCGTGCTGGCGGCGCAGTACTGGTTCTCCGACCGGATCGCGCTGTTCGCGATGCGGGCCCATGAGGTCACCCCGCAGCAGCAGCCCGAACTGCACGGCGCGGTCGACCGGCTGTGCGCCCTGGCCGACATGCCGAAGCCGCTGGTGGCCGTCTCCGAGATGGACCTGCCGAACGCCTTCGCCACCGGCCGCAACGCCGACCACGCCGTGATCTGCGTGACGACCGGCCTGCTGCGGCGCCTGGAACCGGGCGAGCTGGACGGCGTGCTCGCCCACGAGCTGTCCCACGTCGCCCACCGGGACGTCGCGGTGATCACCATCGCCTCCTTCCTGGGCGTGCTCGCGGGGCTGCTGGTGCGCTTCGTCTTCTACTCGGAACTGTTCGGCCGGGGCCGCCGCGACCAGAACACCGCGGCGCTGCTCGCGATGATCATGGCGGTGTCCGTGGTCGTGTACGGGCTGAGCTTCCTGCTGATCCGGGCGCTGTCCCGGTACCGCGAGCTGGCGGCCGACCGCAGCGCGGCCGAACTGACCGGACGCCCCTCCGAACTGGCGTCCGCGCTGGTCAAGGTGAGCGGCACCATCGCCCGTATCCCCACCGAGGACCTGCGCACCGTCCGGGCCTTCAACGCCTTCTTCTTCACCCCGGCCCTGAAGGAGGGCTCGGCCCTCGCCTCGGTCTTCTCCACCCACCCCAGCCTGGAACGCCGCCTGGACGCCCTGGCGAAGCTCTCCACCGAGATGGGCCTGCGCGCCTGAGCGGTCGGCGCCGCCCGTCGAGGTCGTCGCGATGAGCGGGCGCCCTGACGCCTGGCCTGGGGTCGGACCGGCGCACAAGAGTGCCCCGCGCCGACGGCCGGTGCCAGAGCTGAGGTGGCGGGCCGTGGGCGCGGGGCGGTCTTCATGGGGGTTGGTCGGCCGGTGGCCGACGGCGGGTCAGCGCACGCGGATGTGCGTCTGGGTGGAGGAGCCCTCGATCGACGAGTTGCCGACGTAGACCACCTTCAGGGTGCGCAGGCCCCGGGTGGTCATCTTCAGCGAAGCCGAGGCGGTGCCTCGGGCCGTGAGTTTGAGGGTCTTGACCCGGCGCCCGTTCTCGTAGACCACTACGTTCCCGCCGGGCGTGCCCGCCGTGGACGAGACCGTGACCTTGAGCGTCACCGACTGGTTCTTCTTCAGCGATGTCGCGGAGAGCCCGACGGCGACCCGCGACTTCGCCGCGGTGACCTTGGCGGTCTGCGGCGAGGTCGACGACGCGGATGCCTTGCCCGACTTGGACGCGGTCACCGTCACCGACAGCCGGTGCCCGATGTCGGCCTTGACCGGCCGGTAGGCCGACGCGGTCGCGCCGCCGATCAGCCGGCCGTCGCGCCGCCACTGGTAGCGGAAGGACAGGCCCGTGGTGTTCCACGAACCGGTGGTCGCGGTCAGCGCCGAACCGTACTTCGGCGTCCCGCCGATCTGGGGCGCGACCAGGGCCTTGATGGTGTCCACGTCCGCCAGGTCGACCACCACCGAGTGCACCGGCTCAGGGTTGCCGGCCACATCGGTGGAGAAGAAGTCGACCGTGTGCCGGCCGAATCCCTTGACCGAGGGGGTCTCCCCGGCCAGCACCTTCCAGGCGCTCCCGTCGATCCGGTAGGTCGTCGACGCGACGCCGCTGAGCGCGTCCTGGGCGGTGAGGCCGACCGTGGCCCGGTCCGCCTCCGCCGTCCCGGACTTGCGGGTCACCGCGACCTTGGTGACGGGAGCGGTCCCGTCGATCCACACCGACGCCGTCCGCTGACCGGTGGAGTTGCCGGCCGCGTCCTTCGCCCGGTAGGAGACCGCGTGCTTGCCGTCCCCGCTGACCAGGACGGGAGCGACGTACGCCTGCCAGCCGGCGGACCCGCCGACCTCGACCGTGGGAGCGGCGTCCCGGTTGTCGACGGCGGTGACGGCCACCGAGGCGTCGCCCCGGTACCAGCCGTTGTCGCCGGGCGCGGCGGCACTGGTCACCGTCGCGGAGGCCAGCGGAGCCAGGCTGTCGGCGGGCACCGGCAGCACCCAGCTGTCGGCGATCGACGGGTCGAAGTAGCCCGAGGCGTCGAGCGGGAACTCGTACTTGATGCGTACGGTGCCGTCGTTGGCGAGCGCGGCGGGGGTGTCGATGACCGTCTGGTAGGTCTTCGTGCCCATACCGGTCTCGGTGCGCTTGAGCGTGTACGTCTTCACCAGGGTGTCGTTGACGTAGATGTTGTACTTCTTCGTCCTGGCGCCGTCGAACGTCTCCCGGTTGCGGAGCATGAACGGCTTGCCCGGCGTCACGTGGGCCACGGCCGAGTACCAGGAGCCCGGGTTGGCCGAGTTCGCGTAGCGTCGGTCGAAACCGGCTTCGGTGTTCGTCCCGCTGGCCGGTGCGGCCATGATCGCGTGGGCCTTCTCCGAGGCCGCGTTGCCGAAGTCGATGTAGTCGAGGACTTCCTGGGTCGGCGGCGCCGGGAGGTTGACCGTGATCTTCGCGGCCTTGTCGGCGAGCGTCACACCCTGGTCGACGAAGTCGACCTCGGCGGCCTGGTCACCCGCGACGGTCTCCAGTCCGGGGAACAGCGGCAGGACGACGGTCTTGGTCGCCCCGGGCTCGATCGTGACCCGGTCGGAGGCGGGCGGGGTCTTCCACCCGTCCGGCACGGCCGCCGTGAGCTGGCCCGACACCGCCGAGCCGCCGTTGTTCCTGACCGTCGCGGTCAGGGTCGCCTTCTCGTCCGAGCCGTCGACCGGACCGGCCGACGTCACGGTGGTGATCTCGACCCCCGACGTCACCGAGACCCACGGCGTCGAGTCGTTCAGGGTGAAGGTGCCGTACTGGCTGGTGAAGGTCAGCTTGACCGACGCGTTGTACGTGCCGGGCTTCTGGTGCTTCGGCACGCGGACCGTGAACGGCAGTTGGACGCGGTCGCCCGCTCCCAGCGTGTCCTTGGCCGAAGCGGTCGGGTCGACATTCCAGTCGTCGACCGTCACGACGGCCTTCAGGTCGCGGATCGCGGCCGTACCGGCGTTCGCGATCTCGACCGTTCCGGGGATGTTCGCGCCGGGGCCGCCGGGCTCGGCGACGGGCGGGACGACCACCGAGATTCCGAGATTCGCGGCGACCGCCTTGCCGAACAGCGCCTCGATCGCGTCCAGGCGCGCCGTCAGGTCGTTCTTGACCGGTCCGTCGACCGACGAGCCGGCCAGCCAGGTCCTGAGGGTACGGATCGGCGCGACGCCCTCGCTCAGACGCTGCGACGCCTGACCGGAGTCGCCCGCGACGTCCGCCGCGACGGCGTCCTCGACCTTGCCGCTCGCGGTGTCGAGCGCGGCGCCGACACGGGCGCGGTCGTCCGCGCCGAGGTCGCCCGCCGCCGCCAGGTCACCGGCGTGCGCGTCGGTCTTGTGGATCTCGGTGACGATGTCGCCGAACAGGGCGCGCTTGGCGTCGGAGTGGATCGCGTACGTACCCGAGCCGACGGTGAACGTGACGACGCCGTCGGCCACCGAGACGTCGCTGACGCCCTCGGCCTTCGTGATCGGCGTGCCGCCCTCGGTCACGGCCTCGATGTTGCGGGCCGGGACGCTGACGCGCGAGGTCGTGTTGACCGGGACCGTGATGTCCAGGGACATTCCCTGGTCGGTCTTCTTCCAGCTCGACCCGATCGTGCCGTACACGGACTCGTAGGTGCCCTGACCGCTGGTCAGGTCGCCGCCCACGGCCGGGGCGATCCTCGACTCCTTGTAACCGGCCTTGAGCGCCGAGATGCCGCCGATGTTCTGGTACATCCAGTCACCGACCGCGCCGTAGGCGTAGTGGTTGAAGGAGTTCATGCTGACATCGCCGAAGCTGCCGTCGGGGTTGATGGAGTTCCAGCGCTCCCACATCGTGGTGGCGCCGTGCTCGATCTCGTAGCCCCACGACGGGTAGTCCTTCTTCAGGATCATCGTGTAGGCCAGGTCGGAGCGCCCGATGCTGGTGAGCGCGGGGAGCAGCCACGGCGTTCCGAGGAAGCCGGTCGTGAGGTGGTAGTCGGTGGTCTTGAGCTTGGCGACGAACTTCTCGGCGACCTTCGCGCGCAGCGCGGGATCGGTCACGAGGTTCATGCCGAGCGCCATGGCGTACGCCGTCTGGCTGCCGCCCTGGACGGTGCCGTCGGCCGCCACGAGCTTCGCGGTGAACGCGGCGCGCACATCGGCGGACAGCTTGGCGTAGGTCGCCGCGTCGGCGTCCTCACCGATCGCCTTGGCCATCTCCGAGAGCATGCGCGCGTCTTCGGCGTAGTACGCGGTGCCGAGGACGTCCGTGCCGGTGTTGTCGTCGAGGTTGAGCCAGTCGTTCCAGTTGCCGCGCGCCGAGTCGATGAGGTCGTCGCCCGCGCCCTTCTTCACGAAGCCCAGGAACTTCGTCATCGAGGCGTAGTTGGCCCGCACGATGGCGTTGTCGCCCTGCGCGTGCCACACCGCGTACGGCACCGTGACGGCCGAGTCGGACCAGCCGAGGCCGCTGCCGAGGTCGATCGTCGGCACCGACGGCGCGATGCCCGGGTAGTTGCCGTCGCTGTAGGCGGAGTCCCGCAGGTCGGTCGTCCACTTGTTGAGGAAGGCGCGGGTGTCGCGCAGATAACTCGCGGTCGGCGCGAAGACGTTGATGTCTCCGGTCCAGCCCAGGCGCTCGTCACGGGCCGGGGTGTCGGTCGGGATCGACAGGAAGTTGCCGCGCTGTCCCCACGAGATGTTGCTCTGGAGCTGGTTGAGCATCGCGTTGGAGGTCGTCAGCGTTCCGGTCGCCTTGAGGTCGGAGCCCCAGACGACGCCGGTGACGTCGCCGAGCGCGGGTGCGCTCTTGATGTTGGAGATCTCGAGGTAGCGGTAGCCGTGCTGGGTGAACTTCGGTTCGTAGACGACCGTGCCGGTCGCGCTGAACGTGTAGTAGTCGGTGACCTTCGCCGCGCGGAGGTTGGCGGTGTAGAGGCTCCCGTCCTTGTTCAGGACCTCGCCGTAGCGGATCTTGACGGTCTGTCCCGCGACACCCTGGAGGCGCATCCGGGCGACGCCGACCATGTTCTGGCCGAGGTCGTAGATGTACGTGTCGGCGGCGGGACTGGTCCGCGTCAGCGCCGGAAGCTCGCCGGTCACGCGCACGGGCTCATCGGGCTGGGCCACGAGCTTGGCGGTGTCGGAGGCGCCGATCGTGACGGGGTTCCACGCCGCGTCGTCGTAGTCGGGGCGGTCCCAGCCGGGCTGTTCGGCCCGCGCGTCGTACGTCTCGCCGTCGATGTTGTCGGCGGCCGCGTAGGGACCCGAGTGGCTCTTCCACGTGCTGTCGGTCTTGACGATCTGGTGCGTTCCGTCGGTGTAGTCGATGCGCACCTGCGCGATCAGGCCGACGGAGTTGCCGAACATGCCGGGGCCCCACATGCCGACCTTGCCGGCCCACCAGCCGTCACCGAGCTCCGCGCCGATCGCGTTCCGGCCGTTGCCGACCTGGTCGGTGATGTCATAGGTCTGGTACTGGACGCGCTTGCGGTAGTCGGTGTCGCCGGGGGCCAGGAACTGGTCGCCGACCTTCTTGCCGTTGAGCTCCAGCTCGTAGGTGCCGTGCGCCGAGGCGTACACCCGGGCCCGCGCGACCGTCTTGCCGGGTTCGGTGGTGAACTCCTTGCGCAGCAGCGGCAGATTGCTGTCGCTGGTCCGCAGGATCACGTCGAGCTTCTTCTCCACGAGCAGCCCGTCCGGCGTCAGGGCGCCGCCGGTGAACGGGTTCTCGGTCCCGGAGAAGTCGGTCCGGAACAGTTCGTCACCGGCTTTCGAGGTGACCTTGACGGCGTGGATGTGCGCGGCCTCCGGTCCCTCGTTGGCGAGGTCCTGGCGGAAACCGATGAAGCCCTTGGCGAAGGTGGTGTCGGTCCGGCTGTCGATCTGGGCGCCGTCGAGCTTCGTGGTGATCGTCGGGCCGTCCACGGTGAGCGACAGGCGGTGCGTGCCGGTGAGCAGTTGGGCGGACGTCAGCGTCGTGATCGGGATGTTCCCGAGCAGGGAGAAGCCGCCGTTGACCTTCTTGTGCGGCCGGAACTTCGGGACTCCGGTCCCGTCCGCGGTGCTGATCTGCCACATGTACGCGTTGCCGGTGTCCGACGCGCGCAGGTAGACGCCCAGCGCCAGGTTGTCGAGGGTGAAGTCGATGTCCGTGGTGTAGTCGTTCCACTTGTCGATCTCACCGCCGGCGGACTTGCCGATCCAGTCGCCGGTCCACTCGGCCGCGTCGAGGATGCCGGTCTCGAACCAGCCGGGAGCGCTCCAGTCGCTGGCCCGGCCGTCTCCGTCCCAGACCCTGGCCTGCCAGTAGTAGCGGGTCTGCGAGGTCAACTTCGGCCCGCCGTACCGCACATCGAGCTGGTCGCTCGACGCGACCTTCCCCGAGGACCACACGTCGTCGGCGGCAGCGCTGGTGCCGACCCGGACCTCGTACGCCGTCTGCACCACGCCACGGGCGCTCGACGTCGACTTCCAACTGAACGTCGGGGCGTCGCCCGCGATGCCGAGCGGGTTGGTCCGGGCATTCGTCTGAAGAGCGCCGACCGTGAGGCCGTTCCCCTGCGCCGCGGCGGCCGCCGGGTCGGCGGCCAGGAAGGCGACGGCAAGCATGACGAGCGCCGCGAGCAGAGCGATCAGGCGTCGCCCTCCGGACGCGGCGGGTGGAGCGGGAAGTCCGGCAACTGGTCTGGCAGGCGTCATGTCGACGGGCCTTTCGTGGCAAGTTCGTGGCAAGAGAAAGCCCTCGCGGCTCTCGCCACGAGGTGAAACGTTCCAAAAATGATGTGACGGCTGTCTCATGTCAAGAGTTTGGACAAGATCAGCACGCGCTTGACCGTGCCAAGGTGCGCGACCGCACCACCTGACACACGTTCATCGCCGATTGAAACGACACACAATTGAGCTGGACCAGCGGCGCGAGGCGTTTCCCGGAGGGCCGGCGGCGGATCGGGGCGCGAGGTCTCAGTAGGGAATCGCGAAGACGCGGTCGCGGGTCTGGCTCGCCACGCCGTCGGGGAGGACGAGGCGTTTGAGGAAGTCCGTGTCCCCGGTGTCCAGGCACCATTGGAGCAGCGTCGCGCGCAGCCGTTCGCGCAGGGCGTCGTGGCTCTCCTCCACCGCCAGGTTCCGGGTCTCGCCCGGATCGGCGCGCAGATCGTGGAGTTGTTCGCGCCAGCGGCCCCAGCTGTAGACCGTGTATTTGTGGCGTGCGGTGATCAGTGAGCGCCCGCGCGTCAGGGGCGGGTCCGGACGTTCGAAGAGCGTCTCGACCACGATGTGGTCGTGGCCGCAGGGTACTTCGGGGGCGGCCAGGAGGTTCCTGCCGCGCAGTCCGGGCGGGGCCGGGACGCCCGCCGCGGCGCACAGGGTGGGCAGCAGGTCCAGGCCGACGGAGACCAGCGCGTCGCTCACGCCGCCGCTGCCGCGACCGCCCGGCGGCCGGATGACGAGCGGGACCCTGACGGCTTCCTCGAAGAGCGCCGTCTTCTGGTTCCACGCGTGGGCCGCGTCGCCGTCGCCGTGGTCGCTGGTGAACACCACCAGGGTGTCGTCGGCCGCGCCCGTGGAGTGCAGCGCGTCGAGCACGGTGCCCAGTGCCGCGTCGGCCCGTTCGACCAGGCGGGCGTAGGTGTGACGGTACCGCCGCCAGTCGTCGGGGGTGTAGCCGGCGGTCCCGTACACCGCGGCCTGGACGGCCTGTTCGTGCCGGACGGCCTCGGGTTCGTAGGGATGACGGCCGAAGTTCGACGGGAGCGGCGGGGCTCGGCGTACCGGAACCGCGGGCACGTCCCCGTACGGCATGGGCTGGTCCCTGGCGTACTCGCAGACGGTGTGCGGATCGTCGAAGGAGGCGACCAGGGCGAAGGGCCGGTCGCCGGGCACGCGGGAGGTGAGCCAGCGCGCGCACGCGTCGGCCAGACCGGCGTCGCCGAAGGGGCGCAGCACGGTGAAGCCGTCCTCGGGCGTCGCGCTCGCAGTCCGCGCGTGCCACTTGCCCGCGTAGAGGGTGTCGTAACCGGCGGCCCTGAGCAGGTGGCCGAGGCTGTCGGGACGACGGCCCGGATCGCTGCCGGGGGCGGAGGATGCCGGAGCATTGCCGTTGACGCCCAGTTCGTGCGGGTACCGCCCGGTCAGCAGGCTGCCGCGCGCCGGGACGCACAGCGGGAAGGTGGTGTAGGCACGGTCGAAACGGGTGCCCTGCGCGGCGAGGCGGTCCACGTGCGGTGTCGAGACATGACCGGCGCCTGCGCAGCCGAGCATGTGCGCCGCGTGCTGGTCGGTCAGCAGCACGAGGATGTTGGGGCGTTCGGCCCCGGCGGGGGCCTTCATCGCGCGGCGCCACGGGGCGCCTGCCCGTGGTCCTCCGTCTGCTCCCGCGCTCGCGCCGTCCACGCCGCCAGGGCCGACCGGCCCGGCCACGGATCGCCGGTGCGGTCCAGTTCGCCGGTCAGCGCCGCCGCGAGGGCGACCGCCTGGGCGGACCGGTCCGCGACGACGTCCGTGCGCTCGTAGGGGTCCGCCGCGAGGTCGAACAGCCGTACCGTGACCGTGCCTTCGGGTGCGTACGCGGCCACCAGCTTGTGCGTGCGGGTGCGCAGGCCGCGGATGTCGGGGTCGCCGGGCCCGGCCGCGGGTCCCAGATACAGCGCGGCCCCTGGCCGTACGGCGCCCCGGTCGCCGGGCGGGGCGAGCAGCGCCCCGGACAGGTCGCGCCCCTGCGTGCCCTCGACGATCGCGTCCGCCACGCCGAGCAGGCCCAGAACGGTGGGCGCGACATCGGGCGAACTCAGCAGCAGGTCGTCCCGGCCGGGCGGGACGTGGCCGGGCCGGGAGACCAGGAACGGCACGCGCATCGACTCCTCGTAGGGCACGTTCTTGTACATCAGACCGTGGCTGCCCAGTTGCATGCCGTGGTCCGAGGTGAACACCACGAATGTGTCGCCGGTCAGCCGGTGCTCGTCCAGGGCGGCGAGCACCCGGCCGATCTGGTGGTCCACGCCGGTGACCGCGGCGTAGTAGGAGGGCGCGGCGCGTGCGGCCTCGGCGGCCTCCGGACGGTCCCAGTCGACGTTCGGCCGGGTCAGCAGTTCCCGCGCTGACCGTGTCGAGTAGCCGTCCAGGTACCGCTGCGGCACCTGGTCGAAGGGCTGGTGCGGCGGGTTGTAGGACAGCACGAGGGCGAACGGCGTGCCGCCGCGGTGGTAGTCGCGTGCCGCGCCGTCGAGGAAGGACAGGGCGACATCGGTCTCGTGCTCGGCCGACCACTGGTCGACCCTGACCGGGGCCTCGCGGGGCGCGTCGCCGGTCCAGTAATGGGGCCGGGCGTGGTCGTCGCAGCAGCCGTGGGAGTACCAGAAGCCGAAGCCGTGCCTGCGGTCGGGCGCGGTGTACGCGTCCCAGACCCGGCCGTCCTCGCGGACGCCTTCCCCGGCCGCCGCGTCCGCCGGCACCGGGGCCTCCAGATGCCACTTGCCGATGTAGCCGAGCGCGTACCCCTCGTCGGCGAGGACGTCCGACCAGCACCGTGTTTCCGGCCGCAGCCCCACGCCGAGTTCGGCGGTCGCGGAGTTGACGTTGAGGTGGACGCCGTTGCCGTACGGGTAGCGTCCGGTCATCAGCATCGCCCGGCAGGGGCTGCACACCGGGTAGTTGCTCACCGCCTGCGTCAGCACCCTGGATTTTTCGGCCAGTTCGTCGAGGGCCGGGGTGCGGACCGGGTCCTCGCCCAGGAAGCCGAGGCAGCCGGCCCGCCACTGGTCGGCGATCACCAGGACGAGATTGGGGCGCCGTACGGAACCGTCCTCCCCCGGTGTCATTTGCCCATCCCCAGGGTGAGACCTTCGGTGAGCCGCCGTCCCAGCCAGATGTAGACGACCAGCATGGGCAGGACGACGATGCACAGCCCGGCGAACAGGCCGCCCCAGTCGGCGCCGCTGTACGTCTGCTGCTGCACGAAGGAGATCAGCGCGATCGGCAGCGTGTAGTTGTCGGTGGACTGGAGCAGGGTCAGGGCGAGCAGCGTCTCGTTCCAGTGCGCGATGACCTGGAGAACGAACGCGGTGACGATGCCGCCGCGGGCGACGGGCAGCATGATCCGCCAGAAGGTGGCGGCCGGGGAGACCCCGTCCAGGGCCGCGGCCTCCTCCAACTCCTTCGGCAGCGAACGGAAGAAGCCGGTCAGCAGGAAGACGGTGAAGGGCAGCGAGACGCCGATGTAGACCAGATTGAGGCCGAGCAGGCTGTCGGTGAGGTAGACGCGGTTGAGCATGACGAACAGCGGGATGAGGATCACCTGCACCGGCACACCGAGGCCGAGCACGAAGAACAGCGTGAGTCCGCGGCTCAGTCGGGTGTCCTGCCGGGACAGGTAGTACCCGGCGGGCGCGGCGACGGCGACGGTCAGCACCGAGGAGATCCCGGTGACCACCACCGAGTTGAACGCCGCCCGCCCGAATCCGCTGACCGTCCAGGCGTGCACGAAATTGTGCGCGGACAGCGCGTGCGGCAGACCCCACGGCGAGGAGAGGATGGACCGGGTGTCGCGGAACGACTGGAGCACCAGCCAGACCAGTCCGGCGACGTTGGCGGCGACGAACAGCCAGGTCACGGCCACGCCCGCGGTGCGCAGCGGGCTGCGTCCGCCGAGCGGTGTCCGGCCGCGCGGCCCGGCCGGCCGTCTGACCTGCAAGAGGGAACTCATGGGGTACGCGCCTTTCAGAACTCGACGGCTTCCCTGCGCATCAGGCGCCGCAACAGCACGACGAGCACGGTGACCAGCAGGAGGGAGAGGATCGCCGACGCCGTGGCCGCCCCGTAGGAGGGCACCGAGTCGCCGGAGAAGGCGGTGGCGTAGGT
This sequence comes from Streptomyces sp. NPDC087422, assembly GCF_044744145.1. Classification (NCBI taxonomy): domain Bacteria; kingdom Bacillati; phylum Actinomycetota; class Actinomycetes; order Kitasatosporales; family Streptomycetaceae; genus Streptomyces; species Streptomyces sp. NPDC087422. The sequence continues at coordinate 244,644 of NZ_JBIUXT010000005.1, read as the reverse complement.
GTAGACGGCGGAGGTCCAGGTCTTGGTGGGCGGGATGCCGTTGCCGCTGCTGCCGCCGAAGATCCAGACGATCTCGAAGATCTTCACCGAGGAGATCGTCCACAGGACCGCGCAGACTCCGAAGACGTCCCAGGTCAGCGGGAGGACGACGTAGCGGAGCCGCTGGAGGGCGCCGGCGCCGGCCAGCGCGCAGTCCTCGTAGTAACTGACCGGGATGCGGTCGACACCGGCCATCAGGATGGTGGTGAAGTAACCGGTCGTCATCCAGGTCATCGTGACCATGATGAGCGGGAACATGTTGTCCTGGGACAGCCACTGCGGCGGGGAGTGGATGCCGAGGTGGGCGAGCAGGGAGTTGGCCAGGCCGTCGGGGTTGAAGATGAATCCGACCAGGACTCCGTAGACCAGGGCGTTGACCAGGTGCGGGAAGAAGATGATCGACCGGACGACCTTGCGGCCCGCCATGTCCCGCAGGATCAGGGTCAGGGCGAAGCTGATCGCGAAGACCGCGATGCCGACGAGGAAGAGCAGCTTGAGGGTGTTGCCGAGCGACTCCATGAACAGGTCGTCGTGGAGGAGCCGGGTGTAGTTGCGCAGTCCCGCCCAGGTCATGGGCCCGGAGCCGGCCCAGTTGTGCAGGCTGATCCAGACCGCGCCGCCGATCGGCGCCACGAAGACCACGGTGTAGAGCAGCAGGGCCGGGCCGACGAACGGCACGAAGAGCCGCCGTCGCTGCCGGGCGAGCGTTCCGCCCGCCGCGGTGCCGCCCGGACGGGCCCGCTCGGGCCGCACCGGTCCTGGCTCCTGGCCGGTCGCGGAGTCGGCGGCCGGGCCGGTGTCGGGACCGGCCGGTGCGGTCCTGATCACTGCGGCTGGTCCTTCCAGTACGTGGCCTGGGCCCCCTGCATCTGGTGCACGAACTCCTCGGCGGAGATCTTGCCGAAGAAGAGTTCGTCGTCCTTGGCCCAGAACAGCTTCTCGTTGTAGCCGGGGAAGGCCACGCCGTCGTTCTGCTGGTGGAAGGAGTCCGCCTGGTCCAGTGCCTTCTTCACGTCGGCCATCTCGGGCGAGGTGGCCGCGTCCGCGCGGACCGGGATGACCTTGGCCTGCCGGCCCATCGCGTCCTGGTACTTCTTGCCGAGCAGGAAGGCGGCGAACCGCTGCGCGTCCTTGGCGTCGTCGGCCTTCTTCGGTACGGCGAAGCCCACGAAGTCGGCGCGCATGCTGGAGTGACCGGCGGCGGTGACCGGGAAGGGGAAGGCCGCGTACGCGAAGCCCTTGGCCGCGTAGGTGGCGGACTCGGTGGGCAGCCACGAGCCGTTGAACATCAGTTCGGCCTTGCCGTTCGCCCACTTCTGCTGCTCGGCGGGCCACTTGCTCGCCTTGTATCCGTCGATCAGGTAGCCGCCGCGGACGAGTTGCTCGACCTTCTTGGCGGCGTCCAGCACGGCCGGGTCGAGCCACGCCTTGCCGGTCCGGTCGGAGGCGACCTTCTTGAGCCCGCCGGGTCCGAGGTTGCGGACGATCAGGGTGGACAGGAACGCGGCGTTGTAGCCGGTCACGTCGCCGTCCGCGGCGAGCGGGGTCCGGCCGTCCTTCTTGATCCGGTCGAGCAGGGCGATGAACTCGTCCCAGGTGCGGGGCGGGTCGCGTCTCAGCTCGGGGTGGGCCGCGGCGTCGTACCAGACGGCGTCGGAGGTGATGCTGTACGGCACCATCCAGGGCCGGCCCGCCGCGTCGTCGATGTCGATGGTCTTGAGGTACTTGGCCGGGATCAGCTTGCCCGCGGTGGAGCCGTCGACCTCGGTGTCGAAGGCCGAGGTCAGGCCGAGCGACTGCTGGGTGGCCACCAGCGCGGGGACGAGCTTCACATAGGGACCGTCGACCAGGTCGGGCACATTGTTGGTGTTCAGCGCGGGCACCAGCTTCTGCAGGTTGTTCCGCCCCTGCCACTGGACCTTGACCTTGATCCCGGTCTGCTTCTCGAAGTCGGTGACGGCCAGGGCGAGCACCTTCTGCTGCGGCTCGCCCTCCTTCCACATCGACCAGTAGGTGAACTGCCGGGACGAGCCCGACGAGGAGGTGGCGCCCGAGCACGCCGTCGCGGCGCACAGGAGGACGCCCACGGCGCCCAGCGCGACCGGGAGCTGCCAGCGATGACCTGAGATATGCGTGCCCATACTTCCCGCCTCTGGATGAGGGCAGTGGATGACTGCTCTGTGCGGCCCACTGTCACGAGCGCGGAAGAGAGCATTCAAGACGTATTGCGTCCCGAATCCGCTTGGTAGTCGGCGGATGCTCCGCCGTCACCGGAGAAGTCCGCCGGTCCGTCATGAAGCCGTCCCTGATTAGTCCTTTATTGCTCTCCTGCCGGGCGCGACAATCGGAGCGGACCACGCTCGGCGACACTCCAGCAGAGGGACGACATGGCCGATTCATCCCGTTCCGGTGGCAGCCGCCGCAGGACCGGCTCGGTGCGGGACACCGCCGCGCGCAACCTCAAGTTCCAGTCGCTCGCGGCGGAACTGCGCCGCGGCATCCTGGCCGGCGACTGGCCCACCGGCGCGAAGCTGCCGACCGAGAGCGGGCTGTCCCAGGAGACCGGCCTGTCGCTGACCACGGTGCGGCGCGCCTTCGACCTGCTGGTCGAAGAGGGTCTGGTGGTACGGCGGCAGGGCTCGGGCAGCTTCGTGGCGAGCCCCCGGCAGCAGGCGCCGCGCACCCGGCGGACCGTGGGCGTGCTCGTCCCCGACACCAAGCTGTACTACCCCCGGGTGCTCCAGGGCATCGAGGAGGCGCTGTCCGCGGCCGGTGTCGGCCTGCAACTCGCCACGTACCACTACGACCGCGCCGAGGAGGACCGCGACCTGGACTTCCTGCTGGAGTCCGGCGTCGACGGGCTGCTGCTGGTGCCCACCTTGACCGGGATCGAGGACCCCGGGGTCCGGGCCGGTGAGCTGATGTCGCTGCCGGTGCCCGCGGTCCTGCTGGAGCGCCGCCTCATCGACGCGGGTCCCGGTGACCGTACCGAGCACGTCTGCTCCGACCATCTGGGCGGCGCGTACGACGCGGTGCTGCATCTGCACCGGCTGGGGCACGAGCGGATCGCGCTGATCACCCGCAGCCGCAATCCGACCGGGGTCGCCGTCGCGCTGGGTTTCCGGCGGGCGATGGACGACCTCGGGCTGTCGGGGAGCTTCCGCCACGAAGCCGAGAAGGCGCAGTGGACCGCCGCGCTGGCGGACCGGATGATCGCCGACCTGATGGAGTCCAGGACGACCGCGGCCCTGGTCTTCGGCGACCGGGAGGCGATTTTGCTGGAGGCCGCCGCCCGACGTCACGGCACGCAGATCCCGGGGCAGTTGGCCCTGGTCTCGTACGACGACGAGACCGCGGACATAGCGGAGGTGCCGCTCACCGCGGTCTCCCCGCCGAAGTACCGGGTCGGCCGGATGGCGGCCGAGGTGCTGCTGCGCCGGCTCTCCGAGGGCGACGCCTGTCCCCTGCACCAAGTGCTGCTCCGCCCGCGGATCGTCGTGCGCGCCTCCTGCGGGGCCGCCGCGCTCCGCGCGGAGCCGCGACCGCTCCCCGAGATGTCCTGAATCCCACCGACAAGGAGTTCCATGCGTATCGGACTGATCGGCGCGGGCGCGGTCGCGGACCTGCACGCCCTGGCCGCGGACCGGATCGCGGACACCCGCCTGACGGCGGTCTGTGACCTGGAGGAATCGGCGGCCCGCCGGGTCGCCGCCCCGCACGGGGCCGCGACCTTCACCGACTACCGCGACCTGCTCGCCTGCCGCTCGGTCGACGCGGTCATCGTCAACACCCCGCACGCGCTCCACAGCCGGATGGTCCTGGACGCCGCCGCGCACGGCCTGCATGTGCTGGTGGAGAAGCCGATGGCCACCACCCTCGCCGACTGCGACGCGATGGCCGCGGCCTGCGCGCAGGCCGGGGTCACCCTGGCCGTCGGGCACATCCAGCACTTCCTGCCCGACAAGTGCGCCGCCGAGCGGGTGATCGCCGACGGTGTGCTGGGCGCGCCGCTGGCCGTGCACGACTACCGCAGCACGGACTACCGGCCCGGCACCCGCTCCCCCTGGTTCTTCTCCCGTGAACTGGCGGGCGGCGGCGCGCTGATGAACATCGGCGCCCACTGCCTGGACCGGTCGGTCTGGCTGGGCGGCGCGCCCGCGGTCTCGCTGACCGCCGCCGTCACCGAGCGGTTCGGCGCGCCCGTCGAGACCGACGGCACCGTCGCGCTGCGGCTCGCCAACGGCGGGCTGGCCGGTGTCTCGGTGATCTCCGACCCGCCCCACAAGGTCGACGAGCTGACCGTGGTGTGCGAACGCGGCTCGGTGGTCGCCGACCCGCGGGCGGGAACGTTTCTGCGCATCGACGGCCGCACCCGGCAGATCCACACCCCGAGTGGTACGGACATCCCGGACGCCTTCCGGGAGCAGCTCGCCGACTTCGTCGCGGCCGTCGGCGGCGCCGCCCCCCGGGTCACCCCGGAACACGGCCGCCACATCGTGGAACTCGTCCTGGCGTCGTACGCCTCGGCCGCGACCGGAGAGCCGGTCGGGCTGGGCGCCGCGCAGAGCGTCTGACGCCGACGGCCGGAAGGGCCGGTGCCCGGGGGAAACCCCCGGGCACCGGCCCTTCCCGTCTCCCGCTCATCCGCCACCCGGCGCCTTCACGCGGACCGCAGCCGGATCTGTACCCCCAGGCCGAGGTGGCACCGGACGTCCACCGAGGTCAGGCCGCCGTGCACGGCGGTGCGGACCTCGGTGTGGGGCTCGGCGGTCCGCCAGGCGCCACGCAGGACCAGCCGCAGCCGGTGGGTGCCGCCCCGGCTGTCCCGCCAGGGCCTGGAGAACGGGCTGAGCACACCGACGAACGCGCCGTTCCGGTCGTACTGGTCCCGGTCCCGGCCCTCGTACAGGCGCAGGTCGGGATCGGTGACGGACAGCACGAGGCCGCCCGAGTCCGGGCGCGCGAGCAGCAGCGAGGGCGTGTCCACCGCCGCGATCGGGCCGCCCGCCGCCAGGGTGCGCTGCGGCTCGAAGACGGCGTACGCGGTGATCCCGGTGGCCCGGTCGTGCACGACGTGCGCGCCGTCGTCATGGCGCAGCACCGAGTACGGCGCGATCGTCGGGTCGGCCATCCGCGCCGCGAAGTCCCTCATGTCCTCCGGTGTGGCGTCCACGATCAGGGCGTACGCGTAACGGCCGCCGCGCGGCGCGCTCCCGTGGTCGAGCCACGCGGTGGCGAAGTCGGCGGTACCGGGTGTGCCCGTGCTCTGGTCGGGAGCGGTCTGGGAGGCGCGGGTCAGGGCGAGCCGCTGGCCCGGCGGTATCCAGTAGCCGTTGCCGACCGGGTCGATCAGCCACGTCGGGTCGGACGGCGTGCGGTCGACGGCGTAGGGGAAGTCGGCGACCGCGCCCAGGGCGCTGTGGATCACCGGCTCCGAGGGCTCGGCCAGGTGGCACTGGAAGAGCGTGGTCCGCGTCGGGTGGACGGAGTCGTCGTTGCGGATGCCGGAGCCGAGGGCGATGACCCGCTCGTCGAAGAGGAACACCGATTTGCGTGCCCGGTGCGAGGGGTTGAAGACGGGGTGTTCGCGCAGGTCGATCGCGAAGACGGCGTGCCGGTCGTCGATGGTGCCCGCGCCGCCGAACCGCGACTCGGTGAGCGGCATCTGCTCGATCGCGCCCGCGAGGTTGGACCGCAGCTCTTCGTAGGGCAGGCGGATGGCCGTGGTGCCCGGCCACTGGTTCCAGTCCCAGCCGGGCTGCCGGAATCCGCTGGCCAGGTTGTCGACCGGGTCGCCGCGGCCGAGGACCTGGATCTGGCCGTAGGTGGTGTACCGCCCGTAGAGGTTGTCGGTGGCGTAGATCTCGGTGCTCCACAGGTAGCGGCTGTGGCCGCGGACCGCGACCAGCCACTTGTCGCGTCGGTGGAGGGCCAGCGCGCTGTGGTTCATCGCCCAACTGCCCGTCGGCGCGGCTTCCGCCGTGACGCCCGCGGCGGCCAACCGCTGGGCCAGCGCCTTCTGCACGGAACTCGGCTTGGCGGGCAGCAGGCGCAGGAACGCCGCGCCCACCTCGGGGTCCAGCTCCCGCGAGCCGTCCGGGGACCCGGCGGTGGTGAGCGACTGGTAGGGCGGCAGGGCGAGCGCGGTCAGACCGGTGGGGTGGCGGGCGGCCAGCGACAGCGGCCAGTCGGAGGCGTTGGCGTAGACGCGCATCCGCAGCAACGCGTCCTTGTAGCGGCCGTGTGCCGCCTCCCCCACCCGGAAGGCGGTGCCGCTGAGGATGTCGACGGTCGGGGCCGACCCCTTGTAGCCGTCGCGGGCGTAGTCCGGGTACATGCCCAGGTGGTGGAAGACGGAGCCGTCGGCCTTGAAGCCGTCCATGATGCCGGGCGAGACGGTCAGGGCGGCGTCCAGCCAGCGCCGCAGCGCGTGCAGGTGCGCCACTTGCCCGGCCGGGGTCGGCATGAGCAGGGCGGTGCCGAGCATGCCCTGGAGGTTGGTGTTGAGGATGTCGAAGATGCCGCCGTAGGACTCGGCGTCGCCGAAGTCCTGGAGCAGTCGGCCGAGTCCGGTGAACCAGGCCAGGTCCTCCCGGACACCGTCCAGCAGCCCCCGCTCGGCCAGGGCGTCACGGATCAGGTGGACGGAGTCGTAGAAACCGCGGAACTGGTAGCCGAGGTGGTGGATCGTGCCCTGGCAGCTCCCCGCCGCCCAGCCCTGTTCGCGGAGGTGGTCCAGGATCCGTACGTACAGATCGGTGAGCCGGGTCCGGTGCGCGTCGTACGACGCGGCGTCGTACGCGCAGGCGATCTGGTACATCAGGTCGGTGACCTGGCGCAGCGGGCTGCCGGCGACGAACGCGTTGAGCGCGGCGGCGATCCGCGGCGGGTAGATCTCCGTCTGGTAGGAGTCGACGGCCCGGCCCGGCACCCGCTCACCGGGGTACGGCACACCGAGGCCGTCGGTCGCGGCGGCCAGCGCCGCGACCGCCGCGTCGTCCACCGTGAGGGACTTGCGCAGGACCGCGTGATAGCGCCGGGTCACCTCGGCGAGCGAGGCGCTCTCCCCCGCTGTGGGCTCGGGTTCCGGCAGCGGGTGCGCGGCGAGCCGGTCGGCGTACGAGAGCAGGGCCAGCCAATGGGCGTTGGCGGCCCGGTCGCCCTCGCGGTTGACGAACGGCACCTGCCGGTCACGGGTGGGGTGGTCGGGGCGCAGCTCGGTGTTGACGATGAGCTGGTCGAGGTGGAAGGTGCCCGCGCCGGAGCGCCGGGGCGCGACGAACCGCAGGGTGTCCATGCCCGCGCGCGGCTTTCCCGACAGGTCGTACCCGTAGCGGATCCACACGGTCCGCCAGCCGGTGAAGCCGAGGTGGATCTCGCACCACGCGTCGGCGCGCCGGCCGCGCCCGAACTCCACCCGGAGCACGTCGTCGAGGGCCCGGTCGTTGTGGATCCACACGGCGAAGGTGTCGACCGTCCCCATGGTCGCCTGGTCGTCGCCGTCGCGATACGCGTCGGGTGCGTAGCGCAGCGGGGTACGGATCTCCAGTTCGGCGCCCGGCCGGTAGTCCCAGCGCAGGGAGTGCGGGCCGATCCGGGCGGTGGCGGCGCTGATGCTCACCCGCGAACCGGGCCCGGTGCGCAGGTGCTCGGGTATCCGGGTCTCGAAGAGGAACACCGGCGGGTCGAGGGCGAGTGCCTGGTCCTCGACGCTCGGCGCGTGCGCGGCCTGCCCCGGGGGGCCGGCCGCGGCGCCGTTCGCCGCCGGGCTGTCGGCCGCCGCCGGTGCGGCCGCGACGGGCAGCGCGGCGGCGGCCGATCCGAGTGCGGCGCCGATCAGCGCCTTGCGTCGCGTGAATCCTTGGGGCTGCTCTGGCATGGTCTGTCCTCCGGTACTCCCTCGCCGGGTTCCCGTGAGGGGAGGGGTTCGCCTGCATCACAGCGGCCGGGGACAGAACGATTCAAGAAGGACTGAACGGCGGATACGGCGGTTGCCACTCGGGGTCGTCGAAGGCGCCGAGCGGGTCCGCGTCCGGAGCGTCGGCGCCGCCCCGTCCGGCGTCCAGCGGTGCGCGCTGCCCGGCTCCGGTGACCGGCAGGCGGCTGCCGTCCCGCGCCGGGTCCCCGTGTTCCGTGAACCACGCGTCGAGCCGGCGCCGCAGGTCGCCGACGCGTTCGCGGTGCGCCGGGTCGGCGACGAGGTTGACGCGCTCGCCCGGATCGGCGGCCAGGTCGTACAGCTCGTGCGGACCGTGCGGGTACCGGTGGACGTACTTCCACTCGGCGGTCCTGATCATCCGGACGGGACCGTACTCGTCGTAGACGACCACGGGCCGGGGCGGCGGCGGCTGGCTCGGCCGGCCGGTCAGCAGCAGTGGCGCGAAGGATCTGCCGGGTCCGGTCTCGAACGGTTCCGCGTCCAGCCCGGCGCACTCCAGCAGCGTGGCGGCGAAGTCGTACGCCGACAGCAGTTCGTGGCGCACCGAGCCCGCGCTGATCCGGCCGGGCTGCGCGATGATCGCCGGGACCTTGACCGAACTGTCGTACATGTTCTGCGGAAAGGTGCCGTTGCCCTTGCCCCAGATGCCGTGGTGGCCGCAGTTGAAGCCGTTGTCGCTGGAGAACACCACCAGCGTGCTGTCGGTGAGGCCCAGGTCCGCGAGGGTCCGCAGGACCTGTCCGACGGCGGTGTCCATGGCGGTGACGGAGGCGAAGTAACCGACGAGGGCGGCCCGGACGTCGGCCTCGCCGCCGACCGGTACGCCGTCGACCAGCGGCTGCCACGGGTGCGGTTCCTCCTGCGGGCAGGTGTCGAACGCGCAGTCCGCGTAGAGGCGTTCGACCTGCGGCGGGTGCTGGCCCTTCCAGGGCTTGTGCGGGGCGGTGAAGTGCAGCGAGAGGTAGAAGGGCTCTTCCCGTCCGGCCTCGCCGTTCAGGAAGTCCACCGCGTCGTCGGCCAGGACGTCGGTGAGGTATCCGGCGGCCGGTTCCCTCGTGCCGTGCCGGTACATCGGTGCGTCGTGGTAGGCGCTGCCGCCGCTCTCGTGCGCGTACCAGTGCGTGAAGCCGGGGCGCGGCCGGTCGTTGGCGCCGAGGTGCCATTTGCCGGACAGGCCCAGCCGGTAGCCGGCGTCGGCGAACTCGTCGGTGAACAGCCGCTGTCCGGCGAGGAAGTCCTGGCCGTCCGGGCCCGCGTGGCCGCCGGAGAGCCAGTCGTGCACCCCGTGGCGGGACGGGATCTGGCCGGTGAAGAGGCTGGCCCTGGCCGGTGAGCAGACCGGGGAGGTGCAGAAGAAGTTCTCCAGCCGGGTGCCGCTCTCGGCGAGCGCGTCGAGGGACGGGGTGAGGATCTCGTCGTTGCCCGCGCAGCCGAGGGCCCAGTGGCCCTGGTCGTCACTGAGGATGAGCAGGACGTTCGGGCGCCGCGGGTCGTGGCTTGCCATGGTGGGTCTCCCTGGTGGGCTGATGGTGAGGTGAGGTGAGGTGAGGTGGGGCGCGGGCGGACGGGCCCGGCGGTCGGGGGCGGGCCGGTGCGGGAGGGCCGGGCCCGGGTGACCGGCCGGTTCAGCCGAGGTCGTCGGCCACGCCGTCGAGGTCCGGTGCGCGGTGGCCGCCGATGTCGGCCGTGTAGCCCATCCAACTGTGGGCGGGGTCGCCGCGGCGCAGCAGTTCTCGGTAGAGCCGCCCGGTCAGCTCCCGCCTGACGTCGGCGTACGCCGGGGACCCGTGGACATTGCGCAACTCGTGCGGATCGCGGTCCAGGTCGTACAGCTCGTGCACGCTCTCCGGGTTGTGGACGAGCTTGTACCGGCGGTCCCGGATCATGCGCTGGGAGTACGGGAAGTGGTGGCCGTGGAATTCGGCGACGACCTCGGTCCGGTCCAGGACCGCGCGCGCTCCCCCGGTGTCGCCGGTCAGCAGCGGCAACAGGCTGTCTCCGTCGCAGGGTTCGGGGGCGGGCAGGCCCGCGATGTCCAGCAGGGTGGGGTTGAGGTCGGTGAGCGTGGCGAAGGCGTCCGAGACCTGGGCGGGCCCGCCCGGCACCCGCGCGATGGCGGGGACGCGGTAGATGTCCTCGTACATCGCCGGGCCCTTGTCGTTCAGCCGGTGGCCGCCGGTGAACTCGCCGTGGTCCGCGGTGAAGAACACGGCGGTGTCGTCGCCCAGGCCGTACTCCTCCAGGGCGCGCAGAATCCGGCCGATCTGGTGGTCGATCATGGTGACGTAGCCCCAGTAGACGGCGATCAGCTTGCGCCAGGCGTCCGCGTCGAAGGCGTCGGCCGACCAGTATTCGCTGTAGCGGCGCTGTACGTCGGGCTTGCCCGCGAAGGTCTCGGCCATCGACTCGGGCAGCACGACATCGTCCGGGTCGTAGAGGTCGTAGTAGTGGTCGGGCACGAGATAGGGCAGATGCGGTCCGAACCAGTGGCAGGACAGCATGAACGGCCGCCCTGACGTACGCCGGCCGGTGGCGTACCGCTCCAGCAGCGCGAGGGTCCGGTCGGTGAGGAACGCCTCGACGGTGGCCTCGACGGGCTGCCACAGCCGACCCGCGATGAGGTGGCCCCGGCCGACGCCGTTGGCGGCGGTGCCGAAGACGGGGTCGGTCACCGCGAACGGCGGCAGGCCGCGGTCCGCCAGCCATCGCTGGTACGACGGGTGGCGTACGGGGTTGAGCGCGCCGGGCAGGTGCTCGCCGTCCAGGCCGTGGTGCTCGGGGCCGTGCTCGCGGCCGATGTGCCACTTGCCGACGTGGCCGACCTGGTAACCGGCCGCCCGCAGTTGGGGCCAGAGCAGTGGCTGGCTCTCGTTCAGCTCGTCCTGGCCGCCGGCGGCGCGCTCGGGGTTGGCGAGCAGGCCGTGCCGGAACGGGTGCAGGCCGGTGGCCAGCGACGCGCGTGCCGGTGTGCAGATCGCCGTCGGGGTGTAGAACCGGTCGAACCGCGTCCCCCGCGCCGCGAGTCCGTCCAGGGCCGGGGTCTCGACGACGGTGTTGCCGTACGCGCCGAGGGTGTCCACCCGGTGCTGGTCGGTCATCAGAAAAAGGATGTTGTGCGGGCTCACCGGCCGCCGCCCCTCCGCTCCCGCCGCTGGCGGCGCTGTCGTCGCTTGGTCGGCTCCCGTGCACCGTAAGGACGGCCCGGTATTTTGGTCAACCCTCGGGACTAATCACTGCCGATGGTCCCCGAATCCGGCAAGCACATTCCCGCCGAAGGCACTGACCAGCACGGATGGATTAGTCCCGAAACTTGACAGAATCCACGGCGCGGTCCGATCATGCGGACATGCCAGACCGACGCGGAGCCGCACTGCACCGACTGCGCGCCGCCCACGAGGCGGCGGTGCTCGGCGAATTGCGGCGCGCGGGAGCGCTGAGCCGCGCGGAGCTGATCGAGCGGCTGGGGCTCTCCCGCACCACCTTGTTCACGATCGTCTCGGACCTGCTCGCCCGTGAGGCCGTCGTCGAGCGGCCGATGACCGCGCCGGACGGCACCTGGGCGGCGGGCTCCGGCGGCGGTACGGGGACGGCCGCCGCGACCGCATCCGCGGCGGACGGCGCCCCGGACCCGACCGCCGACACGGGCGCCCGCACCGGCACCAGGCCGCCGAGGGGTCCCGGCCGCCCGGCCATGGCGGTCTCCCTCAACCCGCGCGGCGCGCAGCTCATCGGCATCGGGCTGCTTCCGACCCGCTTGCAGATCGTGATCGCCAACCACGCCCACGAGGTCGTCGCCCGGTCCAGCACCGCGCTGCGGGCGGAGGCCGGACCCGACGAGCGGGTGGCCGCGGTCGTCGCCGCCGTCGGCGAACTGGTCGCGGAGCGCGGGGTGAGCCTCGCCCCGGTGACCGGCGTCGGCCTCGGCCTGCCGGGGCCGGTGCGGCGCCCGGACGACGAGCGTCCGCCGGACCCCGCGGACCGGGCGGCCTCCGCGGCCCGGATCGTCGCCGGGCTCGGCGACCACTTCGAGGCGCCGGTGGTCACGGACAACAACACGCGGCTGGCCGCGCTGGCCGAGATCACCTGGGGCGCGGCGCGCGGCCTGTCCGACATCGTGTACCTGCACTGGTCGCAGGGGGTCGGCGGCGGGCTCGTGGTGGACGGCCGACTGGTACGCGGCGCGCACGGCGCGGCGGGCGAGATCGGCCACACCAGTTGCGACCCGCGCGGAGCGGACTGCTACTGCGGGGGCCGCGGCTGCCTGGAGGGCGTGATCGGCATCCCCGCGCTGCTGGCCGAGTGCCGCGCCAGGGGGGCGAGAGTCCGGGACGCGCGCGAACTGGTGGCGCGGGCCGCGTCCGGCGAGCGACTGGCGGCCGACGTCGTGGCCGGGGCCGCGACGGCGGCGGGCCGTGTGCTCGCCGCGCTCGCCGCCCAGACGGACCCCGCGTGCGTGGTGATCGCCGGTGAACTCGCCGCCCTCGGCGCTCCGGTCCTCGACACGGTCCGCGAGCAGCTCACGGCGTTCTCCCTGCCGGCCGCCGCGCGGACCATCCCCGTCAGGGCCTCCACGCTCGGCGACGACGCCGCGGCCCAGGGCGCCGTCGCGATGCTGCTGCACGCGGCGGGCGAGCGGGTCGACGTCCTCGTGGACGGCGGTGCGCCGCCGCCGGGACGCCGCGGTGATCCGGCCGCTGGCACGGGTGACGCCGGTGGTGCCCGGTGACGGCGTGCTGCGGCCCCGGCGGTCACGGCGGAACGGCCGAGGCCGGAGCCGGGACGGGAAGCGAACTCGCGCCTCCGCCACGGGACTTCGCCGTTCCCGACCGCCCGCGCGCGGAGGTGCTGCGCGGCATGGTCGCCGTGCCCACCGGCCCCTATCTGATGGGCGGCGACGACGAGGACGCGTTCCCCGACGACGGCGAGGGGCCGGTGCGCGAGGTGACGGTCAGCGCCTTCCGCATCGACGCGACATGCGTCACCAACTCCCGCTTCGCCGTGTTCGTCAAGGCCACCGGCTACCGCACCCAGGCCGAACTGAGCGGCTGGTCCTACGTCTTCGGCGGCTTCGTGCCTCCGCGGGCGCGGCACGCGGTGCTTCCCGGCCGCGTGCCGGGCGCGCCGTGGTGGCGAGCGGTCTCGGGCGCCTGCTGGCGCTCGCCCGAAGGCCCCGGCACCTCGATCGGGGAGCGCGGCAACCACCCCGTGGTGCACATCTCCTGGCACGACGCCGTCGCCTACGCGGCCTGGGCGGGCAAGCGGCTGCCCACCGAGGCGGAATGGGAGAAGGCCGCACGCGGCGGACTGGTACGGGCCCGCTTCCCCTGGGGGGACGAGCTGACCCCCAACGGGCGGCACCGCTGCAACATCTGGCGCGGCGACTTCCCGGTCCGCAACACCCGCGAGGACGGATATCTGGGCACCGCGCCCGCCAACGCCTTCACTCCCAACGGCTACGGGCTCCACAACGCCTCGGGCAATGTCTGGGAGTGGTGCGCGGACCGGTTCTCCCCCGACTGGCACGCCGCGCCCCGGCCCGAGACGCGGGTCGACCCGGTGGGTCCTCCCGACGGCGACAACCGGGTGCTGCGCGGCGGTTCGTATCTGTGCCACCACTCCTACTGCAACCGCTACCGGGTCGCCGCCCGTACCTCCAACACTCCGGACAGCACCACGGCGCACGGCGGCTTCCGGTGCGCCGTCGACGACTGACCGGCTGAACGACCGCCTTGTCGACCGACTTACCCACTGACCGACCGGCCGGAAGCGAGGGGTCGCCCCGCTTCCGGGGTACGGGCGGCCCGGAGGGCGGACAGCGGTGGTGACCGCTGTCCGCCCCTTCGGACCGTGGTGCCTCCTGTTCCGTGCGCCCGCTACCGGCAGGCGGCCGGGATCAGTAGGACGTGGTGACCGAGGCTCCGCTGAAGCCCTGGACGGCGTAGAGGCTGACGTAGACGTAACCGGCCGTCGGGTTGGTGACGGTCAGGGTGTGGGCGTTGCCGCTGCCGGTGGCCTTGCTGGTGTAGCTGGCGGTCGTGGCCCACCCGGTGTTGCTGTAGTAGAGGTCGGCGTTGCCGGTCCCGCCGGCCGAGGTGATCTTCAGGGTCGTGGTGCCCGCGGGCAGGTAGAGGTACAGGTAGGCGTAGTCGCCGGTGGGCGCCGACAGATTGCCGCGCTTGCAGTTCTTGCCGAGCTGGTTGACGTCGGCGCCGGTGCACTCGGGCGCCGTGCCGCCGCCGCTGCCGACCGTGACCGTCTGCGACGTGGTGTTGGTGGCGCCGCCGTTGTCGGTGACGGTCAGTGTCACGGTGTACGTGCCCGCGGCCGTGTACGTCCTGGACGGGTTGGCGGCGGTGGAGGTGGTGCCGTCACCGAAGTTCCAGGCGCGGGAGGCGATGGTGCCGTCGCTGTCCGTCGACCTGTCGGTGAAGGCGGCGGTCAGATTGCTGACGGCCGAGGTGAAGGCGGCCGTGGGCGCCTGGTTGCCGGGCGGGTTGCCGCCGCCGATGCTGCCGCAGTTCCCCACCGCGCACTTGGTCAGCCAGGCGTCCCAGTCACTGTTGTAGCGCGTGCCGATGGTGCTGGTGAGCAGGGTCTGCGCGGCGGCGTAGTTGCCGCTGCGGTAGTCGGCGAGCAGCGCGGTGACGTCTGCCGGGTGCGACTGGAGCATGTAACGCACCGCGAGGTAGCCCCAGTTGTAGACCAGGGTCTGGCCCGAGTCGTAGGTGTTGCCGAAGATCGACCGCAGGGTGTAGCCGTGCGTCGCGGCCTGGTTCTGCGCGTCGGTGTAGACCACGTTGCGGTAGGAGTAGGAGACGTACTCGGCGAAGCCCTCGATCCACCAGATGGTGGTCGGCGTGGCGGTGCTCGCGGTGAAGTCGCCGTAGGTGTCGAACCGGCCGTCGAGGTAGTGCGTGTACTCGTGGTTCAGGTTCCAGATCTGGAAGTCCGGGCGCACCCACTCGGCCTCGTAGGCGATGAAGCGCGGCTGGTTGCCGGCCGCGGCCGGGTCGCCCTCCAGGTACATGCCGCCGTTGTTGGTGTCGATGCCGTACATGGCCCCGGCGTATGTCTGGTAGTCGGTGCTGGAGTTGAAGACCACCACCTCGATGGTGGAGTTGTTGTCGTTGGCGACGGGCCCGCTGTCGTGGACGAGGCCGTGGAAGTACGCGTCCTGGGCGCGCAGGCTGGCGCAGGAGGAGCTGAGCTGAGCGGCCGTCATGTCCTGGGCGAGGATGCGGATGCTGGAACTGCACGTGTAGTTGGACGTGAGCACCGAGCTCTTGAGCCGGTCGGCGAGGTTGCACGTGTCGTAGTACGAGCAGTTCGACGCGTCGTAGTAGCTGGTCATCTCGGCCAGGCCGACCCACAGGGCAGCGGTGGGTCCGGTGATGGCGGTCCGGCTCAGCAGCGCGGCCACCAGCGGGCTGGCCTTGGCGCGCAGGGCCGACTCCTGGAGGAACCGGCCCAGTTCACGCCCGGCGTTGGACGTCAGGTACGCCTGGTCGGTGCTCAGCAGCGCCAGGTGCGAGCCGGCGAAGTTGTACAGCGTGTCCAGCACGCTCGGGTCGGCCACGACGGCCGCGACGAAGTCCGGGAACTGGTGGCCGCGGAACAGCACGGTGTAGACGTTGTTGACGGCGTTGAGCATGTACCAGGACGCGTCGTACGAGCTGTTGTAGCCGTTCAGCAGCCGCTTGACGACGTACAGGTAGCGGGCGTCCTGCTCGGAGCTGTCGATCAGGGTGACGGCCTCGGCGAGGGCTTCGCCGTTGGCGTCGGTGACGTCGCCGGAGTGGGCGCTGGCGAAGAAGGCGTCCAGGGCGCTGCGGATGGCCGTGACCATGGCGGTGCCGTAACTGCCCACCGCCGAGGAGTTGTAGTACTGGACGTAGTAGCCCGCCCGCAGGTAGAGCACGAGCTGCGGCATGCCGGTGCTGCTGTCACCGGGGTAGGCGGCTGAGCCGTCGCGCATGGCGTAGGCGACGGTGGTCATCTGCGCCTCGCGGAAGGCGTTGTAGGCGTCGGTGCCGGTCAGGTTGAACAGCGTGTTGACGCAGTCCGTGGTGGACGCCTTGATCTGGGCGACGAGGGCGCTGCCGGTCCGGCCGGTGAAGTCCGAGGCGTTGCATGTCGCCGCCGCGGTCAGGCCGTTGGCCCTGGCCTTGGCCCGCGCCGCGGCCTTCATGGACGGCGCGGAGTGGCTGACCACCGGCGCCGTCGGCGCGTCGTAGTCCTGCTTGAGTGCGTCCTTGGACGCGGGCAGCGGCGCCCGGTCGGCCGCGCTGAGCGAACCGGCTCCGGTGTGGTCGGACTTCGCCGCGGCGACCGTGGCGGGCTGGGCCGCCGGGCCGGGGCGGGTGGCCGCGGTCCCGGCGGGCTTCGGCTGCGCTGCCGCGGCCCGTTCCGGGTGGATCAGCATGCCGATGCCCAGGCACATGGCCAGGGCGAGTATCAGGAACCCGGTGAGACTTCGTCGTACCGGTTGGGTGTTCACGTGCCGCCTCCCAGCGGTGTGTGCCGCGCTCCGTTGCGCGGCGAGGGGGGATTCGCGGTGCACCCGTCCGGGACCGCCCGGCACTGTGGGGAGTGGGCGGTGCGGTCCCGGACGGACCGCGAGCCGTGCCTCAACTTTTGGCATGAGCACGGCTTTCAGGTTGTGCGCCATGTACCATTGCACATGTCACATCGCTTGGGAACCCAGAGTGGGGAACTCGCGAAAACGGCCTGGGGCCACCGGAATTCCGGTGGCCCCAGGCCGTTTCCCCGCTCCCCCGCGCCCGGGAATTCCCCGCGCCCGGACCGCGCCCGGACCGCGCGCAGGCGGACGCGGCGGAGCCGCTCGACCCCGCTGTCCGGCGCACGGAGCAGCCCTGCCGACCGGACCCGTGCTTCCGGTCAGGCGGCCCCGTCAATCGGCTCCCTCAATCGGCGTCCGGGAAGTGGCAGGCGACCTGTCGGCGCGGCGGACCGGCCAGTTCGGGGCGGGTGACGCCGCAGATCTCCTGTGCCTTGTGGCAGCGCGGGTGAAAGGCGCAGCCCGACGGCGGCGCCGCGGGACTGGGCGGATCGCCGCGCAGCACGATCCGCTTCCGCACGCGTTCCACCGCCGGGTCGGGTACCGGCACCGCCGACAGCAGCGCCGCGGTGTACGGGTGCGCGGGGCGCTCGTACACCTGGGACTTGTCACCGATCTCGACGACACGGCCGAGGTACATCACCGCCACCCGGTCGCAGACCCGCTTGACGACCGAGAGGTCGTGGGCCACGAACACGTAGGCCAGGCCGAGTTCGTCCTGGAGACGTTCCATCAGGTTGACGATCTGCGCCTGCACCGAGACGTCGAGCGCCGAGACGGGTTCGTCCGCGATGACCAGCCGCGGTTCGGTGGCCAGGGCGCGGGCGATGCCGATCCGCTGCGCCTGCCCGCCGGAGAACTCGTGCGGATACCGGTCGAGGTGTTCGGGCAACAGGCCGACGAGGTCGAGCAGTTCGGCGGCGCGGATCCTGGCCCGGCCTGCCGACGTGCCCTGCGCCAGGAGCGGGTCGGTGACGATACGGGCCACGGTCTGCCGGGGGTTGAGCGAGGAGTACGGGTCCTGGAAGACCATCTGGATGTGCCGCCGCAGCGGCCGGAGCCGCCGCTGGCCCAGATGCGTGATGTCCTGTCCCGCGAACCGGATACTGCCGGCCGTGGGTTCGAGCAGCCGCACCACCATCCGTCCGGTGGTGGACTTGCCGCATCCCGACTCGCCGACCAGCCCCAGCGTCTCACCGGCCGCCAGGTCGAAGCCGACCCCGTCCACCGCGCGCACCGGGGCCGTCGCCCTGCCCAGCCGCCGTCGTCCGGGGAAGGTCTTGACCAGGCCGCGGACCGACAGCAAGGGCGGGTCGCCGCCCGGTTCCAGGGCGGGCGGCGGTCCGCCGTCCGCGGCGGCGACGGGTTCGAGGTGCCGTCGCCGGTCGGGGGCGGTCCCGGCGCGCTGTCCGTTCGTATCGGCGACGGCCGCCCCCGTACCGGGGCCTGATCCCGTCGCCGGTCGTGCTCGGTCCGTGCGCTTCATCGCGTTTCCTTGACGGTGAGGGGCGGCCCGCTCCGGGCGTCCGCGGGCGGATCGGCGGCGGACCGCGCCGCCGTCGTCAGATGACAGGCGGTCAGATGCGCCGGGCCGGGCGGGGCGGCGACGGCCTCTCCCCCGTCGCCGGGGACCCGTGGGACCCCGGCGGCTCCCCCGCCGCCCTTCCCCGGCGGGGCCGACCCCGCGCCGCGCACCGCCTCCAGGGCCGGGCGCCGGGTGGCACACCGCTCCCGCTCCGGCTCGGACGCGACCGCCGCCCGGGGGCAGCGGGGCAGGAAGGCGCAGCCCTCGGACAGGCTGAGCAGCGAGGGCGGTGAGCCCGGGACGGTACGCAGCGGCGCGTCGTCCGCGTCGTCCAGCCGGGGCAGCGAGTCGAGCAGCCCGCGGGTGTACGGGTGGGCGGGCTCGGCGAACAGCGCGTCCACCGTGGCCTGTTCGGCCGCCCTGCCGCCGTACATCACCAGCACCTCGTGGGCGACGCGGGCCACCACTCCCAGGTCGTGGGTGATCATCACCACCCCCAGACCGCGTTCCTGCTGGATGCGGGCGATGAGTTCGAGGATCTGCGCCTGCACGGTGACGTCCAGCGCGGTGGTCGGCTCGTCGGCGATGAGCAGGTCCGGCTCGCAGGCCAGGGCCATGGCGATCATCACGCGCTGCCGCATGCCGCCGGAGAACTGGTGCGGGTACTCCGCGACCCGCCGGGCGGGTTCGGGGATGCCGACCTCGCCGAGCATCTCCACCGCGCGGCGCCGGGCGACCGCCCGGCCGGAGCGGAAGTGCCGCCGGTGCGCCTCGGCGATCTGCTCCCCCAGCGTGTAGTAGGGGTGCAGGCTGGACAGCGGGTCCTGGAAGACCATCGCCATCCGGCGCCCGCGCAGCGCGCTCAGTCGCGCACCGCTCAGACCGGTCAACTCCCGGCCGCCCAGCGCGATGGAACCGGTGACCTCGGCGTCCTCGTGCAGTCCCATGACCGCGAGCGAGGTGACGGACTTCCCGGAGCCCGACTCCCCGACCAGGCCGAGGGTGCGCCCCTTCTCGACGGTGAAGCCGATGCCGTCGACGGCCCGTACCGGACCGCGCTTGGTGCGGAAGGAGACGGTGAGGCCGTCCACGCGCAACAGCGGCGGCGTGGCCGCGGCGGCGGTGTCCTGGTCCATCTCAGTACCTCACCCTCGGGTCGATGACGGCGTAGAGCAGGTCCACGACGAGGTTCGCGCCGACGATGAAGAAGGCGGCCAGCAGCGTGACGCCGAGGATCACCGGCTGGTCGGAACGGCGGAGCGCGTCGAAGAAGAGCTGGCCGACACCGGGAATGCCGAAGATGCTCTCGGTGATCACAGCGCCCGCCAGCAGGCCGCCGAGGTCCATGCCGAAGAGGGTCAGGACCGGTGTCATCCCGGAGCGCAGCCCGTGCTTGAGCACGACCGTGCGCTCGGGCATGCCCTTGGCCCGCGCGGTCCTGATGTACGGCTGGGCCATCGCCTCGATCATCGAACTGCGGCTCTGGCGTGCGTACATGGCCGCGTACAGCAGGGCCAGGGCGATCCAGGGCAGCAGCAGGTTGGACGCCCAGTGCACGGGGTCGCGGGTGAGGGCCACGTAGGACGGATAGGGCAGCACCCCGGCGATGCGGACCGCTCCCCAGATCAGCACCATGGCGGTGAAGTAGACGGGAAGCGAGGCGGTGGCGACCGCGCCGACCATCAGTCCGCGGTCGGTGAGCGACCCCTTCTTCAGGGCGGCGGTGACTCCCGCGCCCAGCCCGAGGACGAGCCACAGCACGGCCGAGCCGACCGCGAGCGAGACGGACACCGGCAGCCGGTCGGTGAGCAGGCTCCACACCGGCAGCGAGTTCTCGTAGGAGTAGCCGAAGCAGGGGAAGCCGCAGTGCACGGCGTGCGGGCCGCTGCCCAGGTCGCGGCCCGCGAAGATACCGGTGAGGTAGTCCGCGAACTGCCGCCAGACCGGCCGGTCGAGGCCCATCATGTGGCGGACCTGCTCGACGCGTTCGGTGCTGCAGGACTTTCCGCAGGCCGCCGCGGCCGGGTCGGCGGGCAGCAGATAGAAGATGGTGAAGGTGATGGCGCAGACGGCGAGCAGCACGCCCGTCACGCCGATCAGCCGGCGGATCACGTAGAGCGTCACGACCGCCCTCCCCGCGGGTCGAGGATGTCGCGCAGGGCGTCGCCCAGGACGGTGAAGGCGAGGACCGCCAGGAAGAGGAAGACGCTGGGGATCACGAAGAACATCGGGTCCGTGTCGTAGTAGACGACGGCCTGGGAGATCATCTGCCCCCAGGACGAGGTGGGGGGCCGCACACCCACGCCCAGGAAGCTGAGCGCCGCCTCGGTGCTGATCATGCCGGGGACGAGCAGGGTGGTGTACGCGATGACCGGCCCTGACACGTTGGGCAGAACCTCGCGGGCCAGGATGCGCGGCGCCGTGGAGCCGCCGACCCGTGCCGCGTCGACGTACTCGCGGTGCCGGAGCGACAGCGTCTCGCCGCGGACGATGCGCGCGATACCGGGCCAGCCGAACAGGCCGATGACGCCGGTCATCAGCGCGACGCGGTTGACGTCCTGGGCCACCGACATCATGGCGATCATGAAGATGAGGGAGGGGAAGGACATGGTCAGGTCCATCAGCCTGCTCAGGACGCTGTCCACCCGCCCGCCGAAGTAACCGGCGGTGATGCCCGCGGCGGTGCCGACGACGACCACGATGGCCGTGGCGGCGAAGGCGATCATCAGCGACACCTGCGCGCCGTACACGACGCGGGCGAACAGGTCGCGTCCGGTGGCGGGTTCGACGCCCAGCCAGTGGTCGGCGCTCATGCCGCCGAACGAACCGCGGGGCATGCCGCCGAGGTAAGGGTCGATGGCGCTCTCGTCGAACTCGTCGGGGCGCCAACCGCCCAGTCGGGCCAGGAGCGGCGCCGCGACGGACACGACGACCAGCACGACGACCACGACGAGGGAGCAGCGGGCGGCGGGCTCGTGCCACAACTGCCGCCAGGCACGCCGCCACGGGCCGCCGCTGGTGTCAACTAAGCCGCCGCACAGGTGACGTGATGGTTCGTCAGATTTATTCGGATCGGTCGGATGGATCGGATTCGGCAGGTCGGTGGAGCCGCTGGGCCGCGACCGCCCGGCGCGCCGACGCCGGGCGGTCTTCCGCTCTGTGGTCATGCCGGTAGCGCCCTTCACCCCTGGCTCTTAGCGGGGTCCTTGAGACCGATCACCGCGAAGTCGAACTGCCCGGTCCACGCCGAGTGGCCGAACGCGCCCGCCACGTTGGTGCCGACCAGCAGCGGCTTGCGCTGCCACAGCAGTGGTACGGCGGGCGACTTGTGCATGATCGTCGCGTCGAGGCCGATCCAGGCGACCTTGGTCTGGTTGGCGTTGGACATCGCGGCGATCTGGTCCATCCGCCGCTCCACCGAACTGTCGCGGAACTGCGAGAAGTTGCCCTGGTTGCCCTTGGCCTTGATGGTGCGCCCGTCGAAGACGAAGGGCAGGAAGGTCGAACCGGACGGGTAGTCGGGACACCAGCCGCTGAGCGTCATGTCGGGTGCGTGGGCGGTGTCACCGACCGTGTCGTAGAAGACGGACGGGTCCACGACGTCGATCCTCACCTTCACCCCGGCCTTGGACAGCGACGCCTGAAGCGCTTCGGCCCTGGTCTTGTCCCCGGTGGCGACGGTGAGCGTGGCCTCCAAGGACGGCTTGCCCGCCTTGGCCAGCAGCTCCTTGGCACGCGCCGGGTCGCCGGACGGCGGCACGTTGTACACCGGGGCGACGAACCCGCCGGTCAGCAGCGGCGGCAGGTAGTGCGTGGCGATGTCGTTGAGCGCCGGTCCGCCGTCCGCGGTGACCTGCGCCGACCTGTCGACGGCGTACTGCATGGCCTCGCGGACGGTGGGATCGGTGAACGGCCCGCGCGCGGTGTTGAGATAGAGCATGTCCGTGCAGCCGGTCGGCTCGGCGGACAGCCGCTCCCGTACCGACCGGTTCGGCAGCACCTTGGCGACGCTGGCCGCACTGAGATTGGCCCATTCGACGGCCGAGGCGTCCGCGCCCGAGCTCGCGATCAGCCGGTCGTCGATCTGTCCGCCCTGCAGACCCATCGTGACCACGATGCGGTCCGGGTACGCCTTGCGCACCTGGTCGGTTCCGGGGCTCCACCGCGCGTTGCGGACCAGCACCATCTCCTTGCCCCGCTTGTAGCTCTCGATCTTGTACGGGCCGGAGGAGAACGGCCGCAGGTCGTACCGCACCCCGGTCTCGCGGGCCTTCGGGACCGGCGAGAAGGTCGGCAGGGTGACGGTGTACGAGAACTCGGCGACCGGCCGCTTGAGGTGGAAGACGATGGTCCGGTCGTCCGGCGTCCGGATGGAGTCCAATTCCTTGCCGGTCAGCGGCCCGGTGTAGCCGTCGGTGTCCGCCAGGTACTGCCGGGCGTAGTCGGGGCCGCCGGTCAGGTCCGGCGAGAACGACCTCTCGACGTTGTACTTCACGTCCTGCGCCCTGATCGGGGTGCCGTCCTCGTACGTCAGGCCGGGTTTGAGGGTGAAGGTCCACACCCGCCCGTACTCCGAGGAGCGTCCGAGGTCGGTCGCGAGGTCCGGCACGATCGTGCCGCCGGCGGTTCCGGGCGCGGCCTTGAAGGTGGTGAGCGTCCGGTAGAGCAGCCGGGTGCCGAAGTCCATGGTCGGCATGACCCAGTTGCGGGCGGGGTCCAGGTGGTCGAAGTCCTGATTGGACAGCACGGTGAGGGTGCCGCCGCGCTCGGGAGTACCGCCGATGACGGTGCCGGTGGCCACTCCCGGGGCCTTGTGCTCTCCGTCCCTGCTCTTGGTGTCGGCCGAGCAGGACGTCGCGGCGAGGGCCAGCGAGGTCGTTATGCCGATCGCCAACGCGACGCTGATGCGCTTGGTCATGGTGTGTCACTCCGTTGTGAGTTCCCGGCACCGCGACCGCCTTCAAGGGGTGAGAAAAGGGCGGCCGCCAGGACACCTGTGCGATGTGACTCGTAACATAGTAATGTGACATTGCATTGACAAGCCGTCAGCTCTCTCGTTACCGATCCGTGCCTCACCCTCCTCGTTCGCCCTGTTCGGCCGCTTTCCTCGTTCGCGCACCGACCCGAAGGAGTCGCGCACCGATGACCGAACCCACCACCCCACCGCACACCGGCAGCCACGATCTGCCGGTGTCCTCCGCTCTGGGCGACTTCATGGCCACCGCCTGGGCGCCCAGCCCTCTCCCGCCGGAAACCCGGCTGCCCGCAGAGGAGTTGACGACCGGTCGCCGCGCCCGGCTGTCCGCCCGGTTCCCCGGCGAGCGGCTGATCATTCCGGCGGGACGGCTCGCCGTACGGTCCAACGACACCGACTACCGCTTCCGCCCGCACACGGCGTACGCCTGGCTGACCGGCTTCACCGGCGAGGACCAGCCGGGGAACGTCCTGCTGATGGAGCCGGCGGGCAGCGGCCATCAGGCCGTGCTGTACCTGCGGCCCCGCTCGCCCCGTACCGGCCAGGAGTTCTACCGGGACCGCCGTTACGGCGAGTTCTGGGTCGGCCGACGTCCCGACCTCGACGAGGCCGCCGCCCTCAGCGGGCTGCGCTGCGAGCACCTGGACGACCTGGTCAAGCCGCTGACCGGAGCCTCCCCTCCGGTCCGGCTGCTGACCGGAGTGGACCCGGCCGTCGAGGAGTTGGTCGGCTCCGGGAACCACCAGCCCAGCGGTGACGCGGAGTTGGCGACCGTCCTCGCCGAACTCCGGCTGGTCAAGGACCCCTGGGAAGTCAGCCAACTGCAACTCGCCGTCCACCACACGACGAGCGGCTTCGAGGACGTGGTCAGGGCGCTGCCCCAGGCGCTGCGGCACCCGCGCGGCGAGCGCTGGATCGAGGGCGTGTTCGCCCTGCGGGCGCGCGCCGAGGGCAACGGGGTCGGCTACGAGACCATCGCCGCCTCCGGCGCGCACGCCTGCGTCCTGCACTGGATACGCAACGACGGCCCGCTGGACCCCGCGGGACTGCTGCTCCTGGACGCGGGAGTGGAGACCGACACCCTCTACACCGCCGACATCACCCGCACCCTGCCGCTGTCCGGCCGCTACTCACCGGCCCAGCGCACCGCGTACGAACTGGTGCTGGCGGCGCAGGAGGCGGGCATCGCCGCGCTGCGCCCGGGGGCGCGCTTCCGCGACTTCCACCTGGCCGCGATGCGGGTCATCGCCGAGGGGCTGTACGACTGGGGCGTCCTGAAGATCCCGCCGGAACAGGCGTTGAGCCCCGACAGCGGCGTGTACCGCCGCTGGACGCTGTGCAGCAGTGGTCACATGCTCGGCATGGACGTGCACGACTGCGCGCGCGCACGGGCCGAGACGTATCTCGACGGCGTTCTGGAGGAGGGGCAGGTGCTCACCGTCGAGCCCGGACTGTATCTCCAGCCGGACGACGAGACGCTGCCGCGCGAACTGCGCGGCATGGGCCTGCGGATCGAGGACGACCTGGTGATCACCGCCGACGGCGCGAGGCTCATGTCCGGTGCGCTGCCACGGACCCCCGACGCGATCGAGGAGTGGATGGGCGGCCTCCTCAACCCCTGAGCGGTCGGGGTCGGCGTCCGGCGGCGACGCCCGCCGGACGCTCCCGTCGGTGACGGCCTCGTCCGCTGCCGGGCGACGCCCCGGACCGTACGTCAGGCGGTCCCGTACGTCAGGCGATCCCGTACGTCGGGCCATCCCGTACGTCAGGCGGTCCCGAGCTGGAGTCCGTTGGGCGCGGTCGCCGCCCCCTCGGCGCCGTCCGCCCACAGTGAGCGAACGTGGCCCAGGTGGCGGCTGATGCACTCCTGCGCGCCCTCGGAGTCGCGGGCGAGCATGAGGTCGAGCAGTTCGATGTGCTCCTGGGCGGACGCCACCAGTCGACCGGTCTCGTCGAGCCAGTTCAGCCCGTACAGCCGAGAACGTTTCCGTAGGTCGCTCACGACCTCCACCAGATGGCCGTTGCCGGCCAGGGCGAGCAGTCCGAGATGGAACCGGCGGTCGGCCTCCAGGTAACCGATCAGGTCGTGTCCCCGGGCCGTCTCCACGATCTCCAGGGCGAGCGGTCGCAGCGCTTCCAGTTGCTCGGGGGTGGCCACCGCGGTGGCCCGCCCGATGGTGGGGACCTCGATCAGCGCGCGGATCTCGGTGTACTCGTCGAGATCGCGTTCGGTGATCTCGGTGATACGGAAGCCCTTGTTCCGCACCGCCTCGACGAGTCCTTCCTTGGCGAGGTCGAGCATCGCCTCGCGGACCGGGGTGGCCGAGACGCCCAACTCGGCGGCCAGAATGGGCGCGGAATACACCGCACCGGGCCGCAGTTCGCCCGCGATGAGAGCGGCACGCAGAGCGTTGGCCACCTGGTCGCGCAGGTGCTCCCGTACGGGAATGACGCCGCGCGACGACAAATGAGCCATGACCGATCCTCCAGACACACGAACTCCCACCATACAATGTGACGTTGCCCCACAGCGAGGGACCGGGTTCCGGATCCGGAGTCCCGCCGGGCCGTGAGCCCGGCGGGGACGGGCGTCGCGGCAGCGGTCAGCCGCCGACGGTCCGCCAGAAGCCGCACTGGTGTTCCTGGGCGAGGTCGACCGGCTCCGTCTTCCCCGCTTGCAGGGACTGGACGTGCCGACCGGTGCCGAAGCGGGGCCAGGGCGCCGTGCCGGGGCCGTTCGGATCGCCCGTGTGGGCGAACTGGGCCCAGTAGCGGATCATCGTGTCGGCGAGTCGGCGCTGAGCGGGGGTGGCCGGACCGGGGAGCTGCTCGTCGGCGAAGAGATACTGCAACTCGCTGCCGTGGAACGCTCCGGTGGGGAAGTCGGGCTTCTTGAGGGTGCTGAACCAGGGAGCCTCGTCGTCGGCGAACTCGTAGGCGTAGGTCGGCACGTGCTGGTCCAGGGCCCGGTCCCGGTCGAGGACGGTGCACCCCCAGGCCCAGTCGGTGACGACGGAGGACAGCGCCTCGCCGGGGGACGTGAAGCGGTCGGCGGGGTAGCGGGCCAGGACGCGGGCCGCGTCGGCCGGGGTGAACAGTGTCCGGATCTGCTGCCGGTAGTCGGCGTCGGTCGTCGTCCGGCCGGTCACGGCCTCGATGGCCGCGGTGAACAGCCGGTGTTCGTCCCGGGTCGTTCCCTGGATGACGGGGACCCGGTTGAAGTGGCCGGTGGCGAACGCCTGTTCCGGGCTCACGGGCAGTACGCCGCCGCCGACCGTCGGCCCTGACCCGACTCCGTCGTCGGACCACTTGAGGAGTTCCTTCACGGGTGCGGCGCGCAGACAGGCCGCCGCTGTCCGGAGGTCGGAGCAGCCGACCTTTGCCGCG
This sequence comes from Streptomyces sp. NPDC087422, assembly GCF_044744145.1. Taxonomy (NCBI): domain Bacteria; kingdom Bacillati; phylum Actinomycetota; class Actinomycetes; order Kitasatosporales; family Streptomycetaceae; genus Streptomyces; species Streptomyces sp. NPDC087422. The sequence continues at coordinate 218,201 of NZ_JBIUXT010000005.1, read as the reverse complement.
ACGTCGAGTCCGTGCCGCTCGCGCTCCGCGCGCGGCAGCGGGAACCAGGTGGGCGGGCCCGGTGACCAGTGGCGTCCCGTGCACTCGGCGCTTTGCAGGATCGCCCTCTGGAACAGGCCCGTTGACCCCGGCGCGACGAGATGCGCGCAGACGCTGGTGCCGCCGGCCGACTCGCCGAAGAGCGTGACGTTCGCCGGGTCGCCGCCGAATGCCGCCGCGTTGCGCTTCACCCAGCGCAACGCCGCCTGCTGGTCCTCCAGTCCGAAGTTGCCCGACAGGTGCGCGGCCGGGCCGTGGTCGAGGGCGGGATGGTCGAGGAATCCGAAGACACCGAGCCGATAGTTGACGCTGACCACGACCACCTTGCCCTGACTGGCCAGGCGCTGTGCGTCGTAGAGGCTTCCGGCGCCGTTGATGAAGCCGTTGCCATGGATCCACACCATCACCGGCAGCTCGCGGGCCCCGCCGCTCGCGGGCGTGGTGACGTTCAGATAGAGGCAGTCCTCGCTGCTGCTCTGCTCGTCGATGAGCCCCGCCGACTGTGCGCATCGGTTGCCGGGCTCGGTCGCGGTCCGTATGCCCGGCCAGGACGCGGCCGGTTGGGGCGACGCCCAGCGCAACCGCCCGACCGGCGGGGCGGCGTAAGGAATCCCCTGGAACATCCGGGTGTCCGTGCCGAGGCGGCCTTCGACCAGGCCGGTGTCCGTCCTGACCACGGTGGCGGGACCGCCTCGGCCGCCCTCCGCGCGCTGGGCCGGCCGCGCGTGTCCGGCGGCGCAGCCGGTCATGGCGCCGCCGGTCATGACGGCGCCGACCAGAGCGGCCAGCAGGACCCGTAGGCGCGGTCGCGCCCTGACCTGTGGCCTGCGACGTCCTGGGGCGCGGTTCTGACCTGGGGGATTCATCGGCGTTCACATCCTCAAACAATTCGTGTGGGATCCACACTAATATAAAGTGTGAGGCGCCCACAAAGTCAATTCCCCCCGGGGACGAGACATGGAGATGAGCCCGATGACGACCGGTGACGACGAGGCGCTGCCGCCCGGCCTCGCCCAGGCGTGGGGACTGGCCCCCAAGACGGGACGGCTGGGCCGGAAGCCCTCGCAGAGCGTGGAGGGAATCGTCGAAGCGACGGTCGCGCTGGCCGACGCGGAAGGCTTCGCGGCCCTGTCCATGCCGAACATCGCCAGGCGGGTGGGACTCACCGCCAACGCGGTCTACCGGTACGTCAGCTCGCGGGACGAACTGCTGGTCCTGGTCGCGGAGACCGCGTGGGGCCCGGCGCCGGAGCTGGAAACCGGCGCGGACCAATGGCGGGCGGCTGCCGCCCGTTGGACCAGGGCGATGATCGGGCGCTGCGACACGCACCCGTGGCTGCCCGACCTTCCCATCCGCGGGGCGCCCGCGACCCCGAACCTGCTGCGCTGGACGGAAGTGCTGCTCGAAGCGCTCACCGGGGCCGGGCTGAGCACCGCCGAATCACTAGGGTGCGCGCTGCTGCTCGACGGTTACGCGCGGCGCATCGCCGCCGCCCGCCGCGACGTGCGCGACAGCACCGCGGCGCCGGTGCAGTCGGCCGCCGTGGCGCGATTCCTTCAGCCGCTCCTGCACGAGCACGGTTATCCCATCCTCGCGGCCATGATGGAGCGCGAGGAATACGACGACGACATCGCCGACGACGACGTGGACTTCGGCCTGACCCGGATCCTGGACGGAATCGAGGTCCTGATCACCCGGCGGACGACGGCCCGCTGAACGTCAGCGCGGCTGCGCGCCGGGGGCGCGGGGCGCGAGGGCGGGGCGGGGCGCCGCGGACGGGGCAGCGGCGGCGGCCTCGCGGTCGGCCTGTTCGGGGTGACGGCTGCGCCAGTACGGGTTGTCGTGCGGGAGGCGGCTGCTGACGCGGCCGTACATCCCGAACGTGATGATGAGCAGGCCCATCACGAAGCTGAAGATGACATTGGGCATCCGGAAGTTCAGCACGTTCGCCGACCGGTCCAGGACGGCGAGATTGACGAAGCCGCTCAGGAGGAACAGGGCGCCGACGGTCATGTTCAAGGTGGAGGCGAAGTTACCGCCGACGATGCCGCCGAGGATCAGGGCGGCGCCCACCACCAGGGAGATCACGCTCAGCGCGCCATTGGTGCTCAGACCGGCGACTTTGGACCCGTGGGTGTCGAAGAAGCCCAGCGCGTCAGCGAACCCGAGTGCTCCGAAGACGATCAGCACCAGGCCGCAGAAGGCGGCGCCGAAGCGGTAGACGGTGGCCAGGTGGTGATCGCGCGGGAGTTCGTCCTGCAGCTTCATCGCCGTCTCCTCTGTGGGGCGGGCAGATCCGTATGTCGCGGATGTACTGCTTTCGCACTCTCCAGGGTGGCCCTTTTGTCCGGATCTCTCATCTCGCAGCGTTTTTGCAGCGTGTCATGGGCGCTACGGCCTCCGGGGCCGCCCCGCATCAGCCGAGCGCGGCGTCCGCCTGGAGGAGCGCCCGCAGTCTGAGCAGCCCGCGGCGCGAATGGCTCTTGACCGTGCCGAGCGGCAGACCGGTGCGCTCGGAGATCTCGGCGTGGGTGAGGTCCCAGTAGAAGGCCATGCACAGCACCTGCTTCTGGGCGGCGGGCAGCTTGGCCAGCTCACGGGTCACGAAGACCCGGTGGAGCGCGGCGTCGGGCTGAGCGTCGGCGTCCGGCTCGGGCGGCAGGGCGGAACCGGCGTTGGCCACGAGTACGGAGCGGCGGGTGCGGGCGGAGAGCGCGTCGGCGATCTTCCGGTGCGCGATGCCGATCAGCCATCCGGCCAGGGACCCGCGGTCCGGCCGGTAGCCGTGCCGGCCGCGCCACGCGGCGAGGAAGACCTGCTGGGTGACATCCTCGGCCTCGCGTGCGTCGCCGAGCGACCGGCGGGCGAGCGCGTGGATCAGCCCGCCCCAGCGGTGGTAGGCGGCGGCCACGCAGTCCTCGTTGCCCCGCACCAGACCGGCCGCCAGCTCCGAGTCGGCCAGGCCCAGCTCGGCCGGTTCCCACAGCGGCGCGTCGGACCCGCCCCGGCCGTCGGCGGAGCGGGCGGGCGCCGGGACGGCGGGGGGAGCGGGTGCGGCGGCAGCGGATGCGGACGCGGGCTCGTGCGCGGGTTCCGCGACGGTGCGTACGGTCATGGAGCTGCCCTTCTTCGGTCGGGTTCCTGCCGGGCGGGCCGCGAGCCGCCGGGAAGCCCGGCGCGCGGGGCCGCTTGCCGCCGACGCGGCGGGGTCGGCTCGTCCTAGCGTGCGAATCACCGGCCCTGTGGAGCAACTCGCACCGTTTCTGCGTCGTATATTGAAGAGATGAGCGAGGAGACGGGTGGGACGCAGGGGGCGTCGGGAGCGCGGGAGCCTGTCGAGGCCGGGATCGCCACGGGTGCGCTGGCGCGGCGGCTCGGGGTGTCCGCCACGACGGTGCGGTCGTGGGACCGGCGGTACGGGATCGGTCCGGCGGTCCGTTCGGACGGTCGGCACCGGCGCTGGGCCCCGCGGGACGTGGCCGTCCTGGAGGAGATGTGCCGGCTCACCGCCTCGGGCGTGCCGCCCGCGGAGGCGGCCCGCGCCGCTCAGGCCGCCGCCGGCACCGCGCCCGCGCCCACGAGCCCGGCGTCGGCCGGGCCGCCCCGGCCCGCCACTCGGCAACCGGCCGCCGGGAGCGGCCTGCCGCTCGGAGATGTCCGGCAGGAGTGCCGCGGGCTCGCGCGGGCCGCGGTGCGGCTGGACGGCCCGGCGGTAGACGCACTGCTGACCGACCTGGTCGAGCGGCACGGGCTGGTCGTCGCCTGGGAGGAGGTGATGGCGCCGACCCTGCGCGCCGTCGGCCGCAAGTGGCAGACCTCCGGGGAGCGGTACGTGGAGGTCGAGCACCTGCTGTCCTGGCACGTCTCGTCGGCGCTGCGCCGGGTCCGCCCGGCGCCGACCGTCACCGGGGCGGCGCCCGTACTGCTCGCGTGCGTGCCCGGCGACCACCACACGCTTCCGCTGGAGGCGCTCACCGCGGGGCTCGGAGAGCTCGGCCTGTCGACCCGGATGTTCGGCGGGGCGGTGCCGGTCGACGCCCTGGACGAGGCGGTACGCCGGATCGGTCCGGCGGCCGTCGTGCTGTGGTCCCAGTCCCGCTCCACCGCCGACCGCCCGCTCGCCCGGCATGTCGCGGCCACCAGCTGGGGCGTCAAGGGCGCCCGTACCCATCCGATGGTCTTCCTCGCCGGTCCCGGCTGGGCCGGCCCCCTGATGCCCGGCATGCTCAGACCCCAGGGCCTGCGCGACGCCCTGTCCGCCCTGAGCCGCATCGGCTCCCCCACCCCACCACCCACCGCCGCCCCCTGACCCCCTCCGGGAGGGGTACGCCCCGGCCAGTCCTCAGCCGAGGCCGAAGCAGGCTCAGCGGCAGCCCGTGGACGCCCCGGCCAGCAGCCGACACCGCCGCAGGCCGACGCGCACGCACCGGAAGCCCCGGGACGCCGTCCGGGTGGCCCTCAGCCGACACCGCCGCAGGCCGGTGGGCGGGTCGCCGCCAGGCCGAGGAGATACGTCAGCCGCGCGTCGCGGCTCGGGCGTCAGCCGGGGGTTCCGGGCGGGGCGGTGGCCAGGTATTCCTCGACCAAGGCGGCAGCCGTGGAGGTGAGTGTGTAGCCGGAGGTGACCGTGGCGCGGCCCCGCGCGGCGAGGGCGCGGGCGGCGGAGGGCGGCATGTCCAGCATCCGTTCGAGGCCGAGGCCCAGGGCGGGTGCGCTGGAGGTGTCCAGCAGTACGCCGTTGTCGCCGTCGCGCAGATAGTGGCGCACTCCCCCGCGTTCGGGGGCGGCGGTCGGCAGTCCCGCGTCCATGGCTTCGAGCACCGCGATCCCGAACTCCTCCTTGGCGCTCGGGCAGACGTACCAGGCCCGTGTCCCCGACGCCGGGTCGGCCAGCGCCCGCTCCAGGCGGCGTACGCGGGTGTTGGACAGGGCCGTGAGCAGGACGAGCCGGTGGGCCGCGCCGGGGTGCCGGGCGAGCAGGCGGCCGATCCTGGCGCGCATCGCGGTCTCGGCGGCCGACGGACGGTCGGCGGCGCCGCCGATCAGCACGAGGGAGGACCGCCGGTACAGGCCCCGCTCCAGCCAGGCCCGTACCAGCATGTCCTGCTGCTTGACGGGGTGCAGCCGTCCCACGCAGAGCAGCAGCGGCTCCCGCAGGGCGTCCGGGCCGAGCGGCGCCCGCCGCGCGCCGTCGCTACCGCCCCCGCCGAGGACCATGCCCAGCAGATCCGCCCGGTCGGACGCCTCGGACGCGGCCGGCACGTACGGCTGGATGCCCTCCGGTGGTGCGGCCGGGCCCGCGCCGTCCCGCGCGGCGGCCAGTTGGGGGAAGTGGCGGACGAGTTCGGAGGCGTCGCCCTGCTGTCCGGGTATGGCGACCACGCGTGCGGCCCGTTCGACCAGCCGGTCGGCGACGAACACCCGGTGCAGGTCGTCGCGCAGGTCGTCGGAGGCGGCCGGGGCCCGGCCGTGGCGTGCGGTCATCTGCCGGTGCGGATCGGGCGTCGCGGTGAACACCAGCCGGGCTCCGAGGCGTTCCGCGGCCTGGGCCATGGCGAGCGAGCCGTCGTCGGCGTAGCGCGCGTGCAGGACGTCCAGCCGTGCGCCGAGGCCGCCGAGCAGCCGTACGGCCCACCAGGCCAGCGCCTCGCGGTGGGCGCCCATCTCGTGCTGGCCGAGGGGATGTTCCGCGTCCACGGGGAGCCGCAGCACCCAGTGCCCGGGGCCCCGGGCGTGCAACAGGCTGTCGTCCCGCGCCAGTTCGCTGCGGCAGGCGGTGACCACCGTCACGACGGCCGCGACCGCGCCGGTGTCGGCCAGCGCGTCCCCGAGGCCGCTGAGCAGCACGCTCAGGCCGCCGCTCAGCCCCTCCCCCGGAGTGTCGAGGCCGCCCAGCAGCATCGGCTGGGCGACGAGCAGACCCGGCCTGCGTGCCGCCGCGGGCAGCAGCGGGTCCTGGCCGGGGAGCAGCATCAGCCGCTCGTACGGGTCTTCCGCCTCGGCGGAGACCGGCAGCAGGGACGCGCCGCCCGGCACACCGGCGAGGTAGCGCCAGGCCGCGTGGCGGGTCGCGCGGTCACCGGCCGCCGCGAGTTCGGCCGCCTCCTCCGGCTCCAGCGGCCGCAGGCCCCGGGCCGTGGCGACGTCCAGCAGGGCCGCCGTCGCGGCCCCGGCCGGGCGGTGGCGCAGCGCCTCGCGCAGCGCGTCGCGCGCGCTGTCCGCGCCGTGCACCCGCAGCGCGTCCGGCCACGCCTCGGCTGCGGCGGCCCGCAGCCGGTCCGAGCCACCGGCGTGGCCGGTCAGCGTCTCGGGGCTGTGGGCCAGGCCCATCCGGCAGGCGCGGCGGAGTCGCGCCAGCGACAGGTCCTCCGCCTCCCAGGCGATGCCCTCGGGGAACGGCCAGCCGTACTCCGCCTGCGTGAGGTTCAGCAGCGCCCCGGCGCCCGCGCCCGCGGCGGCGGGCCGGATCCGGCCGGTCCAGAAGGTCGAACGGAGGTCGACGAAGACGTCGTCGTCCGGCGCGGGCCCGGTGCGAGCGCCCGGACCGGCGAAGACGTTCCCGGTGACCGTCCCGTCGCCGGCCGCTCCCGTGGCGGAGCCCGCCGCGGGGGCGGTCGGCAGTGCGATGTCTTCCATGGCGGCCTCTCCCGTGCGAATGGGGCTGCGGATCGTGCACAGTCATCGCTTCCGTACGGCCGAGCGGATTGGATGCACTTCGGGCGCCGGTTCTGCCTCACAGCGCGCACGCCCCTGACCTGGCAGGATCTGCCGTCGCAGCCGCGCCGCACGCCGTCGTGGAGTTCCGCGGGGGCCGCGTCGGCGTACGCGGACACCGCTCGACCGAAGGAGTCCCATGGCCCGGATCGTGGTGGTCAGCCCGCCCTTCCAGTCGCACGCCCGGCCGCTGTCGGTCCTGGCGGGAGCCCTGCGGCGGGCGGGCGACGAGGTGCACTTCGCGTGCGCGCCCGCCTTCGAGGAGCTGGCGCGGGAGGCGGACATCGGTTTCGTGCCGCTCACGGTGACGCGGAACGCCAATACGGGGATCGCGGAGACGACCGAGCAGGACACGGCGGAGGCGGCGCGTCTCACCGAGTTCCTGGACGCCACCAGGGCGGGCGCGGTGCCCGCGCTGCTCGCCCAGGCCCGGCACCGAGGCGCCGACATGCTCGCCGACCCGGAGCGGATCCTGGCGGACCTGCGGATTCTGCACGACCGGCTGCGGCCGGACTGGTACCTGGTGGACCAGCTCAATTACCCGGTGACGCTCGCCCTGCACTGCCTCGGTCTGTCGTACGCCTCCTACTGTCCCGGACATCCCGGCTACCTGCCAGCGGGCCCCGACGCCTTCTTCGGCGAACCCTGTGCCTGGCCCGCCGGGATCCGGCCGCGCCCCGCGGAGCGGGCGGCGCTGCGCACCGCGGTACGGGCGAACGACGCGGCCTTCACGTCGCTGTTCGCGGACTTCGCCGCACTCCACGCCCCGCATCGGCCGCCGCCCGGCCGGGCGTTCGCGCTGACCTCACCGCACGCCGTCGTCTACTGCTACCCGCCGCTTCCCGGCCTGCCCGTACCGCCCGAGGGGCGCGAAGCCCTCTACGCCGGTCACTGCACCGCGCAGGACGCGCCGGTCCTGGACCCGTACTGGCGCGGTGCGGCCGACCGGCTGCGGGCGGCGGCGGGGAAGGTCGTCCTGGTCGCCTTCGGCACCTTCCTGTCGGCCAGGGACGACGTGCTGCGGACCGTGGCGCGCGGCGTGCTGGAGCGATGTCCGGACGCGGCGGTCGTCCTGGCGGCCGGGGACCGTACGGCGGCGCTCGCGGATCTGGCGGGCCCGCGGGTGTGCGTCGCGGCCTCCGTGCCGCAGCGCGCGCTGCTGGCGGAGGTGGACGCGATGGTGCACCACGGCGGCAACAACTCCTTCACCGAGTGCGTCGCCGCGGGCGTCCCGGCGCTCGTCCTGCCGTTCTCCAGCGACCAGTTCGCCGTCGCCCACGACGCCGAGCGGGCCGGGGCGGCCGTCGTCCTGGACCCGGCCGCGGCGACCGGGCGGGAGATCGGGGACGCCGTGGCCTCACTGCTCACCGCGCCGCCGCCCGGACTCGGGCAGCTGTCCGCCCGGGTCCGCGAGCGGGGCCCTGACTGGGCGGCCGTCCGGCTGCGGGCCGTGATGGCCGCCCGCCAGGAGCGGCCGGTCGCACCGTAGCGGTCAGTGGGTGGTGACCGGCCGCGGGCTCGGGGCGGACCTGCCCTGTTCCGCCGCCTTGGCGATGTTGCGTGCCATGCCGCCGAAGACGAACGCGTGGAAGGGCGAGATGCTCCACCAGTACGCGTGGCCGAGCAGCCCGCGCGGGTGGAACAGCGCCCGCTGCCAGTACAGGGTGCGGCCCTGGTCGTCGCGGTCGGCGTGCAGCTCCAGCCAGGCCAGGCCCGGCAGTCGCATCTCGGCGCGCAGCCGGAGCATCGTGCCGCGGTCGATCTCCTCGACCCGCCAGAAGTCCAGTGAGTCCCCGTTCCGCAGATGAACGGCGTCACGGCGTCCGCGGCGCAGCCCGACACCGCCCGCGAGGCGGTCGAGCCAGCCGCGCACCGCCCAGGCCAGGCCGAAGGAGTACCAGCCGTTCGTGCCGCCGATGCCCTCGATCACGCGCCACAGCGCCTCGGGTGAGGCGTCGACCACCTGCTCGCGGCGGTCGGTGTAGAGGCTGCCGCCGGACCAGTCGGGGTCGGTGGGCAGCGGGTCGCTGGGCGCGCCGGGCAGCGAGGCGGAGGACCAGCGGGTCGTGACCTGTGCGTCCTGGACCCGCCGCAGGGCCAGGGCCAGGGCGCGGCGCAGCGGGAAGGGCTGGCCCTCGCCGTCCGGCACGTAGCGGGCGATGTCGTGCTCGGAGCAGACCACCTCGTGCCGCAGGGACTCCGCGAGCGGGCGGGCGATCGACCGGGGCACCGGGGTGACCAGTCCGATCCAGTGGCTGGACAGCCGTGGGGTGAGGACGGGGACCGGGACGATCAGGCGTTTGGGCAGACCGGCGATCGCCGCGTAGCCCTGCATCATCTCCCGGTAGGTGACGACGTCCGGGCCGCCGATGTCGAAGGGGCGGCTGACCTCCGGCGGCATGGCGGCGCTCCCGACGAGGTAGCGGAGCACGTCGCGGACGGCGATGGGCTGGATACGGGTACGGACCCAGCTCGGGGTGACCATCACCGGCAGCCGTTCCGTGAGGTAGCGCAGCATCTCGAACGACGCGGAGCCCGATCCGATGATCACCGCGGCGCGCAGCGCGGTGGTGGGCACCCCCGAGTCCAGCAGGATGCGGCCGACCTCGGCGCGCGAGCGCAGGTGCGGCGAGAGTTCGGCCTCCGGTACTCCGCCGGGGGTCAGGCCGCCGAGGTAGACGATGCGTCCCACCCCTGCGGCGCGGGCCTGCTCGCCGAAGACCCGGGCCGCCTCCCGGTCGGTCTTCTCGAAGCCGGAGCCGGTGCCCAGCGCGTGCACGAGGTAGTACGCCACGTCCACGTCGCGCATCGCCGCCGCCACCGAGTCGGGATCGGTGACATCGCCCTGGACCACCTCGGTGTCGTGCACCCATGGGTGGTCGCGGAGCTTTCCGGGTGAGCGGGCCAGGCACCGGACCCGGTACCCGGCGGCCAGCAGTTCGGGCACCAGGCGTCCGCCGATGTAGCCCGAGGCCCCGGTGACCAGGCACAGCGGCCCGGGTTCGGTGGCATCGCTGATCATGAGCAGCTCCGTTCCGCGCGTTGTGTTCCCCCCACCGTCCCCCTTCACGGTCTCTTCCGCGCGGCCCGGTCGGCCGGATGCGGGCCGGACCACCCGCATGCGGAGATTCGTCGACAGTGACCCGATGTGGCGGCGTGATCACGATGGGTCACTCGTGGTGAGGTGTTTTCGCCCCTCCCGGCAGCAGTGGACGTCCGCTGCATCCGCGGGGGCGTCCCGGACGGAATGACCGAAGACGAAGCCGAACGACGCGAGGAGAGGAAGTCGATGAGGCGCATCGCGGCGGACGAGCACCCCTCCCCCGGTGAGCAGGCGGCCCGGGGCGCCCCGTACGACGCTTCCGCACGCGTCCTTGTCCCCCGCCCGCCGGACCCCGCGGCCGTGGACGCGGACGTCGCGGACCACGTCGGGCGGGTGCTGGCCCATGAGCTCGGCGAGCGGGTGGCGGCAGCGGCGGCGATCGACGCGGTCTTCGCGCGGGACCTCGCCGAGCGGGTCGCCGGGTTCACCCTGGGCGGCGGCAAGCGCACCCGGTCGCAGTTCCTGTGGTGGGGGCTGCGGGCCGCGGGTGGCGGCGGGTCCGCCGAACAGGTGCACGCGGCGCTGCGGATCGCCGCCGCGGTGGAGCTCGTCCAGACCTGCGCGCTGGTGCACGACGACGTGATGGACGGCTCCGCGCTGCGGCGCGGACAGCCCGCGGTCCATCTCGACCTCGACGCGCAGTACCCCTGCGCGCGCCGCTCCGGCCCCGCCGAGCCCTTCGGCCGGGCGGCAGCCGTCCTGGTCGGCGACCTCGCGCTGGCCTGGGCCGACGACACCGTCGCGGCCACCGCGCTGCCCGGCGACACCTCCCGCAGGGTGCGCGTGCTGTGGCAGGCCATGCGCACCGAGATGGTGGCCGGGCAGTACCTGGATCTGCACGGGCAGACCACCGGTGCGCGGTCGGCCGCGCGGGCGCTGCGCACGGCCCGGCTGAAGAGCGCGCTGTACTCCGTCGAGCGCCCGCTGGCGCTCGGGGCCGCTCTGGCCCGCGCGGACGAGGAGACCACCCGGGCGCTGTGCGCGGCGGGCCGACAGGCGGGCATCGCCTTCCAGTTGCGCGATGACCTGCACGGGGTGTTCGGCGACTCCGCGTACACGGGCAAGCCGACGGGCGAGGACATCCGCGACGGGAAGCCCAACTACCTGATCGCGGTGGCCCGCGACCACGCCGAGGCCGCGGACGACCGGCAGGCCCTCGCCCTGCTGGACACGGCCGTCGGCGACCCGCGGTTGTCCGACGGCGATCTGGACCGGGTACGGGACCTGCTCGTCTCGACCGGCGCGCGGGCCGCCGTCGAGCACCGGATCGAGAAACTGGCCGCCGACAGCGCCCGGTTCCTGGCGGGCGCGACGCGCGTCGGACCGGTTGCCAGGGCCCGGCTCCTCGACCTCTTCCAACGCGCCGCGGGCGTATGCCCGGACGGGCGGTCCGTACACCACGCCCCGCACCCGCAGGACCGACCGGCAGCCGCCGGACCGGGCCCGCGGGAAGCCGCTGCCGCAGGAGACCACCGATGAGAACAGTGACGGGACGCACCGACCATGTCGTGGTGGTCGGGGCCGGGCTGTCCGGGCTGTCCGCCGCGCTGCACCTGCTGGGCGCGGGACGCCGGGTGACGGTTGTGGAGCGCGCCGCGCTGCCCGGCGGCCGGGCGGGCAGGATCGAGCGGGGCGGCTACCGGATCGACACGGGGCCGACCGTGCTCACCATGCCCGACCTGGTCGCGGAGGCGTTCGCGGCCGTCGGCGAGACGATGACCGACCGGCTGGACCTGATCGCGCTGCACCCGGCCTACCGGGCCTTGTTCGCCGACGGCAGCCGCCTCGACGTGCACACCGGCGCCGAGGCCATGGAGGCGGAGATCGAACGCTTCGCCGGTCCGGCGGACGCGGCGGGCTACCGGCGGCTGCGCCGCTGGCTCACCGACCTCTACGCGGTCCAGATGCGGCGGTTCATCGACGCCAACTTCGACTCGCCGCTCCAGCTCGTCCACCCGGACCTGGCCCGGCTCGCGGCGCTCGGCGGCTTCGGCCGACTCGACGCCCGCATCGGCGACTTCGTCTCCGACGAGCGGCTGCGCCGGGTCTTCACCTTCCAGGCGCTGTACGCGGGCGTACCGCCGGCCCGCGCGCTCGCCGCCTACGCGGTGATCGCCTACATGGACACCGTGGCGGGCGTCTACTTCCCGCGCGGCGGCATGCACGCGCTGCCGCGGGCGATGGCGGACGCGGCGGCCGACGCGGGGGCCGACTTCCGGTACGGGCAGGACGTCACCCGGCTGGAGCGGTCCGGCGACCGGATCACCGCCGTCGTCACGGACCAGGACAGGATCGCCTGCGACGCGGTGGTGCTCACCCCCGATCTGCCGGTCGCCTACCGGCTGCTCGGCCGGACCCCGCGCCGGGCGGTCCCGCTGCGGCACTCGCCCTCCGCGGTGATCCTGCACGCGGGCACCGACCGCACCTGGCCGGAGCTGGCGCACCACACGATCTCCTTCGGCGCCGCGTGGAAGGACACCTTCCACGAACTGACCCGCGCCGGGACCCTGATGTCCGACCCGTCGCTGCTGATCACCCGGCCGACGGCGACCGACCCGCAACTGGCCCCGCCCGGCAAGCATCTGCACTACGTCCTGGCGCCGTGCCCCAACACCGCCATCGGGCCGGACGCGCGCGCGTGGGGAGAGCTCTCGCCGCGCTACCGCGACAGCCTCCTCGCCGAGCTGGAGCGGCGCGGCCTGACCGGGATCGGCGCCGCCATCGAGGAGGAGTCCCTGGTGACGCCCGCGGACTGGACGGCGGACGGGCACGCGGCCGGTACGCCGTTCTCCGCGGCCCACACCTTCGCGCAGACCGGCCCGTTCCGTCCCCGGAACCTCGTGCGAGGCACCGAGAACGCGGTGCTGGCCGGCTGCGGCACCACGCCGGGCGTCGGCGTGCCGACCGTGCTCATCTCCGGCAAGCTCGCCGCGGCCCGCGTCACCGGGCCGCGCCCGCGGCGGCCGTCCCCGCCCGCCCGGACCCGGCTCGCGACGGAAGGCACCCCGGCGTGACCGCGCGCGAGCTGGACGCGGCCGGGATCGACGCGCCCGCGCTGCGCGCCGCGTACGCGCGCTGCCGACAGCTCAACGCCCGGCACGGCAAGACGTACTTCCTCGCCACCCGGCTGCTCCCGGTCGAGCGGCGACCGGCCGTGCACGCGCTGTACGGCTTCGCCCGCTGGGCCGACGACATCGTCGACAGCCTCGACCGGACGCGGACCCTCCAGGAGCGGGCCGCCGCGCTCGACGCGCTCCAGGAGGAGCTGGCGGCCGGGCTGCGGCACGGGAACAGCAAGGAGCCGGTGGTGCGGGCGCTCGCGCACACGGCCGCCGTGTACGACATCGACCACCGGCACTTCACCGACTTCATGGCGGCGATGCGCAGCGACCTCGAGGTGCGCGACTATCCGACGTACGCGGACCTGCGCGGCTACATGCACGGGTCGGCTGCGGTGATCGGCCTCCAGATGCTGCCGGTGCTGGGCACGGTCGTCCCCCGCGCGGAGGCCGCCCCGCACGCCGCGGCACTCGGTGTCGCCTTCCAGCTCAGCAACTTCCTGCGGGACGTCGGCGAGGACCTGGACCGGGGCCGGGTCTATCTGCCCGCGGACCTGCTCGCCGCGCACGGCGTGGACCGCGGCCTGCTGCTGTGGAGCCGGACGACCGGCGCCCGCGACGCACGGATCACCGAGGCGCTGCGGGCCGCCGCGGAACTGACCCGGGGCGTCTACCGGGAGGCGGCGCCCGGCCTGCCGATGCTCGACCCGGTGGCCAGGCCGTGCATCCGTACCGCTCTCGTGCTCTACGGCGGGATCCTGGACGCGATCGAGGACGACGGGTACGCGGTCCTGCACCGCCGTGCGGTGGTACCGCGCGAGCGGCGCGCGGCGGTGGCGCTCGACGGGCTGGTCCGGCTGGGCGCGGCGCGGCTGCGCGCCCGCGGCGGCGCGACGGCACCGGAGCCGAAGGACCGAGGGCAGGCTTCACGGACGCAGGGGCGGCCACGTCAACCACCGCGTGAACGGCCGTCGTCGGTGGGCCCGTCGTGGTCCCGCTGGGAAAAGGAGAACATGTCGTGACCGACCACCGGCCCGGCCGCTTTCCGCTGCGGCTGCGCCGCGACCCGGCCGACTGGGCGCAGCAGCGGCCGACCTGGCGCGACGCGGCGCCCCGGCTGATCGGCGACGCCCTGAAGCGGGCCCTGGCGCGGCCGTCCGGCAACTGGTTCGTCGTCGGCGGCTCCCGCACCGTCAAGGACGGCCGCCCGTACGGCAGGACCGTCGGCGGCACCGAGGTGGTGCTGTGGCGGGACGCGGCGGGCACACTGCGCGGCGGCCCCGGCGCCTGCCCGCACCTGGGCGCGCCGCTCAAGGACAGCTCGGTGCGCTGCGGGACGCTGATCTGCCACTGGCACGGCCTGTCCCTCAAGGGCGCGCCGTTCGCGGGCTGGGAGCCGTACCCCGTGCACGACGACGGGCTGCTGGTCTGGGTGCGGCTGGACGGGGTGGGCGGCGAGGAGCCGACGGCCGCCCCGCTGGTGCCGGTCCGGCCGGAGCCCGCGGGCGCCTTGGCCGCGGTCTATACGGGTTTCGGGGTGTGCGAACCGGAGGACGTGGTCGCCAACCGGCTCGACCCGTGGCACGGCGGATGGCTGCACCCGTACTCGTTCGTGGACCTCACGGTGGTCGGCACACCCACTGGCGATGCCGACGCGGCGCACGACGCCTTCGCGGTGGACGTCTCCTTCAAGGTCGCCGGGCGGGCGGTGGTGCCGGTGCGCGCGGTGTTCACGGCGCCGGAGCCCAGGACCGTGGTCATGCACATCACCGAGGGCGAGGGGCGGGGTTCCGTGGTCGAGACGCACGCCACGCCGCTCGGCCCCGACCGGTCGGGGCGTCCGCGGACCGCGGTGGTGGAGGCGGTGGTCGCCGCGTCGGACCGCCGCGGGTTCGCGGTCGCGCGGGCCGCCGCCCCGGTGCTGCGCCCGCTGATGCGCGGGGCCGCCGGGCGGCTGTGGCGCGACGACCTGGCGTACGCGGAGCGGCGGTGGGCGCTGCGCGCCGCCGGCCGCTTCCCGGGCTGACGGCGCGCGGCCCGTCACGTGTCCCCGAGGGCCGCCAGCGCCCGCAGTACGGCTGAGCGGCCCCGCTCCGGGACCGTCCAGAGCGTCTGGCCGCGCACGCCCCACCGCTCCAACAGGGCGTTGGCGGCCAGGAAGCCGGTGGTCGCCGCGCGTTCCATGAGGGCGACCGGGAGGTCGGTGCGGACCGCGTCGCCCGCCACCGTGACGGTCGGGTGCGGGGTGCGGACGGTGGGCCGGTCGTGGAAGCCGCCCACCGGGAACAACGGGCAGTCCGCGCGCCATTCGTGCCGCTGGTCGACGATCGAGGCGTGCGCCGTCTCGGGATACACCCGGTGCATCTGCCGCACCAGCCGGTCCTGGGCGGCGGGCAGGTCGTCGGAAGCGTAGGCGTACGCGTGCAGTTCGATCACCGAGCCGCCGGTCCTGGCCGCCCAGCGCGCCGCCTCGCCCTCCCAGCGCTCCAGCACGCTGATGTTGTCGAGCGGGCCGAAGCCGCTGGTGCCGAGGAAACCCGGCCGGTCGGCAGCGACCGGGCGGTCCAGCCAGAGCCGGGAGACGAGGAACGGCGGCGCGGTGCGCAGCCGTTCGGCCCGCTCCCGCCACGGCGCGTCGCACAGGCCGGGCGAGGCGGCGGCCAGGCGGCGCAGGCCGCCGCTGTCCAGGGCGAGGACGAGGGCGTCGAAGCGCCGCGTCCTGCCGTCGGCGGTGACCGTCGGGCCGTCGGGCCCCGACGACCCGGCCGCGCTCACTTCGGTGCCGGTGCGCACGTCCGCGCCGTGGCCTTCCAGGTAGCGGCCGAGCGGCTCCCAGAGCGCCCGGGGGTACGGCTCGTCGGGGACGTCGAAGAGCAGGCCCTCGCTGGAGCCGAGGAAGTAGATGTGGAACATCAGGACCAGCTCCGCGGCCGAGAGTTCACGCGGGTCGGCGAAGAAGCTGCGGGAGAACACCTCGAAGGCGAGGTGCTGCGCGGCGTCGGGGAAGCGGAGACGGGCCAGGAAGTCGGCGGCGCTGACCGTGTCGAGGCGTGCGTAGACCTGCGGCACGCGCACGTCCAGCAGGGGCAGGGCGGCGGCCGGGTTCATCCGAAGCAGGTCCCGCCAGCCGAAGGCGGGGCTGAGGGCGACGAAGCCGAGGGCGCTCCACGGCGGGGTGCGCGGGACGCGCGCGAAGCTGTCGTACAGGCCGCTGCTGTGCCGCAGCGGGTAGTCGGGCAGCGCGGTGAGCATGCCGAGGGAAGGGTCGGCGCGGCGGAGCAGGCCGCGCAGGTTGTAGTACTGGCGGAAGAAGGCGTGGAAGCCGCGGCTCATGGTGGCCGGTGAGCCGTCGGCCAAGTCGGTGGACCAGCCGGCCAGTCGTCCGCCGAGGCCGCGCTCGCGCTCGTACAAGGTGACCCGGGCGCCGCGCTCCGCCAGGCCGGTGGCGGCGGCGAGCCCGGCGATGCCGCCTCCGATGACGGCGACCTCGGGGGCGTCGGCGCCGAAGCGGGGGCGGCCGGGCAGCGCGGGAATCGTCCGGGCGCGCCGGTCGCGGCCACGGCGGGGCGCGGCGGGGCGGCCGGTCACCGCGGGTCCCCGTGCTGGTTGCGGAGCTGACGCTGCGGCTGCGGCTGCGGCTGCGGCTGCGGCTGGGCCAGACTTCGGGGCGGGTGGGGTGGTCCCTGTTCCGGCTCGGCGCGCGGCGGGTCCTGGGGTACGCGGCCGAGCACGGTGTAGGTGATGCCGGTCTGCCAGCCGGGCAGCGGCAAGACACGGACGGAGCCGAATCCGGCGCGGCGCACCCGGTCGCCGAGGGCGGCGGCCGTGTCGAACGCCACGACGCTGGTGTAGAGGTGGCGGTAGAGACCGGCGTCGCCGGTGAGCCGTCCTGCGGGCAGCACGACGCCCTTGCACACCCCCGCCCAGACCGCCCGGTGCGCGGCGCTCCCGCCGAGCGCGTACTCGTGCACGGCCAGTCGGCCGCCGGGGCGGAGCCGGTCGCGGACGGCGGTGAGGACGCGGTCAGGGTCGGCGACGTTGCGCACGAGATACGCGGCGAACGCGGCGTCGAACCGCCCGGTGACGAAGCCCCCTTCGGCCAGTTTCTCCACGGGCGCGTGGAGGAAGGAGACGGTGGCGGGCCAGCGTTTGGCGGCCGCCCGCTCCAGCATCCCGGCGGAGGCGTCCACCGCCGTGATCTCGGCGAGCGGAGCGGCGGCGAGCAGCGCGGCGGTCGAGGAGCCGGTGCCGCAGCCGAGGTCGAGCAGGCGCAGCCCGGCCCCGCCGTGCGGCAGCCGCAGCCGCCGGGCGGAGCGGCGCAGGTGCGCGTGGTAGCCGGGGTTCATCGCGGTCAGCCGGTCGTAGCGGGCGGAGCCGTGGTCGAACGCCGACGACAACTCGTCGTCTCGCAGCAGGGGCATGGGGCGGACTTCCTGTTGGGGGGGCGGCATCGGGGCGGGCGGCGTCGGGGCGGCGCGGCATCAAGGGGCCGCTCCGGGGCGGCGGCTCACGGGCGCGACAGGGGGCGGGTCGGGTCTGCGGGCGACAGATTTGCCGGGCTCGCGCCTGCGCAGGAAGGGCAGTTCGGCCACGGTCCGCAGCATCGGGGCGACCGGGGTGCTCAGGCCGATCAGGAAGTCCTCCCCCGGTCCTGAGCCGCCGTCGAGGAACCGCAGCAGACGCTCGGTCGGCACGCGGCGGAACAGCCCGGTGAAGAAGTCCGCGCCGTCCACCCGCCCGGTGTCCAGCGCCCGCAGCATGACGGCGTCCATCGCCCGGGAGCGGCGCGAGTGCGGGGAGGGCGGTACGGGGGCGCGGCGCCGCCGGCCGCCGACCGTGGGATCGCCGGTCAGGAGAGCGTCGGCGACGGCCCGGGTCTGCCGCTGGACGGCGGCGAAGGTGTAACCGGTCGACGCGCGGGTCGCGCCGCCCGCCGTGCCGATCCGGAACACCGAACGCCCGGCGCGCGGGGTGAACCGCCCGTCGGTCATCGGGATCACGCCCTGCTCCACGCCGGTCACCTCGAACCGGCCGAGCCTCAGCACGTCGTCGGTGTAGTGCCGCAGCGCCGCGTCGTACCGCGCCGTGTCCAGGACCCCGGCGGAGAATTCCGTGTACTCCACGAGCGCCTGCCGTGGCCCGAGCGGCAGCACGTAGCCGAAGGACAGCCCGTGCGCGGGACGCGGTGTGCGGAAGTCCATCAGGTCGGCGACAGCGGGGGCGAAGGCGTCGTCCGCGGTGCGGACGAACCAGCCCCTGAAGTGCTGGAGCAGCGTCGTGCGGGCCGCGGGGAGCCGTGGGAGCGGGCGGGAGTCGAAGACCCAGCGGGCGTTCAGCTCCAGAGGCCGACCTGCCGTGTCGTGCCCGGAGACCCGCGCGCCGGTGGCCGTGTCCTGGACGGACTCGACCGTCGCCTCGATCCGGCGGCAGCCGTCCGGTCCCGACAGGCGCTCGCCCACCAGCCGTTCGAAGGCGCCGGACCGCAGCATCTTGTAGCGGAACGGCGCGGGATCCGCCACGGTGGCCGAGCCGTCGGGTCCCCGGACCCGCAACCGGTCCCAGGAGGCGGCCAGGACCGCGTCGTACGGGCCGCCGGGCGGCTCCCAGAAGCACCAGGTGCGCTCGGGCGGTCGCAGCGGACCGGACGGCGCGTCGACCAGCACCACGGCGGGCCGGTGCCGGGCGGCCGAGGGCGCGCACAGCCGGTGGGCCAGCGAGAGCCCGGCGGCGCCCGCACCCACGATCACGACGTCCGCGTCCCGCACTCGTGCTCCTCCCGGCGCGACGAACACCTGGCCGTCCGGGCCCGGCTGCCGCGTTGCAGATCTTTCCGCAGCGAAGGCCCGGTTGGATGCACGCGGGGCGCGCGGCGAGCGGCGATCACGCGAATGGGGACGTCTACGAGGAGCGATCCCCCGGTACCGGCCGCCCTGGGAATCGCGCAAGACAGCTGTGGGGGGCGGGTGTTGGGCGCGGCTGTTGGCGGCGGACCTCACACGAGAGCCGCGCGATGGAGTCCGCGAGCGACGCCGCCCGGTCGGCCGCTTCACCGGCCGGGACGGCGACGAGTTCGCGGCCGAAGCGCCGACAGCTCTCTTCGTGGATCTCCCCGAAGACCGGCGACTCCCGGCAGGCGATCCGGCGCGCACGTCCTGGGGGTCGCGCGCACCATGCCCGCCGCCACCCGTCGTTGACGGCCGCGCCCGCTGTGCGCGTTCTCGGGGGGCCGCCGGGGCCCGTCTCCGGCGTAGGTCCGGACCGCGCGCACGCCGCCCGGACAGCGGTGTCCCGCGCGGTGGGCAGCCGCCGCGACGATCCGGCTTCCCCCACCGCGCAGGGCAGCTGCGGGCCCGCGCCGGTCGCGGCCGTCTCAGACGGACGGGCTCTGGGCCGCCACCAGGTCGAGCGCGATGTCCACGATCATGTCCTCCTGCCCTCCGACCAGGCGTCGGCTGCCGCACTCCATGAGGATGGTCCGGACGTCCACGTCGTAGCGGGCGGCGGCGGCCTCGGCGTGCCGGAGGAACGAGGAGTACACACCGGCGTATCCGAGGGTCAGGGTCTCCCGGTCCACGCGCACCGGGCGGTCCTGCAAGGGCCTGACGATGTCGTCGGCGGCGTCCTGGAGCCGGAACAGGTCGCAGCGGTGCTGGTATCCGGAGATGTTGGCGACGGCGATGAAGGCTTCGAGCGGGCAGTTGCCCGCTCCCGCGCCGTGGCCCGCAAGCGAGGCGTCCACGCGCCGGACGCCGTTCTCCACCGCGACGACGGAATTGGCGACCGACAGCGACAGATTCTCGTGTGCGTGGATGCCGATCTCGGTGGCGTCGTCGAGGACGTCCCGGTAGGCCCGTACGCGGGCGGCGACGTCGGCCATCGTGAGCCGGCCGCCGGAGTCGGTGACGTAGACGCACTGCGCACCGTAGGACTCCATCAACTTGGCCTGCCGCGCGAGCTGTTCGGGCGGGGCCAGGTGCGAGAGCATCAGGAAGCCCGAGACGTCCATGCCGAGTTCGCGCGCCGCGGCGATGTGCTGCGCGGAGATGTCCGCCTCGGTGCAGTGCGTCGCGATGCGCACGGACCGCACGCCGAGTTCGTACGCCCGCTTCAGCTCGTGGATCGTTCCGACGCCCGGGAGCAGCAAGGTGGTCAGGCGGGCGTGCCGCAGGACGTCCGCGGCTGCCTCGATCCACTCCCAGTCGGTGTGGGATCCGGGACCGTAGTTCACCGATCCCCCGGCGAGTCCGTCGCCGTGCGCCACCTCGATCGCGTCGACTCCGGCGGCATCGAGGGCGGTGACGACGCGTCGCACGTCCTCGGGGGTGATGCGGTGGCGTACGGCGTGCATGCCGTCCCGCAGTGTCACGTCCTGTACGAATATCGCAGCCGACATCTCAGACTCCTGCCTTCGCCGCGGCGATCCGCTCGGCGACCCGCAGGGCCGCCGAGGTCATGATGTCGAGATTCCCGGCGTAGGCCGGGAGATAGTGCGCCGCTCCCTCGACCTCCAGGAAGACCGACACCTGGTGGGTGGGGCTGTCGGCCGCGGCGTCCAGCAGGCTGTGCACGGGCTGCCCGGCCGGAATGCGGTCGATCTGCACCCGCTGCTTCAAGCGGTAGCCGGGCACGTAGGCGGCGACGTCGGCGACCATCCGCTCCACCGACGCGCTGATCCGTTCCCGGTCCTCGGCGTCGGGCGCCCGGACGAGGGCGAAGACGGTGTCGCGCATCATGAGCGGCGGTTCCGCGGGATTCAGGATGATGATCGCCTTGCCGCGCCGCGCCCCGCCGACCCGCTCGATCGCGGCGGCCGTGGTCTCGGTGAACTCGTCGATGTTCGCCCGGGTGCCGGGCCCCGCGGACTTCGAGGAGATCGAGGCGACGATCTCCGCGTACGGCACCGGCACCACCCTGCTGATGGCGGCCACGACCGGGATGGTGGCCTGGCCGCCGCAGGTCACCATGTTCACGTTGGGCGCCGCGAGATGCTCGTCGAGGTTGACCGCCGGGACGACGTACGGCCCGATCGCCGCGGGCGTGAGGTCGATGAGCCGCTTGCCCAGCGGTGCCAGCTTGGCGGAGTTCGCTTCGTGGGCCTTGGCCGACGTGGCGTCGAAGACGATGGCGATGTCCTCGACGCCGGGCAGCCGCAGCAGACCGTCGACGCCTTCGTGGGTGGTCGCGACCCCGAGGCGGGCCGCACGCGCCAGCCCGTCGGAGGCGGGGTCGATGCCGACCATGGCCGCCATCTCCAGGTGCCGAGCGTTGCGCAGCACCTTGATCATGAGGTCGGTGCCGATGTTGCCCGATCCGATGACGGCGACTTTCGTCCTGGCCGCACCCGCCGTACGCGTCGCGCCCGTTGCCGCCGTCGCGTCCGTCGTACGTGTCGCGCCCGCTGTCTCCGTCGCGTCCGCCGTACGCGTCGCGCCCGCTGTCTTCGTCGCGTCCGTCGTACGCGGCGTGCCCGCTGTCTCCGTCATGCCCGCTCTCCCTTGCCGAACCGCACTTGCACCGCGCCGAGCCCGGACAGCCGGGCGACGACGACATCGCCTTCGACGACGGGACGCATCGGACCGAGCGCGCCGGACAGCACGAGCTGCCCCGCGCGCAGCGGATCGCCGAGTTCCCGCGCGGTCCGGGCGAGCCAGACGACCGCCGCGACGGGATCGCCCAGGCACGCGGCGCCGGTGCCGGTGGAGACCTCGTCGCCGCCGATCGACATCGACATCCGCTGCTCCACCGGGCTGAACGCGTCGAGCGAGAGCCGCCGCGGGCCGATGACGTAAGCCCCGGCCGAGGCGTTGTCGGCGACGGTGTCCGCGAAGCTGATGTCCCAGTCGGCGATCCGGCTCCCGCACACTTCGAGGGCCGCCGAACCCCAGGCGATCGCGCCCCGGACCTGAGCGTGGTCGAGCGGGCCTTCGGTCAGGTCGTCGCCGAGCATGAACGCGATCTCGGCCTCGACCCGCGGCTGTGTCACGCGGTCGATCGGGACGGTGTCACCGCCGAGGAACGCCATGTCGTCGAAGAGGACGCCGAAGTCCGGCCGGTCGACGCCGAGTTGCTCCTGGACCGCCGGTGAGGTGAGGCCGATCTTTCGCCCCACGACGCGGGCGCCCGCCCGCAGGCGGTGCGCGGCGACGGCGGCCTGTACGGCGTAGGCGCTCGGCAGGTCGTCCGCGCCGATCAGGTCGCGGACCGGTGCGCAGGGCACGCCGCGCGCCGCGGCGTCGATGAGCCGGGCCGCCGCGGCGGCGACGGCGGCCTCGTCGGCCGCGGCCGGCCGGCGGGGTGCGCCGGCCCCGTGCGGGCGTGTGGATGATCGGGAAGAAACCATGGTGGTGTGCCACCCAACAGAACAGGGGCCACCGGAGATCCGGTGGCGACGGCCGAATGATTGGCAGAGGTTGTCGTCGGTGCCTTTTCGCCGCGCATCCGACGCGGTGGTGACCGGCCGGGCCGGGCGGCAGCGTCGCCCGGCCCGGCCCCACCTCAGGAGGTCACGAGGTCACGAGGTCAGTTGGTCAGTTGGTCAGTTGGTCGGCCGGTGCGCCGACGGACGGCTGCGCGGACGCGGGCACCCGTCCGCGGCGGGCGGAGTAGCAGATGAAGGCGACCAGGACGTCGCAGCAGCCCGCGACGAGCAGACAGATCCGGAACCGGTCCTCGGCCGGCACCCCGGGGACGGCGGCGACACTCTTCGACTGGAGGATGCTCGAATAGACCGCCGGGCCGAGCGACCCGGAGATCGTCATGATGATGCCGATCATGCCGATCCCCATTCCGGTGAGTTCCGCGCGGACGCTGCTCTGGATGGAGCTGAACAGTCCGACGCCCACCAGGCCGCTGCCGACGCCGTAGACGCACGCGGCGACCAGGAACGACGCCACGGAGGCGCCCCCGGACATGGCCAGGATCAAGGTCAGCGCGGCGGCGCAGTGACAGGTCGCGCCGACCCCCGCCACCAGCAGCGGCCTGGTACGAGCGCCGAGGACGCCCGCGCCGATACCGGCGAGCGCGCCGAGCAGCGAGTAGGGCAGCAGCAACAGCCCGGTGTCCAGGGCGTCGTACCCGAGGCCGTATCCCGCGGCGGAGGGCGTCTGGACGTAGAACGGGATGAGGAAGGTGACCGACTGGATCGCCATGCCGATCGTGAAGCCCGCCACGACCGTCCGCGCGACGGTCCCGGACCTCAGGAGCGCCAGATGGAACACCGGGGTCTTCGACCGCTTCTCCAGCGTCACCCACACGGCCCCGCCCGCGAGACCGGCAGCGGCGAAGCCGATCGCCTTCGCCGACGAGATGCCGTCGGATCCGGCCGTCTTGATGCCGTAGAGCAGCAGGACGATCCAGGCGACCAGGCCGATGACATTCCCGATGCCGAACGCGGCCGTGGCGTCGCGGGAACTCGACGGGATGACGGCCCAGACGCAGATCCCCACCACGACGTACACGACGGTCGCGCCCAGGAAGAAGTCCTGCATCGAGACCCGGCTCAGCGCCAGCCCCCCGGCCACGAGCCCGACTCCGGCCCCGACGGCCTGTGCGACCTGGCTGACGATCACCGCGGTGTGCACCGAGGAGCCCGCCAGGTGGCGGCGCAGGACGCCGACGCCGAGCTGACCGGCCGCGGAGCCGAGTCCCATGACCGCCGCGCCGATCAGCATCGCGGGGAAGGTGTGCGAGATGCCCGGCACGAGCATGCCGGTCGCGAGGAGCGCGGCGCCCAGTGTCGCGGCTCCGCGGTCGCCGAGCACGTCCGCCAGCCGCGGCAGCAGGATCGTGCTGACGCCGCCGCCTATCAGCAGCAAGGTGAGCACCCACGCGACGTCGCCGACCGTCAGGTGGAACTCGCGCTGCACCACGGGAAGCAGCGGGGTCAGCATGAAGGTCACCGCGGACGAGGTGAAGCCGAGCAGCGCGGCCACGGCGATCAGGGGATTCCTCCCGCGGGTACGGACGGGTCTCTCGACGCGCGGTCTTTCCTGGTGGTGTGTTTCGCTGTGCGTCATCGCACTGCCTCTCCTCATGTCATGAACGCCCCTGGGGCCATCCCCGCCGCGGTGTCGGCACCTGCGAGCGGAGGGCGGGCCGCTCGGCGAGCGGCCGGTGACCGGAGTATGTGATTCGGCCAGGTGAGCGGCCAGCAATACGTTCTGCCTGGGGGAACGCGGCCGAAACACGTCACCGCCGGGAGCGGTGGGACGGCGCGCGGGACAGCGTTACGGCGCGGGGTCGGGGCGGCGCGGGGTGCCCACGGCGCTCACGTCGAGGACCGCGCCGGTCACGGTCGCGGACTCCTCGCGCGAGGCGAGCAGGACGTACGGGGCGACGTAGTCCTCGGCGCTGGGGGCCAGGTCGAGGGCGGAGTACCGACGGAGCCGGTCGCCGGTCGGCAGCATGTCGCTGATGGAGGTGTCGCCCAGCGCCATGGCGCGCGGCCCGCGCAGATCGGTCGCCATCCCGCCCGGCGCGACGGCGTTCACCCGCACGCGCGGCGCGAGTTCGTACGCCAACTGCGCGACCAGTCCGACTCCGGCGTGTTTGGACGCGGTGTAGAGCACGCCGCCGCCGCGTGGGTACAGGGCGGCGTTGGACAGGGTGAAGATCATCGATCCCCGCCGCTCGGCGAGCGCCTGGGCCGCCGCCCGGGCGCCGAGCAGGTAGCCCTTGACGTTCACGCCGAACAATTCCTCGTAGCCGCTCTCCAGTTCGGCCATCGACATGTCGAGCGCCGCCCGGCCGAAGTCCCACAGGCCCGCGTTGCCGACGAACGTGTCGAGTCCTCCGAAGGCCGACACGGCCGCTTCGACGGCGGCGGTGTTGTCCTCTCCCGAGGTGACGTCACCGCGTACGCCGCGTACGCGGTCGCCGTGCGCCTCCCGCAGGTTGTCCAGTTTCTCCGGCGACCGTTCGAGCACCGTGGCCGTCGCGCCCTCGGCGACGAAGCGGTCGACGACGGCCCGGCCGAGTCCCGAGCCGCCGCCGGTCACCAGCACCGACAGCCCGGCGAGACGCCCCTGTCCGGCGGCCATCAGTGGTGTTCCAGGAAGTGCTTGACCGTGGCGTTGAACTCGGTGGCGTGTTCGAGCTGCGCCCAGTGACCGCAGCGGCCGAACATCAGCAGCCGGGAGTCCGGGATGACCGCGTGCGCGCGCAGGCTGGTCTCGTAGTGCACCGTACGGTCGTCCCGGCCGTGGATGATCAGCGTCGGCACGTCGGACCGCGCCATCTTCTCCCCCGCCTGCGCGAAGCCGGTCGCGCCGACGCCCGCGCGCATCACCTCCAGCCAGTTGCGCAGGTGCTCCGGCCTGCTCACGGCGGTGCGCGAGCGTTCCTCGGCCAACTCGCGGGTGGCGTGGGCCGGATCGAAGCACATCACCTCGACCAGCTTCTGGAAGTTCTCCGGTGAGGGGTCCTCGTAGGTGTCGAAGATGATCCGGATGCCTTCGGACATGCCGTTCGGCGTCATCACGTTGACGCCCCAGATGCCCGAGCCCATGGTCACCAGGTGCGAGACCCGCTCGGGGTGCTCGGTGGCCATGACCATCCCGATCGCGCCGCCCATGGAGTTCCCGACGAAGGCGGCGCGGTCGATGCCCATGGCGTCCATCAACTGCGTGACGGCCGCGCCCTGGTCGCGTCCGGTCGCCACGCTCTGCGGGTTGGAGTCGCCCCAGCCCGGCATCGTGACGGCGACGCACCGGAAGTCGGCGGCGAGTGCGCGGATGTTGGCCTCGAAGTTCGACCAGCCGGTGGCGCCGGGCCCGGTGCCGTGGATCAGGAACACGGGATCGCCGTCACCGGCTTCGTTGATCTGGATCTGGTAGTCGGCTGTGTCGACCAGCCGGTAGGTGGAGTCGTGGGTGATCTCTGAGGTGACGGTCGTCATTGCGCGCTCTTTCTCACGAGGTGCTGTTTGAGTGTTCCGCGCAGGTCGAGGCCGGGGTCGGACAGCAGTCGGCTGTCGACCGGCACGTTTCCCGCGATGAGCCGCTTCACCACGCCGACCTCGCGGGCGGCGCCCATGCCCGCTGCCGCCGCGATCCGACCGTGGCGCAGCCAGAAGGCGAGGAACCGGTCGGGTACGGCGCCCTCCCGGAGGACGAAGTCGTCGCTGCGCCGGGGCCGTCCGATGATCTGCAACGTGGTGTCGTACTGGTCCGACCACGCGTAGGGCGGCGCGGTGTACCGCACCGGGCTGCCGGCGATCGAGCTGCCCACCGCCGTACCGTGCCGCTGCGCCGCCTCCCAGTGCTCGAGCCGGCCGCGGGCGGTCAGGTGCGGGTGCGGCTGGCTCGCGACATCGCCGGTCGCGTAGATCCACGCCCGGCTGGTCTGGCCGAACTCGTTGACGGGGATGCCCCAGTCGTCGACGTCGATACGCGCCGTACGGGCCAGCTCCGTCCGCGGGCGTACGCCGATCCCGACGACGACCGTGGCGGCCGGTACGCGGCGGCCGTCCGACAGACGCACCGCCTCCACGCCCGCCGGGGAGCCGAGGAATTCCGTGACCGTGACGCCGGTCAGCAGCCGCACCCCGTGGTCGCGGTGCAGCCGCGTCATCAGGTCCGCCACGGCCGGGCCGAGCACGGAGGCCAGCGGATACGGCTGCGCTTCGACCACGGTCACCTCGATGCCGCGCCGACGGGCGACGGCGGCGAGTTCGAGGCCGATGAAGCCCGCGCCGATGATGACCAGCGGGCCGCCGCGGGCCAGCCGCGCGTGGAGCCGTACCGCGTCGGCGGCGTCCCGGAGCGTCAGGACGTTGTCGGCGTCGGCGCCGGGCGTGGTGAGGCGGCGCGCCGCGACACCGGTCGCCAGCACCAGCCGCCCGCAGGCGAGGACGTCGCCGCCGCTCAGCCGTACGGTGAGCGCGGCCGGATCGATGCCGACGACGCGTTCGCCGAGCCGCAGCGCGATGTCGAGGTCCTGGTAGACCGACGGGGGCTGGATGGGCACGAGACCGGCCGACTCCCCGTCGAGCAGTCCTTTCGACAACGGCGGCCGTTCGTAGGGGAGGTTGGGGTCCGCGTCGACCAGCGTGACGGTGCCTCGGTAGCCGTGGCCGCGCAGGGCCACGGCCGCGCAGACTCCGGCGGCGCTGGCCCCGACGATGACGCAGCTCTGGCCGGGGACGGCCAACGTGCTCAACTCCGCTCCGGTATCTCGACCATGACGTCGTCGCCGTCCAGCTTCACCTGGTAGGTGCACAGCGGGAGGGACGCGGGCGGCGACAGCACGGAACCGGTCCTGAGGTCGAACTTCGCGAAGTGCCAGGCGCATTCGACCTGGTCGCCGTCCACGTATCCGTCGGCCAGCGAGGACTTGCCGTGCGTACAGGTGTCGTTCAGGGCGAAGAATTCGCCGTCCGCCCTGAACACGGCGACGGGCGGCACCGTCGGCATCTGGAGTGCGTCACCGTCGTCGAGTTCGTCGACGGAACAGGCACGGATCCACGGCATTGCTGCACCTTTCGGTAGGCGCGGGACGGCGCGCGGGGCGGGTTGGGGTCAGAAGAAGTTGCTGAGGTTGCCGGACTGGAGCACCGTCTGGTCGAGGTAGACGAACCGCTTGGCGATCGCGAGCCCGTTCTCCGTACGCCGCAGCGTGTCCTCGCGCCGGCCGACCCACTGGTCGGTGTCGCTCTTGAGCCGGGTGCGGTAGAGCAGGAAATTGCTCTGCACCACGAGTTCGTCGCCGCTGTCCCCGGTCACCCGGACGTTGGTGATGAGGTGCCGGGTACGGGACGGCGGGTCCTCGGCCCACGAGGTCCCGGTGGCGAACTTCTTGGCCCGCGTCCGGAGGAACTGCTTGTCCTCGTCGAAGTAGGCCATCTCGCCGGGCTTGGTGAACTCCAGGTGCAACTGCCGCCTGGTCATGGTCCGCCGCAGCGGCATGAAGTAGTGGGTGTCCTCGGTGAAGAGGCCGACCCACTCCTCGTACTGGTGGGCGTCGAGCAGCGCCGACTCGTAGGAGTAGAACTGCTCCACCTCGTGCTGCCGCAGCAGCGTGTCGAGGTCGACGGGGTGCGCGGCGGGCACGGCACGCGCTGCGGGTACGGCGTGGGTCGTCATCGCGGGCTCCTGGGCCTAGTAGCGGTCGTGGGGAACCGTGCTCTTGCGCAGCCCCTCCCACGTGGGGTTGCGGAGCCACTCGCGCCAGGAGTGGTAGGTCCACAACTGGGCGTGCTCGTTGATGGGCGCGTCGATGACGGCGAGGCCGTCGTCCTTGACGACCTCGGACGTGCCGAGACCCATCTTCAGAAGCTGGGGGATCTCGCGGCTCTTGGTGCCCTTGGCCTGGAGGGTGGACTGCGCCCAGTTCTCGCCGTCCTCCTGTTCGAGCATTCCTGCGGGCCCGAAGAAGTGGATCTGCGCGTGCAGCGCGGCGGCCTGCTCCTGCGGCGAGGCGTTCTTGTCGCGGAAGGAGTACCACCAGATCTCGGTGACGTCGGGGCTGCGCGGCACCCGCAGACTGAGCTGCGCGTTCGCCGTGACCCAGGCGGTCGGGAAGATGTGCGGGTGGCCGCCCACCCGGCTTCCGTGCCGCCCGAGCTTGGCCTGGGTCCGCGGTGTGTAGCGCCACTCGAACAGCTCCCGGCCCCCCGCCGTCACCTCCAGCGACTCCTGGTCGGGACCCGAGATCGCGTGCCCGTACTCGCCCACCATCACGACGTTGTGCAAGTCGCTGGGCAGGAAGGGGACTTCGAGGTCGGCGCCGGATTCGGTCCTGGCCCCGCCGTCGACGAACTCGTCCGGCGGGGCCGGGATGAGACCGACGGCGAAGGCCGACATGTGCGTGATCTGCGGGTGGTAGTAGTCGAAGACGTTGTCGACGGTGAACTTCCAGTTGGTCCTGACGGTGAACTTCTGGACGCCGGGGACGGCCTCCATGTCGCCGCGCTCGGCGAGCAGGTCCAGTCCGAGCCGGCCCGTCGCGCCGAGGTACTCCTCCAGGGGCGGCGCGTCCGCGTCCATGGTGGCGAACACGAAGCCGCGGTAGGAGTCGAGTTGCGCCACCTTGCGCAGCGGGTGCTTGGACAGGTCCAGCTTGTCCTTGTAGAAGAGGGACTTGCCGGGCACGCCGATGAGTTCGCCGTCCAGTCCGAAGGTCCACCCGTGGTACGTGCACATGAAATTGCGGACGTTTCCCTCCTCGGCCCGGCACACCGCGTTGCCGCGGTGCGAACAGGTGTTGAGGAAGGCGCGGATCGAGCCGTCCCGCTGCCGGACCACGAGGACGTTGTCCGATCCCATCGGGGCCTCGAAGAAGTCGCCGCGCTTGGGGATCTGCGTCTCGTGGCACAGGAAGAGCCAGGCCCGGCCGAATATCCGCGTCATCTCCAGATCGAAGATCTCCTGGTCGCTGAAGATGCGCCGGTCGATCTCGCCTCTTTCGAGAGAGACCAGGTCATCGAGCTGGTCCACCGCGCGCGGGGAGTCGTTCATGGTGTTCTCCTTGGCGTACACGTCAGCGTCAGTGGGTGTGATTGCGGTCGTGGCCCCAGAACTGGGCGGCGTCCCAATTCGTGATCGTCCAGGTCTCGTCGTCGATCAATTTGCCGGCGGTTCCGTACTCCACGCCGATCCCGGACGGCGACTTCATGTAGAACGAGAGCATCTCGTCGTTCGTGTGACGGCCGAGCGTCGCGGTGAGGGAGATCTCCTTCGCGCGCACCCGGTCCAGTGCGCGGCCGACGCCGTCGACGCTGTCGACCTCGAGCATGAAGTGGTCGATGAAGGGCTTCCTGCCGTCCGGCGCGGGGCCGAACGCGAGTGAGTGGTGCCGGGGATTGACGTGGGTGAACGTCAGGACCAGGGGCTTGAAGGTGATGTAGTCGCTCACCTTGAAACCGAGGACGTGGCGGTAGAAGGCGACCATCTCGTCCACGACGGACGAGACGAGCACGATGTGGCCGACCCCGAGGTCGTTGCCCTTGTCGTCGCGCGTCACGAACCGGACGCCGGTCGGCGAGACGAACGCGGAGGACACGGTGACGGCGCCGTAGAACAGCTCCAACCGGAAACCGGCCGGATCGGCGAACCGCACCAGTCGGCGGACTCCGCGCAGGTCGGCGAGGTGCGGATCCTCCGTGACGGCGACCCCGGCGCTCTCCAGGTCCCGCACCTGGGCGTCGAGGTCTTCCTCGGTCGCCACCTCCCATCCGACGTAGGACAGCGTGTCGTCCCCGGCGCGTACCGCGATGCGGTGGTGCCTGGCGTCCATCCGCAGAAACAGCGTTTCGACGTCGTCGGCGTCCCGTCCGCGGGTGACGTGCAGGCCCAGAATGTCGCCCGCGAAGTCCTCCCACGCGTCGAGGTCCTGCGCACCTATGCCGATGTAACCGAGCGCTTTGACATAACTCACGCGCGATTCCTCCGATTCCCAATGGATGACGCGGAAGCCCTCGGAAAACACACAATGGAAGGGCCTGCGCATAACTGTATTGAGCGCCCGAAAAGAAGCCAGGATCCTGTTCCGTCAGACGGAAAGCAGTTGTTCCGGCGTGCTCCCCGGGTCACTTGCGACGCAGCGCGGACGAGAGCTGCTGCGCGGTGTCGACGAGCACCGACTTGTAGCGGGCGGGGGTGCGGCCGAGCACCGGGCAGGAAAGCGAGACC
Organism: Streptomyces sp. NPDC087422; assembly: GCF_044744145.1. NCBI lineage: Bacteria > Bacillati > Actinomycetota > Actinomycetes > Kitasatosporales > Streptomycetaceae > Streptomyces > Streptomyces sp. NPDC087422. The sequence goes on along the minus strand of NZ_JBIUXT010000005.1, from coordinate 187,659 downwards.
GCGGCGACCGCGCGGCTGTGATCAGCGGCCCAGACCGGCGCCGCCAGGCAGGCCACGCCGAGGAACGACTCCTCGTGATCCGTCGCGATACCGGTCTCGCGCACCCGGAGCAGTGAGAGCTTCATCCGCTGGGCGTCGGGAATGGTGTACGCGGTGAACCGCTTGAAGGATCCGTCGAGAACGGTCCTCAGATGCAGGGAGGGAGCGAACGCGAGCAGCGCCTTCCCGAGCCCTGTGGCATAAGCGGGCCTGCGTCCGCCGATACGCGTGTCCATTCTCGGTGCGCCCAGCCCGGAGACTTTGTCGATGTACAGGATGTCCGCGCCGCTGAGAATGGCGAGATGAATGGTCTGCCGGGTGAGGGCGAACAATTCCGCCAGATAGGGAGAGGCCAGTTCGCGCAGGTCCTTCGCGGCGCCGACCTGCACCCGGCTGCCCAGCTCGAAGACGCGCTCGGCGAGCAGATACCGCTCGCCTTCCTTGGCCACATAACCGTGCTCGATCATCGCGCTCAGCAGCCGGTGGACGGTCGACTTGGCCATCCCGGTGCGGGCGGCGATCTCCGAGACGCCCAGCGACTTCCGCGAACCGGACAGGGTGTCGAGCACGGCGAGCGCCTTGCCGACGGATGTGTCGCGCACTTCGCCGGCCGCCGCGGCGGCGTCGTGCACCCGCCGCGGGCTTTCCGGAGCAGGCATCGGGTTCCTCCTCAAGGTACGAGGTCACCAGCCGTTAAATGGGAGTAAACTCTCACTTAGCCGTCACAGTAGGCTGCCCGCAGTCGCATCGCAAGAGTGGGGAGCGGAGATTGCCGGACGAGTCCGCAGCACCGGTACCGGTACGCAAGCGCGCACCTCGCGCCGACTCCCGGCGGAACGTCGATCGCATCCTGGCGGCGGCCCAGACCCTGATCGAACGCGAGGGGCCCGACGTCACCCTCGACGAGATCGCCAAGGAGGCCGGGGTCGCGCCCGCCACCCTCTACCGGCACTTCCCGAGCAGAATGCACCTGTTCGAAGGCGTCTACCGCGGTCGCGTCGCGCGACTGGCCTCCATGGCAACGGAGTTGGCGCAGCGCGACGAGCCGACGGCGGCACTCCTGAACTGGCTGCGCCAGTTCGTCGATCTGGGAGTCGAGGCGCAGGGAGTCCTCGCCGGACTGCTCGCGCAGGGGCTCCGTGAGACCGACCCCGTCGCCAACACCGAGTGGGGTCAGTCGCTGCTGGTGTCGGCGGCGGATCTGCTGCTGAGGCCCGCCCAGGAGCTCGGCGCGATCCGCGACGACCTCACCGCCGGCCAGCTCGTGGCGCTGCTCACCGGCATCACCCTGGCCGTCCACACGCTCGGCGGCTCCGCGTCCGCGTCCGCTGCCCGGGCCCTGGACGCGCACCACGCGCTGAATCTGCTGCTCGAAGGTCTCACGCCGCGGCCGTGACCGCCGCCTTCACGGCCGGGGGCCCGCGGCGTCGCGCACCGGGCCGACGACGTGCCGCAGGCGTCAGCCCGTCAGCGTGTCGGCGGTCTTCGACGCTCCCGTCCCGTCCCGTTCGACATCGGTCGGCGCCCGCGTGCGCAGCATCACGGCCGGGACGATCGCGAGCACCGACAGGGCGACGGCCGGCCAGAACAACCCGCCGAAGGCGTCGGCCAGTTCGGGTGCCAGGCGCTGTCGCACGGTGTCGCTCAGCCCGGCCAGGGACTGGACCCCGCCGCCGTCGGTGAAGCCGCTGAGCCGACGTTGGAGCAGAACCGCCGCCACAGCGGTGCCCATGGCCCCGGCGACGTACTGCACGATGCTCATCAGCGTCGACGCGCCGGGGATCTCGTGGCCGCGCAAACCGGCGTATCCGGCGGCGGTCAGCGGCGTGGCCGTGGCGCCGACCCCGACGCCGCGGACGAACCAGCACACCGACAGCCATACGTCGCTGGTGTCGGGCCCGATCATGGTGAGCGGAAGCACTCCGGCGGTCACCATGAGCAGGCCGAAGACGATCACCGCCCGGGGACCGCGCTTGTCCATCACCCGGCCGGCCGTCGTCAGCACCAGCATCGCGCCGAAGGCCGACGGCGCCACCAGCAGGCCCGCCTCGATGGCGCTGTCCCCCCGCGCGAACTGGTAGTAGAGCTGCACCAGGAACAGCACCGCGTTGGTACCGGCGAGGTAGAGGAACATCGCGGTCTGGGCCGATCTGAGGGCCGCGTGCTTCCACAGCCGCAGGTCGAGCAGCGGATGAGCGGCCCGCAGCGCGTGCACGACGAACGCGGCGGTCAGGGCGATTCCCAGACCTCCGGTGAGCGCGACGGACGGGGACACGCGCCCGGCATCGCCGAAGTCGGAGATGCCGTAGACAAGCAGCGCGAGTCCCGGCGGCAGCAGGGCCAGTCCGATGAGATCGAGCTTCCGGGGCACGCCCAGTTCGCCGCGGTCGAGGACGGCCCAGGCCAAGCCGATCCCGAGAGCGCCCAGCGGCAGATTGACGAAGAAGATCCACCGCCAGGACAGGCTGGAGAGGATCAGTCCGCCGAAGATCGGCCCCAACAGGGGCCCCAGCATGGACGGAATCCCCACCACGGCCATGACGCGTCCGAGGCGGCCGGGGCCCGCCTCCCTGGCGAGGATCGTCTGCCCGGTGGGCAGCAGCATCCCGCCGCCGATCCCTTGCACCGCGCGCGCGACGATGAGCAGCGCCATCGAGTTGGCGAGTCCGCACAGCAGCGAGCCGAACAGGAACATGGCCATGGACGCGATCCACACCCGTCTGGAGCCGAATCGGTCGTTGGCCCAGCCGGTGAGCGGCACCACCGTGGCGAGGGCGAGAAGGTAGACCGTGCTGACCCACTGGACGGTGGCGAGCGAGGTGTCGAAACTCCTCACCAACGACGGCACGGCCACCTGGACGATCGTCGTGTCGAAGATGGATATCAGGGAGCCGAGAATCGTGACCGTCGCGACCAGAGTCATGCGTCGGTCGAAGACCTTCACCTTTTGAGAGCCGACGTCGTTCAACGAGTCTCCGATCGCACCGCACACTTCTCGCGGCGCGTGTCATCCGAAAAGGCGCGGCCGCACCGCCTTCGGAGAGTGTCCGCTCTCCGATCCCGATGCGGTGCCGCGTCGTTCCGTCAGACAGAACCGGCCTGCCCGTGGTCCGACCGGGGACGTACGGGTGCCGGGTGGTGCGGGGTCGGCCGGTGGTGCCGGGTCAGACCGTGCGGATCTCGTTCACGAGCGTGCCGATCGCCTCGCACTCGATCGTTCGCGTCGCGCCGATCCGGTGTTGGTAGTCGATCTCCCGCAGCGTGTGCGTCCCCGTGATGTCGGTGCCCACGTGGATGATGTCGCCGGGGAACAGGGTGTGGTGGTCGCTGGCGTGCGCGATGACTTCCGCCACCGAATAGATCAGGCGCTCGGTCCGGCATTCGATCCGTACGTCGTCGCCGGTCGCCAGGGTGATGCCGAGCCGGTCGGGGTCGGGGATCTCGTCCCTGGTCACGATCCACGGTCCGCACGGCTTGAAGCTGTCGGTGCCCTTGGCCCGCAGGTGGTAGGTGACCCTCATGTCCCCGTGCTCGAAGCCGGACGCGGCCCGGGGCCGGCCGCTGTGCCGCCGGTCCAGCTCCCCCGCCATGGAGCCGGGTACCACCACCGTGTCACCGGCCCGCAGCCCGGGCGCGGACACGTCGTCGATCAGGGTGTACCCGAAGACGTGGTCCAGTGCCTCGGCCGGGTCGATCCGCGTGCCCTGCCGTCCGATCACCACGGCCAGCTCCGGCTCGGGATGGACGAGTCCGAACGACGGTCGCAGCCGGATCGGCTGCCGGTGTCCGACCAGCGCGGAACCGGGTGAGGAGAAGAACGGCGGATGGTCGGGGACGCTCGACGCGAACGCGGCGAACACCGGGCTGTTGAAACCGACGCCCAGGATCTTCCCCGGCCGCGGGACCGGCGGCAGCCAGGCGCCGAGCCGGTCGATCTCGGCCACGCTGGTGGCGGCCGGGGACCGGTCCGTCCCGAGCGCGCGGGCCAGGCGCGGGCGCAGGTCGTCCCAGCGTTCGATGAGCGTCAGCACGCCGTAGAGGCCGGGGCCGCCGACGAGGTCGCCGACCGGGACCGCCCGGCCGGCCGGATCGAACACGACCGGCTCGGGCCGTCCGTCGATCACGCATGTTCCTATCCGCACGGCAGCGCCTCTCCGTGGAGCGGCGCCGCCGCGTTCGGCACGGTCTCGGTTCCCCTCACCACGACAGCAGTCCGCCGTCCACCACGATCGCCTGACCGGTCACGTAACCGGCCGCCGGGGAGAGCAGGAAGTCGATCATCGCGGCCACCTCGTCGGGCTCGCCCTGGCGGCCGAGCGGGATCTTCGCCTCCAGCTCGCCGACCGCCGCGTCACGGTCGGAGGAGTGCTTCCAGTGCTCGTCGTTGAACGGCGTGTCGATCCAGCCGGGGCACACGCAGTTGACGCAGACCTTCAGCGCGCCCCACTCGACCGCCATCGCCCGCGTCATGCTGACGAGGGCCCCCTTGGACGCGGCGTACGCGAAGGACCCGAAGCCGCCCCGGAACGCGGAGGTCGAGCCGGTGAAGACGATCCGCGGCGCGGCGGACCGGCTCAGCGGCCCGATCGCGGCCTGGGCCAGCAGGAACGCGGCGCGGACGTTCAGGTCCATCGTCGCGGTCCAGTCCTCCAGGGGGTACCGGGCGACGGGCGCCTCGCGCAGCAGCGCGGTGGTGATGAGGAGTCCGTCCAGGCCGCCGAACCGCGCGCAGGCCGCGTCGACCATGGCCCGGGCGGCGTCCACGTCGTACAGGTCGTGTTCGCCGATGACGAGGCGGCCGGGTGCTTCCTCGGCGGCCAGTTCACCGGCGGCCGCCATGTTGATGTCCGCGAGGTACACGTCGACACCACGGTTACGCAGGCGGCGTACGCAGGCGCGTCCGATTCCCGTGGCGCCTCCGGCGACAATGACGGCGGGCATGGTGATCTCCTCGGTGGAACGGGCTCGGGCTGATGGGCCTGGTGCCGCGAGCGGGGCAGACATGGCCGCTCGCGGCACCAGGGGCTGTGGCTGGTCGTCCTCGCGCGGGCGTCAGTCGTCTTCGCGCGAGTGCGTCACTATCTGGCCGGGGCTGACGAAACGCAGTGCGACGAACAGCAGGACGAGGCAGGTGAGCATGTAGATGACCGACATCGCGTCGATCGACTGCTGCGGGCGGAAGCCCGGCGTCCACAGGGCGGAGTACAGGGCGACGACGAGCGTCTCGCTGCCCGGCCCCGAGTTGAAGAAGGTCAGCTCGAAACTGCCCGCGGTGTGGATCAGCGTGAGCAGGCCCGACGCCAGGATTCCGGGCAGCAGCAGCGGCGCGAGCACCCGCCGGACCGTCTGAAGACCGTTCGCCCCGCAGGAGCGCGCGGCCCGTTCCAGGTTGGTGTCGAGCTGCTGGATGTACGGGATCATCAGCAGGACCACCAGGGGCACCGACGGCACCAGGTTGGCCACGATCACCCCGGACAGATGGCCGCCGAGGCCGAGCCGGTACAGCAGCGTCGCCAGCGGCAGACCGTAGGTGACCGGCGGCAGCATCAGCGGCAGCAGGAAGGCCAGGATCAGCAGCTTCTTGCCCGGGAAGTTCCCCCTTGCCAGCACATACGCCGCCGGAGCGCCGATGATCACGGCGAGCGCGGCCACGACCACCGCGACGGTGACCGTGATCACCATGACGTGGGAGAGGTCGTACTCGTTCCACGACGACCGGTAGTAGTCCGTCGTGTACCCCTTCGGCAGCCACCCGGTGAACCACTGGCGGCCGAAGGAGCTGACCGTCACGGAGGCGACGAGCCCGGCGATGTTGACGAGGAAGACGGCGACCAGCAGGCGGTAGAACCACCGGGGCAGGACACCGGCCCAGGTGCGACGCATCCGGCTCCGCAGTGCGGTAGGAGACGACTCGGACACCTCGATCACCCTTTCTGACCGGAACTCGGGCCCGTGTACAGGCGGGAACGCAGGAGCAGGATCGCGCCCACGATGAGGATCTGGACCAGGGCGGAGATGACCACCATCGCCATGGACATCGAGTAGTCCAGGGTCCGGTACGCCTGGAAGTAGGCCTCGACCGAGATGACGTGGGTGGAGCCGGCGGGATCGCCCACGAGGGTCGCGCTGGCGAACACGGAGAACCCCAGGACGAAGGTCAGACAGAGGACCACGGTCACACCCGGGGCCCACAAAGGGAGCAGGATCCGCCGGAACCGGGTCCACCGGTCCGCGCCGAGTGACGCGGCGGCCCGCTCGTAGAGGGTGTCGATGGACGCGAGATGGCTCATGGTCAGCAGGAACGCCAGCGGCAGACCCGTGATGACCATCGAGATCACGACGGCGGTGTAGTTGTGCAGCAGCATCAGGGGCTCGTCGATCACCCCGATCTTCATCAGGGTCCGGTTGAGCCAGCCCCGCGGGGACATGTAGGCGATCATCCCGTTGGAGACGAGCACGTTGCCGAGGGTCATCGGGATCAGGAAGGCCGTCGAGAGGTACTTCTTCCGCCGTCCGGCCCCGCGCAGCGGGTAGGCGAAGATCATCGCCGCCACCGTGTTGATCACGGCGACGACCACCGCGATCCGCAGGGTCTTCCAGATCGTCTCGCGGAGATACGGATCCTCGAAGAACCGCTGGTAGCTGCTGAAGGTCCCGCCCTTGTCGGGGGTCACCGACAGGCCGATGCCGTAGGCGATCGGGTAGAGGAACAGCACCCCGATCAGCGCCACCGCGGGCAGCATGGCCAGCAGCCCCCAGTGGAGTCCGTGACGTCGCAGCCACGCCCGTCGGCGGTCGCCCGAGTCGGGCGGGCCTCCCGGCGCCCGGTCGGCGGGGGCCGGTGTGGTGTCCACGGTCGCCGTCATGACAGCGCGCTCGGTTCGAGAGCCGTGGACTCGCCGTCGTCGGAGCCCTCCGCCGGGGCGGTGGAAGGCTCTCCCGCGGCGAAGGCCCGGACGCTCGCCACCGGGATCGACAGCTTCAGCACCGTGCCCGTTTCCGGCCGCACCGGTGTCCGTACGGACAGGGCCGCGCCGTCCGGCAGTTCGGCCTGCACGGTGAAGTCGCGGCCGTGGTACTGCGTGGAGCGCGCCACCGCCTCGAACGTGTTCACCGCGGAGGCGGAGTCCGTGACGCTCACCTCCTCCGGCCGGATCCGCACGGTCACGGACTGTCCGGACCGCAGGTCGGTGCTCGACGTGGCGCGCAGCGTGATGCCGTGCCCCTCGACGACGGGTTCGCGGCCGGTCCCCCCGACCACGTGCGCCTGGAGCCGGTTGCGGTAGCCGACGAAGTCGGCGACGTAATCCGCCTCCGGTTCGCTGTAGATCTGCTGGGGCGTACCGTCCTGCACGGTCTTTCCCTTGCGCAGGACGATGATCCGGTCGGCGATCGAGAGGGCTTCCTCCTGGTCGTGCGTGACGTAGACGGTGGTCAGCCCCAGCTCGTCGTGGAGTTGCCGGATCTCGGAGCGCATCTCGAAGCGGAGCTTGGCGTCGAGGTTGGACAGCGGCTCGTCCATCAGCATGATCGACGGGCGCGGTGCGAGGGCCCGCGCGATGGCGACCCGCTGCTGCTGGCCGCCGGAGAGGCGGCCGGGCAGATTGTCGGCGTAGTCGGGGAGTTGGACCAGGTCCAGCGCCCACTTCACCCGCTCGCGCACCTCAGGCTTGGGCATGCGGCGTACTTCGAGTCCGAACGCGACGTTCTTGGCGACGGACAGGTGCGGAAAGAGCGCGTAGTTCTGGAACACCATGCCGAAGCCGCGCTTCTCCGCGGGCCGCTGGTCGATCCGCTCGTCGTCCACCCAGAGTCGGCCCTCGGTGGCCGTGACATGTCCGGCCAGACAGCCGAGGAGGGTGGATTTTCCACAGCCAGAAGGACCCAGCAGCGCGGTGAACTCTCCGGCCTTGATCGTCGCAGTCATGGAGTCCAGTGCGACCACGCTCCCGTTGTAGACACAGGTCAGACCTTCGAGCCGAAGCTCGCTGAACTCACCGCGTCGCTGGGTTGCTCTCACGTCACTTACCACCAATGATTCGGTTCCATTTGTCGTACGCGGCGACGAGGACGTCCGCGGGCAGCGGGTCCGCGCCCGGATACTTGGCGATGTAGTCGTCGTAGTCGGCGACGCCGTACTTCTTGTTGAGTTCGGCCATCTCCGGCGGTGCCATGTCGACCGTGACGTCCTTGATCGCCGGGCCCGGATAGACGTAACCGTGGTCGAAGGTCATGGCCTGCTGCTCGGGCTGGAGCATGAATCCGAGCAGCCGCAGCGACACCGCGAGGTGGTCGGCCGAGACGCCCTTCGGGATGGCCACCGATCCGCCGGACAGGATGAACTTCGTGTTCTCCAGGACCGTGAAGGTGGCGGACTCGGGAATCAGGTTGTCCGCACGGGGCTGGACGTGCCATCCGAAGGTGGACGGTACCAGCTTCACTGTTCCATTAGTGAGGTTGGCGTAGGTTTCGCTGGTTTTGGCCGGGTAGTTGTCGATGTACTTGCCGAGCTCCTTGAGGTAGGCCCAGGTCTTGTCCCAGCCCTTCTCCGGGTCTCTCGGGTCGGAGTCGCCGAGCTGGTACGGCAGGCCCTGGAGGAACGCCGAGCCCGGTCCGGAGTTCGCGACGGACGCATACTGGAACTTGCCGGGATTCCGCTTCGCCCACTCCAGCAGTTCCTGCGCGGTCTTCGGCGGGTCGGACAGCTTGTCCGGCAGGTACTCGAGCAGCGGGCCGAACGTGCCGGTGTCGTAGATCAGCGCCTGGCCGTGCGCGTTCTTCCAGAGCTTCTTCGCGTTGTCGAGGTAGGTGTTCTCCAGATCGGGCAGGCCGTCCTTGTACTCGGGCCAGATCTTGGTGAACAGGTTCTGACTCACGCCCGCGGCGAGGCTGTCCGGCCCCAGCAGGACGATGTCCACACCTACCCGGCCGGCGTTCTGCTGGGCCTTGAGCTTGCCGGGCATCTCCGGCGAGGTCGTCGTGGTGTAGTTGATCTTGCTGACCAGTTCGGGGTGCTTCTTCCCGAACTCCTCGATCAGCGGCTTGGCGACGGACAGTCCGCCGGCCGAGTCCATGATCGTGAGCGTGACGGGCTTCTTGGGGGCCGCGGGGAACTTGCCGTCCGCGGCGGCCGGGGTCTCTTCGACACTCTTGGAACCTGGGCTGCCGCATCCCGCGACGCCGATGACACTGATGACGGTGAGTCCGGCGAGGGCGACTCGCCACCGGGAAGAACGTCTCAACGTGACCTCCTGGGTCGGTACTTCGGTCGTTGATGTGGTGGCCGGAATACTCGACGGCCGTGCCTATAGGTCGTTTAGGGCGGTTACGTCCAACCTTCTCCGCCTCTACGCTATGTCTGACAGCCTTACATCGCACCAGTGCGGCGACGGACGTTATGCACCTGAGACGGTGCGCTGCCGCCAATGGGTCGAGCAGGGGTTGCCGGCGCCGTACTGAAGGACGCCGCGGTCGGGTTCGATGATGAATCCGGCGATGGTGCAGGTCCGTTCCTCGATCGCGATCGAGGGATCGGGGTGCTGGCAGATGCTGCCGGGCCAGTCGTGGTGGTCGGACAGGGCCTCCTTGACCTCGTGGATCGTGCGTACGCGAGGGTCGCGCAGGCGCAGTTCGATGTTGCGGTGCCGGTCGAGCGTGTGCGGCTTCCGCCTGGCGTAGTCGTCCGTCGTGGTGAGCCCGGCGGACAGGAAGTGGTTGGTGTGCGTCAACACCCCGTCGCGCGGGGTGATCCGCTCCGGCGCCCCGTCGCTGGCGGGCGTCTCCAGGTTCTGGCAGAAGCCGGTGCCGTCGCTGATCAGGTAGTTCGCGGACATCGCCCGGTCGGCTGTCGCTATCCGCTCCGCGCTCTCCGCCCCCGATCCGGCGTCGAGGACCGACCGCAGCAGGATGTGGTACGGGACGCCGGCTCCGTCGGTGCGGACGTCGCCGATCAGGGTGTTGGTGCACAGGGCGACGCCGGCCGAGTTCAGTCCGACCTTGGCCAGCTGCCCGGCCTCGACGACGGTCACGAAGTTGGGCGCGTCGGTCCGCCGGACGTCGAGGACGACCGTGGTCCGTCGCGCGTGGGTCAGCCAGTCCCAGTTCTGCCCGGTGACGATGCCCTGGCCCGTGCGTTCCGGCATGAGCGCGAAGGACGTGCACTCCGCCGGCATCGACCGGGCGCGGGCCGGGGCGGCGGCGAACATGATCTCGCTCCGCGCGTTGAGCGCGAGGATGTCGCTCAACTCGACCCCCGCACCTGCGGCGATGCCCGCGATCTCCTCACCGATGGCGGGAGAGAAGTCGCCGATCGGCCGTTCGTACCGCAGGGCGAACTTCCGCACCTGCTGCCAGTCCCAGCCGACCATGTGCCGGAAGACCCTGGTGTAGCGGTGGATTGACTCTTTGATCTCCGGTGCGGCGGCGCGGCCGTATGACTCCCCGCGTCTCCGCGGGTCGCCCTCCACACAGATCGTGCGAAATGCGGCAATATGTCCGGGTTCGTAGTTCACCGAGTCCACGTCTCTCTGACATTTCAAAAGTCGTCTGGCTGCCTGGCAGGTAACGATGAGTCCGTCCGCCGGGCCTGTCAAGAGCCAGGTCGCACTTGATTCACCTGGACTTCCACCGGGGCTCAATCGGACGAACCGTGACCGCAAGGTGATTGCAAGCCAAGCTCAGCCCATGGCACTATGGCACTGCTGTCTGACAGCCAGGCAGGACGCGAGGCGCGGTCACGCGGTGCCTCCGCGCACGACGTGTTCTGGGTTCGCCGGCAGTTCGCACGGAACCGCCGCAAGCAGAAAGAAGTGACATGACAGAGACCGACCAAGGCAAACAGCCTCGCCTCGTGCCCTACCGGGACGCACTGCGACTGGTGTGGGGCGACGACGAGTCAGGGAAGCTGCCGGACTGGTTCCTGGCGAGCGACGAGAAGATGAGCGTCAACATCGTGGCCATCCCGGTCGGCGGTGCCGTCATCCACTCGGACGAGAACCGGTCGATCTTCGGATCCGACGAGTTCTTCTACGTTCTCGACGGGACGATGGTCCAGTCGAACCCGACCACCGGTGAAGTCCTCGTCATCGAGGCGGGCGACGCGGCCTGGTTCCGCAAGGACACCTGGCACCACCAGTGGAACTACAGCGACACCGAGCTGCGGTTCGTGGAGTTCTTCCACCCCTCGCCCAAGACCGGCACGGGCCAGCCGTACGCGCAGACCCACGAGAACATCACCACCTACAAGCACAAGCAGGACGAGTACATCGGCCGCTGGCCGATGGCGCGTGCCGAGGCCGACGCCGCGAAGACCATGTGGGCGGCCAGGGACGAGGACATCCTGTGGCGCCTGGAGGGGCACAAGCGCGGCCGGGAGCTGCTCACCGGCATCATGCTGAGCACGGAGCACGTGACCATCGGGAAGCAGCGCTTCCTGCCGGGCCAGCGCAGCGACGTGTTCACCCACCAGGGCGACAAGCTGTTCTTCGTCGAAGAAGGCACCGTCCATGTCGAGTTCCCGGAGACGCGGGTCTTCTTCGAGCTCGGCCCGCGCGACTCGTGCCAGATCCCGGAAGGTACGCCGCACTCGTTCTACAACGTGGCGGCCAAGGGGGCCCGCGCGGTGTTCTGCGTCGCCCCGGACTACCTGCCGGCCACCGGCTGACCCCAGGCCGACCGCCGGCGCAGCGGCAGGACATGAGCGACCGCCGACTACCCTCGGGTAGGCGGCGGTCGCCGTTCGCGTTCTTGGGCGGAGAAAAACGTCAGCCGTTCACGGGGGCGTCCCGCGCCACCCGGCGGCCCCGCTTGAACACCGCGACGACCCGGTCGAGGTCGCCGATCGACTCGGTCGGGTTTCCCGCGACGACCAGGAGGTCGGCGTACGCGCCGGGCGCGATCGTGCCCACCTCACCGGCGCGGCCGAGGGCATGGGCGCCTCCGGAGGTCAGCGCCGCCAGCGCCTCCGCCGGTCGCCATCCGGCGAACGCGACCATCGCGCGCGCCCTGACCGTCAGGTCGCGGCAGTCGGGGAACTGCCCGTAGATCGAGTCCGATCCCAGGGCCACCGGCACGCCCGCGCGGGCGAGCGTCCGTCCGTTCCGCCAGATCCGCAGCCGCCGCTCCAGGCCGGGCGCCATCGGTGAATCCGCGCCGGACGGCACTGGCGTGTCCAGCAGATCGGCGATCGCCGGCTCGATCGGACCGGCGAGAACGACCGACTGCTTCCGGTCGCACAGGGCGCGCAGCAGCTCAGGTGGCGGCGCCTGAATCCGGCCGCGGGCATCGAGCCAGGTGCAGTGCTCGATCGTGTCGACCCCGGCGGCGAGCGCGATCTCGATCCCCTCGGTGCCGTGCGCGTGGGCGGCGACCCGCATGTCGCGGGCGTGCGCGGCGGCCACGATCGCGGCCATCTCGGACCGCCCCAGATACGCCCTGCTCATATCGGTGCCAGGGGTCAGCGAACCGCCGGTCACCGCGATCTTGACGAGGTCGGCTCCCTCGTCGTGCAGCAGCCGCACCGCCCCGGCCGCCTCGGCGGCCCCCTCGACGGTGATGCCGAACGAGCGGAAGTGGCCGTCGGGTGAGGTGATCGGGCGGCCCGCGGCCACGACGGTGGGACCGTCCGCGGGCCGCGCGCCGATCGCGTCCCGCAGGGCCTGGCCGTCGGTCCCGGGTGAGCCGAGATCGCGGACGGTGGTGACACCCCTGCCCAGCAGACGGGCGGCGACGGCGCGCGCGGCGGCCGTCGCGGCGGCGGAACCGCTGTCCACCCGCGTCAGATCCCGGCCGTACGGCAGAAGGAGGTGGGTGTGCGCGTCGATCAGGCCGGGAAGTACCGTCGCCGCCTCGAACGTCAGCTCGGGACCGCCGGTGTGCGGAACATCGGCGTCGGGACCGACCGCGGCGATCCTGTCGCCGCGGACCAGGATCGCCGCGCCCCGTCGCGCGACGCCCGCTCCCCCGTACAGCCACCGCGCCCGGATACGCGTGGCCGGGCTCGCCTCCCGGTCCTCGGCCGTACCCGTCACGACTGGCGCAGCCGGTCGGCGAGCGCTTCAAGCGCCGACCGGGGACTGGCCAGTACGGGAATCCGCGGGGCTTCGTCGAGTTCCGCGACGATGCGGCTCATCGACGCCTGAGCGAGCACGATGACGTCGCATCGGGGGATCAGCTCGCCCAGCGCCTCACGGACCAGCGCGTCGTGGGCGGCGGGGTCGCCGGCCGCCTGTGCCTCGAAGGCGCCCACGCACAGCGTCTCGACCAGTTCGAGCGGCGCATGGGCCTGTTCGGCCGCCCGGCGGATCAGATTCGCGGTCGGGGCCAGCGTCGTGCCGAGGGTCGCGATCACCCCGATCCGCGGACCGCTCCGTACGGCTTCCTCGGCCATCCGCTCGTCGATCCGCAGCACCGGGACCGTGCTGAAGGGCCTGGTCAGCTCCACCGCCTCGCCGAGCGACGAGCAGGTGACCAGTACGAAGTCGGCGCCCGCGTCGGCCGCCGACCAGACATGCCCGAGCAGGCGCCGGGCGGTTCCGGCGCGTACTCCTCCCTCCGCGCGGGTCACCGAGAGGAGGCTGTCGTCCACGATGTGGCGCAGCTCGATCTCGTGGGGGAGCGACTCGGCGGCCAGGGCGGTGAAGACCGGGGGCAGTGTGGTCACGGTGTGGATCATGGTGATGACAGGACGGTCGGACATGGGTCACCTGTTCGGGTCGGCCGGACGCAGGGCACCGATCTGGTCGCTGGTCAGAGTGGATATGTCATGGGACCGGACGGCCAGCCACAATCTGGCGGTCGCCTCGATCTCCTCGGCAGCCTCCGCCGCGTCGGCGAGCGTGCCGCCTCCGGCGAGCGTGCCGTGGTGGGCCAGCAGCAGGCAGTGGGACCGCGTGAGCAGCGGGCCGACCGCCTCGGCCATGGCCGGGTCACCGGGCCGGAAGTACGGCACGACCGGAAGGCAGCCGACCCGCATCACGTAATAGGGGGTGAGCGGGGGAATCGCGTCGGACGGATCGGTGTCCCGCAGCAGCGAGACCGCGACGGCGCAGGGGGAATGGAGGTGGACGACGGCGCGCAGTTCGGGGCGGGCGCGGTACACCGCCAGGTGCAGCATGAGTTCCTTGGTCGGCGGCGGGCCGGACAACCGGGCGCCCCGCTCGTCGACGTGCGCGAGGCCGTCCTCGGTCAGCGAGCCGAGTGCCGAGCCGGTCGGGGTGACCAGCACGCCGTCCGCCGTGCGCACGCTCAGGTTTCCGGTACGGCCGTGCGCGAGCCCGCGGTCGGACAGGAGCTTGGCGTACGCGACCAGGTCGCCCGCGGCTGTCGGCGTCATCGGGCCACGGCCTTGAGGAAGAAGTCCGGTCCGCCGAAGTTGCCGGACTTCAACGCGAGTGCCAGCTCGGTCGGGCCGAGCGAACGCATCCAGGGCACGCCCGGATCGATGGGGCCGCCCAGTTGGAGGGCCCGTACGCCGAGCCGTTGCAGCACCGCGCCGGAGGTCTCGCCTCCGGCGACGACCAGACGCCGTATCCCGCCGTCGACCGCTCCGGCGGCCAGTTCGGCGAGGAAGGTCTCGATGGCGGAGCCCAGGTCGGTCGAGCCGGCCCCGGTTCCGGCCCCGGCTTCGGCCCCGGCTTCTTCGGTCGGCTGGCGGGCGTCCGCCGCGCTGTGGACCAGCACCGCAGGCGAGTCCGACAGCAAGGTCAGCGCACGCGCGACGACTTCGGCCGCGTACCCCGCGTCGTCCCGTACCCGTGCGAGGTCGAGGGCGATGGCCGGGCCGCTCTCGCGGAAGGCGGCGATCTGGCCGCGAGTGGCGTCCGAGCAGCTGCCCGCGACGATGAAGGTGGGTCCCGCGATGGTGTCCGCGAAGTCGCCGGGGCCGGGCCCGACCGCTTCGGCCGGGACCGCGCTGTGCGAGGTCGCGCTGTCCTGAGCCGCCGCCCCGGCCGCCGCGTGCAGACCGTTCGCCCCGATCCAGAAGGCCGCGTCACCGATGGCGTCCGCGAGGACGTGCAGGTCGTCACGGCAGATCGCGTCCGCGACCGCGAAACGCACACCGGCCGCGCGCAGGTCCGCCAGCCGGGCGCGTACGGCCGGGGCGCCGGACCGTACGAGGGAGTGATCCACGAGACCGACCTCGGCGGTGGTCTGGGCGGTCAGCAGCCGTACGAGGTTGGAGTCGGTCATCGGATTGAGGGGGTGCCGGGCCAGCGAGGACTCCGCCAGCGGCAGGTCGTGGACGAACAGGTTCCCCTGGTAGACGGTCCTGCCGTTGGCCGGTGCGGCCGGGCAGACCAGCGTGATCCCGCTGTCCAGCGCGTCCGCGAGGGCGAGTCCGACGGGTCCGATGTTGCCGCGAGGCGTGGAGTCGAACGTCGAGCAGATCTTGAAGCCGATCCGGCGCGCCCCGAGGTCCCGCAGTCGGCGCAGTGCCGCCAGCGATTCGGCCACCGCTTCTTCCGGCGGCACACTGCGCGTTTTGAGCGAGACGACGACGGCGTCATGCGGAGGCAGTTCGAGGTCGGGGCCGGGCACGCCCACCAGCTGGACCGTCCGTCTGCCCGCCGCGCTGAGCGCCGCGGCCACGTCCGACCCGCCGGTGATGTCGTCCGCGATGATCCCGATCACTTCCGAGTCACCCACATTTCCCCCAAAGGTCAGGCAGTCTGACAGGTTGAAATGTAGCACGGCGACGCGGCGGGGAGCAGGCGCGTCACAGGTCGCGGCGGTGCGCGCGCCGACGCGTACCCGGACACGGGGTAACGGACACATTGGGCATGGGGCATGGGACGCATGCCGGAGGGCGGCGCGGCGGCGCGCACCAACGCGCGACTCAGCGCGGCGCGGCACGGCTCGGCGACAGACGGCGAGCCGGGTCCCGTGACGGCGTTCGGGCGACCTGTCAGACAGCTAGGACGTGGAGTGCGAGCCGGTCGTACGCCCCTTCGGGGCGTTCCGGGCCTCATGGCCGCGACGACGCCACTCTCGTGGCGCCGCGGTCACCTCAGTTCGACGACAGCGGCGTTTCCGGTCGTTGCAGCATGCTGACCGCGTCCTCGACGGCGCGCAGGTGGGCGACCATCGCCTCGGAGGCGCGGTCCGGGTCGCGGTCGCGGATCGCCCGGCAGATGGCGAAGTGCTCCTCCGTCGAGTGCCGCCAGCGCTCGGCGGACACGGAGAGCGCCAGGGACTGCTCCTCGAGGATCGACCGGATGTCCTTGATCAGCCGAGGGAAGAGGGGGTTGCCCGTCGCGGACGCGATCCCGATGTGCAGTTCGCTGTCCAGCCGGACCCTGATCTCCGGGTCCGCCTCCACCGCGTACGCCTCGCAGGCCTCCACGATGACCGCGAGTTCCTCCTCGGACCGGCGGGTCGCGGCCAGCTTGGCCGTCGGCACCTCCAGGTGGCGGCGCACCTCGTTGAGATCGGTCGAGGAGTACTGGCTCAACGTCAGTGAGCTGGAAGCCCGGTTGGAGACCACCATCGAACCCCGGCCGGTCTGGGACTCGATGTAGCCGAACGCCCGCAGGCTGCCCAGGGCTTCGCGCAGGGCGGGCCGGCTGACCCCGAACGCGCGCGACATCTCCGCCTCTGAGGGCAGCCAGTCCCCCACGGGAATCTCGCCGCGCTCGATGAGCTCGACGAGCTGATTGCGTACGACATCGACAGCGCTGTGCCGTGCCACCCGCTTCATCGCCACGAGCTTGCGCGACTGCCGCTCCCGGACCGGTATTGACAGACTGTCTGGCTGCTCTTCCACGGACCCTAGTCTGCGCCAGTCAGGGGGTCGAGCGCAATCACCAGCCCGCCGGATACCCCGCGGACACTCCCCCACCTCGGGTCACAAACCTTGCGGAACCTTGAACATATCCCGCATACTCAACCTGTAAGACAACCAGCCAGGTTCATTTGCCGTGTGCAACCCGAAGGAAAGTCGTATGCCCCAGTCCCGGACAGTCGTCGTCTTGTCGTTCCCCGGGTACCAGGAGGTCGAGTTCTGGTATCCGGTGTTCCGCGCGCGGGAGGCCGGCGCCGACCTGCACCTGGTCACGTCGGACCCGGAGGGTTGCGAGAGCCACCTCGGCTACCCCGTCGTTCCGACCTCGACCGTCGACCACCTGGCGGGGCTGACCATCGACGCCCTGGTGGTGCCGGGCGGCGTGGGCGCGGTACCGGTCGCCTCGGCCGGTCAGCGCGCCCTGATCGGCGACTTCTCCGTCCGGCACGGCCACCTGGTCTCCAGCGGAACCGGCACCGACCTCGTGCGTTCGCTGCTGGGCCCCGGCTTCACCAGCCCGAACTGGCTGACCGCGCCGGACGCCGACGGCATGCCCGAGCTGTACCGGGAGCTGTTCAGCCGCTGGTCCCAGAAGTGACGACGACCGCATTCGAGAGCAGGAGGCAGAAACGTTGAAGATTCTACGAACAGTCCTCGGTGACGTGCCCGCGGAGAACTCGGGCAAGATCCTCAGCCACGAGCACCTGCTCTACGGCTACCCCGGAGCGGAGCTGGACCACCGCACCGTGCTGGACTACAGCGCCGCGGTCGACTTCGTCGCGGGCCAGGTCCAGCGCGGGATGGACGGGTACGGCTACGGGACCATCGTCGACATGACCCCGCCCGAGGTCGGCCGCCACCCGCAGTTCATGGTCGACGTGGCCAAGCAGACGGGCATGAACGTCGTCGCCATCACGGGCTTCTTCCCCGAGCGGATGGGGGTGCCGTACTACTGGCGGCGCCAGACCGTCGAGGAGCTGACCGAGTTCTTCGTCAAGGACCTCACCGAGGGAATGGTCTTCGCCTGGCAGCAGACCCCCTACCGGGCCGGTGCCATCAAGATCGCGACCGGCCAGGAGAGCGTCACGCCGAAGCCGAGCCCGCTCGGCCCGAACGGCCGGCACATCCACGAGGTGGAGGACCGGGTGATCCGCGCCGCGGCCCGGGCGGCGACGCAGGTGGGCTGCGCCATCAACACCCACATCGATCCCATGGACTTCGAGGTGACCAACCCCGGCCGCGAGCAACTGGAGATCCTCGCGGAGGAGGGCATGGACCTGGCGAAGGTCATCATCGGCCACGCCTTCGTCCCCCCGCAGGTCGAGATGATGCGCGAGATCCTCGCCATGGGCGCCAACGTCCAGCTCGACCACGTCGGCATCCCCTGGCGCGTCGGCAGCGCCGAGGAACTGGACGAAGCCATGGCGAACGCCCTGGTGACGCTCATCGACGAGGGATACCTGGACAACGTGGTCATCTCGTTCGACCGCTGGTTCTTCAATCCGCGCGCCGGGGTGACCGAGTCCGACCCCCAGTTGCTCAACGAGAAGGTCGACCTCGGCTACATGTTCACCAGCTTCGTCCCGCGCCTGAAGTCCAAGGGCGTCACCGACGAGCAGCTCGACGCGCTCATGATCCACAACCCGCGGCGGATCTTCGCGATCGACGTCTGAGCCGCCCCGCAATCGATCCGTCGCCCAAGAGGGAAGCACATGAGAATTCAAGACGCCCGAGTCGTCGTCCTTGTCGAGAACCTCTACCAGGAACTCGAGTTGTGGTACCCGGTGCTCCGGCTCCGCGAGGCGGGTGCCCAGGTCGTCATCGCGGGACCGGCCACGGACGCGGTCTACGCGAGCAAGATCGGCTATCCGGCCCGAGCCGAGGTCAACGTCGCGGACCTGGTGGCCGAGGACATCGACGCGCTCGTCGTCCCCGGCGGGTTCTCGCCCGAATACCTGCGACGCGACAAGTCCATCGTCGCGCTCGTCCGTGAAGTGGACCGGCAGGGAAGGATCGTCGCGGCGATCTGCCACGCGGGATGGCTGCTCGCCTCCGCCGAAATCGTCTCGGGCCGCCGCGTCACCTCGGTCGCGCCGATCCGTGACGACCTGATCCACGCCGGGGCCGACTACGTCGTCGAGCCGATCGTGGTCGACGGGAATCTCATCACGTCACCGCTGCCGGACGACCTGCCGGTGTTCGTCTCCACGATCATCACGGCGCTCGAGGCCGCGGAGCAGCTCACCCCCGACCGGCCGCCCATCTCGGCCCCCCACTCGTCCGCGACCTATCAGCGGTCCGCCACCTTGAAGAACCGCGCCGCGGGCCCCGGCTCGGCGAACTACCGCGCCTACGCGGTGGGTTAGCACGCTCGCACATGTCCGGTGACCGGGCCGATCGGTCCGGCGCGGGGCCGGGCGAGGGCGTCGTCACGGCTCTGTGAGTGGTGCGGCGCCGAAGCTGCCGGGGGCTGTCTCGCGGCCGGGAATGCGGGGCGCGACAGGGTGCCGGGGTGAGACAGTGTCCGTATGTCCTCACGCTGGCCGACAGGGTCACACAACTCGCTGCTGTCCATCGGGTGCACGGATTCGGTGCTGTCCATCGCCTCGGCCGGGTCGGTCCTGTCGATCGGTTCGGTGGCGTCGGTCCTGTCCATCGGGTCGCTCGGATCGGTGATGTCCGCGACGTCCATCGGCTCGTTCCAGTCGGCTGGCTCGCTGCTGTCGGGCCAGTCGAATCGCTCCGCGCTGAGCTGGCAGTCCAACGGCGCCGTGCTGGCCTACCGTAAGGCCAGCCGGCCGGGACGGTTCCTGCCGCACGCGGCCCTCGCCGTGACCGCCGCCGCCCTGGCGGGAGCGGCCTGGTACACACTCCGTCGGCCCTCCGACGCGTAGCCACGGCGGACGCGGTGACCGGGGCGGGGCGCGTGTGGAGGTGATCTCGGCGCGACGGCTGGCGGAGTTGTCGGCCAGGCGGGACGAGGCGCGGGCTGCCTGGCGGGAGCTGGGCGAACTCGTCAGCAGCCCCGTCCCGGAGCGACCGGCTTCACCGCTCCCGGTCAGCTCGGCGTCGGCGGAGCTGCGGGCTCTGGAGCGGGCACCGGGTGACCTGCGACGCGCGCAGGCGCTCAGCGTCGCACTCGCGGAGCGCGCCGCCGTCGATCCGGACTTCCGCGCGGGCCTGGACGATTGGCGGCGCGGAAGCCGGGACGAGCCCAATGACCCCGCCTCCGCAGCCGGTTCGGCGAGCGACGTCGCCAACCACGTGCACGGCGGTACGTTCTTCAGCGCCGTGTTCCAGGGCCGGGACATCACCGTGCAGGTGCCGCGCGAGACTCCCCTGGCCGGGTCAGGACTGCCGGTCCGCGCCTCGAACTTCACCGGCCGGGACAAGCAACTCGCCGAGCTGCTGGACCTGTTGCGGCCACGGACCGAGCGGCACGACGGACCCGTCGCCGCCGTGGTGACCGGGCTGGCGGGCGTCGGCAAGACGGAGCTCGTCCTCCAGGCCGCCGCGCGGGCGACCGCAGAACCCGGCTGGTTCCCCGGCGGTGTCCTCTTCGCCGATCTCCTCGGCTACGACCGGGACCTGCGTCTGCTCCCCGAACGGGTCCTCGGCCCATGGCTGAGCGCTCTCGGCATCGCCGACGCGGACATTCCCGCCGATCCGCGGGCCCGCGTCGCGCTGTACCGGTCGGTGCTGGCCGCCTGCGCGGAACACGGCCGCCGGGTCCTGGTCGTCATCGACAACGCCTCGAGCGCCGACGAGGTGCTCCCGTTGCTTCCCGGCGACGGCCGCAACGCGGCCCTGGTCACCTCACGCCACACCCTCGACGTCGGCGCCCGCCTGTGCGAACTCGACGTTCTCGCCGCCGACGCCTCGGTGGACCTGATCCGCAATGTCCTGCGGCAGGCCCGCGGCCCGCACGACACCCGCGTCGCCGACGAACCCGACGACGCCCTGCGCATCGCCGAATACTGCGGGCGATTACCTCTCGCCCTGCGGATCTGCTCGGCGCTCCTCGCCGACACCCCCGGCCGCCCGCTCGCGTCCCTCGCCCAGGCACTGGCCGACGCCCAGCGCCGCCTGGACCACCTCACCCGCGAGGACCGGGCGGTACGGGCCGCGTTCGACCTCTCCCACCAGCACCTCGAACAGGTCTCCCCCGCGTGCGCCAGGCTCTTCCGGCTGCTCCCCCTCAACAGCGGCCCCGACATCGGCACCAGCGCGGCGGCCCACCTGTGCGGCGCCGACGAGACGACCTCGGAGGTCATGCTGCGCGACCTCGCCCGCGCCCACCTCATCGAACCCGCGCGCACCTGGGGCCGCTGGCGCATGCACGGTCTCGTACGCCTCTACGCGGACGAACGCGGCGCGGCGCGCGCCGACGCGGATCAGGCGCAGGCGGCGCTGGCCCGGCTGATGGACTACTACGTACGGACCGCGGTCGCGGCCGACGCGCACCTCAAGGGCCCCGTACCGTCGCCCACGCCCCTGGTCCGGGATCGCGCGCAGGCACTGTCCTGGCTGGAGGACGAATTCGCCAACCTGATCTGTACCGCCGCCTTCGCCACGGGACTCGGCCACCCCGCCGTGCCCGTCGCCCTCTCGTACTGCCTCGCCGAATTCTGCTCCCTGCGCCTCCACTTCGAGGAGATGACCCTTCTGGCGGCCGTCGCCCTGCCGGTCTGCCGATGGACCGGTGACCGGGCGGCGGAGGGCTGGGCACAGCATCTTCTGGGGCTGTCCGTGCTGCTGCCGGGGCGGGAGCAGGAGGCCGTCGAACCGTTCCGGACGGCCGCCTCGCTCTTCCGGGAGGCCGGTGCCGATGACAACGAGGCGTCGGCGCTGACGTATCTGGCGCTCGCCCTGGCCCATACGGGGCGCGCGGCGGAAGCGGAGGAGGCGAACCAGCGGGCGCTGGCCATCCACCGGAGGACCGGCGACCGCGCCGCCGAGGGCAGAGCCGTCGTCGTTGACAGCGCGTGTCTGACCCGGACGGGACAGGACGACGAGGCCGTCGCGGCCCTCCGCAAGGGCCTGCTCATCTGCCGGGAGAGCGGCGACCGCTTCGGGGAGGGGAGGCTGCTGGGCTTCCTCGGTCTCGTCCACGGCCGGAACGGACGGGAGGAGCAGGGCATCGAGGCCCTGGAGCAGGCGGTCTCGATCTTCCGCGACATCGGCGACCGCCGCGTCGAAGGCGAGATCCAGGGGGACATCGGCGAGGCCCTGGTGCGCGTGGGCCGGTTCGCGCAGGCCCTACGGGCGCTGGAGGAAGCCGCCGCCTGCGCCGAGGAGAGCGGCAGCGCCTCGAACGAACGCCGACGGCTCGCCGCGCACGGCGCGGCCCTCCACTGGCTCGGCCGGTACGACGAAGCCGAGAAGACCCTCCGCCGGGCGCTCGCCGTACGGCGCAAAGAGGACGACGAACCGAATCAGGCCGTCCTCCTGGACAGCCTCGGCGCGACACTGCTCGCGGCGCGGCGCTACGAAGAGGCGGCCGACCACCTCCGGCAGGCCATCGCGCTCAGCCGGAAAGCCGGTGCGCGCGCGGGCGAAGCGGAATCGCAGAACCGCCTGGGCCTGGCCCTGTCCAAGACCGGTCAGGAGGCGGACGCCACAGCGGCCTTTCGCCGGGCGCTCGCCGTCTTCCGTGAACACGGCGACAGCGAGCGCGAGGCGATCGTCCTGACCAACCTCGGCTCACACCTCCTGGCCTCCGGACACCCCGCGGAAGCCGACCTCGCGCTGCGACAGGCGATGACCCTCTGCCAGAAGCTCGGCGACATCCCCGTGAAGTCCGTGGCCGCGACGCTTCTGCTCGCGAGTCGCCTCAGCGGGTCGTCCGGGGCGTAGCGGGGAATCGGCGCGCGGCTGCCGCTCGTCGCCGGGAGCCGGCGCCGATTCCATGCCCTACGGGCGTCCCGCCCGGGCGATGACGGGCGCTTCCGGCTGGCGGGCGTCGTCACCGTCCGCCGGATCGACGGGCTCGGGTGCTATCAGGTCGAGGAGTTCCTCGGTGCCGCCGTGCGCGAGGGCGGCGCGCTGGCGTGCGGCGCCGGTGCCCTTGTCGAGGAGTCGTCGCACGCCGGAGGTCACCCGGTCGAGGTCGTCGAGTTCCTTCAGGGCTGGGGTGACGCAGTCCAGGAGGGCGCCGAGCACGTCGGCGGCCTGGGACGGCTCATTGGTGCGGGGGTCGACCAGGTTGGCGGTCAGGCCGTGGCGGGCGGAGTGCCAGCCCGCGGCCTGGAGGACGCTGGCCGGCGGGTCGAGGGGACGGCCGCCGACGCTGCCCTCGCGCAGTGCGGTGACCACCAGGCCGCGGGCGAGCCCGGCGAGGGTGATCGCGCTGTCGACGTCGAGCTGGACGTCGGGGGCGCGGACCTCCAGCGTCGGGTACTCGTCGGAGAGCCGGGCGTGCCAGTAGAGCTGGTGCCGGTCGGCGATCACCCCGGTGCCCAGCAGGGCGTCGACCCGCTCCTCGTAATGGGAGGCGCCGGAGAAGAACGGCGGCGATCCGCTGACCGGCCAGCGGCCGAAGATCACGGTGCGCCAGCTGGCGAAGCCGGTGTCCCGCCCGTCCCAGAACGGGGAGTTGGCCCCCAGCGCGACCAGAAGCGGCAGCCAGGGACGGATCCGGCCCAGCGCGGCGGCCCCGGCGTGGCGGTCGGGCACGGCGACATGGATGTGCATACCGCAGATCAACTGCTCGTCGACCAGTCGTGCCGCGTCCACCCGCATGTCCCGGTACCGCTGCTCACCGGTCACCGGCACCGACGCCTCGGCCATGAGGGGTGCGCCGCCCGTCGCCGCCAGGCGGCAGTCCACGCTGCGCGCCGCGGCGCTCAGCGACTTCCGGAACCGCGTGAGATGCGCGGCGACCTCGTCCAGGTCGGAGCAGACCGGGGTCGCGACCTCCACCTGGGACTGCAGGAGCTCGGTGTCGACCTCCTCGCTCCCCAGGTCGGGCTCGCGCTCCGCCGCGATCCGGAGCTGGCCGACGCGTGGCGCCGGCAGTGCGGTCCTGCGGTCGAGCAGCAGGAATTCCTCTTCGACCCCAATGGTCACGCCTGTCGTCATAGCCGTCTGCTACCCCAGAACGGCCTCGTCACGGAGCAGACCTGGCATCGATCGGCGTCTCGGGCCGCGCTCCCCTGCGAGCCCTCTCCCCCTCGCGGCGAAACGGGTTCAGCCGAGACCGCGATGGGCGGCCCACAGCGCCCCGGCCCGGCCGGCGGCGGCGTCGACCAGGGCGGCGAGTTCGGGTCTGTCGGGGACGGGGAAGGAGACGTAGGCGCCCCTGCCGCCGCCGACCGGCCGGCCGTAGGCCTTGGCGGCGAGTCGACCGTCCGGGAGCAGCCGGACGTTGAGTGTGGTCAGCGTGAACTCCTCGCCGCGTCGGGTGTCCGTCCAGCGGTGCTCCCGTGGGATCGTCACGTTGATCGCCAGAGCGCTCACTTCCAGGTCGCTGCTCATGGACCGATGATCCCACGCGGGTCGCGCGCCCCCGGGTCGTGAGGCCCGTACGTCGGCCGCGGTCCGGTCCGCGCCCCCGTCATCCCTGTGGCGCCTGCGCCAGCCGCCCTCGCGCGGCGGCCTGGATCTGGGAGGGCCCGAGCCCCCATTCGATGGTGCGGCCCACGGCCGTCGCGAGGGGCCGGTCCCAGCCGGTGCGGACGGCGGCCGGGCGGTGAACGCCCAATTCGGTACGGGCCCAGCCGGGGAGGAGTCCGACCGAGGCGTTCATGAGCCGGCCGACGACCAGCCGCTCCCGTCGTGTGCGTCCGAAGCGGCGCAGGAACCGTACAGAGTCCAACGCGGCTGCGGTGGCGTGGAGTTGGGGGCGCATGCGGGCCAGGTAGCGCTCGGCTTCGAGGGATGTGCGCGGTATGTTCCGCGCGCCCAACGCCTCGGCCACGGGGGCGGCTTGGCGGTAGTAGGCGTCGCACTCGGCGGGAGTCAGCCGCAGTGGCCGGGGCGCGTAGGTCTGGTGGCCGGCGAGGAAGCTGCGTACCTCGGCGGTGTGCACCCAGGTGAGCAGATCGGGGTCGTCCGCGCGGTACGGGCGGCCGTCGGGGGCGGTGCCGTGCACGCGGGTGTGGATCCGCCGGACGAGGTCGATCACCTCGCGGGCGGCGGCCGAGGAGCCGAAGGTGGTCGTGGTGATGAACCGTACGGTGCCGTTCAGCCGTCCGACCGGATCGGCGCGGAAGTCGGAGTGGTCGTCGACCCCCGCCATGGCCAGCGGATGCAGCGACTGGAGCATGAGCGCGGCGAATCCGCCGGTGAGCATCCCGGTGGCGTGCCCGTGCACCCGCCACACCGGGTCCCCCGGCGCGATCCCGAACAGTCCGGGATCACCGGGCGGCGCCGCGTACCGTCCCAGTTCGAGGTCCCCGCCGTGCATGGTCGCGGTGAGTTCCCTCGCGATCCGTTCCCGCAGTCCCACCAGCGCCTCCAGGGGCCGTCTCCCTCCGCCGAGGGTACCGAGCCGCCCGGCGGGCGCGGCGGCCAGGACGAGCGGCCCGCACCGAGGGCGCCGAGCCACAGGAGCGGCATGCCGCGGTTGACGCATGCCGATATGGGCATACGATGGAGTCATGGCACGAGCGGCGACGACCTCGGACGCGTTCAACGCGATCGCCGAGCCGCAGCGGCGGGAGATCCTGGCGCTGCTGCGGGGCGGCGAGCGGCCCGTGACCGAGCTGGCGCGGGAGCTGGGGATGACCCAGCCGCAGGCGTCCAAGCACCTGCGGGTGCTCCGCGAGGTCGGGCTGGTGCGGGTCCGCGGCGCGGGCAAGCAGCGGCTCTACGGACTGGACGCCCGCGGGCTGCGGCCGATCCATGAGTGGACGGGCGGCTTCGAGGAGTTCTGGAACGGGACCTTCGACCGGCTGGACACGTACGTACGAGATCTGAAACAGGCAAGACAGGAGGAACCACCGGATGACGACGACCAATAGCGGCGGCGAGGCGGCGGCGGACCGCGAGATCGTGGTCTCCCGGACCATCGGCGCCCCACGGGAGCTGGTGTTCGAGGCGTTCACACGGGTCCGGCACCTTTCGCGGTGGTGGGGCCCCGAAGGGTTCACGACGACGACGCGGTCCTTCGACTTCCGCGTCGGCGGGGTCTGGGACTTCGTGATGCACGGGCCGGACGGGACCGACTACCAGGAGTGGATCACCTATACCGAGATCGTCCCGTCGCGGCGGATCGCGCTGCTGCACGGCGAGTCCCGCGACGACCCCCACACCTTCGAGTCGGTCCTGACCTTCGAAACGGCGGAGGAGGAGACCCGGCTCGTGATGCGCACGGTGTTCCCGACCAGGGAGCTGCGCGACGAGGCGGCGGAGAAGTACCACGCGGTCGAGGGCGGCGAGCAGACGCTGCGCAATCTGGCGGTCTACGTCGCCGAACTCACCGGGAACGGGACCGCGTCGAAGGGAGCGGACGACTGATGGCAGGCAAGGTGTTCTTCAGTGTGACGATGTCGCTCGACGGCTTCATGGCGCCGGACGCCGTGCCCGTCGAGGACGTCTTCTCGCCCGAAGGCCAGAGCGACCCCGGGGTCCGGCGCTGGATGGCGAAGTGGTCGGAGCTCCAGGCGTGGATCTTCCCGCAGCGGTGGTTCCGCGAGAACCTCAAGCTCGGCGAGGGCGGCGAGGAGGGGATCGACAACGACATCGCCCGGGCGACGTACGAGCGCACCGGCGTGAGCGTCATGGGCAAGCGGATGTTCGACGCCGGAGAGCTGGCGTGGCCCCAGGAGGCGCCGTTCCACACCCCGGTGTTCGTCGTGACCCACGTCGAGCGTGACCCGTGGGAGCGGCCGGGCGGCACGACCTTCCACTTCGTCAACGACGGCATCTCCAGCGCGCTCGACCGGGCCCGCGAGGCCGCGGGCGACCGCGACATCCGTATCTCCGGCGGCGCCGAGACGATCCAGCAGTACCTGGACGCCGGCCTGGTCGACGAGTTCTCGATCACCCTCGCGCCCGTGCTGTTCGGCACCGGCATCCGCCTGTTCGAGCGCGTGGACCCCGACCGTCTCGCCCTCGACCAGACCCGCACGGACGCGTCGTCCCGGGTGACCCACCTGACCTACACCGTCAAGCGGCGGTAGCGGGCGGCCCGGCCGCTCGGGGGCGGTGCGAAGACGTCACCGGGCGGAGAGACTTCACTGACACAGGATGTCAGCGAAGCGCCGGACAGTGGTGCCATGATCCTCAGTCGGCACTCCCGGCGGGCCGAGCGGCTGCTCGTACCCGCTGCCTTCGCCACCGCTCTCGGCAACAACGTCCAGCTCATCGTCGGTGCGCTGCTCATGATCAGGGAACAGCGCACCATGATGGCCGTCGGCTGGCTCTTCATCGCCGTCGCCGGGCCGCAGGCGTTGCTGTCACCCTTCTTCGGGCGGCTGGCGGACCGCTTCGACCGGCGGGCCCTGTGGATCGGCTGCGATCTCTCCAGCGCGGCGCTGGCCCTGGCCCTGCCGCTCTGGCTGGTCTGCGGCGGCTCTCCGGGAGCCGGGATCTACGGCGCCAACCTGGCGCTCGCCGTGGTCGGCGCGCTGTTCTTCCCCGCCAGCTCCGCGCTGATCAAGGAACGGGTCCCGGCGGACCGGCTGCGGCGGTTCAACGCCCGCTACGAGATGGGGACCCAGGCGGGGATGCTGCTGTCGGCGACGGTCGGCGGGCTGTCCGTCCAGGCGTTCGGCGCCGTGCCGCTGCTGGTGTTCAACGCCGGGACCTTCGCCGTCTCGGCGCTGTGCGTGGCCGCGGTGGGGCGTCGCCCGGAACGGGCGCCGACGGCCACCGCCGCCGGGGAGTCGGCGCCGGTGGCGGCGCGTACGCCGACGCGGACACCGATGCGGATGCGGCACTTCATCCTGCTCTACGCCCAGGGAAGCGTGGTCGTCACGGTCTTCAACGCCCTGCTGCCCACCGCGGTCATCGGTGAACTCCACCTGGGGGCGGGGACGTTCGGCGCGGTGGACGCTTTGGGCTGCCTCGGCTTCCTGGCGGCGGCCGGCGCGTACCGGATCGTCAGCAGACGCAGTCCCGACCTCCGCATCGCCGTCGTGGGCTTCCTGCTCTGCGCCGTGGGCCTGGTACTCCAGAGCCAGTTCGGGATCGCCGGCTATCTCGTCGGAGTGCCGGTGGGCGCGTTCTTCTTCGGGCAGGCCCGGATCGCCTCGCGGACCATGCTGATGACCTCGGCCGACGACGCCTCGGTGGGCCGGGTCTTCGGGCTGGCGAACGGCGGCGGGCTGGCGGCCACGGTCGCGGTGATGTTCCTGGTCGGGAAGGTCACCGACAGCACCGACACGCGCTACGGCTTCGGGGTCCTCGCCGCTCCCGCCCTGCTGGCGACCCTGTCCGCCGGAGTGCTGCTGCGCTCGTCGGCCCCCGCCCGGCCGGGCGAGTCCGCCGGCCGGTACCGGTCGAGCACGGCCGCCGCCCGCTCCGCGATCGCGCGGCGCAGCTCCTCGGGGCCGAGCACCTCGATGTCCGGGCCCAGCGACAGCAGTACGGGCACCGCCAGCTCGACCGATTCCAGCGGCACCGTCGCCGTCACCCAGCCGTCCGCGTCCGGCGGCCCCGCCGAGGTCTCCACCGCGCGGACCAGAGCCGCGTCCAGGCGGTCCGGCAGCGCGGACAGCAGCGCGGGAGCGATCCGTACGGAGCCCTGAAGCCGCAGCCTTCGGGCGTCGTAGACGGCGAGGTACTGCTGCCAGTGAGCGGCCAGGTCGAACCCGTCCGGCCGCTCGAAGCCGGTCGTCCCGACGTCCAGGCGGAGGATCGAGGACACCCGGTACGTGCGCACCGCGCCGTCCGCCGCGGCGACGAGGTACCAGACCCCCGCCTTGAGGACCAGGCCGTACGGGTCGAGGTCGCGCTCGACCTCTTGCGGCGCGGCCCAGCGGCGGTAGCGCACCCGGATCCGCCGCTGATTCCACACCGCGTCGGCGAGCGGTACGAGAGCGGACGGGGAGTCCTGTTCCCGGTACCAGCCGAGCGCGTCGAGGTGGAACCGCTCACGGATCCGCCCGGCCCGGTCCCGCAGCGGTGGCGGCAGGGCCGCGGTCAGCTTCAGCTCCGCCGCCGCCAGCACCTCCCCCAGGCCCAAGTCGTCGGCCGCGCCCGGCAGTCCGGCCAGGAACAGCGACTCCGCCTCGTCGACATGCAGCCCGGTCAGCCGGGTCCGGTACCCGCCGAGCAGCTGGTATCCCCCGCCGTGCCCCGCGTCCCCGTACACCGGAATGCCCGCGGCGCTCAGCGAGTCGATGTCCCGGTAGACGGTCCGCACCGAGACGTCCAGCTCCTGCGCCAGCTCACCGGCCGTCAGCCTCCCCCGGTTCTGCAACAGGAGGATGAGCGAGAGGAGCCGGGCGGCGCGCATGGCCCGATCATTCCAGGTCCGGGAGCGGGTGCGCCGGTTCGACGGGGACCGCCCGGGCGGTCGGGGCGGTGAGGGCGGTGAGGGCGGTCGGGCGGTCGGGGCGGTCAGGCGGTCGGGCGGATAAAGCGGTGGCCGTCCGCCCGGCTCGCCTGCCACGCTCGGGGCGTGACCACGTTGTTCCTGATGGTCGGCCTGCCCGGGGCCGGAAAGACCACGAGGGCCCGCCTGCTCGCCGCGGAGCACGGCGCGCTGCGCCTGACACCCGACGAGTGGATGATCCCGCTTTTCGACAGGTCGGACGCGGACGGGAAGCGCGACGTACTGGAGGGCCGCATGCTCTGGCTCGGCCTGGAGGCACTCCGGCTCGGCACCGACGTCGTGGTGGACTACGGCTGCTGGTCCCGGGACGAACGGTCTGCGATCCGCTGGCTCACCGAGGCCGAGGACGCCCGCTTCCGCATGGTCTACCTGCCGGTGGACGACGCGACCCAGCGTGCCCGGATCGCCCGGCGCTGGGCGCGCACTCCCGCGGAGACCTTTCCGATGACCGACGCCGACCTCCTGCGCGGGCGAGCCCACTTCGAGGAGCCCGACGCGGCGGAGCGGACAGGCCGCGAGCCCGCCCCCGCCCCACCGCCCGGCTGGACGGACTGGCGCCACTGGGTCGGCCATCGCTGGCCGTCCTTCGCCTGACGCTCCGTCCCCGCGGCGCGGAAGGCGGGCCGGGTCAAGGGGATCTGACATTCGGCTGGCGGTCGCTGAATTCGGCTGGCGAGGACTTGTGGAATCTGACGGAGTCCTGAATCGGGGTGTCTTGAGCGGGGGCCGGTTTCCCTGGAACCTTGAGGTTGAGGTGCGGCGCATTTCCGCTGCCGGTGTGGCCTCGACTTTCCCGACCGCGCGAAGAAGGATGTGTGATGACCGACTCGATCGATTCTCGTCAGCTGCGCGTGGTGCGCGGTTGTGCGACTCCTGAGGAACTGGCCGCGCTTGTCGCCGTGCTCTTCGCCCGTACGGCGGCGGGTCCCGATCTGCCGGTGCCGGGGGACGTGGTGTCGGTGCCCGCCGCCCGGTGGCGGCGGTCGGAGCGGGTGCACCTGTTCGACGCGCCTCGCGTCTGGCACGCGTACGCGCGCGCGGCCGGATGAGCCGCCGAGGTCCTGCGGATGAGCCGCTGAGGTCCTGAGCCATGAGGAACCGGCCGGCTCCCGCCCCGAGGGCGGGGGCCGGCCGGTGGGGTGTTCAGGCGGTCGGGAGCAGGGTGCTGAAGTGCCGGTAGAGCAGACCGGTGCCGCCGAGGTCCTTCAGGACCGGCTCCCAGACGGCTTCGATGTGGGCGACGGCGTTGGCCTCCGTCACCCACTCGGAGAAGCTGAGGACGCTCGTGCCGTCCACGCTGATGTGCATGTTCGCCGATATCCCGCCGGGGTAGTCGCGGTCCTGGCCCTCGGTGGCCTCCTCGCCGGCGAACAGGGCGTCCACGAAGGCGCGGGCGGCCTGGTCGTTCTCCGCGCCGAAGAAGGCCACGGGGAAGGACTCGGCGACGGGGGCGGGGTCGGCGATGCCGGAACCGCGGACCGCGCGGTACAGGCGGTAGGGCACGGGCGCCGGGGCGCCGGGGACGGCGGACGCCGTGTCGGAGAGGCTGCCCTCCTCCTTCAGGGACTGCCGCAGCGGCTCCTCCGCGGACCACTGCGCGTAGGTCAGCACCGAGTCGCCTTCGCTGCTCGTGTAGACCGTGAGCGACAGCAGCTCCGGCGGCCACTCGCCGGACCGCCAGTGGGCGACGACGGCTTCCGCGGTCTGCGCCGCCTTTCCGCTCTCCGTCGGGACCGTGCCGACGAGCACGATGTCGCTCTGGGGATTCTCGATGACGGGCCGCGAGGTGGACGCGTGGGACATTCTTCGGCTCCTCGGGAATGAGGTGGCTCCACGAAAGGCGCGGGCCACGGCGTGGTACGGAACATTCTCCGACCAGCGGTGACCCGCGCCCAGGAATCCCGGCTCAGGATTGTGAAAAGAACATCAATTCCGCTTGTGACACCTTCTGGAGACCGTCAATTCCCGCCGGGACCGCCGGTCCGCCCCCGGTGCTCCTCCAGGATCCGCTCGGTGGCCGCGTCGAGGCGTTCGGCCGCGTCCGGCGCGAAGGACCGGTCCTTCACCCCGATCCGAAGCCCCTCGACGAACGCGCTCAACGGCTCGGCGGGAGGGGCGTCGATGGCGTCGACGATCGGCGGGAGGGCGGCCTCCACCGGCTTGGCGAACGACTGCATCGACAGGATCTGACGCAGCGTCACATCGTCGTACTCGCCGGAGAAGCTCGTCGCGGTGACGCCCGGGTGGATCAGGACGTAGCGGATGCCGCTGTCCCCGTACCGCTCGGCGAAGGTGACGCCGAGCAGGTCGTTGAGCTTCCCGCCCTGGCCGAGCGCGGCGCCGCCGTGGTAACCGTGGCGCAGCTCCAGGTCGTCCCAGCGGACCACGCTCAGACTCGCGCCGGGACCGGCCACGTTGACCACCACGGGCCGTTCGGCGGCGGACAGCGTGTCGACCAGGCCGTGTCCGAGCAGGTAGCGGCTGAGGTAGAACAGCGCGAAGTTCTCCTCGATGCCGTCGGCCGTGAGGGCGCGCTCGGTGCGGTAGTGGCGGGCGCACAGGACCAGGGCGTCGATCGTCGGGAACCGCGCGCGCAGCTTCTTGAGGACCCGTTCGTTCTCGCCCAGCAGGCTGAGGTCGGCAGGGATGAAGAAGGCCCGGTCCTGGGCGCCGACGGTCGCGGCGGTCTCCAGGAACGCCTTCCCCTTCACCTCGCTGCGGCCGATGACGACGACGGTGTCGCCGTTGCCGAGCCGGGTGGCCGCCAGCGCCTTTCCGATGCCGTCGGTGCCGCCGGCGATCACAATGGTCTTCACAGGGTGTCCCCTTGGGCGGCCAGGGAGGCGGGAGCCTCCGCGGAGCGGATGTCGGAGCCGACCGCGGAGTCGGCATGGGAGTGGACGTCGGCGGTGACGTCGGAGTTCACGTCGGCGTGCTGTTCCTGCGGCGTACCGCCGTCGGATTCCTGCGGCTTGGGACGGCCCGGCAGTTGGGTCGCGGCGATCAGGGCGAGGACGAGCGCGCCGGTCACGCCCCAGTATGCGTGCCGGAAGCCGCCGAGGGCGTCGCCGCTGCCCGCGCTCTGGACGAGCAGCGCGACCAGCGCGATGCCGATCGCGGCGCCGAGCTGGTTGAGCATGTACAGCACGGTGCTGCCCTGAGGCACCAGATGCGGCGGGAGCGTGCGGTAGAGGGAGGCGATGGTGGGCGCGCCCACGCTGCCGAGGCCGAGGCCGATCGTGAACGCCACCACGGCCGTCCAGACTTGGGACGTGTCCGCGCTGAGCTGGGTGAAGGCCAGCGCGCTCAGCGTGGCGACCGCGCCGCCGCACATCACCAGGGTCCGTGAGCCGACCTTGTCGGACAGCCGTCCGGTCAGCGGCATCGACAGGGCCGACCCCACACCGAGCGGAGCGAGCAGCAGCGCGGACGCGAAGGTGTCGTGGCCGCGTACCTGCTGGTAGTACAGCGGCAGCGCGAACAGGCTGGCGAAGGTGGCCAGACCGACCAGGGCGCCGACGGTGACGCTGGCGGAGAAGCTGCGCGAGGCGAACAGCCGCAGGTCGATGAGCGGTTGCGTGGTGCGCTCGCGCAGCGCGTGGACGGCGTAGGCGCCGAGCAGCACGACCGCGGCGACCAGCGGGACGAGTACCTGCCAGGCGGAGAACTCGGTCCGCTCGGCGTACTGCGACAAGGTCAGCACGGCGGCCGCGACGCCCGGGCCGATCAGCGCGACGCCGACGGTGTCGAGTTTGCTCACCGGCTGCTCGCCGGTCGGCTTGTCGTCCGGGATCACCCGCAGGGCGAGCACCAGCGCGAGCAGGCCGATCGGGACGTTGACCAGGAACATCCAGCGCCAGGACACGCCTTGCAGGATGAATCCGCCGATCACCGGGCCGAACACCGGGCCGCTGGAGCCGACGACGCCCATGAGGCCCATGACCCGTCCGATCCGGCTGGGTCCGGCCGAACGGGCCAGCAGGGTCAGCATCAGCGGGTCGAGCAGACCCGCGCCGAGTCCCTGGAGCACGCGGAAGGCGATCAGGCTGCCGATGTTCCACGCGAGTCCGGAACTGATGGAACCGGCGAGGAAGATCACCAGGCCGAGCAGCCACAGCCGTCGACCGCCGAACCTGTCGACGGCCCAGGTGGTGACCGGGATGCTCACGGTCAGGGCGAGCAGATAGCTCGTGGACACCCAACTGACCGCGCTGAGTGAGGTGTCGAAGTCCTTGACCAGGGTGTCCGCTGCGACGGCGATCATCGAGCCGTCGAGGATCCCCATGATCCCGCCTAACAGGATCACTCCGATCAGTCGCCGCAGCGCGGGGTCAAGGCCCTCGTTCGACGGATGCGCCATGAGTCTCTCCGGTGGCGTGAAGTGGCATGAGGTGGCGTGAGGTGGCCGCGCGTCAGATGGCGGCACGTCAGATGACAGCGAGCCAAATTGCACTCGCCAGTGCAGATTAGGGCACCACTCAGGACGCTGACAACGTCGGTGGGCAACAAACTGCACCGGCCGGTGTAACTCAACGCCCGTATCGGGTACGCTGCGAGGGTGGGCGGAACTGCGACACCGGCATCAGGCAACCGAACGGCCTCGCGAGGCCGCATCGACAAGCGTCAGGCGATCCTCGACGCGGCCTTCGCCGTGTTCGCCAAGCGGGGGTACGCCGGTGCGTGCATGGAGGAGATCGCCGAAGTGGCGGGCGTCGCCAAGCACACCGTCTACAACCACCTCGGCGACAAGGAGAACCTCTTCCACGCCGCGATGGAGGCGACGGGGAACGCGGTGATGGACGGAAACCTCGCCCTGGCCGAGCAGTTGACGGTCGAGGGCGGCGCGAACGGCCGAAGCGGCGAGGCCGACGAGGAGAGCGGGGACGGCGAGGGCTCCGACCCGGTCAGGTCCCGCTTGGAGGAGGTCGGATACCGCATGCTGCTCCAGTGTTGCGACCCCCGCTCCTGGGCGCTGCGCCGACTGCTGCACGCGGAGATCACCCGCTTCCCCGGACTGCTCGAAGTCGTCTGGGGGCGCGGCGCCGACCGGCTCCGGCAGACCCTCGCCGACCGGATGGCCCGGCTCTCCCTGGCCGGTCTGCTGCGCCCCTGCGACCCCGTCGAGGCCGCGGAGCAGTTCCTCGCTCTGCTCACGGGCCCCATGGAGGCGCGGTCCCAACTCGGCACCCGACCCGTACCGGACACCGAACTCCACACCGTGGCCGACGCCGCGGTCGACACATTCCTGCGCGCGTTCCGAGATGTCCAGCAGAACCGCTCCCTGCCGGTGACCGCTCCCTGACCTCTGACGATTCGACACGGTTTACCGCGCCTTCCCGCGAACGGATATCTCCGAAGCGGATCCGCGAAGTCCGTGTGTCCTCGCATGAACTCCCTGGCTCGAATCGATGAGAACGGTTTGAGAATCCGCGCCGCGGATCAGCACTAGATGGATGTGTCCACCTAACAGCTATGCAGGCAATGGAGCTTGCGGCCGTGAATCCACCTTCGGTCCGTACAACTCCAAGGGAGATACCGTGCGCATACTCGTTGTGGAGGCGCAGGAGCACGAAGCCGCGGCCCTGGCCCGCAATCTGGAGCGGTACGGCCATGAGGTGACGACCGTGGATTCCGGAACCGCGGCTCTGGAGACCTTCCGGCAGGCGAACTTCGTCCTGCTCGACCTCGATCTCCCGGACATCGACGGCCTGGCCGTCTGCCGCAGCATGCGGGAGACGGGTGACATCCCCGTCATCGCGTTCGCCAGCGGCGGCACCGAGCTGGACCGGGTCCTGGGCCTGCGGGCGGGCGCCGACGACTGCATCGACAAGCCGTACGAGATCCGCGAGTTGGCGGCCCGCATGGAGGCCGTCATGCGGCGGCGGGAGCCGCGCCGACCGGTGGTCACCCCCAAGACGACGGTGTCGATCGGCGGTCTGCGGATCGACGCGGCCTCGCGCAAGGTGCAGGTGCACGAGAAGCCGGTGAAGCTGACCCGCAAGGAGTTCGACCTGCTGTACTACCTCGCGCGGCACCCCGAGATGGTCGTGACCCGGCAGCGGCTGCTCGCGGAGATATGGGAGATCCCGACGGTGCTCGCGGTCGGCTACCAGGCCAGCCGCACGGTGGACACCCATGTCAACTCGCTGCGCAACAAGTTGGGCCGGAGCAGTTGGATCGTCACCGTCCGCGGGGTCGGATTCCGGGTCGGCCTCGGCTGATCCGGCCCCCGGACCCGCCCGCACGGCAACGGAAAGGGAAGCGGAAGCGCGCGTACGGCGGGGGCCCCGCCGTACGCGCGCCCGCGTCACGCTCCGCTCAGCGCGGCATGTCGCTCACAGGTACAGCGAGTTGGGCTCAAGGCCGGTCAGGGACCTGCCGTACAGCTCGATGTTGGTGCTCGGCGTGATCAGGGCGTGCAGGGACGTCGCGTGCACGTCCCGCTGGATGCGGGTGATCGGCACGTCCCGGAAGATCGAGGAGCCGCCGCTGGCGGCGGCGAGGATCTCCACGGCCTGCTTGGTCTGCTTGGCGATCCAGCCGATCTGCACCCGGGAGAAGACCCGGTCGTCCTGGGACCACGGCTCGTCCCGCCGGATCTTGTCGGCCAGCAGATCGGCGAACCGGTGGGCGCGGGCCTCGGCGTCCTCGATCAGCAGGGCCGCCTCGCCGACCTGGAGATGCGTGATCGGCGCCTCCAACTGGCTGGGGTAGCTGGTGTACGTCAGCGGCCGGCCGGGGAGCCGCTCCAGGAAGCTGGACAGGGCGTACTTGGCGGCGCCGACGAGCTGGCCCGTCTGTATCACCGTGGCGCTGACCAGCATCGGCACCCGGTAGGCGCCCTTGGCCGCGTTGGCCTGCGACTTCGAGACGTTCTGGTAGAAGTCGGCGCCGGAGATCACCCGGTGGTCGGGGACGAAGACGTCCTTCGCCACGGTGGTCACACTGCCGGAGCCCGCCAGGCCGATGGTGTTCCAGTCGTCGACGATCTCCAGTTCGGAGATCGGGATGAGGGCGAAGACCGGCAGGGTCTCCCCCGCGGGTCCCTCGGGCATCGCCGCGGTGATCTTCCAGTGGGCATGCAGCACGCCGCTGTTGTAGCCCCAGCTACCGTTGAACAGATAGCCGCCGTCGACCCGGGTCGCCTTGCCGGACGCGGCCGTCGTGCCCGTCACGCGGACATGGGGCTCGGCGAACACCTCGTCCAGCGCCTCGTCGGGCCACAGGCCGACCATCCAGGTCAGCGAGGCGTAGATGGACAGGACGAAGGCGGCCGAGCTGTTGCCCTTCGCGACTTCGGCCAGCACGTCGACGAAGGCGCGCGCGTCCGACTCGTATCCGCCGTACTGCGTGGGCACCTGCATCTTGAGCAGACCCGACGCCTCGATCGCCTCGATGACGTCCTGCGGGAGCCTGCGGTTCTCGTCGATCCACAGCGCCCGGGAGCGCAGCAGGGGCACGAGTTTCCCCGCGGCCTCGACGAGATCGTCCCGGGACGGCGCGGTGGTGGTCATGATGGGTTCCTCCCGATGTGGGTAGCACTTGACGCGCCCGCTGCCGGGCACCGGTATTCCGGACGGTCCGCGCGCTGACATCGCCGGCGGGAAAGGGGAGTTGAGAACGGAATGCGTTCGGTGCTCTGATCACCGACCGACCGTTTTCCCGATCCTCGCACCCTCGGCGAAGCGGCGGCGAAGGAGCCGGGGAAACCTACGGTTCGCCCGCAGGTTTGTGTCGCACTGCCGGGGATTCCCCGACCGCGCTCAGTACCATGACGAGTTCGCCTCTGCCGGAGATGGCGAGTTTGCGGTAGACGCCCGACAGATGGAATTCGACGGTTCTGACGTTGAGGAAAAGGGCTTCCGCAATGCGCCGGTTGCTGTATCCGGCACGGGCCAGCTGCGCGATTCTGGCCTCCTGCGGGGTGAGTCCGCGCGGGGCGCCCGGTCCGCCCAGCCGCCGCAGCGCGGACTCGGCGCGGTGCGCCCAGAAGGTGTTGCCGCAGGTGCGCGCGACCGCGGCGGCGGCCGTGAACCGGCTCCGCGCCCCGGCCGCGTCCTTGCGTTCGGCCCGCAGCGAGCCGAGGTCGTAGAGGGCCTGAGCCACCTCGCCCTGGGCGTCGGCCAGGCGGAGCAGATCGACGGCCTCCTCCAGCAGTACGAGGGAGGTCTTGTCGCGGCGTGCCACGGCGACGGCGCGCAGGGCCGTCCCCAGGACGCGCGCCGACCCCCACTTCCGCGCGGCGACGAGTTCGTCCTCGGCCAGGGCGACGGCGAGGTCACGGCGGCCCGCGACCGCGGCCCCGAGCGCGCCCGCCGAACGCCAGGCGACCACCGCGGGATTGTCGATGCCGTGCGAGGCCAGCAGCCGGCCGCTGCTCAGGCAGTCGTCGATCCCCTGCCGGAACTGGCCCGCGGCCAGGTGCAGCGCGCCGCGCGCCGCCAGGACGTGGGCCCGGTCGTGGCCTTCGAGGTCGAGCGCGCCGACCATGCCGTTCTCCTGGAGCACCGTCCACGCGCCGTCGAGGTCGCCGGTCCCGACCAGCGCCTCGGTCAGCCAGACCGCGGCGAGGGGGACGCGGGTACCGGACCGGCCCCGGGCGAGGACCGCGCGCAGAATGCGTACGGCCCCGCTCGTATCCCCTCCGAGCAGCTTGATCCGTGCGCGCAGCAGGGCCAGCGTCTGGCGGTGGCGGACCGAACCCGACCAGAGCGGTTCGCGGGCCAGCCGGGCGCAGTGCGCGCTCGCGGACGAGGTGTCCCCCGCGTACAGCAGGGTCAGTACGGCCTGCCACACGCTGTCGGCGTCGGCTCGCCGCTCGTCCGCGGCGAGCAGGCGCTCGGCCTGGCGCATCGCCGTGGAGCGGTTCACCCCGCGGTGGGCCAGTTCGAGGACGCGGGGGGCCGCGGACACCTCGGTCTCGTCGGGACGCGCGCGCTCGCCGTCGTCGGCGCGGCGGATGCCCGGTGCGGGCGGGTGCGCCGCCGCGTATTCCTCGTGACGCCACCGTGCGACCGCCGAGGGTGCCTCGGCGAGACGCAGCGGCGCGGATTCGTTCCTTCCGCCCTGCACGGTGGACTCCGTTCGGTAGGTCGGTGGGCCGGTGGGCCGATGGGCCGATGGGCGCGCGGATGTGACGTGGTGTCAGGCGGTGAGGCTGTGCAGGAGGTGGTAGCGCTTGAAGCCGATCGGCCGGACGCCGGGAGTGTCGTGGGTGGCGCGCAGGGTGGCCGCCCGCGTGGCGCCCTCAAGGAACGAGATGTGCGCCTCGTCGCTGGTCCACTCGGCGTAGTTCAGGACGCGGGTGCCGTCGGTGCTGAGGTGGAAGTTGGCCGAGAGCAGGCCGGGGTGCTGCGCGCCGGGGGCGCTTTCGAGGGCGCCCGCGATCGACTCGACGATGTGCTCCTGCGGGGCGGGCCCGTCCACGTCGAAGGTCGCGACCACGAAGCTGGACGGCACCAGCGGCCCCTTGTGCAGCACGATCGCGCGGCGCAGCGTGTACGCGACCGTCGCGGCGCCCGCCAGTCCCGTCAGCCCCGAGGTGAAGTCGCGGTGGGCCGAGGCTCGCGAGGTCTGGAGGTAGGTCAGCACCGTGTCGTCCTCGGTGCTGAGATACGCGGAGGCCGACAGGAGCCCGGTCGGCCAGTCGGCGGCGCGCCACTGCTCGACGGTCTCGGCCACGGCCTCGACCCCGGACTCGCGGTCGGGGACGTGCCACTGCGCGACGTGCGCGGCCGTGCTGTCGGCGCGCCGGATGTCCGGCGGTGCGGAGGAGATCTGCTGGGTCATTGCCGTCGTCCTTCCAGAGGACCGGGGTCCGGGGGTTCGGGGCGGGAAGCGGCCGGTGCGTGGGGAGTCACCGGCCGGGTGCGCGCTCAGCGCGGGTACGGATCGAGCGCGGGCTCAGCGCGGGTACGGATCGGGCGCGGGTTCAGCGCGGGTACGGATCGGGCGCGGGCTCAGCGCGGGTACGCGCGCTCGGCGCGGGCCGCCCGCAACGCGTTGCCCCACCAGTGCAGTTGGTCCAGGAGCAGTCCGGCCGACAGGACGCTCGGCTCCGGGTCGATCAGTCGGCCCGCCTCGTCGAAACGGTTTCCCGCCAGGGGAAAGGCGACGTTCTCCCGTACGGTCAGGGTGTGCACCTCGGCGAAGACCTGCCGGAGCTGCTCGACGGCGCGGATGCCGCCGCTGAGGCCGCCGTACGAGACGAAGCCGACCGGCTTGGCGGTCCACTCCTCGTAGAACCAGTCGACGGTGTTCTTCAGCGCGGCCGGGAAGCTGTGGTTGTACTCGGGCGTGACCACGACGAAGGCGTCGGCCGCCACGAGCACGGAACGCAGCGCTTCGCGGGTCCTGGCCGTCTCCAGCGACACGTCCTTGCCGGGCCCCGGCAGGACCAGCGGCAGCGGATGGTCGATCAGATCGACGCTCTGCACGGTGAATTCGGGGCGTTCCTTGACCTGGGACAGGAACCAGTCGGCCACGGCGGGACCGAGCCGCCCGTCGCGGACGCTGGCGGTGATGATGGCGAGGGAGAGCTGGTCATCCGTCATGGTGCGACCTGTCTGTGAGGGGTACGGAGTCCGGTCAGTGCGGCCAGCAGGCCGATCCCGGAGACGGCGGTGATCAGGGTCAGCGCCGGGCGGTGACCGTGGTGGGAGCCGAGCAGCGCCGCGGTGGCCGGGAGCATCACGACGGCGCCGACCTGCACGGCGGTCTGGAACAGCGGGACGGCCGCGGCCCGTTCGGCGGGCGGCAGCGCCCCGGTCGCCTGGAGATTGAGGGCGGCGAAGGAGAGCACGAACCCGGCGCCGACCAGAAGGAGCGTCGGCAGCATTCCCGTGAGGTAGGAACCGCTGTCGGGCCGCCACAGGTAGAGGGCGTAGCCCAGCAGCGGCGCGGTCGCGCCGAGGGCGATCAGCCGCCCGGTGCCCCACCGCGCCGTCATGGCTCCGGCGAAGGGCACGGTCACGGCCAGCGGCACGCACGCGGGCAGCAGGGCGACCGCCGACTGCCAGGGAGACCAGCCCAGTTGGCGCTGGGTCTGGAAGATGAGCAGCAGCAACAGGCTCTGGTACGTGCCGTTGAGACAGGCCGCGCCGACGGCGGAGCGCAGCAGTTGGCGGTTGCGCAGCAGCGCGGGGGTGACGCGCGGGGCCGGGACGGCGCCCCGGTCGCGCGGGATGATCCGCAGGGCGAAGACCAGCAGGATCAGGGCCACGGGCGCCGGGAAGAGAAAGGTCCAGCGCCAGCTCTCGGTCAGCAGCGCGCCCGACAGCAGCAGTCCGACCGTGAAACCGGCCGCGCCGAACAGGGCGTAGACGGAGACCGCCCGCCGCTGCTGCGGTCCGCTGGGGAAGGTGGTGCCGATGATGGCGAGACCGGTCGGTGCGGTGAGCGCCGCGCTGAGCCCCTTGACCACCCGGGTGGTGATCAGCAGGGCCGCGCTGTCGGTGAGTCCGCCGACCACCGAGGCGGCGGCGAAGAGCAGCATCGCGGCGAGGTAGACCCGCCTGCGGCCCAGTCGGGCGTTGAGCCGGGGGCCCAGGACGAGCAGCGTGGCGAATCCGACGGCGAAGCCGCTCATCAGCCACTGCGCCGTCCACAGGTCAAGGCCGAGCGCGGCGCCGATGGAGGGCAGCGCGACGAGCACCAGGGAGACCTCGATCGCGTCGAGGATCATGTTGGCCGACAGGATCAGGAGGACGGTCCAGAGCCGGGCGTCCCAGCGCGTCGATTCCGCCGCCGGTCCTGTGCCCGTGCCCGTTCCCGTGGCCTCGGCGTCGGGGTCGGCACCGGCATCGGCATCGGCATCGGCATCGGCATCGGCATCGGAAGAGTCGGTCCACGAGGGAGCTGTCATGAGGGGCCGCCGTGTCTGTGTCGGATGGGGTCGCGGTGTCGGCTTCGGCGTCGGGTCCGGCTCACGGCAGCAGCGCGGGCAGCTTCTCGGTGACGAGCCGGATGTTCTCGGCGACCAGCTCGTCCGGCATCCCGGCGATGCTCGCCCAGAAGATGAGGTGCTTGACCGGCAGGTCACCGGTCAGTTCCTTGATCCGGACGGCCGCGTCCTCGGGGGTGAGGATGTCGAGCAGGCCGCGGGTGTCCTCGGCGTTCGGGTCGCGGAGATCCTCGGCGGTGAGCAGCGGTTCGGACTTCTCCCGGCCCTCCACCGACAACTGCCGGTAGGAGTTGACCTGGTGGGCCAGGTGCGGCGCGACCTGGTGCCACGCCTTCTCCGGGTCCTCGGCGAGGATGATGGGCATCAGGTCGCTGACCCGGGCCGCCTGCGGGTCGTGGCCCGCCTCGACCAGGCCCTTGCGGTAGTGCTTGAACATGGGGCGCGAGATGTGCAGCAGCCCGATGCCCAGCTCGCCCGCGAGCTTCGCGCCGCGCGGACCGTAGAAGCCGCCCCACAGCGGCGGCGGGTCCTGGATCGGCAGCGGCGAGATCACCCGCTCCTGCCACAGGCGCAGGATCTCGCGGATGTTGCGGCCGGTGCCCGCGAACCGGCGGCCGAAGTCCGCGCCGAACAGCTCGTATTCGGGCACCCGGTACCCGGCGCCCAGGCCGAGTTCGAGCCGGCCGCCGCTGATCAGGTCGACGAGCGCGGCCTGTTCGGCGAGGTCGACGGGGTGGTGCAGCGCGGGCAACACCACCGAGGTGCCGATCCGGGCCCGCCGGGTGCGCGCGGCGACGGCCGCCGCGACGGTCAGCGGCTGCGGCAGATAGCCGTCCTCGAAGCGGTGGTGCTCGGTGAACCACAGGCCGCCGACACCGCGTTGGTCGGCCTCTTCGCAGAGTTCCAGAGTATGCGCGTAGTGGTCGGCCCACGGCCGGTGCCACTGCTCGGGGTTGCGCAGGTCGAAGAGGAGTCCGACGTCCATGCCACGATCCTTTTCACTGGGGTGGGTTGCCGTGCTTGCGGTGCGGCAGGTCGGCGCCCTTGGCGCTGAGCATGTTCAGGGCGCGGCAGAGCACCGGCCGCGTCAGGCGCGGGTCGATCACGTCGTCGACGAGGCCGCGTTCGGCCGCGTAGTACGGATGGACCAGCTCGTCGCGGTACTCGGCGATCTTCTGGGCGCGCATGGCGGCCGGGTCCTCGGCGGCGGCGATCTCGCGCCGGAAGACCACGTTGGCGGCGCCCTCGGCGCCCATGACCGCGATCTCGTTGGTGGGCCAGGCGAAGGCCAGGTCGGCGCCGATGGAGCGGGAGTCCATGACGATGTACGCGCCGCCGTACGCCTTGCGCAGGATCAGTGAGACCCGCGGCACGGTGGCGTTGCAGTACGCGTAGAGCAGTTTGGCGCCGCGCCGGATGATGCCGTTGTGCTCCTGGTCGACGCCGGGCAGGAAGCCGGGGACATCGACGAGGGTGACCAGCGGGATGTTGAACGAGTCGCAGAACTGGACGAACCGGGCGCCCTTCTCACTGGAGTCGATGTCCAGTACGCCCGCCATCGCCGCGGGCTGGTTGGCGACCAGGCCCACCACCCGGCCCTCCAGCCGGGCGAGCGCGCAGACCAGGTTGGGCGCGAACGCGGCGTGCACTTCGAGGAATTCGCCGTCGTCGACGATCTCCTCGATCACCCGCCGGACGTCGTAGGACCGGTTGCCGTCGGCGGGCACCAGGTCGAGCAGTGCCTCGGACTCGCGGTCGGGCGGATCCGCGGTGATGGCGCGCGGCGGCAGTTCGCGGTTGTTGGCGGGCAACAGCGAGAGCAGATAGCGGACTTCGGCCAGGCAGGTCTCCTCGTCGTCGTAGACGAAGTGGGCGACCCCCGAGGTCGCGGCGTGCACGTCCGCGCCGCCGAGGCCGTTCTGGGTGATCTCCTCGCCGGTCACCGCCTGGACCACGTCCGGGCCGGTGATGAACATCTGCGAGGTCTCCCGGACCATGAACACCAGGTCGGTGAGGGCCGGACTGTAGGCGGCTCCGCCCGCGCACGGGCCGAGCATCACGCTGATCTGCGGGATCACCCCGGAGGCGCTGGTGTTGCGCCGGAAGATCCCGCCGTAACCGGCGAGCGCCGAGACGCCCTCCTGGATACGGGCGCCCGCGCCGTCGTTGAGCGAGACCAGCGGGGCGCCGGCCGCGATGGCCAGGTCCATGATCTTGTGGATCTTCTCGGCGTGCGCCTCTCCCAGCGCGCCGCCGAAGATCCGGAAGTCATGGGCGTACACGAAGACCGTCCGGCCCTCGACCGTGCCCCAGCCGGTGACCACACCGTCGGTGTGCGGCTTCTTCGCCTCCAGGCCGAAGCCGCTGGCGCGGTGCCGCCGCAGCCCTTCGACCTCGGTGAAACTGCCCTTGTCCAGGAGCAGTTCGATCCGCTCCCGCGCGGTGAGCTTGCCGCGTGCGTGCTGTCGTTCGGTCGCCCGCGGATCGGGTCCCTGCCGGACCCGTTCCTTCAGGGCGCCGAGTTCGGACGTGCGGTCCGCGATGCTTCCCGGGACGTCTGTCGGCATGCCGGGCCACCTCCTCTCCCGTTCGATTCGGTCGGTTCCTGCTCCCCTTGGGCGGTCAGCCCAGCAGCGTGCCGCCGGTGGCGTCGATGAAGGCGCCGGTGATCCACCGGGCCTCGTCGGTGGCGAGGAAGGTGACCACGTCCGCGACGTCACCGGCCTTGCCGACCCGCTTGAAGGCCGAGAGCTGAGCCATCTGCTCGACCGCCTCGGGGATGTCGAAGACGGCGCTGCCGTTGTCGGTGATCCCGGGCGCGACGCTGTTGATGGTGATGCCGCGCGGCGCCAGGTGGCGGGCGAGGTGCAGGGTGAGC
Organism: Streptomyces sp. NPDC087422; assembly: GCF_044744145.1. Lineage (NCBI taxonomy): Bacteria > Bacillati > Actinomycetota > Actinomycetes > Kitasatosporales > Streptomycetaceae > Streptomyces > Streptomyces sp. NPDC087422. The sequence goes on along the minus strand of NZ_JBIUXT010000005.1, from coordinate 143,558 downwards.
TGCTCGATCGCGCCCTTGGTCATCGCGTACGCGACCTGGTCGGGGTTGGCGACCCGGGTCAGGCCGGACGAGATGTTGATGATGCGACCGCCCTCGGGGATCTGCGCCAGGGCGCGCTGCACGATGAGGTACGGGGCCTTGGCGTTCACCGCGAAGAACAGGTCGAGTTGCTCCGGGGTCACGTCCTCGGGGGCGATGCCGCTCGCGCTGGTCGCACCGGCGTTGTTCACCAGGATGTCGAGGGTGGTGCCGCCGGACCGCTCCTTGAGGCCCTTCTCCAGGCCGAGGAAGAGTTCGTGCACATCGCCGGGCGCGCCCAACTCCGCGCGGACGGTGAACGCCTGGCCGCCGTCCTTCTCGATGAGTTCGACGGTCTCCTGGGCCGCCGCCTCGTTGGCGGCGTAGTGCACGGCGACCAGCGCGCCCTCCCTGGCCAGCCGTACGGCGATGGCGCGGCCGATGCCGCGGCTGGAGCCGGTGACGAGCGCCGTCTTGCCGATGAGCCTGCTCATGATGCCTCTCCTGGGGTGACGTCATCTGTGGTGGTCTGGTGTGGTGCCGCGGGGCCGGACGGGTCGGGGTCGACGGGGTCGGGGTCGGGGTCGGCCGGACCGGGTTCGGCGGGGTCGGGGGCGGCGGCGCCGAGGCCGCTGATCGCGCGGGCCAGATGGCGCCGGGCCGAGTCGATCTCCAGCAGTTGGCCGAAGACCGACCGCAGGCCGTCCACTTCGGGACCGCCGAGCAGCAGCCGGGCCTGGGCCTGGATGTTGGTGAGCGTCGCGGCGCCGATCCGGTGCCGGGTGTCGTGGTAGCTCTCCAGCAGGGCCGAGCCGCTGTCCTCGCTGCCCCCGTCGCCCTTGGCGATCTGTTCCGCGAGCTTGCGGCCGAGGTCGGCGGCGTCCTGGAGGCCGAGGTTGAGCGCCTGGCCCCCGACGGGCATCTGCACATGGGCCGCGTCGCCCGCGAGGAGCACCCGGCCCTTCACATAGCGGGTGGCCTGGATCGTGGTGTTGTCGAAGGCGTTGAGCCAGACCGGGGTGCCGGCGCCGATGTCCTCGCCGGTCACCAGGGCCCAGGCCCGGACGACCTCGTCCAGGCTCGGGGCGCCGGTCCGCCGTCCAGGGCCGGTGCCAGTTCCGGTGCCGGTGCTGGGACCGGTGCCGGTGCTGGGACCGGTGCCGGCTTCGGCTTCGGCGGACGGACCGCTGCCTTCGTCGTGCACATGGACCATCACCCGCGTGCTGCCGTCGGGCCAGCGGAAGGCGGTGGCGAGCCCGTTCGGATGCCGCTCGAAGCGCCGGTTGGGGATGTCGATGCCCGCGAGGTCGGCCCGGAGCATCTCCAGCGTGCCGTCCCCGCCGTCCACCTCGAATCCGGCCAACTGCCGTACGGTGCTGCGCTCGCCGTCGCAGCCGACCACGTAGGAGGCGGTCAGGACGCCCGGTTGTGAGCCCAGTTGGATGAACCCGGCCTCCACCCGGTCGGTCCGCGAACGCAGGCCCGTCACCGCGTGCCCGCGCAGCACCCGCGCGCCCAACTCCGTGGCCCAGGCGTACAGCACGGCCTCCAGACGCGCCTGGGCGCACTTCCACTGCCCGGCCCAGCGGCGGCCGGGAGCCGCCGCGGTCAGGTCGAGGCGCAGGCCGCCGAAGTGCCCGGGGCCGCCGCTGGGCAGCGTGCCCAGCCGTGTCAGCAGCCCGCGTTCGTCCAGGATCTCCATCGTGCGGGTGTGCAGCGTGGACGCCCGGGACTCGGTGGTCGGTTCGGTGAGCTGCTCCAGCACGGTCACCCGCGCTCCGCCGAGGCGCAGTTCACCGGCGAGCAGCAGCCCGACGGGGCCTGCTCCGACCACGACGACGTCGGTGTCCAGTGGGCCCGCCATGCTCAGCGCCGCGCTTCCGCGTGCTCCTTGGCGTGGTTCAGCGTGGCCCGGCTGTTGTTGCCGAGCGCCTCACGGATGAACCGGCGCGCCTCCTCCACCCCCGCCTCGGGGCCGAGCACCTTGCCGATGTTCTCGGCGTTGAGCACGACGGTGTGCTGTGAGGTGGCGGTGGTGACCCCGTCCTCGCCCTCCTCGAAGGTCCAGTAGCCGGTGTGCAGGTCGAGCAGCGCGGGCAGCGTGGTCTGCTTGTAGGCGATCTTGTGGTGGGGGAAGCAGACCCGGACCGACTCGGTGGTGTGGGTCGAGCCGTCCTTGGTGAGCGTGTCCATCCGCAGGGTCTGGAGGCCCGGGGTGTCCTCGGTGAGTTCGACCTTGGCGACGTGCGGCAGCCGCTCGGTCCACAGGTGGGCCTCGTTCACGAAGTCGAAGACGTCCTTGGCCGCGCCCTCGACCCGCACGCTGTCCTCGAAGGACAGGCTCAGCCCTGCGTCCTGCGCCGACAGCTCCAAGTTGGTCTTCAGGCCCGGCAGTTCGGCCCGGCTGTTGCGGTCAACCGCCTCGTCGATCCATCGCAGACCCTCGGGGTCGTCGTCGATCGCGCGGTAGCTGTGCAGCAGCCGTACCCGCGACTCCCGCTCCCCCAGCCGCTCGATGATCCAGGTGCCGGTCATCTCGGCCACCGGGGGCGCCGAGACCTCCTGCCAGAAGCGGATACGCAGGGCCTCCGGGTCCAGCGTCCGCCGCGAACTCCAGTTCTTCGCCTCGCCGTTGGCGGTGGCCCAGATCCGGATGCGCTCCTCGTTCCCGTCGCGTTCGAGGTAGTCGACGTAGACGGACGGCGGGAACAGCCGGGGCCAGTTCTCGACCTCGGCGAGCAGCCGGTAGACGTCGGCGGCGGGGGCCCGCACGGTGATCTCGTGTTCGACCTCACGGGTCGTCATGTCACAGCTCCGATCGGTGGTGGAAAGGACCGCGGGACCGGGCGGTCGTCCGCGGTCGGTCAGGGGCCGGTCAGGGGTCGGGCAGCGGTCGGTCAGGGGTCGGGCAAAGGGCAAACGGGATCGGCCGGAGATCGGCCGGAGATCGGCGAGGGCTCAGAAGTTGCCGAGGCCGCCGCACACGTTGAGCGCCTGCGAGGTGATGGAGGCGGCGGTGTCGGAGGCGAGATAGCCGACCAGTCCCGCCACTTCCTCGGGCGAGGAGTAGCGGCCGAGCGGGATCTTGGACTGGAACTTCTGGAGGATCGCGTCCTCGCTCGTGTCGTAGGCCGCCGCGTAGCCCTGCCGGACCCGCGCGGCCATCGGCGTCTCGACGTAGCCGGGGCAGACCGCGTTGACCGTGATCCCGGTCGGCGCCAGCTCGTTGCCCAGGGCCTTGGTGAAACCGACGACGCCGTGCTTGGAGGCGGAGTACGGGGCGCCGAGCACCACGCCCTGCTTCCCCGCGGTGGAGGCGATGTTGATGATCCGGCCGCGGCTCTTGTCGCGCAGACCGCCCGTGTTCAGCACCTCACGGGTGACCCGGAAGACGCTGTTCAGGTTGGTCTCGATCACGTCGTACCACAGCTCGTCGGTGATGTCGGCGGTCACTCCGCCGCCACTGCGGCCCGCGTTGTTGACGAGCACGTCGATGGTGCCGAAGCGGTCGACGGCCGCCTGGACGAACGACCTGACCTCCTCGTCGCTGCGGATGTCGACGACCGCGCCGTCGACCTCCAGCCCCTCGGCGCGCAGTTCCTTGACGGTGGCCGCGACGTTGTCGGCGTTGCGGGCGCCGATGAAGACCCGGTGCCGCTGGCCGGCCAGCAGGCGGGCGACCGCCAGGCCGATACCGCTGGTCGCGCCCGTCACCAGGGCGACCCGCTCCGTGTTCTGCGACATGTGCCGTCTCCTCAGACGCTCGGGGCAGCGGAGAGCTGCGAGTTGACGGCGTCGATGAGGCCGCGCGGTGTGACCGCGTCGGTCAGGGCGGAGTCGTCGAGCGAGATGTCGTACTCGCGCTCGATCCGGCTGCCGGTCTCCAGCAGGGCGAGCGACTCGTAGCCGAGCGCCTGGAACTCGGTGTCGATGATGTCGCCGCTCAGGTCGACGCCCTCCTCTTCGCCCGCGGCCTCCAGCAGGATGCGGCGGAGGTCGTCGAGGGTGAACGGGCTGGTGGTGGACATGTCCGGTGCCTTTCGTGGTGGGGATGGTGGCCGGGGCGCGCGAAGGCCGGAGCCCGCGGTGGCCGGTGGTTCCGGCGGCGGGCGGCCTCAGCGGTCGGCGGCGGGTGACTACAGCGGTCGGCGGCAGGTGGCTTCAGCCGTCGTGGGCGGGCGACAACAACCGTCGGCGCCGGGTGGGTTCAGCGGTCGGCGGCGCGTACGACGAGGGCCGAGTTGAATCCGCCCTGGCCGCGGGCGAGCACCAGGGCGGTGCGTACGGGCGCGGGGCGGGGGGCGCCGACCACCAGGTCGATGTCGTACCGGTCGGCCAGGGCCGTGCCGATGGTCGGCGGGATCACGCCGTCGCGGATGCTCAGCAGCGCGGCGGCGACGTCCAGCGGCGCGGCGCCGGAGTAGAGGCGGCCGGTCATGGTCTTGGGCGCGGTCACCGGGACCCCGTGCGGGCCGAAGGTCTTGGTGATGGCCTCGGCCTCGATACGGTCGAGTTCGGGGATCGCGGCGGCGTCCGCGAAGACCACGTCCACCTCGTCGGGGCCGGTGCCCGCGTCCAACAGCGCTTCCTCGATGGCCCGTTCGATGCCGGGCGCCCGGCCGCTGCCCGGCCGGGGATCCATGGTGGCGGCGTGGCCGACGAGTTCGCCGTAGATGTTCCCGGCGCCTCGGGCCCGCGCGTGCTCGGCGTCCTCGACGACCAGCAACGCGCCGCCCTCGCCGGGCACATGGCCGCGGGCGGACGCGTCGAAGGGCAGGTAGGCGCGCTCGGCGTCGTCCCCGGTGGCCAGCCGTCCGCCGGCCAGTTGGGCCACCCACCCCCAGGAGCAGATCGACGCGTCGACGGCGCCGGCCACCACGACCGACGTCCCCTTGCGGATCTGGCGCCTGGCCTGGGCGAGCGCGTCCAGGCCGCCGGCCTGGTCGCTGACGACCACGCTGCTGGGGCCGCGCAGTCCGTGGCGGATGGAGATCTGCCCGCTGTTGACGGCGTAGAACCAGGCGAAGGACTGGTAGGCGGAGACGTACCGGCCGCCCTTGCTCCACAGGGCCTTGAGTTCGTTCTGGCCGAACTCGAAGCCGCCGGAGTGGCTGGCGGTGATCACCCCGGCCGCGTAGGCGGGCAGGTCGTCGGCGTCGATCCCGGCGTCCTTCAGCGACCAGTCCGCGCCCACCAGGGCCAACTGGGTCATTCGGTCGGTCTGCGGCAGCAGCCTGCTGGGCAGGTGCTCGCGGGCGTCGAAGCCGCCGATCTCACCGGCGAGCCGCGACGGGTAGTCCGAGGGGTCGAAGCGGGTGATCCGTCCGATGCCGCTGCGTCCTTCGAGGGTGGCGGCCCAGTACTCCTCGACGCCGAGGCCGTTGGGCGCGACGACACCGAGTCCGGTCACCACGGGGTGGGCGTTCATCGAGCGCTCCGATCCGGTCGGGCGAGCACTACCGCGCTCTGGAAGCCGCCGAAGCCGCTGCCGACCGACAGCACCGTGTCCGTACGCCAGTCGCGCGCGGTCAGCGGCACGTAGTCGAGGTCGCACTCCGGGTCCGGGTGGTGCAGATTGGCGGTGGGCGGTACGACGCTGTGCTCCATCGCCAGCACGGAGGCCGCGATCTCGATCGAGCCGATGGCGCCGAGCGAGTGGCCCACCATCGACTTGATGGAGCTGACCGGCGTCCGGTAGGCGTGGTCCCCGAGGCTGCGCTTGAAGGCGGCGGTCTCGTGGCGGTCGTTCTGCTTGGTGCCGGAGCCGTGCGCGTTGATGTAGTCGATGTTCTGCGGATCGATCCTGGCCTCGTCGAGCGCCACCCGGATCGCCTCGGCCATCTCCGCGCCGTCCGGGCGCAGTCCGGTCATGTGGAAGGCGTTGGACCGGGTCGCGTAACCGGCGACCTCGGCGTAGATGTGGGCGCCCCTGCGGCGCGCGCTCTCCAACTCCTCCAGGACGAACACGGCCGCCCCTTCGCCGAGTACGAAGCCGGTGCGGCTGGCGTCGAACGGGCGGGAGGCGTGCTCCGGGTCGTCGTTGCGCGCCGTGGTGGCCTTGATCGCGTCGAAGCAGGCGACGGTGATGGGCGAGATCGGGGCGTCGCTCGCCCCGGCCACGACCACGTCTGCCGCCCCGTCGCGGATCAGGTCGGTCGCGTAGCCGACGGCGTCGAGGCCGGAGGTGCAGCCGGTGGAGACCACCGTGCCGGGCCCCTCCGCGCCCACGGCCCAGGCGACCTCGGTCGCGAAGGAACTGGGGACCAGGAAGTTGTAGAGGTGCGGGACCGCGTACTCGTGGTCGACCAGGTCCAGCCGTCCGCCGTCGCTGACCGCGCGGTACTCCTGGTCGAGGCCGGTGGTGGCGCCGACGGCGCTGCCGATGGTCACGCCCACGCGGTGCGGGTCGACGGAGTCGAAGTCCAGTCCGCTGTCGGCGACCGCCTCGCGGGCGGTGACCACCGCGAACTGCGCGGCGCGGTCCATCCGGCGGATCTCCTGCGGGGTGAGCCCGGACAGTTCGGCGTCGAAGTCCGCCTCGGCGGCGATCTGGGAGCGGAACGGCGCCGGGTCGAAGAACGAGATCCTGCGGGTCGCGGTGCGTCCGTCGGCCAGCAGTTGCCAGAAGTCCTTGACCCCGATGCCGCCGGGGGCCGTGACACCGACTCCGGTGATCACGACGCGGCGGCCGGTCGACCTGCTCACGAAGCGCTCCAGTGGTAGAAGCGCTGGGCCATCGCGTCGGCCGGCGAGCGCCAGGTGGCGGGGTCGTACGCCTCGATGTGCGGCTTGAGGTCGTCGCTGATCCGGATGAACCGGGGGTCGTTCTTGGCGGTCTCGATGCGCTCGCCACCGTTCTCGGCGTCGAAATCCTGGAGGTGGAAGTACAGACCGCGGTACGAGAACAGCTCACGGCGGCGCGTGCCCATCAGATGCGGCATGTCGGTCCCGTCGAAGGCGCCGAATATCCGGGCGACCTCCTCGGCCGAGCCCAGGTTCATTCGGGCGACGATCAGTGTGCTGTGCATCTCTACCTCTCTCGCGAATCGAGTCGGGCGGGACCGAACCAGCGGTCCAGTGCCGCCGGAAGGTCGTAGTGGCTGCCGGGTCCGGCCCACGCCACATAGCCGTCGGGGCGGATCAGCACCGCGGTGGTGCCGTCGAGCGGATCGGGTCCGTCGCCGCGCAGGACGGCGGTGACGATGTCGATCCGCTCGCGCCAGTCGGCGGCGCGGCGGCGCACGTGCGGGTTGTCGGCCAGGTCGAGCAGGACGCCGCGGCCGGCGTGCAGCAGCGCGGTGCTGCTGGTCGGGCGGCCCCGCACGCTGAGTTCCACATGCGGCATCCGCGCCCCGAGGAGCGGATTGGGGCCGGGTCCCACGTCGTACCGGATCGCCAACCCGCTGACCTGCGCCGCGAGATGGCGGGTCACGTCCTGGTACGCGGTCAGCTCGGCGAGCACATCGCGCAGCGGCTGCGCCTCCTTGCCGCCGAGGATCAACTGGCTCTGCGCGCCGGTGTTGGCGAGCAACTGCCTGCCGACCTCGTGCCGTTCGGTGTGGTACGTGTCGAGCAGGGATTGCGGCGCGGTGCCGCGCAGGACCGCCGCGAGTTTCCAGCCGAGGTTCACCGAGTCCTGGATGCTGGTGTTCATGCCCTGGCCGCCTGCGGGGAAGTGGATGTGGGCGGCGTCGCCGGTCAGCAGGACCCGGCCCCTGCGGTAGTCGGAGACCTGGCGTGCGGCGTCGGTGAAGGCGCTGATCCACACCGGCTCCGCGCCGGAGATGTCGTCCCCGGTGAGCCGCTTCCAGGTGTCGGCGACCTCGTGGAAGAGCGGCGGGCCGCTCCGCCTGCGCGGCGGTGTGCCGCGCTCGCCGACGATGATGCGGTGCACGCCGCCCGCCAGCGGGGCGGACATCACCATGCCGCCGGCCGACAGTTCACCGGTCATACGGGGCGCCACGTCGATGCCGCGGATGTCCGCGAGCAGCAGTTCGGTGGCGCCCGCGGTGCCGGGGAAGTCGAAGCCGCCGGCCTTGCGGACGGTGCTGCGCCCGCCGTCGGCGCCGATCAGGTAGTCCGCCCGCAGTGTCCGCTCCCCGTCCGGGGTGCCGACGCGTACGGCGACGGACGCGTCTTCCTCCTGGTAGGAGCGGACCTCGTGACCGCGGCGGATCTCGGCGCCGAGTTCGAGCGCCCAGTTCTGCAGAACGGTCTCGGTGACGGACTGGGGCACGGTCTTGGCGCTGCGGTACGGGCCGTCGAGCACGCCGAGGTCCAGCGGGACCCCGCCGAAGTGGCCCTGCTCGCTGGTCGTGAGCTCACCGAAGCGGCGGAGCAGTCCGCGCTGGGCGAAAGTCTCGACTGTTCGAATCGCCAATCCTATTCCGCGTGATTCCGCGGTGGGTCCGGAAAGGCGCTCCAAAACAATGACGTCAATACCGGCCAGCCGCAGTTCCCCGGCGAGTACGAGCCCGGCCGGTCCGGCTCCCGCAATGATGACCGAAGCGCTCATACACCTCTCCCATCTGAAAGGGCAATCGCGTCCGCCGGGTTTCCGTTGGACGCAAATATCGTCCGTCACGCCCTGCCCAGAATTCAAGCAAAAATCTAAAGGGTATCTGAAAATGACCGTCAGAGGAACGTCAAACCGTGTCTTCAGGTTCCTGACACTCCGACCATGAAGCCGACGTCAGGCGCCACACCGCTCGACGGCGATTCATAAGAAACCGTCAAGGGATGTACAGGTTTCTTGACCGAGCACGACCGGGCGCTCCGCCCCAACTGCGCGTATGCGCCGGATAGTTGCGGGAACCTTGCAGGAGTATGAAATGTCCCGCCGGATCTTCAAAGCGGGCCCGGCGGCCGCTAATCTGCCAAAGAAATTTGAGCGATCCCCATCGAGGTTGGAAAGTCATGCGGGTGCTGGTAGCGGATTCCGACACGATTGGGGTCGGCAGCCTGAGTACCGAGTTGCAGCGGCACGGATTCGACATCGAGCAGTGCGGCACCGGTGCGGAGGCGCTGGAGAAGTACTCCAAGTTCGATTTCTTCCTCATCGACCTGGCGCTGCCCGACATGGACGGTCTCGAAGTGTGCCGATTGCTCCGGTCGGCGAGCGACATACCGATCATCGCCTTCACCGACCCCGACACCGAACTCGACCGGATCCTGTGCTTACAGGCCGGTTGCGACGACTGCATGGCCAAGCCTTTCGGATACCGCGAACTCCACGCGCGTATCGAGGCCGTCCTGCGGCGTTCAGGACCGCAACTCTCGGCCGCCGTCCGGTCGCAGCCGATCATGATCGGCTCGCTGTGCGTCGACCCGGACACCCGGGAGGTCCGGGTGAACGGCCGGCTCATCAGGCTCACCCGGATCGAGTTCTGCCTTCTCCTCCAACTCGCGTCACAGCCGCAGACGGTCTTCACCCGTACGCAGTTGATGGCCGACGTGTGGGGCTATCAGCACGACGGCCGCCCGCTGAGCGCGCGGGCGAGCCGCACCATCGACACCCATGTCAGCGCGCTGCGGAAGAAGTTGGGCGACCCGAGCTGGGTCGTCACGCTCCGCGGGATCGGGTTCCGGATGGGACACGGCTGAACGACTCCCGCCGCCCCCACCTCACTTCACCGCCGGAACACCCGTTCCGGTATCTCGCACCCCGGAACTTGTGTCCGGTACATCTCGCCTGGAAGGCCCTGCATCATGCCCGGCTCACGCCACCAAGCCCACCTGCTCGCCACGGCCGTCGTCCTGTCCCTGACGCTGGCGGCCTGCTCGTCGTCGGACTCCACGTCCCCGTCGACCGACGGGAAGACGGCCAAGCCCCACGCGGGCGGTCATCTGACCTTCGCGCTGGGCTCGGACCCGATCTGCGTCGACCCGCACCAGGCGGCCACCAACGACGCGGTCTACGCCGCGCGCGGGCTGGTGGACTCGCTCACCGACCAGGACGCGGCGACCGGGAAGATCGCCCCCTGGCTCGCCACCTCCTGGGACGTGAGCCCGGACGCCTCGGCGTTCACCTTCCATCTGCGCGACGGCGCGACCTTCAGTGACGGCAGCCCGGTGGACGCGAACGCCGTGAAGGCCAACTTCGACGCCGTGGTGAAGCTCGGGGCGAAGTCGATCTTCGGCTCCGGCTACCTCAGCGGCTACCGGAGTACCGAGGTCATCGACGCGCACACCGCGAAGGTCACCTTCGACCACCCCAACGCCCAGTTCCTCCAGGCCACTTCCACCACCACGCTCGGCCTGCTGGCCCCCGCGAGCCTGAAGGTCAGCGCCGAGAAGCTGTGCGCGGGGCCGCTGATCGGCTCGGGCCCCTTCACCCTGGCGAGCTACACCCCGGGACGCTCGGTGGAACTCAACCGGCGCGCCGACTACACCGGGGGCTCGGCCCTGTGGAAGCACAGCGGCCCCGCCTACCTGGACAAGATCACCTTCAAGGTCGTACCGGAGTCGGGCGTGCGCACCGGCAGCCTGGAATCCGGGCAGGTCGACGCCATCGCCGGGGTCGCGCCGCAGGACGAGGCGGGCGTCACCGGCCAGGGCGCGAAGCTGCTGTCCCGTTCCAACCCCGGCGTTCCGGTCGCGCTCAGCGTCAACACCTCGCGGCCCCAGGCGGGCGACATCGCGGTACGCCGGGCGCTGGAGGTCGCCATCGACCGCAAGGAGGTCGTCGACACCGTCCTCAGCGGCAGTTACCACCCGGCCACCAGCTCGCTGTCCAGCACCACCGACGGCTACCAGGACAACTCCAAGCTCCTCGCCCACGACCCGGCCGCCGCGGGGCGGATCCTGGACGCGGCGGGCTGGAAGCCGGGGCCCGGCGGCATCCGCGTGAAGAACGGCGCGAAGCTCGACCTCAAGGTCATTCTCGCGCCCAACTTCGGCCCCAACCAGTCCGTCCTGGAACTCGTGCAGCAGCAGGTGAAGAAGGCCGGCATCGGCCTCACCCTCAAGGTGCTGAGCATCGCCGACTACCAGGTCGCCCAGAAGAGCGGCGACTACGACCTGTCCTGGGGCAACGGCACCAGGGCCGACCCGGACATCCTGCGCACCGCCTTCTCCAGCAAGCTGCTCAACCTCTCGCACATCGACGACCCCGAGTTGCAGACCCTGCTCGACACCCAGGCCGCCGCGGCCGACCCCGCCAAGCGCGCCGCCATCGTCGCCTCGGCGCAGCGCCGCGTGCTCGAACAGGCTTACCAGATACCGGTGTTCGAGATGACCAGCGTGTACGCGCTCAGCGGCAAGGTGCACGACATCACCCTCGGCTCGTCGTCCCAGGCGCAGTTCCACGACGCCTGGCTCTCCTGAACGAAGGCGACGATGAGGACCTATCTCCTACGGCGGCTGCTCCAGGCCGTGTTCGTGCTGTGGGCCGCCTACACGGTGTCCTTCGGTGTGCTGTACCTGCTGCCCAGCGACCCGGCGACGATCATGGCGGCGGGCGGCGGTGACGCCAGTACGGTCACCCCGGCGCAGACCGAGGCACTGCGCCACCAGTACGGCCTGGACCAGCCGTTGGCCGAGCAGTACGGCACCAGGCTGCTCCATGCCCTGCACGGTGATCTGGGGCGGTCGGTGCAGAACGGTGTCCCGGTGACCCGGCTGCTCTCCCACGACCTCCCGACCACCGTCCAACTGGCCGCTAGCGCGCTGCTGCTGGCCCTGGTGCTGGGCAGCGCCGTGGCGCTGCTGGCCAGTTGGACGCGGAGCGGGCCGCTGCGCCAGCTCCTGCTCTCCTTACCGGCGTTGGGGGTGTCGGCGCCGACCTTCTGGGTGGGGCTGGTGCTGGTCCAGTTGTTCTCGTTCCGCTGGCATGTCTTCCCGGCCTTCGGCGACGAGGGCTTCGACTCCCTGGTCCTCCCGTCGGTCACGCTCGCGCTGCCCGGTGCCGCGCTCATCGCGCAGGTTCTCGCCAAGAGTCTGCGCACGGCACTGGCGGAGCCGTACGTCCAGACGGCCCTGGCCAAGGGGGCGAACCGGCGGCGGGTGCTGTTCGGACATGCCCTGCGCAACGCGTCGATCGCCCCGCTGACCCTGGTCGGCATCATGATCGGCAATCTCCTGGCCGGGGCGGTGGTCGTGGAGACCGTATTCGCCCGTGCCGGGATAGGACGTGAGACGGCCGCGGCGGTGACGGCCCAGGACATCCCGGTCGTCCAGGGCGTCGTCGTCCTCGGCGCCGTCACGTTCGTCCTGACGACTCTCGCCGTCGACCTGCTCCTGCCCCTGCTGGACCCGCGGATCACCGCGACGACGAAGCCGACGGTGCGGACATGACCGAACTGAGCCTCCCGGACGCGGACACGGCGGGGCCGGGCGCGGACCTGACCCGCGCCGAGCCCGCGCGGTCGCCGCACCCGCGGTCCCGGCTCCGCCGGTACGCGCGGTTCTGGCTGACGCGGCCGGGGCTGCTGCTGTCGGCGCTGCTGATCGCGGTGCTGCTGCCGACCGCGTTCTTCCCCCGGCTGCTCACCTCCCGCGATCCGCTGGCCGCGGCGCCGCGGGACAAGCTCGCGGCGCCGAGCGCGGAACACCTCTTCGGCACCGACCAGTTGGGCCGCGACGTCTTCGCCCGTGTCGTGCACGGCGCCCTGCTCACCCTCCAGGCGAGCGGGCTTGCCGTACTGGTCGGACTCGTCGTCGGGTCGCTGGCGGGGCTGCTCGCCGGCTACCTCGGCGGGGTCGTGGACGACACGCTGATGCGGCTCACCGACGTCCTGCTGTCCATCCCCGGCCTGCTGCTCTCGCTCGCGCTGGTGACGGCGCTGGGATTCGGCACTGTCAAGGTGGCCCTCGCCGTGGGGGTGACCAGCGTGTCGACCTTCACCAGGATCATGCGCGCCGAGGTGCTGAAGGTCGCGGGGTCCGGCTATGTGGAGGCGGCGCGGGCCTCGGGCACCCGATGGCCCGCGGTGCTGTGGCGGCACGTGCTGCCGAACGCGGCCGGTCCCGTACTGGTCTACGCGGCCATCGACTTCGGCGCGGTCATCCTCCAGGTGTCCTCGCTGTCGTTCCTCGGCTACGGCGCGCAGCCCCCGGCGCCGGAGTGGGGCTCGCTGGTCTCGGACGGCCGCAATTACCTCGCCACGGCCTGGTGGCTCACCACCTTGCCGGGGCTGGTGATCGCGGCCACCGTGCTCGCCGCCAATCGCATCGCCCGCTCCCTCGACGGCGAAGACACGGAGGACCGATGACGCACACGACACCGACGGACGGCGCATCCCCGCCGTCCGCAGGTCCGTTGCTCGACATCCGGGGGCTGCGGATCTCCTACCGCACCCGCACCGGAACCGTGCCCGCCGTCCGCGGCGTCGACCTGACCGTCCAGCCGGGCGAAGTGGTCGCCCTGGTCGGCGAGTCGGGCTCGGGCAAGAGCACGGCGGCGCTCGCGGTGACGGGGCTGCTGCCGCGCGGCGGCTCGCTCGACGCGGGGTCCGTCCTCTTCGACGGCGCCGACGTGGCGCGCGCCGGGGAGACGGGGCTGCGCGGGCTCAGGGGCCGGGAGATCGGCCTGATCCCGCAGGACCCGATGCTGTCGCTCAATCCCGTGCGGCGGGTCGGGTCCCAGGTGGCCGAGGCGCTGCTCATCCACCGGCTCGCCGACCGGGCGGAGGCGGCCCGGCAGGCCCTCGACCTGCTCGGCGAGGCGGGACTGCCCGACCCGGTCCGGGTCGCGCGCCAGTACCCGCACGAGCTGTCCGGCGGCATGCGCCAGCGGGTGCTGATCGCCATCGCGCTGGCCGCGCGGCCCCGGCTGGTCATCGCCGACGAGCCCACGAGCGCGCTGGACGTCACCGTCCAGCGGACGATCCTCGACCACATCGACACGCTGACCCGGGACCGGGGCATCGCGGTTTTGCTGATCACCCACGACCTCGGGGTCGCGGCGGACCGGGCGCACCGGGTGAGTGTCATGTCGCGCGGCGAGGTCGTCGAGACCGGACCCGTACGGCAGGTGCTCGAAGAACCGGAGCACCCCTACACCCGCGGCCTGCTCGCGGCGGCCCCGAGTCTGGCCCGGTCGCCGGTACCGGCTCCGGCCCGGTCACGAGCCGCGTTCCGGTCCGTTCGGGAGCGGGCGTACGGAGCCGGCCCGGTCGCGGGGAAAGCGCCGCTCGTGGCCGGGGAGCCGGGCGCGGCGGAGGACCTGGTCGTGGCCGAGGACCTGGTCAAGGAGTACCCCGGCCGCCGAGGGGACCGGCGCCTCGGCGTACGGGCCGTCGACGGGGTCAGCCTGCGGGTCGGCCGGGGCGAGACCGTCGCCCTCGTCGGCGAGTCGGGCTCGGGCAAGTCGACGACGGCGCGGATGCTCGTACGGCTCACCGAGCCGACCTCCGGGCGGATCACCTTCGACGGGCGGGACATCACCGGCCTCGACGGCGGTGAGCTGCGCCGACTGCGCCGCCGTATGCAGATCGTCCAGCAGAGTCCGTACGCCTCGCTGTCCCCCCGGATGTCCGTCGCGGAGATCGTCTGCGAGCCGCTGCGGGCCTTCCGGATCGGCTCCCGCGCCGAGCGCGCCAGGCGGGCGGCGGATCTGCTGGACCTGGTCCGGCTGCCCGCCGCGTTCCTGGGCCGCCGCGCCTCCGAGCTGTCCGGCGGTCAGCGCCAGCGGGTCGCGATCGCCCGCGCGCTGGCACTGGACCCGGATCTGGTGGTCTGCGACGAGCCCGTCTCCGCGCTCGACGTGTCGTCGCAGGCGCAGATCCTGGATCTGCTCGCCGGTCTCCAGGACCAGCTCGGTCTCAGCTATCTCTTCATCTCGCACGATCTGGCCGTCGTCCGCCAGATCGCCTCACGGGTCGGCGTGATGCGGGCGGGACGGCTCGTCGAGAGCGGCACGGTGAAGGAGGTCTTCGCCGCGCCCTCCCACCCGTACACACGGGAACTGCTGGCCTCCGTGCCGGGCAGCCTCGTCCGGTGACCGGTCGTCCGTGCCCGGCCCGCGGTTCGTCGCGGGCCGGGCACGGACATTGGCGCGGGCGGTTCTAGCCCGCGCTGAAGGAGACCACCGGCGTGTAGGCGGTGCCGGCGTTGAACTCCACCTGCTGGGTGCCCCTGGGCGAGCCGAGGGCGGTCAGCGGCAGCGTCCAGGTGTACGTCGAGCCGCTGATCGTGGTGGTCGGGGCCGGTGTGGCGGCAGCCCACGCCCAGCCGGTCGAGGTGCTGCGGTAGAGGGAGCCGTTCTCGATCATGTAGTCCGCGCCGAGCGGTGAGGACGACGGCGCGGGCGCCTGGTAGCCGGTCGCGGTGTTGCCGTCGGTGTTGATGAAGACGTGGTGGAAGCTCTCGGAGCTGTTGAAGGTCGCCTTGAAGACGGCCGTGCCCGCCGAGGCGCACGCCGAGTACGAGGTGATGGCGCCGGAGCCCGCGGTGGTGGTGCACCCGGTGCCCCCGCCGGAGCCGCCGGTGCCCCCGGACCCGCCCGATCCGGCGGCAGCGGCCTTCGCCAGTTCGTCGGACCAGTACGCGCCGGTGGGCAGGGTGTCCCACGGATTGGGCAGGTTGTCCGGGGTGACGTACAGATAACCGGCGTTGCGCTGCTTGCTCAGTGCGACCGCGTTCTCCATGTCGGCCTGCGCCGGGGTGTCGTAGACCAGGTGCCAGAACTTGTCGGGGTTGGCGTAGTTCAGCTCCCAGTCGGGCGCGGTCCAGGAGGCGTAGACGCTGTAGGTGTTCTCGAACATCACCAGGACGTCGGCCGCCGACGCGTAGCAGGACTCGGCGGGCGAACCGGGGTTGTCGACGGTGAGGGCGCCCGGGTGGGCCTGTTTGGTGGTGGAGTTGATGCCGCTGTAGAGGTTCACGTGCGCGTTGCCCGAGCCGCAGTCGCCCAGGGCGTCGTCGAAGAAGATGCCCGCGAGGCCCGAAGAGCCGTACCAGGAGTACCAGTTGGCCACGTCGGCGTTGATCTGCGCGGTCCACGCGGCGACGCTGGTCTGTCCGCCGCGGGTGGTACGCCCTGTGGTGCCGAAGTAGCCGGTGTCGACGTAGCCGAGCACCTTCGCCCCGGCTCCGGCCGCCGCGCTCACGGCCGAGGCGTAGCCGCTGTCGACCGCGGTGCCGGGCCCGTTGGAGGGGTTCGCGACGGCGATGCCGACGCGGGACCCCGCCTGGTCGATCTGGGTCCAGAAGGCGCGGCCGGCGGCGTCCGAGGGGTTGAAGTACGCGGGTACGGCCAGATGCTGCGCTCCGGCTGCCGCGCTCGCCCGGCCGGACAGCGTGCCGAACATGGTCAGCGCGAGCGCGGCGGCGACCGCCGCGCTCACGGCGGCCCTGGTCCGGTGCGCGGCGGTGAGGCGATGCCGCGACCGGGTGCGTGCGAGTGATCGGATGAGGGACATGTGATCCCCTTTCGACGGTGGGGGGTTGCGTGAACAGGGGGTGGGACCAGGGGGACAGGAGGCGTCAGCCCTTGACCCCGGTGTGCGCAATTCCCTGCACGAACTGCCGTTGCAGGAGCACGAAGACGGCGATGACCGGGAGCGAGGCGAGCAGCGATCCGGCCATCAGCACGGGGTAGTCGGTCTGGAACTGCCCCTGGAGCGAGGCCAGTCCGGCGGACAGGGTCATCTTGTCCGGGTCGGTGTTGACCACCAGCGGCCAGAACAGGTCGTTCCAGGACCACAGCAGCGCGAGGACCGCCAGCGCGACGAGTCCGGGGCGGACCAGCGGCAGCATCACCGACCAGTAGATCCGCCAGGGCCCCGCGCCGTCGATGCGCGCCGCCTCCTCCAGCTCCTTCGGCAGGGCCAGGAACGACTGCCGGAGCAGGAAGACGCCGAACGCGCTGAACATGCCGGGCAGGATCAGCGCCTGGAGGCTGTTGAGCCAGCCGAGGTCGGACATGATCTGGTACTGGGGGATGATGAACAGTTGCGGCGGCACCATCAGCACCGACAGGAACAGCCCGAAGAGCATCCCGCGGCCGGGGAAACGCAGCCGCGCGAAGGCGTAGGCGGCCATCGGGCACAGCACGACCTGGCCGAGCGTCCGCCCGAGCGACATCAGCAGCGTGTTGAGGAACTGCCGGCCGAACGGCAGCAGGTCGAAGACCTTGCCGTAGTTGTCCCAGTGCCCGCCGGGCAGCGGCGACGGCGGCACATGGGTCGCGTCGCTCAGCGACTTCAGGGAGGTGACGATCTGCCAGAGGAACGGCGCGACCATCGCCAGCGACGCCGCGATCAGCACGGTGTGCACCAGCGGATGACGTCCGCGCCGGGAGCGGCGGGCGGGCCGGTCCGCGGCCCGGCCGGCCGTGTGGACCTCAGCCATAGTGCACCCACCTCTTCTGCATGCGGAACTGAAAGGCCGTCAGCGCGACGATGACCAGCAGCAGGACCATCACGATCGCCGCCGCGTAGCCGCGGTCGTTGGTGACGAACGCGCGGTCGTAGAAGAGCTGCACGACCGTCTCCAGGCGCGGGAACGCCGGGTTGGAGCGGGCCGCGGCGCCCGATCCAGCCATGACGTAGACCAGGTCGAACAGTTGGAGCGAGCCGATGACCGAGATCACCGAGACGAAGAACGCGGTGGGCGACAGCAGCGGCAGGGTGACCGAGCGGAACTGCCGCAGCGGGCCCGCGCCGTCGATCTCCGCGGCCTCGTAGTACTCGCGCGGGATCGCCTGCATCCCGGCCAGGAAGATCACCAGGTTGTAGCCGATGCTGCTCCACACGCCCACCACGACCAGGGCGTACAGCGCCACCCGAGGGTCGGCCACCCAGTTCGGGCCGTCGATGCCGACCAGCGACAGCAGGTAGTTGATCAGCCCGTAGTCGCCGTTGTAGAGCCAGCGCCACACCATGCCGATCGCCACCGGCATGGTGACCACCGGCAGGAAGAACACGGTGCGGTAGACGCCGACGCCGCGCAGCCCCCGACGGTTGAGCAGCGCCGCGAAGACGATCGCCAGCGGGATCGACAGCAGTCCGAGCCCGGTGTAGGCGAGGGTGTTGACCAGCGCCCGGCCGAACTCGCCGTCGTGCAGCATCCGGTGGTAGTTGTCCAACCCGCTCCAGGTGTGGCCGCCGAAGGCGCCCCAGCGGGTGAACGAGAAGTACGCGGTCTGCACGACCGGCCACAGGTAGAAGACCGCGAGGCCCAAGCCGGTCGGCGCGATGAAGGCGTAGCCCCACAGCGCCTCGGTGACGCGGTCGCGGCGCGGTCGCCGGAAGCGGCCGGGCAGCCGTGACAGCCGCCCGGTCCGCGGCCGGGCGCCGGTGGCCGCCTGCACGTCCCCGGCGGCGGCGCCGGGGGTGGACGTGAGGGTCATGTCACTCCTTGGCGAGCAGGTCGTCCATCGCCGCGGCCAGCCCGCGCGCCGCCTTGTCCACCGGCTCCTGGCCGTTCCACGCCTTGGTGAGATACGTCAGCTCGGCCTCGTTCCAGGCGGCGGTGTTCTTCGAGACCGGGTACGGGACGCCGTACGGCACCTCGTCGAGGAAGGTCTGGAGGTGGAACTGCGGGTAGGCGGCGATCCAGGCGCCCTGCGTGCCGTTGTACGCCGGCATCGCGCCGGACTTGGCCAGGATCTCGGCGGCCGGCTCGGAGCCGAGGAAGTTCACGAACTGCCATGCCTGGTCGGGGTGTTTGGTCCGCGCCGAGACCACGTTGGCGAGGCCGTGGATGATCGTGGCCCGCTTCTCGCCCGTGGGCAGCGGGGCGACGTCGACCCGGTCCTTGGTGTAGGCGTTGCCGCCGAATTCCAGGGAGTCCCAGGAGCCGCCCCAGTACATCGCGAGCTTGCCCGCCTCGAAGAGCTGGAGCGGCGCGGTGTCCGTCATGGTCTTCAGGTCGGGCGACTGCTTCTTCTGGATCAGGTCGGTCCAAAAGCGCAGGCCCTCGATCGTCTTCGGATCGGCGTAACCGGACTTCGTGCCGTCCGGTGAGATCACATAGCCGCCGGCCTGGGCGATGGTGTTGTACTGGTACTCCTGGAAGCTGGTCAGCTCCGCGCCGGTGGCGTACTGGCCCTTGCTCGCGTCCGTCAGCTCCGCGGCCGCCTTCCGGAAGTCGCCCCAGGTCCAACCGGCCTTCGGGTAGGGGACCTTGGCGGCGTCGAAGAGCGTCTTGTTGTACCAGACGCCGACCGTGTCCAGGTCCTTCGGCAGTCCGTAGTGCTTGCCCTGATACGTGTACTGGTCGACCAACTGCTTGGGGTAGGCGGACAGGTCGGTCCTGTCCTTGGCGATGCCGTCGTCCAGCGGGCGGATCACGCCGTTGGAGGCGTAGAGCTGGAAGTTGGGGCCGTTCATCCAGAAGACGTCAGGGGCGGCGCCGCCGGTGGCAGCCGCCTTGAGCTTGGTCCAGTAGTCGGCCCACGGGGTGAGCTGGACCTTGACCGTGATGCCGGGGTGGGTGCGGGTGAACTCGCGGCCGAGCTGCTCCATGGCCGTCTTCTGCGTCGCGTCCCACACCCCGTACGACAAGGTGACCTTGCCGCCCGAACCGCCCGCGCCCGAACCGCCCGCGTCCGAGCCGCTCCCGCCCGACGAACAGGCCGAGGCGGCCAGCACCACCCCGAGCGCCACCTCACACCATCGCACCGACTTCCGCATACCGGGCCCTCCCAGGATCCACACGCCCCGGCGGTGGACCGTCAGCCGGAGTCGTCGAGTGGCATTAATCATGGAGTCCATGGAAATTAAGTCAAGACCCGTGAGATGAAGAATTCCTCTCAGTGGTCTCCGCGCCCGGTCAGACGCGGCGGGAGAAGTGCTCCACGCCGCCCAGTTCGTGCCGTTCGCGCAGTTGCCGGTCCACGTGGTCGAGGGCCAGCCGCAGCGCGCCCAGCGCCACCCCCTCGTCGCCGAACTCGGAGATCCGCACCTCGGGCGTGCGGATGCACCAGCGGTCCAGCTCGCGCCGCAGCGGCTCCGCGATCAGGTCGGCCGACCGGGAGAAACCGCCGCCGATCACGACCAGTTCCGGGTCCAGGGTCAGCACCAGCGCCGCCGTCCCGACGGCCACGTCCCGCACATAGCGCCGCACCACCGCCGCCGCCTTGCGGTCGCCCGCGCGCGCCGCCTCGAACACCGCCTCGGCCGCGGCCTCCTGGTCAACCGCTGTGTCCGCGTGCGCTCCCGCGCCCCGCCCCTGCCCCTGCCCCGACGGCCCGGTCCGCTCCGGCGCGGGACCGGCCTGCGGCGGCCACGCGCGCAGGTGCTCCTGCGCCCTGATCCAGCCCGAGGCGGGCAGTGCTCCGATCTCTCCGGCCGCGTTGCCGAAGCCGCGGTGCAGCTTGCCGTCGATGATCAGCCCGGCGCCGGTCCGCAGACCGGCGAGGATCACCACCACGTCCTTGGCGTAACGCGCCGCCCCGCACCACGACTCGGCCAGCGCGGCCAGCTTGCTGTCGTTCTCGACCAGCGCCGGGCCGCCGACCAGGCGGCGCAGATGCGCTCCGACGTCCACGCCGGTCCACTCCGGCAGCGCCTCGGAGAGCATCACCCTGCCCGCGCCGTCCACCAGTCCGGTGGTGGCCACGCCCGTCGCCCACAGGTCGCCGGTGGTCAGACCGCCGCCCGCGAGCGCTCCTGCCACCGCGCCGTCCAGCGCGGCCAGGCGCTCCTTGCGGCCCATGGCCGGCGCCACCGCGACCCGGGCGCTGTGCAGCACTGTTCCGTCCAGGTCCGCCACCAGCGCCAGGATCTTGTGGCCGCCGATGTCCACCCCGAGCACACGGCCCGCGTCGGCGCGGAACCGGAACCGCCGGGCGGGCCGGCCCACCATCCCGGCCGCGGCGGGCACCTCGGCCAGCCAGCCGTTGTCCAGCAACTCGCGCACCACGTCCTCCGTGGAGGCGCGCGACAGCCCGGTCCGCCGGGACAGCTCGGTCAGGGTCATCGCCGGTGCGGACCTCAGCTCCCCCAGCACGGCGAGGGAGTTGAGCTGCCGGAGCCGGGAGAGGTCGCCGCCGCTCGGAGTCTCGGTCACGACGTCCCCTTGAGTTTGGTTGCTGCGCGCTTAATAATGAGAGAGTCCATGATAAATAGGAAAGGATCCTATGTCTCGGGTGACTCTAGCTCTCGTCGGCGCCGGGCTGCGCGGACAGACCTACGCACGCCACGCGCAGGTCACCGGCACAGGGCGGGTGGTGGCACTGGCCGAACCCGATCCGGTGCGGCGCGCCGCCGCGGCCGAGGAGTTCGCCGTCCCGCAGGACCGGGTGTACGCCGACTGGTCGGAACTGGCGGCGGCGGGACGGCTCGCCGACGCCGCGATCGTGGCCACCCAGGACAGACAGCACACCGAACCGGCCGTCGCGCTGGCGGACCTCGGCTATCACGTGCTCCTGGAGAAGCCGATGGCCACCACCGAGGCCGAGTCCGCGGAGATCGCCGAGGCGGCCGAGCGGAACAAGATCATGCTCGCCGTCTGCCATGTCCTGCGGTACACCCCGTACACGCAGACGCTCAAGCGGATGCTGGACGAGGGCGCGATCGGCCGACTGGTCAGCGTCCAGCACCTGGAGCCGGTCGGCTGGTGGCACCAGGCGCACTCGTTCGTCCGGGGCAACTGGCGGCGCTCGGACACCTCGGCGCCGATGCTGCTCACCAAGTCGTGCCACGACATCGACTGGCTGGTCTACCTCTTCGGCCGCTCGCCGCGCCGGGTCAGCTCTTTCGGCAGTCTCACCCACTTCCGGGCCGAGGCCGCCCCCGCGGGCGCCGCCGCGCGCTGCACCGACTGCCCGATCGAGAGCACCTGCCCGTACTCGGCCAAGCGCCTGTACCTGGACTGTCTGGCGGACCCCGAGCGGCGCTACTGGCCGCTGTCCGCGGTCACCGAGGACCACACCGAGGCCGGTGTCCTTCAGGCGCTGCGCACCGGTCCTTACGGGCGCTGCGTCTACGCGTGCGACAACGACGTCGTCGACCACCAGGTGGTCTCGATGGAGTTCGACGACGGCGCCACCTGCTCGTTCACGATGAGCGCCTTCACCCCGCAGGAGCACCGCAGGACCCGGCTGCTGGGCACCCACGGCTATCTCGACGGCGACGGCGTCACCATCAGGACGGTCGACTTCCGTACCGGCGAGGAGGGCGTCGTGGACACCAGCACCACCGCGGGCGCCTCGGCCGCGGACGGTCACGGCGGGGGTGACGAGGCGCTGATGGACGCCTTCCTGGAGGCGGTCGCCACCGGAGACGGCGGCGTCCTGAAGTCCGACGCGGCGGCGAGTCTGGCCAGCCACCGCGTGGTGTGGGCCGCGGAGGAGGCCAGGACGACCGGCACCGTCGTCGCGCTCGCGTCCGCGGTCTGAGGAGCCGCGCCCCGGAGCAGACCGGCCCGCGCCCCGGAGCACGCCGACCCGCGCCCCGGAGAAAACCGCACGGCGCCCCCGGACACGACCGGCCCGCGCGCCACCGCCGGTCAGTCGGCCACCGGACGCCGCACCCCCGTCGTGGACTCCCCCACCTCCAGCCGGTACGGGGCCACGTGCACCGCGTGCCCCGGCGGGGTCGCCGCGCCGATCCGGCCGGCCAGTGACGTGACGGCCAGCGAGGCGATGGCCGCTTTGTCGGGCACCACCGTCGTCAGCGAGGGAGTGGCGTAACGGCCCTCCTCGCTGCCGTCGACGCCGGCGACGGCGATGTCCCCGGGCACGGCGAGACCGGCCTCGTGGAAGGCCCGGATCGCGCCGACGGCCAGCATGTCGTTGAAGCAGAACACCGCGTCCGGGCGGCTCCCGGCGGGCAGGGCGGCCAGCGCGCGGCCCGCCCGCAGCCCGCTGCGCCGGTCGAACTCCTCGACCTGCGGCGCGAGTCGGGGGTCGAAGGACAGACCCGCCGCGTGCAGGGCGAGTTGGAAGCCCTCCAGGCGCTGCCTGCTGGTCGCCGAGCCCTGCCGGTCCACGCCGACGACGGCGAGCCGGGTCCGGCCGAGCGAGACCAGGTGGGCGGCGGCCTCACGGGCGGCGGCCACATTGTCGATCAGGACGTGGTCGGCGTGGAGTTGCTCCCGGCCGTCCTCGCGCTCGCCCAGCAGCACCAGCGGGAAACCGGCCGTGGTGGCGGCGAGTTGGTCGAAGGGCACCCGGAGCGGGGAGAGGATCACGCCGTCGAGCAGGGCCGCGCCGAGCCCGGTGGCCAGCCGCAGCTCCTCGCGGGGGTCGCCCAGCGTCTCCTCGATCAGGACGGTGAGACCGATCCGGGACGCCTCGGTCCTGACGTGGTGGGCGAGTTCGGCGAAGTAGGGCGTGGCCAGGAACGGCACCGCCAGAGCGATCAGCCCGCTGCGGCCGGTGCGCAGCCGTACCGCCGACGGGTTCGGACGGTACCCCAGTTCGCTCACCGCGACCATGACGCGCTCTCGGGTGGCGGGGGCCACTCTCGACATTCCGCGTACAACGTTGGAAACAGTCTTGACTGAGACGCCCGCGCGATCGGCGACGTCCTTGAGCCGCACTGCTGTCACGTACCCGCCTTTCTCGGAGACGCCTCATTGTAGGGCAGTTCAACGCAGAGCGTCCCGCAGACACGTGCAGGCGGCAGTCGTCCGCGCCTAAAGGGTTGACCGCCAGGACACACACTGGTTACAACGTTGGAACAGCCGGGCGAAGGAACCACTGGCCGACCCTGCCGGGGGTCTCCGTGCGCCCGGACGCCGTGGGCGCGTGGCGGACCGCCGTCGCGCCCCCGGCGGTCGAGCGGCGGCCGGACAGCCCGTTCCCGCGCCACCGCCCGTGACGTACGCCAGCCTCACGAGAGGGCCCGCATGTCCCCGCACCGCCCGAATCTCCCGCTGCGCACCGCCGTGGTGGGCACCGGATCCATCGCCCGAGGAAGTCACCTGCCCGCGCTCGCCGCTGTGGCGGCGGAGGGCTCGGTGGAGATCGTCGCCGTGGTCGACGTCGCCGAGGAGGCGGCCCGCGCCGCCGCCGAGGAGTTCTCCGTGCCGGGCGCCTTCACCGACCTCGACACCATGCTCGGCGAGGTACGCCCCGACCTGGTCGTCCTCTGCACGCCGCCCTCGCTCCACCGGGAGCAGGCCGTCGCCGCGCTGCGGACCGGTGCCCATGTGTGGTGCGAGAAGCCGCCGTGCCCCTCGCTCTCCGACTACGACGCGGTGACGGCCGCCGCCGAGCGGGGCCCCGGCGCCCCGACCGCGGCCTTCGTCTTCCAGCACCGGTTCGGCTCCGGCGCCCGCCACGTCCGCGAGCTGCTGCGCGAGGGGGCCTTCGGACGGCCGCTGGTCGCGCACTGCCAGACCACCTGGTACCGGGGCGCGGACTACTACACCGTGCCGTGGCGCGGCCGTTGGGACACCGAGGGCGGCGGTCCCGCCATGGGGCACGGCATCCACCAGAACGACCTGCTGCTCGACCTGCTGGGCCCGTGGCGGGAGATCCGCGCGATGGCCGCCCGGCTGGTGCACGACGTGCAGACCGAGGACGTCTCCACCGCCCAGGTCCGGTTCGCGAGCGGCGCGGTCGCCACCGTCGTCAACAGCGTGCTCAGCCCCGACGAGGTCAGCCGGATACGGATCGACTGCGAGCTGGCGACCGTCGAGCTCACCCATCTCTACGGCTACCGCAACGCCGACTGGCGGATCACCCCGGCCCCCGGCGTCCCGGCGCGGACGGCACGGGCCTGGAACGACTTCGGCCCCGACGAACCCAGCTCCCACCTGGCCCAACTACGCGCCCTCGTCGCCGACATCCGGGCCGGAACCCCGCACCCGACCGGCGGCGAAGGCGGCCGCGGGATCGTGGAGTTCACCGCCGCGCTCTACAAGTCCGCCTTCACCGACGCCACCGTCCGGGCGGGCGAGATCGGCCCCGACGACCCGTTCTACGCCGCCATGCACGGCGGTGAACCCGACCGGCTGCCGGTCGGCGCCCGCGAGGAGGAGCAGGCCGCATGACGCTGTCGCTGACCCACGTCCACGACGACCGGATCACCGTGACCCACCGGGCCACCGGTACCGAGCTGTTCGCCTACGTGTACCGCCCGGAGGCCGCCTGGGAGGCGCCGAAGCCGTACCTCCACCCGATCCGCACCCTCGGCGGTGGTCTGGTCACCGACTACCGCCCGAACGACCACCGTTGGCACAAGGGCCTCCAGCTCACCGCCTCGCACCTGTCGGGTCAGAATCTGTGGGGCGGCAACACGTATGTGCACGGCGAGGGGTACGTGGCGCTGCCCGAGCGGATCGGCTCGATGGCGCACGTCGGCTTCGACGAGGTGTCGGCGGGTCCCGACGGCGTGGTGATCGCCGAGCGCCTGACCTGGCACCCGTACGACGGCTCGCTCTGGGCCGAGGAGGACCGCAGGATCGAGGTCACCGCCGAGGAGGGCGGTTGGACCCTGACCTGGTCCTCGGCCGTCACCAACCGGCGCGCCGAGCCGTTGCGGTTCGGCAGCCCCACCACCGCCGGGCGGCCCGACGCCGGTTACACCGGGCTGTTCTGGCGCGGGCCGCGCGCCTTCCGCGACGGGCACGCCTTCACCGCGGACGGCGACAGCGCCGAGCGCGACCTCATGGGTGAGCAGGCGCCCTGGCTCGCCTACAGCGGCGAGCACGACGGACGCGACGGACACGCCACCGTCGTCTTCGAGCACGCGCCGGGCAACGACCACGCGGGCGAGAAGGGCACCCACCCCGCGCACTGGTTCGTGCGCACCGACCCGTTCGCCGCGGTCGCCCCGTCCTTCGCCTTCCACGAGGAGCTGGTCCTGGCCCCCGGCGAGGTCCTGGACCGTACGTACCGCGTCCATGTCGCCGACGGCGCCTGGGACCGTGCGGCGGTCACCGCCCATCTGGAGCGGCACCCGTGGTGACGGCGGGCTACGACGGGTTCCCCGGGGCGGTCGCGGTCTCCCGGCTGAGCGTCTACGACTGGCCGACCGTGGACGGCAGGCCGGGCGGCGGCACCCCGCACCTCCATCTGACGTGCAGCGAGGGGTACGTGGTGACCGACGGCGAGGGCGCCGTGCAGACCCTGACCGCCTCCGGTTTCGAGGAGACCCCGCTGCGCGCGGGCACCGTGGCCTGGTTCACCCCCGGCACCATCCACCGGCTGGTCAACGACGGCGGGCTGCGGATCACCGTCGTGATGCAGAACGGCGGACTCCCCGAGGCGGGCGACGCCGTCCTCACCCTGCCCCCCGACCGGCTGACCGACCCCGAGGTGTACGCGGCGGCGGTCCGGCTGCCGACGAGCGGGAGCGAGCGGGAGCTGGTCGGCGCGGCGCGGGCCCGCCGTGACCTCGCCACCCGCCGTTTCCTCGATCTGCGCGACGCGCTCGCCGCGGATGATCCGGAGCCGCTGGCCGCCTTCCACCGCGCGGCGGCCGAGCTGGTGCGGCCACGCCTGGCCGACTGGGAGCGGCGCTGGCGCGAGGGCGCCCACGCGGCGGTGACCGCCACGCACGACCAGTTGGCCGCTCTCGGTGACGGCGACGCGCGCCATCTGGCCGACGCCCGTACCCACGCGAGCGGACCCGCCGCGACCGGACGGTTCGGGATGTGCGGCCGTCTCGACGTCTACCACGACGGGTGAGCCGAACGGCCCGTCCCCGCCCCTCGGCGTCCGCCCACGACGGGTGAGCCGAACGGCCCGTCGCCGTTCCCAGCCCCCGTGCGGCGGCGGGCGCCTCGTGCCACCGCTCCACCCACCCACCCACCCACCCCGGAAAGGCCACCATGCCCGAGCCCCGAAGCGGCCGGCGTCGGTTCCTCCGCCGCCGAGCGGTCGCCACGGCGGTCGCCGCCGGTTGCAGCACCGTTCTGCTGGCCGCGCTCACCTCCTGCGGCGCCTCCGGCGCCTCGGGCGGTCACCTCACCCTCACCTTCTCCTGGTGGGGCAACGACGAACGCCAGGCCCGTACCGAGAAGGCGGTGCGCCTGTTCGAGAAGGCGCACCCGGACATCAGCGTCCAGATGTCCAACGCCGACTTCGGCTCCTACAAGCAGCGGCTGTCCACCCAGGCCGCGGGCGGCGGGATACCGGACCTGGCGCAGCTCGACTACCGCCAGATCTCCCAGTTCTCCACCGGCGGCGCGCTGCTCCCCCTGGACCGGTACGTCAAGGACGGCACCCTCGACACCGCCGAGATGGACACGTCCTTGGTGCGCACCGGCTACCTGGCGGGAAAGCAGTACGCGCTGCCGATGGGCCGCGGGATCACCGGTTACGTCTACGACGCCGACGTCTTCGACACCGCCGGTGTCCCGGCGCCGCAGCCCTCGTGGACCTGGCAGGACTGGGCCGACGCCAGTGCGAGGATCGCCGGGCTGAAGCTGAAGTCCCCCGACGGGCGGACCGTGGCGGGCGGCAACGACGGCGGGAGCAACGAGGACGTCTTCGAGGACTGGTTGCGCAGCCACGGCAAGCAGCTCTACGCGAGCCCCACCGAGCTCGGCTACACCGAGAAGGACCTCGCCGACTTCTGGACCTTCTTCCACGAACTCCAGAAGGCGGGGGCGGTGGTCTCGGCCAAGGACAGCGCGCAGGCCGACGCAACGGGCATCAGCGCCTTCAGCCGCGGTCTGGACGCCATGGACTACTCCTGGGACGCGACCTTCACCGGCTTCACCAGCCCGACCGGGCACGCGATGCGCTTCGCGCCGGTGCCCACCATCGACGGCAAGGCGGGGTCGTACTTCAAGCCGACGATGCTGATCGGCATCGGCGCCCACTCGAAACACCCGCAGGAAGCGGCCCAGTTGATGAACTTCCTCCTCAACGACCCGCAGGCGGGCGACATTCTGGGCGTCACCCGCTCCCAGCCGCCCAATCGGAAGATCGCCGCCGAGGTGAACAGCAAGCTGACAGGACCGGAGTTGAAGGTCTGGCAGTTCGACGAGGTGATGCAGAAGTACGGCGTGCGGCCGCCGCCGTCCGCGCCTCCCAAAGGTGACGTCGCGATCCAGAGCGCCTTCGTCCGCGAGTACCAGCGGGTGGAGTTCGGCCTGGCGTCGCCCGCGAAGGCGGCCCATGAGCTGGTCGTCCAGGCGAAGCAGGAGTTGGAGTCATGAGCGTCGCGCGGATCGAGGCGGCCGAGGCCGCCGGGCGGGCCGAGGACACGCCGGGACCGGACCGGCGCACCCGCCGCGGCCGGGAGGCGCGCTGGCCCGCGTATGTGTTCCTCACCCCGTGGATGATCGGCGCGGTCGCGGTGACCCTGGTGCCGATGGCGGTCTCCCTCTATCTCTCCTTCACCAGTTACGACATGCTCTCCACCCCGCACTGGGTGGGCCTGCGCAACTACTCGGAGATGCTGACCGCCGACCCGCGGTTCTGGCGGTCGGTCCTGACCACCCTGAAGTACGTGGTGATCGCCGTCCCGCTCAAGCTGGCCCTCGCGCTGGGCGCCGCGATGCTGCTCAAGCGGCTCAGCAGCCGGGGCCGGGGCTTCTACCGGTCGGCGTTCTACGCCCCGTCCCTGCTCGGCGCGAGCATGTCGATCGCGCTGGTGTTCCGGGCGCTGTTCAACGACGGCGGCACGATCGACAACGTCCTCGGCACCCTCGGCATCCACATCGGCGGCTGGGTCGGCAATCCGCATCTGGCGACCTACGTCGTGGTGCTGCTGACGGTCTGGCAGTTCGGCGCCCCCATGGTCATCTTCCTGGCCGGTCTCCAGCAGATCTCGCCGGAGCTGTACGAGGCGGCGGCGCTCGACGGGGCGGGCGCCTGGCGGCAGTTCGTGTCCGTCACGGTGCCGATGCTCTCGCCGGTGGTCTTCTTCAACCTGGTGCTCGAAGTGATCCAGTCCTTCCAGGTCTTCACGCCCGCCTTCGTCGTCAGCGGCGGCAACGGCGGACCGGCCGACTCGACGCTCTTCTACACGCTCTATCTGTACGAGCGCGGCTTCACCGCCTCGCACATGGGCTACGCCTCGGCCATGGCCTGGCTGATGCTGCTCGCCATCGCGGCCGTCACCGCGGTGCTGTTCAAGACCTCCCGGTCCTGGGTGTTCTACGCGGACGAGGCGGAACGATGAATCTGACCCTGCGCCGCCGGCTGCCCCACACGGTCGCCCTGATCGCGCTGCTCGCCCTGCTCTACCCGCTGCTCTGGCTGCTGGTGACGTCCGTCAAGCCCGCCGACGAGGTGGTGACCAGCGTCGACCTGTGGCCCCGGCACTTCGAGTGGAGCAACTACACCACCGCGCTCGACGGTGTCTCGGGCGTCTCGGTGACCCGGCTGCTCGGCAACAGCATGCTGATCGGCCTCGGTTCGGTGATCGGCACGGTGACGTCCTGCTCGCTGGCCGCGTACGCCTTCGCGCGGCTGCGGTTCCGGATGCGCGGCCCGATGTTCGCCTTCACCGTGGCCACGCTGATGCTGCCGCAGCACGTGGTGCTGATCCCGCAGTACATCATCTTCAACAAGCTCGGCATGATGAACACCTACTGGCCGCTCATCCTGCCCAAATTCCTCGCGGTGGACGCGTTCTTCGTCTTCCTCATCGTGCAGTTCATGCGCAATCTGCCCAGGGACCTGGAGGAAGCGGCCAGGATCGACGGCTGCGGCCCGTTCCGCTCGTTCTTCCACATCGTCCTGCCGCTGAGCCGGCCCGCGCTGATCACCACCGCGATCTTCTCGTTCATCTGGTCCTGGAACGACTTCTTCGCCCAGATGATCTACCTGCTCTCGCCGGAGAAGGCCACCATCACGCTGGCGCTGCGGAGCTTCGTCGACCAGTCGAGCACCTCCGCCTACGGGCCCATGTTCGCCATGTCGGTGATCTCCGTGCTGCCCATCGTGCTGTTCTTCCTCGTGTTCCAGCGCTATTTGGTGCAGGGCATGGCCACCTCGGGACTGAAGAGCTGAGGAGGACCGATGAGTCACCCACCCGTCGTTTCTCGCCGGGCCCACCGCGAGCCGGGCGAGGTGTTCGGCTCCGGCTTCACCCTCTTCGCCGACATGCTGCTGGTGGGCGTGGTCACCGCCGTGGCCTGCCTGCCGGTGGTCACCGCACCGGCGGCGCTCTCCGCCGCCTGCGCCGTATTCCGCCGGACCGCGGCGAACGGCGTGCAGGTCCGGCTCGGCGACCTGCTGGCCGAGGTACGAGCCCGACTGACCCTGCCCGCGCTGCTCAAGGGCCTGGTGCCGCCCGCGTTCGCCGTGCTGTTCCTGCTCGACGAGGAACTGCTGCGCTCCGGGCTGCCCGGCGCGGCCCTCATGGCGCCGGTCCTGATGCTGCTCGCCCTCGGCGCGGCGGCCGTCGGCCTGCGCGCGGTCGCCCTGGACGGACCGCACCGGCTCTCGGGCCGCGAGGCCCTGGCGCGTTCCCTGGCCGACCCGCGCGGCACCGCCCTGCTGGCCGGAGCCGTCGTCCTGGCGGCGCTGCTGCTGTGGGCCATGCCCGTCCTCCTGCCGCTGCTGCCCGGCCCGTTGGCGTTCGCCGCGACCGCCGTGGACCTGCGGCGCCCCGCCGACCCGTACGACCGCTGACCGGCGCTCCCGGCCGCCGCCCGCGTCCCGCCATCCGTCAAGACTCACCTCCGGAGCACTCCCCCATGCCCCTCACACACCTCGACGCGGCCGGTCACCCCCGGCCGCAACTGGTCCGCGACCCCGACTGGCACGACCTGTGCGGCCCCTGGCTCTTCGCCCACGACGACGCCGACACCGGGCGCGCCGAGCGCTGGATGGACCCGGCGGTCACCGAGCCCTTCACCACGACGATCACCGTCCCGTACCCGCCCGAGTCCAAGGCGTCCGGCGTCCACGACACCGGCCACCACCCGGTGGTCTGGTACCGCCGCTCCCTCGATCTGCGCCGGCCCGCCTCCGGCCGCCTGCTGCTGCACTTCGGCGCGGTGGACTACCGCGCCGAGGTGTGGCTGGACGGGCGGCCTGCAGGGCGGCACGAGGGCGGGCACACCGGGTTCACCTGCGACCTGACGGACGTTCTCGACGGCGACGGCGAGCATGTGCTCGTGGTCCGCGCGGAGGACCAGCCGCTGGACGCGGCGCAGCCACGGGGCAAGCAGGACTGGCGGCGCGACCCGCACGTCATCTGGTACGAGCGCACCACCGGGATCTGGCAGCCGGTGTGGCTCGAAGAGGTCCCCGAGGAGCACGTCACCGTCCTGCACTGGCTGCCCGACGTCGCCCACGCCCGGGTCGGCTGCCGGGTCCGCCTCAGCCGCTGGCCGCGCGGCCCGCGCGACCTCACGGTCCGCCTCACCGTCGGCGAGCGGGTGCTGGCCGAGCAGCGGATCCGGACCGAGGGCCAGGAGACCGCCTTCGACATCTCCGTCCCCGCGCTGCGGCACGGCCAGGACCTCGACGACCTGCTGTGGCGCCCGGAGAAGCCGCACCTGGTGGACGCCGCCGTGACGGTCACCGACCCCGCCGACGGGGCCCGCCTCGACCAGGTCTCCTCCTACCTGGGCCTGCGCGACCTCGGCTGGGACGACGGCGTCTTTTTGCTCAACCACCGGCCGTACTTCCTGCGCATGGCGCTCCAGCAGGGCTACTGGCCCGAGTCCCACCTCGCCGCGCCCGGGGAGGCGCTGCGCCGGGACGTGGAACTCGCCAAGGAACTGGGGCTCAACGGGCTGCGGATCCACCAGAAGATCGAGGACCCGCGGTTCCTGTACTGGGCCGACCGGCTCGGCCTGCTGCTCTGGGAGGAGATGCCGTCGGCCTACGTGTTCGGCGCGCCGACCGTGGAGCGGGTGGCGCACGAGTGGACCGAGGCGATCCGCCGGGACCTCAGCCATCCCGCGATCGTCGCCTGGGTCCCGGTCAACGAGTCCTGGTCGGTGCCGAATCCGGCGCTGGTGCCGGAGCAGCGGCACTTCATGGACGCGCTGTACCACCTGACCAAGGCGCTCGACCCGACCCGGCCCGCCGTCTCCAACGACGGCTGGGAGCTGTCGGCGGCCGACATCTGGGGCGTCCACGACTACACCCAGCACGCCTCGGTCCTGGCCGACCGCTACGGCCACGCGGCCCTGCGCCAGGGCGCGTTCACCGAGCGGTGGCCTGCGAGCAAGCGGCTCACCCTGGAGGGCGTACGCCACCAGGGCCAGCCGGTGGTGCTGAGCGAATTCGGCGGCGCCACCTTCGAACCGGCCGACGGCGAGAACTGGTTCGGGTACGACACGGTGGCCACCGAGGAGGACTTCACCGCGCGCCTCGACGCCCTGGTGACCGCCGCCGTCGACTCCGGCCTGGCCGGCTTCTGCTACACCCAGTTGACCGACACCCTCCAGGAGACCAACGGCCTGCTCACGGCGGAGCGCGAGCCGAAGGTGCCGACGGAGACGGTGCGCGCGATCGTGGGACGGCCGCGGACGCTCGGATGAGACGGAGGGCACCGCCCCGACGCCGCCCCGACGCCGCTCAACCGGAGCCGGGGCAGGCGTCGGGGCAGGCGTCGGGTGCGCCACCGTTCTGCGGCGTCGGTCAGCCGCCGGTCGTGAAGACCGGTTCCAGATCGGCCCATCGGTCGGCGGTCGCGTACACGGGGATGAGGTCCAGCGGCGCGGCCCGTTCGACGACCCGGCCGCCGGTGTGGGTCCGCCCGGTCCAGACGTCGACCCAGTCGCCGTGCGGCAGATAGACCTCACGGCCGGTGGCGCCCGGCTCAGTGACCGGGGCGACCAGGAGCGCGGAGCCGAGCCGGAACTGGTCGGGGAAGTCCCAGATGCGCCGGTCCCGGGGATCGTCGAAGAACAGCCCGCGCATCAGCGGCTTCCCCTGTGCCAGACCGGTGCGGGTCTCCTGCGCCAGGTACGGCACCAGCCGCTCGCGCAGGTGCGTGTACGTCCGGGAGATCTCCAGCACGCGCGGGTCGCCGGAGCGGTCCGCGATGTTCCACGGCGTACGGTCGCGCAGCGGCAGCCGGTGGTGGTTGTACTCCGAGTGGTACTGCATGATCGGCATGAAGCAGGACGCCGCGAGGGCCCTGACGTACAGCTCGGCGTCCGGGACGTCCCCGGAGAACCCGGCGATGTCCCAGCCCCAGTAGACGATGCCGCAGGCCGAGGCGGTGATGCCGGCGGTGAGGGAGTGCCGGTAGGCGTCCCAGGTGGAGTCCTCGTCGCCCGCCCAGAAGACGCCCGCGTTCTGCGAGCCGGTGAACCCGGCACGGCTGAAGGTGACCGGCGCCTTGCCGCACTCCCGCAGCAACTCGCCGTACGCGCGCGGGTATTCGACGGTGAACAGATTGTTGGTCAGCGCGCCTGTCGTGCCGTCGTCGTACCGCAGGTCGTCGCCCCAGGCGTGTTCGCCGCCGTCCGTCTTGAAGCCGTCGACGCCGACCTCCTCCACCAGATAGCGGCGCTTGGCGAGCCACCACTGGCGTGCCTTGGGGTGGGTCAGGTCCGGCATCAGCGCCTGGGGGAACCACCAGCCCCTGTTGCGGTAGGGCCGCGTGCCGCCCTCCTCCATGACGGTGTACCCGTGCTCGATCATCGCGCGGGCGTCGGCGGCGGCCTGGCCGCGCGGCGCCGGGCGCGTCTTCATCAGCGGGATCTGCCAGAGCAGCACCTTGATGTCGCGGCTGTGCAGCTCGTCGACCATGCCCTTGGGGTCGGGCCAGGCGCCGTCCGGCGGGAAGGTGAAGTCGGCCAGGCGGTGCGGAGCGCCGTCCTCCGTGACCGGGTACCGCGCGTCCCGGAAGGCGGTGAAGGTCGCCTCGTCGCTCCACGCCTCGATGACCAGCGCTCCGACCGGGATGTCCTCGTCGCGGTGGCGGTCCATCTCGGCCATCACCCTTTGCTGGGTGTTCCATTCGTTGCCGCTGGCCCACAAGCGGAAGACCCAGTCGGGCAGTTCCTCGGGACGTCCGGCCTCGTCCAGGAAGGCGGACAGCAACTCGTGGGGCGCGCCGCCGAAGCAGACCGTCTCGACCGCGCCGTCCGGCGGGGTCTGCGCCTCGATCCACAGCAGGTCCGGGTCGCTCGCCGCGATGTCGTACCAGGTGCGCCGCGAAGTGCGGACGTGGAAGGCCCAGTTGTCCGCGCCGTCCCCGCCGAGCACCATCGCGAACGGCATGGGCAGGTACGTACGGGTGGTGAAGCCCTGTCCCTTGTACTGCTCGAAGACCTGGGCGTCCAGGGTGTGTCCGCGTTGGTCGACGGCGTTGTAGCGCTCGCCGAAGCCGACCACATGCGCGTCGGGCGCCAGCCGCAGCGCGAAGCGGACCCGCAGCACCGTGCCGTCGGCGGCCACCAGGCGGGAGGCGGACCCCTCGACCAGTCGGCCGGTGTCCGCGGTGACCCGCAGCAGCGCGGCCCCCTCGCGCCACACCGCGGGGGCGACGGTGTGCCAGGACGTGGCACGGGTGCGGCCGTCGCGGTGCCTGGCCACGAAGCGGTAGCGGGCGGCCGTGCCCTCGGCGAGCGGGGCGGGGCGGACGACCCAGCGGGTACGGTCGCCGCGCCCGCTCGCGGCCGCCGCGAGGTGACTGTCCGAGTCTCCGCCGTTGTCACCGGCCGGGTCGGTCCGGCCTTCGACGGCGGCGGTCAGCGCGGTGACGCCGTCACCGGCGTCCCACTCGCACACCACGGCCTCGACATCGGCTCCGGTGGAGGCGCGTACCTCGAACGGCTCACCCGCCGACGGGATCACGGGCACGCGCTGGTCGTCGGTCGGCTCGTAGGGGTGGCCCGAGCCGTGCGGACGGTGGCGGATCATACGGAGACTCCGAGTTCATGGGCGAGGATGAGGTACATGGCGTGGGACCAGAGCAGCGGGGTGGCGTTCGGCCCCCACCGCTCCTCCCACTCCGCGAGGTGTTCCGGCGCCAGCAGGCGTACGCCCGGGGCCTGTTCCGGCAGCAGTCCGTCGGCGGTGGACCGCGAGGCGATCCACTCCAGCTCGCGCAGGGCGTCGCCGGTACGGCCGACGCGTGCGTAGTGCCACCCGAGCAGCCCGGCGAGCACGGGCCACTGGCCGCCGCCGTAGAAGACGTCCTGGAGGTAGCGGTGCACGCCGCCTTCGGGCTCCACCAGGTCGCGCTCGATCGCGGCGAGCGTCGCGCGCGCGACCGGTCCCGCCGGGTCCACGGAGCCGAACGGGGTCAGGCAGGCCAGCAGGCTCGCGTCCACCGCCGCCCCGCCCAGCCACTTCGCCAGGCCGCCGCCGTACAGGCCCTGTTCGCGGACGAGGGCGTCGATCCGGGTGACCGTGGGTCCGCAGCGCCCCGCCGTGTCGAGCCCTGCCGCGCCGACTGCCGCGAGGCCGCCGCGGATGGCGCCGAGCGTGGCCCCGTGCCGGTGCTCCTTGGACTCCTCCCACCAGTCGTAGCAGGGCAGGTCCCAGGTCGCGGCGAGGTAGCCGACGGTGAGGCGGATCGCCTCGCGGTAGGGGGCGGGGTCGCCGCCGTGCCGGCGCAGGTGCTCGGTGAGCGCCCACAGCCAGGTGCCGTAGCCGTCGGTCTGGAAGTCCCACCAGCCGACGTCCCCGGTGTCCGCGCCGTCCAGGGTGTACCGGGTGGGCAGCAGATCGGCCTCGGCTGGCTGTCCTCCCGCCGCCCGTACGGCGATGATCCGCTCGATACGGGAGGCGCGGTCCGTGATCACGTTGGCGCACCACCGGTGGAAGGCGTCGGCGGAACCGGTCGCGCCGTACCGTGAGGCTGCCTCCGCGACGAACGAGCCGTCGCGGAACCAGGAGTAGCGGTAGACCTCGTAGCCGGGGCAGGCCGGGTACGCCCCGGAGGCCGCCTGGTGGGCGGTGATCACCTCCAGGCTGCGGCGGGCGAGGCGCGCGTGGCCGGGTGACTGCGTCGTGGAGGTGGACAAGGCTGGTGTCTCCTAAGCGGGCGATACGGGTGTCGCCGGGTGTGGCGGAGGGGTGCGGGAAGCGGGGGGGTCGGGCGCCCGCGTGAGCGTCAGGTCTCCCGCGGGCGCCCGAAGTCTCACTTCAGCAGGGCGGTGACCTGCGCGGCCGCCTGCGACAGCGCCTTGGCGACGTCGGTCCGGCCGGCGGCGGCGTTGGTGAGGGCGTTGTTGATGATGTCCTGCATCTGCTGCTGCTTGGCGATGACGGGCGAGGCGGCCTGGTTCTTCAGGGAGTCGAAGACGGCCTGGCGGTTGGCCGGCTTGCCCGCGGTGAGGTATCCGGCGACCTTGCCGGTGTCGGACAGCGGCGGGAGCTCCCAGGAGGAGTCGACGCGGGTCTTCGCGGTGATGTCGGACGTGGTCAGGTAGTTCAGCCACTTGAAGGCCGCGCCGGAGTGCGCGGTGGCCTTGGAGACGGCGACGGAGTTCTGGAAGACCGCGCTGGCCTTGTGGGTGTCACCGGGTTCGACGGCCACGTCCCAGCCGAAGGGGACGTCCTTCAGAGCGCTGAACTGCCAGTTGCCGTTGTGCCACATGGCGAGCTTGCCGGCCTTGAAGAGGTTGGTGTCGAAGTCGGGGGTGCTCGCGCTCTTCGCGGCGTCGGGCATCGTCCGGTTGTTCTTGCCGATCAGCCATCTCGCCGCGGTGACGCCCTGTGGGCTGTCGAAGGTCGCTCTCGCGCCGTCGGCGGAGAAGAAGGAGCCGCCCGCCTGGTCGAGGGCCTTGGTGAACTCGTTGAAGCTGATGGGCTGGTAGTCGCCCCATACGCCCTTGGCGCGGTCGGTGAGCTTGAGCGCGGCGGCCTGCTCGTCCTTCCAGGTCCAGTCCGCGGTGGGGACGGGGACGCCGGCCTTGGCGAAGAGGTCCTTGTTGTAGATGAGGACCACGGTGGAGAAGGACTCCGGCAGCGCGTACTGCTTGCCCTTGTACTGTGCCGCTTCGAGGTTGGCCGGGGCGTACGCCGACGCCTTGTAGGCCGGTTCCTCGGCGGCGGGGTCCGTCAGGTCGAGCAGGGCGCCGGAGGAGGCGTAGGTGACCAGGCTCTGCTGGTCGAGTTCGAAGGTGTCGGGCGCGGTGCCGCCGGCGATCGAGGTCTGGAGCGTCGTGGCGTAGTTGGCGTAGGGGACGGCCTGGACCTGGATCTTGACGGTGGGGTTCTGCTTCTCGAACGCGGCGACGATCGTGTCGAGGTCCTTGGTGTGGTCGGGGGCGGAGGAGAACGTCATGTAGCGGACGGTGGTCACACCGTTGTCCGAGGTCGTTCTGGTGGCGGAGCCCTGGGAGCAGGCGCTGGTCAGGGCCAGTGCCGCGAGACCGGTGGCGAGGGTGATGTGGCGGGTGCGCATGGCGGATTCCTCGGGGTGGTGGCGAGTGGGAGGGTGTTCGGGAGGTGCGCCGGGGGGCGGGGCCGCTCGGGCGGCCGGCTACTTCAGGCCCGACTGGGCGACGCTCTGGACCACGTGCTTCTGGGCGAAGAGGTAGATGGCCATGATCGGGAGGGTGCTGAGGACCGATCCGGCCATCACCACGTTCCACTGGGTGCCGAACTGGCCCTGGAGGTCGGCCAGTGCCAGCGGGAGGGTCTTGAACTCCGGCGAGCGGATGATGACCAGCGGCCACAGGAGGCTGTTCCAGCTGGCCATGAAGGCGAAGACGGAGAAGGTCGCGAGCGACGGGCGTACCAGCGGCAGCACCACAGAGCCGAAGATCCGCAGGTGTCCCGCGCCGTCCAGCCGGGCCGCCTCGTCCAGTTCGCGGGGTACGGCGTCCATGGCCTGGCGCAGCAGGAAGACTCCGAAGCCCGAGGCGAGGGTCGGGGCGAGCAGGGCGAAGTAGGTGTCGACCAGATTCAGGGCCTTCATCTCCGCGAAGAGCGGGACGATCAGGACCTGGAGCGGGATCATCATGGTGGCGAGGTAGAGGGCGAAGACCAGGCCCCTGCCGCGGAAGCGCAGCCGGGAGAAGGCGTACGCGGCCATGGAGCTGGTAATCAGCTGCACGACCGTCGAGACCAGGGCCAGGCAGAGGCTGTTGACGGCGACCCGGGTGAAGGGCATCGCGCGGAAGAGGCTGCGGTAGCCGTCCGCGCTGACGGTGTCGGGTATCAGGGAAGGGGCGGAGATCCCGCTGCCGTGCGGTTGCAGCGAGGTGATCAGCACCCACAGGAACGGGAAGAGCATTCCGGCCGCCCCGAGGACGACCAGGGCGGTCACGCCGGCGGCCCGCAGCCGTCGGCGGGTGCTCGTGCGCGGGCCCCGGTCCGCGGTACGGGACGGCGGGACGCGAGGGAGGTCCGCCGCGGGCACGGGCTGTCGGGCGGGGGTCGTGGTCAGTTCAGGCATGGGTCACCCACCGCCGCTGGACTCGGGTCATGACCGCGGTGACGGCCATCATCACGGCGAAGAGCAGCCAGGACAGGGCCGAGCCGCCGCCGACCTGCCCGTACCGGAAGGACAGGTCGTAGACCTCCTCGACGACGGTGCGCGAGGACCCGGCGGGGCCGCCGCCGGTCATCACGAAGACCTGGTCGAACACCTGGAAGCCGTTGATCAGGGAGATGAGGACGACGAAGTAGGTGGAGGGCGAGAGCAGCGGAAGCGTGATGCGCCGGAACCGCTGCCAGGCGTTCGCTCCGTCGATGGTGGCCGCTTCGTACAGCTCCCGCGGGATCGCCTGGAGCCCTGCCAGCAGGATGACCATGACGAAGCCGAGGTCCTTCCACGCCGAGGCGAGGATCACCGAAGGCAGCGCCCAGGTCGGTGAGGCCCACCAGTCGGGGGTGGGCAGGCCCACGCCGCCCAGGACCCGGTTGAGCAGTCCCCCGTCGGGGCTGAGGATCCACTTCCAGGTCAGCGAGACCATCACCCAACTGGTGATGACCGGCAGGAAGTAGACCGACCGCAGGACGCCGCGGCCCCGCATGCGGCGGTTGAGGGCGAGCGCCAGGACCAGGCCGCCCACGTACACCAGCGGGAGGTAGCCGGCGATGAAGTACACGGTGTGCAGGAACGCGACCCGGGTGTCGCCGTCGCCCAGCAGGTGGCGGTAGTTGGCGAATCCGACCCAGCGCATCGGGGAGATCAGGTCCCAGGAGTGGAGGCTGATCCACAGCGAGGAGACCATCGGCGCGAAGGTGAACAGCAGCAGCGGGACGGCGCTCGGTGCCAGAAAGAACACCACCGCGCCGCGGTTGCGCCACTTCCGCCGTCGGGCGGCGGCGGCCGCCGGGACGGACGCCGGGGCGGACACCGGTCCCCGGCCAGGGCGTACGGAAAGGGGGCCGATGGTCATCTGGCGCTCCGTTCGACCGCCGCGCCGCCGAGCCCGTGGATCCGTCGGCGCGGATCGACGCTGCCGACGCCGCCGTCCAGGGACGCGGCGAGCACCAGGGCGGCGGCGCCCTGCGCCCAGATGGTGTCCGTGTACGGCTCGACGGTGATCGCCAGTTCCCGGGCGCGGCGGGGGGCGTGGCGTTCGAACGCCTCCCGGACACCCGGTTCCCACCAGGGCCAGGAGCGGGTCCCCTCCCCCATGACCACGATCTCCTGTGGGTCCAGGAGCGTGGCGAGTCCCGCCAGTTGGCGGCCCAGGAGCTGTCCGGCCTCGCGCAGGATGCGACGCGCCGTCGCCGTACGGTCATCGGCGCCGCCCGAGTCGTTGGCGCCGTCCGCACCGTCCGAGCCGTCCGCACCGTTGGCGCCGTCCGAGCCGTTCGCGAGGTCCGCGAGGTCGGCGGGCGTGGCGCCCTCGCCGAGGATGCCGGCCGAGCGCGCCGTACGGAGCAGGACGTCATCGCTGATCAGGGCTTCCAGGCAGCCGCGATTCCCGCAGGTGCACGGCGGCCCGTCCGGATCGACCGGGACGTGGCCGAAGTCTCCGGCGCCCCCGTGGGCGCCCCGGTAGACATGGCCGCCCGCGACGACGGCCAGGCCGATGCCGCGGCCGATGGTGACCACCAGGAAGTCGTTGAGACTGCGTCCCCGCCCGTACAGGCGCTCACCGCTGCCCAGGGCGTTGACGTCGTTCTCCACCAGGACGGCGAGCCCCAAGGAGGCGCCGAGCATGGTGCCGAGCGGCACGTTCTCCCAGTTCAGCATCGCCGCGTCCACGACCCCGCTGTCCGGGCGGTCGACGGTGCCCGGCACGCCCACTCCTATCCCCAGCAGCGGGGGCACCCCCTGCGCGGACTCGGTGAACGGACGCAGGAGTTCGGCGATCGCGGGCACCGCCTCCAGCGCCGTGGCGTCGAAGGGGACCGTCATGGTCTCGGTGACCCGTCCGTCCAGCCGCATGTCGACCAGCGCGACGTGGTCGACGGCCACCTTGACGCCCAGCGCCCGGCCGGCGCTGCCGACCAGACCGATCAGCCGACCGCGACGGCCGCCCCGGGAGGGCTCCTGCCGGTCGAGCTCTTCGATCACTCCTTGCGTCAGCAGCCGCCGCGTCACCTGGGTCAGCGTCGCCGGACTCATCCCGAGGTCCCGCGCGAGCGCGGCCCGCGACATCGGCCCTGCCCTGCCCAGCAGTGCCAGCACGGCGGTGCTGGTGAGATCCTCGCCCGACGACCCGTTCATTCGCACTCTTTCTTTACTGGATAAATAAACTGCCTGAACGTTAGAGCGGGCTCACGACCACGTCAACCCCCGGTTTCCATGACGTTTCGGCCACCGCCGGGCGCGCGTCCGCCGCGGCCCGCGCACCGGCGCGCCCGGTGGGACGCCTGGGGCGTCAGTGCTGCCGGAGTGCGGGCTGTCGGACGGTGTTGGCGCGGCCTATAGTGCGGTTGCGACGATGCGACGCGGAGGAAACCACGACGTGAATCGCAGTCGTGGAACCGCGCGCGTGCCGTGCGGGGCCGGGGCACCGCCTCCTGGGAGTTCCGTGATGGACAACGGTCGTCTGAGGGTTGAGACGCTCGGGCCGCTGCGCGCGTACGCGGCGGGACGGGAACTCGCTCTCGGCCCGCCGAAGCAGCGCGCGGTCTTCGCCGTCCTCGCGCTGAGCGGCAACGCGGTCGTCTCGCGCGACCGTCTGATCGACGGGGTGTGGGGCGAGTCGCCCCCGACCACGGCCGTCGGCAGCCTGCACACCTACGTGTCCGGTCTGCGCCGGGCGCTGGACGGTCTCGGTGAGCCGCTGACCAGTTCGGCGGCGGGCTACTCGCTGCTGCTCGACCCCAACGGCCTCGACGTCACGGTGGCCGAGCGGCTGGCGGCGCGGGCCAGGTCCCTGGCCTCCGGGCGGGAACCGGCCGCCGCGGTAGCCGTCTTCGAGGAGGCGCTGGCCCTGTGGCGCTCGGGCACGGCGCTCGGCGGTCTGCCGGGACCGTTCGGCGCGGAGCACCGCGCCTGGGCGGCCGACCTTCGGTTACGGCTGGTGGTGGAGCACGCCGAACTGCTTCTGGAACTGGCCCAACCCGCGGCCGCGGCCGACCGGTTGGCGCTCCACGTGGCCGACCATCCCTACGACGAGCGGCTGCGCGCCCTGCTGATCACGGCCCTGAGCCGCAGCGGCAGGACCGCCGACGCGCTCGCCCGCTATCACGATCTGCGCAAGCTCCTCGCCGAGGATCTGGGCATCGACCCGTCGGCCGAACTGCGGGCGCTGTACGCGTCGTTGCTGGCCGACAGCGCCGGTGCGGACACCGCGCCCGCCGCCCCCGCTCCCACCGCGGCCCCGGTGCGCCCCGCTCAACTGCCGCGCGAGGTCGCCGACTTCATCGGCCGGGAGGACGCGGTGCGCCGGGTGCTGGACGCGGCGCGGGACGCCGCGCCCGACGGCGGGGGCGAGGCCGCGCCGCCGCGGATCGTGATGGTCGTCGGGGTCGGGGGCGTGGGCAAGACCGCGCTGGCGGTGCGGTGCGCCCACCTGCTGGCCGACGCGTACCCGGACGGCCAGTTGTATGTGAACCTGCGCGGCTTCGACCCCAAGCGCCCGGCC
This sequence comes from Streptomyces sp. NPDC087422, assembly GCF_044744145.1. Lineage (NCBI taxonomy): Bacteria > Bacillati > Actinomycetota > Actinomycetes > Kitasatosporales > Streptomycetaceae > Streptomyces > Streptomyces sp. NPDC087422. Next base: position 101,822 of record NZ_JBIUXT010000005.1, on the reverse strand, counting down.
CGCTCCCCCGCCGACGCCTTGCACCACCTGCTCGCCTCCTCGCACGCGGGGACGGTCCCGACCGACCAGGAGGAGCGGGTCGCGCTGTGGCGCAGCATCGTCCGGGACAAGCGCATGCTCATCGTGCTGGACAACGCCGAGTCGGCCGACCAGGTCGAGGACCTGCTGCCGGGCGACGGCCCCTCCTTCGTCGTCGTGACCAGCCGCAACCGGCTCAGCGGCCTCGCGGTGCGGTACTCGGCGCACCGCGAGACGCTCTCCCCGCTCACCGCCGACGAGTCGCTGAGCATGCTGCGCACCTCGATCGGGGACGCGCGGGTCGGCGCCGAACTGCCCGCGGCCCGGCGGCTGGCCGAGCTGTGCGACCGCCTGCCGCTGGCCCTGCGGATCGCCTCGGAGCAGGTGACCTCCGGGTCGTCCCAGGTACGGATCGCCGACCTGGCGGCCGAGTTGGAGGACGTGCGGTACCGGCTCGACGCGCTCCAGATCCCGGACGACGAGTTGTACTCGGTGCGCGGCGTGCTCTCCTGGTCCTACGCCCGGCTGGACGCGCGGGCGGCGCACGCCTTCCGCACGCTGGGGCTGTTCCCCGGGGTGAGCATCCGCGCGGAGGCGGCCACCGCGCTGCTGGACGTCCCGGCGCCGGTGGCCGCCGCCGCGCTGCGCAATCTCGCCGCGCAGCACCTGATGGAGACCACCGGCAACGGCTACTGGATGCACGACCTGACCCGTATCTACGCCGAGGAGGTCTCCGGCGACGGCGAGAGCGCCGAGTCCCGCAAGGGGGCGCTGCGCAGGGTGCTGCACTGGTATGTGCGGACCCTCACACAGGACTACAAGTCCAACGCGGTCAAACTCCCCTTCACCCTCGACCCGGTGGCCCCGCACGCGCCGCTGCGCTTCGCGGACCAGAAGGAGTTGGTGACCTGGTGCGTGCAGGAGTGGGACAACATCTCCCCGCTCCTGCGCACCGCGCAGCGCATCGGCTGCCACGACGAGGCGTGGCAGTTGGCCTATCTGCTCTTCGACTACTTCTACGCGGCCGGGCAGACCAAGGACTGGGTCGAGGTGCTGCGGCTCGGGGTGCGCAGCACCGAGATGGTCGAGGACCGGCGGGCCCAGGCGGTGCTGCTCAACCATCTGGGCGTGGCCTACTCCCGGTTGGGGGACAACGAGGCCGCGGTGCACGAACAGCGGCGCGGTCTGCGGCTGTTGGAGGACCTGGGCGACGACGTCCTGCGCACCAGCCTGCTGGGGAATCTGGCGTCCACGCTCCGTGAGGCCAAGGAGTACCGGGCCGCGCTGTCCTACGCCAGTCAGGCCCTGGACCTGGCCCGCCACAGCGGCCACGAGTACTACGAGGCGGGCTGCCTGGACGTGCTGTGCGAACTCCACGCCGAGCTGGGCGAGTTCGAGGACTCGCTCTGGTACGGCACCTTCGGCCTCGCGGTGTCACGGCGCTGCGGGAACGTCCTGCTGGAGGCCAACATCCTGATCAATCTGGGCGGCGCCGAGTACGGGCTCGCCCACGACGAGAAGGCGCTGCGGTACTTCCAGGAGGCGTTGACGCTGTGCGAGTCGAGCGGCGACCACTACCACGAGGCGCTGACGCTGTTCGGTCTCGCCAAGGTGAAGCGGGCCAGGGCGGAACCGGACTCCGCCCGCGCCCTCGCGGACCGGGCGCTGTCGCGCCTGAGGGAGCTGGGCGCGGAGGAGGTCGGCGACGTCACGGAGTTCCTGCGCGCTCTGGACGCGGGACCGCAGGAAGCTCCGGCCGAGCAGCCAGGACCGCGCGCCGGTCGGTACCGTCCCACGGTCCGCGCTGTCCCCGCTGCCAGATCAGCACCGCCTCGACCCGGCTCTCGGCACCCAGCGACCTGAAGATCCGGTTGATGTGGTTCTTCACGGTCTTCTCGCTCACGTGCAGGCGCGCGGCGATCTCGGCGTTGCGCGCGCCTCGGGAGACCAGGGCCATCACTTCGTGCTGACGGCGGGACAGGGCCGGGGCCGTGTCCTCGGGGGCGGTGTCCTCGGGGGCCGCGGGCGCGTGCGGCCGTACCTCCAGGGCCGGTTGCCCCGCGGGCGGCAGGCTCTCCACCGCGACCGCGCTCAGCCGGTACTCCGCGCACAGCCGGCGCGGGTCCTGTTCGGCCCGCGGGACCGCGGGCGCGGCGGCGGGGGCGACGGCGACCTCGACGTAGGGCATCCGCAGGAATTCCACGTCGAGGTTCTTACGGGCGAAGACCTGGCGGATCTGGGCGAGGATGTCCGGGCTCACGATGGCGATCCGCACCCGGGTCGGGCTGATCGGCGCGGAAGTGGCGACGACTGTCATACGACCAGCGTGGCCGGGGCCGCTTCATACTTTCTTCGCGTTCGGTTCACGCGCCGGAGGCGTCGGCCGACGGCTCGCTCCGCGCGGAGGCCGACGAGCCGGTCGGCTGCTGATCCGGTGCGGGCCGGTCCATCTCGGCCAGTTGGGCCAGCACCTCGTCCTGGGTGGGGACGTCGACGCGGTTCGCCCAGCGCAGAGTCGTGACGATCATGTCGAAGAGCAGCACGACGGCCTGTACGGGTTCCGCGTCGATGTCGCCGTCGGTCAGCACGGTGAAGGTCAGCAGCCCCCAGGTGCCGGGCGCGTCGGGGTTCGAGACGTAGTACGAGACCCGCCAGGACGGCGCCTTGCGGCCGACCCGGCTGCTGTCCACCACCGAGGCGACCCGTACCGCCGGGGCTCCGCCGATCTCCAGATAGGTGCCGTCGGCCCCGGCGTCGGCGAGGAGGGAGGCCAGCAGCTTCTCCGGGTCCTCGGTCTCGTCCTGGCTCTCCAGGACCGTCACCAGCATCGATCCGGGCAGCCGGACGCCGCTGAACTCCTGGAGCGGGAGCAGCACCGAGCGGGCGTTCTGCCGCGCGGCCTCCTCCGTCGCCTCCGTCAGCTCCCTGCGCAGCATCCGCCGCCACGGGCCCGCCGAGTCGCGCGGCAGCGAGTCCGGCACATGGTGGCGGATCACCGCGTCGACGGTCCTGCGGCGCAGCGCGGTCGTGTCGGGCGTGGTCGGAATCTGCACCCAGCCGTCGGGCAGGACGAGTTCGAAGTCGATCACCGCTGGCTCCCCTCGGTGGTGGTGGCGAACCCGAGCCTGGCCGGGCCCCCGTCGGCCGGGGGCGCGCAGTCGTGGGCGATCTGCTGCATCAACTGCTCGACGCCCGCGCTGATCAGCGCCATCAGCCCCATCTCGAAGACGACCGTGGTCAGTACGACGTCGGAGCTGACGCTCGCGGCGCCGCCGACCGGCGGCACGTCCAGGCGCATCGCGGCTTCGGCGCGTCCGAACGCCGCGCCCTCCGGGGTCCGTCCGAGGGCGAAGACCTGCACTCCGTCACCGATCGGGGTCGTCACGTAGTCGATCGTCGGCTGTCGTGCGTCGCCGTCGCGGCCGGAGGCGCCGACGACCTCCATCAGGTAGTTGGGGTCCTCCTCCCGGGGGCGGCGGAATTCCACCACCACCGGGACCGGCGCCCAGCGCGCGCTGCCCTGCACGAACGCCGCGCCCCAGGCGAGCCGGGACCACGCGGGCAGTTGGCCCGCCCGGTGCAGCAGCCATGCGGCGGCGCCCTGCCCCACCATGTCGGACGTGAAGGGGAATTCGACGCCCGCCTCGGCGGGCCAGGCCAGCCGCGCCGCGTCCAGGCCCTCGGACGTCCAGTCGGCGAAGAGCGCCACGATGTGCGCGGTCCAGGCCGCGTACTCCTCGTCGTCCGGCCGGACGTCGGGCACCCATTCCCAGTGCCAGGGCAGTCCGTCCGGCGCGGCCAGGTCGTCGCTCATGTCGTCTCCCCTGGTCATGAGGCGGCCACACCGGGCGGGTTGACCGCGGGAATCCAGCCGACCAGGCGTCCGCCGGTGTAGATCAGACCGCCCATGCCGAAGGCGCCGTTGAGGCCGCCCCAGACGTACCAGAGCGGGGAGATCTTGCCGCCGATGGCCGCCATGACGGCCGACAGGTCGCGGAAGCCGCTCAGACCGCCGATGACACCTGCCCAGTCCTTGGCGAAGTTCAGCGGATCGGTGAACAGCTTTCCCCACATCGCGCCGGCGCCCTTGAACTGAAGTCCCGCCGACTCCCAGAAGCCCAGTTCGGGGGTGATGGCCCCGAATTTGCCCAACAGCCAGTTGGTGGCGGGGTTGTTGAACCAGTCCGACATGTTCGTCCAGCCGGTGGCCGGGTTGATCGGCATGACGAAGTCGCCGGGCACGGTGTTCACCCCGCCGATCACGCTCGGCCCGGTGCGGGTGCCCGCGCCCGCCGCGGGCCCCATCGGGGTCAGCTCGATCGGCGCGCCCGGACCCCAGTGCAGTTGCGGGGGGTTGGTCGTCACCGGGCGGGGCCGGCCGGCCAGCTGGCCGAGCGTCTTGGCCGCGTTGGCCAGGCCCTTGGCGGCCAGCGAGGCGATGGCGCCGATGCCCGCGAGACCGAGACCGACCGCCCCGAGGATCACGTCGACCAGGCTGCCCTTGCCGTGCGCGTACAGCACGATGTTGGCGACCAGGGTGATCGCGCCTGCCACCACTCCCGCGATGATCAGCGCGTTCACGCCGGGGATGAGGATCGCGAGGACTCCGAGGATCATGCCGATGATGGCGAAGATCTGGCTGATCTTGGCCATGACGGCGTCGAGCTTGTCCTTCCAGGAGTCGGTCAGGCCGTCGTCGTACTTCTTGCAGTTGACCGCGTCGCCGAAGCGCTTGCCCGCGACGTTCAGCGCGTCCATCGCGTTGGTCAGCCGCGTCTTGGCCGCCGCCAGCTTCCCGTCCGCGTCGGCGGTCGCCTTGTCCTTGTCGGAGCCCTTCTGCTGCTCCTCGGGGGTGGTGGTGCCGTCCGACTGCTTCTGCGGGTCGGGCATGGCGTGCGCCTTGGTCTGGTCGTTCTTGGCATCTTCGGCGTCGGTGCGCGCGGCGGCCGTCTCGTTCAGCCCCTGTTCGAGGTCGGGCTCGTACTTCTTGATCTCCGCGGCGACGTCGTGGTAGCGCACCGCGGCCTTGGTGAGGCTGTCCTTGACGCTGGTCGCCTCGGACCTCAGGCCCTCCACGTACTGGCCCGCCAGGCTGTCGCTGTCGGTGTCGACGATCCGCTGGAGCTTGGTGATCGCGTCGTCGATGGTGTCGGCGATGTGCTGGTAGCGCGTCTGCGCGCCGCTCACCACGTCGAGGTCGGTGTGGATCGGGTCCGAGTGCCGGTCCAGTGGCGACCAGTCGAGGTTTCTGATGGACATGCGGTTCTCCTTGTGACGCTCGTCAGCCGTCCTGGCGCTCAGCCGTAAACCCAGCCGTGGGCCCGGCCGCGGGCCCGGCCATGGACCCAGTCGCGGGCCCCGCCGTGGAACCAGCCGTGGACCCAGTCATCGGCTCAGCCGTCCTCGAACGAGTCCAGCAACTGCTGGTCCGCCTGCGCCCACGCCTCGTCGACCTTGTTGACCTTGTCGCGCAGGCTCTTCATGGACTTGACCATCGCGTCACGGTGCACGGTCCAGTTGTCGGCGAAGTCGCCCATCGACAGGTTGGCGTTGAGCTGACCCCACAGGCCCTTGTCGTCGTTCTGGAAGTCCAGCGCTCCCTCGAACTGACCGATCAGCTCGCTGAGGTCGCTCGCGAGGCTCTGGAGGTCCTTCACCACGAGGTCCGCCATCACTGCTCCCTGTTGTCGTGTGCGGAGTTGTCGCGTGCGGGCTCGCCGGCGGCCGGCGGCAGCGGGATCTGGGCGGGCAGCAGGCTGCCGCTGCCCAGGTGCACCAGGGCGGCGCCCGGTACGACCCTGGCGGCGAGCTGGGAGCGGGACAGCCGCACCCCCACCAGGTCGCCGTCGTTCAAGGTGGGCGGCGACAGCAGGACGCCGCGCCGGTTGCGCTTGACCTCGGACTGCCAGCCGGAGAAGCCCATCGCCACCGAGGCGACGTCCCCGCCGAGGACCACGCCCCGCCTGCTTCCCGACGCCTTCTTCACGAACGCCTTCAGCCAGTCGCGGCACGGCAGGTCGCGCCAGGTCTCGGCGTCGTCGACCACGAGGACGACGGGCCCGTCACCGGGGTTCAGCAGATCGGAGAACTGCTGCTCGGTGGGGGCGTCCGCGGTGATGACACCGCGCACCCCGGTCCTGCCCTCGAAGGCCCGCAGCGGTGAGTTCATGGGTGCGCCGATGACGATCTCGACGCCGCCGCGCAGCAGCGACTCGGTCATGACGGTCAGCGCGGTGCTCCGCCCCGACCTGGACGGTCCCGCGACCAGGAAGGTCGGCTGATCGCCCATCAGGTCGGCGCCGACGGGCTCCAGGTCGTCGCCCGCGACGCCCACCAGCGCCCACATGGGCTTCGGCGTCTCCTCCACCATCTCCCACGCCTGGTCGAAGGAGAGCTGGGTGGGCAGCACCGCGATCCGGTTGGGGCGGGCCGATTTGGGGACTCCCGCCTCGCGCTCGGTGAGCCGGGCCGCCAGCGCGTGCACGGCGGCGGCCTGCGCGGGGCCCGCCGGGTCGTCCGCCACCAGCCCGACCTGGGTCTCGATCGCGCTGGGCGCACGGTAGCCGCGGCCCGGCGGCAGATTCTCCGGGATCTTCCGCGAGTTCAGCCCCGCCAGGCCCATGTCGCTGCGGTCGGAGAGCCGCAGCACCAGCTTGTCGTCGCACAGCGAACTCATCCGGCCGCTCAGCAGCATGTGGTCGCCCGCGATGACCAGGTGCACCCCGGCGCTCGCGCCTTCCCGGTGCAGGGTCTGGATCAGATTGGTCAGCGACCCGCTGTCGTACTCGCTGAGGGTGCCCATGAACCCCTCCCAGCGGTCGAGCAGCAGCACGATGTGCGGCAGCCGTTCGGCCTCGGGCCGGGCCGCGCGCTGCTCGGTCACATCGGCGAACCCGCCCTCGCCGAGGAGTCGTTGACGGTTCTGCACCTCGGCGTGCAGCCGCCTGAGCAGCCGGGCGGCGCGGTCGGTCTCCGAGCGCTGCACCACCGCGCCGCAGTGCGGCAGCCGGGTGAGCGGCAGCAGGGCGCCGTTGCCGCAGTCGAGCCCGTACAGGTGCAGGTCGGCGACGGTGGACTGGCTGGCCGCCGCGGCGGCGAAGGTGCGCAGCGCCATGGAGCGGCCCGAGCGGGGCGCGCCGACGATGTGCAGGTGGCCGAAGGTGGCCAGGTCCACCGTCACCGTCTCCTGGCGCTGCCGCATCGGCAGGTCCTGGATGGCCCACGAGAAGGACGGGTCCTGCCGGGAGCCGCGGACCGGGTCGGCCGTCAGGTCGACCACCGCGGACAGCGGCAGCGGCGGCAGCCACGGGCGGCGCTGCGCGGCGATGCCCAGCATGGCGTTGGCCTGGCCGATGGCCGACACCAGGACCGACAGGTCGGTCACCTCGTCGGTCTCGGCGACGGTGCGCGGACGCTGGGGCGCGGGCAGGCCGAGGTCGAGCCAGGAGACCGGGCGCAGGAAGGGCGCGGCCGTCGCGGCGGTCCTGTCGGCCATGGGACGGCGGCCCCCGACCCGGCCGGTCTGGAACGGGATCAGCGAGCTGTGCCCGAGCCGCGCGTACGCCCGTCCGGGCGTGGCCGTCGTGATGGCCGCGGCCTCCCGGGCGTCGATGACGTCGGTGCTCTCCCCCGCGTCGGTCACCCGCAGGGCGACCCGCAGGTTGGTGTTGGCGCGGATCTCCGCCGACACCACGCCGGACGGGCGCTGCGTCGCCAGGATCAGGTGGATGCCGAGAGAGCGCCCGCGCTGGGCGATGTTGACCAGGCCGGTGACGAAGTCGGGCAGTTCACGCGCCATCGAGGCGAACTCGTCGATGACGATGACCAGTCGGGGAATGGGGGGCAGTTCCGGCCTGCGGCCCGCGTAATCGAGGTAGTCCTCCAAGTCCTTGGCGCCCGCCGCCGCCAACTGGTGCTCGCGGTGGGTGAGTTCGGCGCTCAGCGAGGTCAGGGCCCGCTCGACGAGGTGCGGGTCGAGGTCGGTCACCAGGCCGACGGTGTGGGGCAGGTCGACGCAGTCCTTGAACGCGGCGCCGCCCTTGTAGTCGACCAGGACGAAGGTCATGGCGTCCGGGCGGTTGGCGACGGCCAGCGAGGCCACCAGGCTCTGCAGGAACTCGGACTTGCCCGAGCCCGTGGTGCCCGCCACGAGTCCGTGCGGGCCGTGGTTGACCAGGTCCAGGGCGAACGGCCCGTTGAGCGAGTAGCCGACGACGGCCTTGGTGCCACGGCCGGAGGAACGCCAGCGGGCGGCGATCGCCGCGGGGGTCGGCTCTTCGAGGCCCAGGATCTCCAGCAGCCGCGCGGAGGCGGGCAGGGCGGCGTCGCCCTGGTTCTCGCTGACGTCGCGCAGCGGCGCCAGTCTGCGTCCGGCCGAGGCGTACCAGCTCTCCGGGACCTCGTCGGAGACGATGCCGTCGACCTGCGCGGCGCGCTGTCTGCGCAGGGTGGCCGGCCGCGAGCCGCCGCCGATGACGACGGTCGCGCACTCCTCGGGCAGTGTCCGCTCGTCGGCGTCCACGCAGATGCTGTAGACGCCGACCGCGGGGCCTTCCTGGAGGATCGCCACCACTCCGGGCAGCGCCCGCAGCCGCCGGGCGCCGTCCATCAGCACGACGACGTCGGGATCCGCGAACGCGGCGCCGACCCCGGCGTTGAGCCGGGCCTGCTGGCGTACGTGGATGAGTTCGCTCAGTTCCGCGACCCGGCGGCCGAGGGTCTCGGCGTCGGCGCCCATCAGGGACAGGGCCTGCTGGCCCAGCAGCGGCCGGGAGTGCGGCAGCCAGGCGGCCCACTCCCACAGGGACTCGCCCGCCGGGTCGGTCAGGATGTACAACTGCACGTCGCGGGGGCTCTGGAGGACGGCGAGCTGTCCGGTCAGCCAGCGCGCCATGTGCCGCGGCCAGCCCTCGGGTCCCACGACGCCGACGACTCCGGCCTCCGCGATGGAGAAGGCGGCCGGTACGTCGGGGGCCGCCCGCAGGTCCCGGCCGCGCCGCGTGCCGTCGCCCTGCTCGACGGCGATGGCCGTGGGCAGGTCGGCGATGCCCACCCTGACCAGCAGGTGGTCGGGGTCGGTGCGGCGGCGTTCCCAGAGCCGCGACCGCGGGCCGGTGGCGATGACGAGCAGCTCGGCGGGGTCGGGGCTCGCGGCGCGGCGGTCGCGGCGCTCCTGTTCGAGCGCCGTCGCGATCTCGGCCTCGGTCGCCTCCAACTGGGCTCCGTACTCGGCCACTTGGCGGCGGTGGCTGATCCGGCCCTGCCGCCGTCCGGTGAACCAGCTCCCGAGCATCATGACCGGCGACATCGCCGCCATCATCAGGAACATCGGGTTGTGGAACATCACCGCGATGAGGCTGCCGAGGACGGCGGGCAGGGCCGCGGTCAGCCACGGCAGCGCGTTCAGGGAGGGCGGCCTGGGCTGGGACGGCAGCCGGAACACGGTGTGCTGCACGGGGGGAAGCAGCCGGGGAGGGCGGTTGTAGTCGAGGTACTCGCCGTCGGGCGAGGGCTCGACGACGGCGTCGGGGCGCAGCAGGGGGTGCGCCTCCAGGAAGGTCTCCCCGACCAGGAGTTGGGCCGTCTCCGGCCAGGTCACGTCGTGGTCGGGCAGGGCGACGCGGTCGAGCAGCGCGGAGTGCCCGACGGCGCGCACCCGTACCGAGGCGTCGAGGGAGATCCGGACGACGGCGGCCACCGGCGGCCCGCCGCCCACGTCGACCTGGCAGTCGGCGCCCGATCCGACGCGGTACTCGCCCGCGCCGAGGAACCAGATCCGTCCCGCGCCCGCGCCCGCGACGGCCCGGACGGTCACCAGGCCGACGGGCGGGGTCTCCACCGGCCCCGGCCGGTCGAGCCAGAGCACGGTGCCGTCGTGGATGCCGCTGCCGGCCAGGGGCAGCGAGAGGTCGAGCGGCTGGTCGGCGAGGTAGACCGCCGCCTCCGCCGGGCCACCGAGCGCCGGGGGCCGCGACCCGTCGAGACTGTCCAGCAGATTCTTGACGACATCGCGGAGCGGGGTGGTGGGATCGGCGTCCACCGCGACGTCGGCCGACCAGTCGGGGGATCGGGCGATGGTGATCATCATGGGCATGGTTCCCCCCTCGTGGATCGGACGCCCGCACGCCCGGCGCGGGGTGCGGGCGGCGCCGGTGGACCGGCCGCGGCCCGCTTACTTCTGGTTGAGCGAGCTGGCGAGCTGGGTGTCCATGTCCTGCATCGCGTCCACGGCCTTGTCGAGCCACTGCGACAACTGGTCCAGCGTCTCCATGGCCTGGTTGGCCGACGTGACGAATTCGGTGTGCACCTCGTCGAACCTGCCGGACGCCTGGTCGGTGACGAACCCCGAGCCGGTGAGGTTGTCGACGATGTTCTTGCACTCGGTGAGCTTCTGGTCGATGTCGGCCTTGTTGTTGCGCATCTTGCTCGCGCTGTCCGACATCTCCTGATACGTGATGTTCAGATTCGTCATCGTGCGTCCCTTCTGACGTTGCCGGGCTTGCCGGTACGCGGCGGCACGCCGGGCCCGGACGCGGTCGATGCTAGGAACGGCTCCGATGCCTGGTCCAGGGCTCGCGGGCGACCTTGGGCCCCTGGGCCCAAGGGGGCGCCGCCGCCCCGCGCCCGGCGTTGACACCCCCGTGGCGGGCTACCACCGTTCACAGGACACAGCGTGCGCGGCACACCGCGGGCGCGGCGCGACCGTCCCTGTGACGACGTGAGTGAACGTGCTGACGGCGTGGGCGGACGCGAGTGAAGACGTGAGTGAAGGAGACACAGGTGACACCCCCGTCCCGATCCGCCGATCGCCTTCCTCGCCGCACCGACTGGAGCGCCCGGCTGCGCCGGTCGCGAAGGTCCGGGCAGCGACCGGGTTCGGCGCCGCGTGCCGATCACGGTCTGTGGACCGTGGACCGGGTCATCCGCGTCCTGGCCACCGCCTGCGACCGCGAGAACCGCGCCGTTCCGGTGGCCCATGTGGTGGTCGTCGGGCCCGAGACCGTCTGGTTCCACCTCAGGACGCCCGACCAGCGGCCACCGGCCGGGTGGACCGCGGACCAGGACGGGCGGACCTGGCACGCCCAGTTGCGCTGGCTCCAGAGCGCGAGCGTGGCGGAGTCGCTGCCGGAGCCGTATCCGCGGCTGGTCCCGCTCGGCAACACCGGCAAGGGCTTCGTGCTGCTCAACCTCGGCGAGGTCGGCGGGCTCATCGGTCTGGAGGGCGACGCCCGGCAGGCGCGGGCCCTGGCCCACGACTGGGCCCGCGAACTGGCCGCCAGCCCCTGGTCCCGCGAGGTGCGCGTGGTCCGCGTCGGCTTCAAACCGGTCCCCGGCGCGGGGGCGCCGGCCGAGCCGCAGGACCCGGCCGACACCGACGCGGCGCTGGAGGACGAGGCGGGCGGGGTGCTGCTGCTGGGCGGCTCGCCCGGCGGCCGGGACCGCGAACGCTTCCAGCGGCTGGCCGACGACCCGGACGGCCGGTGGACGGTCGTCGTCGCCGGCCGCACCGATCAGCCCCGCTGGCGCTTCACCATCGACTCGGCCGGCGTCGTGGACACCGGGCTGCTGGACGAGCGGGTCGCGCACCGGCTCGACCCGGACGCGGAGTTGCCCCCGCTCCAGGAAGGCGACGACATTCCCGTCGGCCGCACGGCCGGGAGGCCCGCCGAGCCCGGCCCGCGGACCAAACCCGTCGTCACCCGGGGCCGGGTCGTCGTCGCGTCGGTCGCCGTGCTCTGCCTCGCGGGGATCGGGCTCGGGCTCGCGCTGCACGGCTCCTCCTCGCCCTCGACCACCGTCGCGCACGCCTCCGACACCACGACGGCGCCCGCGCCGACCACGGCCGGTCCGTCGCCGTCGGCGGCCTCGCCGTCCGGTGCCGCGCCGGGCTCGGCGCCGCCCGCGTCCGCACCGCCCGCGTCCGCGCCGGCCTCAGGACCGGCGTCGGCGGCCAACGCGCCGAAGCCGCCGGGGGCTCCGCTGAAGAACGCGGCGACCGGCAAGTGCCTCACCGCGGGCGCGGGTACGGACGGCACCCCGCTGGCGCTCGCGGCGTGCGACGACAGCCTCGTCCAGCGGTGGCACATCAGCCCCGACGGGACCATCCGCGCCAACGACCTGTGCATGGACGCCGCCTGGGGCGGGACCACCCCCGGCACGGTCGTCCAGGTCGCGAATTGCAGCGGCAACGTCGCGCAGAAGTTCTCGCTGCGCGGCAGCACCGTCTACTCCGCTCACGCGGCCCTGTGCCTGAGCGAGGTCGACAACGGCACCGGCGTCCGTCTGGCCCCCTGCGGCGCGGGCGGCCCCGAAGCCTTCAAACGGCCCTGACCCGAACCTCGGCCCCTCTCCGCCGCCCGGCCGCCGCGATGGCCGGACGGCGGGCAGGGGCCCTGTCACACCCCCGCTGTCGGCCCTCCGCCTGTCCCGGCCTGTCGTCGGCGGGCGGGAAGAGGCAGGCTTGGCCGGACAGGACAAGATCGCCGCCGTCCGCCAGGAGAGAAGAAGCGATGAAGCACATCACCCTGCGTGACCTGGACGTTGCCCGGATCGGCCTGGGCGCGATGGGCATGTCCCACGCCTACACCGGCGCGGGAACCGACGACACGGAGTCGGTCCGTACACTGCACCGCGCCCTGGAACTGGGCGTCACGTTCATCGACACCGCCGAGGTCTACGGCCCCTACACCAACGAAACGCTCGTCGGCCGCGCGCTGAGGGGCCGCCGCGACGAGGTCGTGCTGGCCACGAAGTTCGGGCTGATCTCGCACACCGGCCGCCAGGGCGCGGACAGCACTCCCGCGAACATCCGCGCCGCCGTCGAGGGCTCGCTGACCCGGCTGGGCACCGACCGCATCGACCTGTACTACCAGCACCGGGTCGACCCCGGCACGCCGATCGAGGACACCGTCGGGGCGCTCGCCGAGCTGGTCGCCGAGGGCAAGATCCGGCACATCGGCCTGTCCGAGGCCGGCCCGGAGACCATCCGCCGCGCCCACGCCGTCCACCCGGTCACGGCCGTCCAGTCGGAGTACTCCCTGTTCACCCGCGACCCCGAGGCGCGCGTGCTGCCGGTGCTGCGCGAGCTGAACATCGGCTTCGTGCCCTTCTCACCCCTCGGGCGCGGCTTCCTGACCGGCGCGATCCGCTCCACCGACCAGTTCGACGCCGACGACTTCCGGGCCAACAACCCCCGGTTCACGAAGGAGAACTTCCAGCACAATCTGCGGCTGGCCGACGAGGTCGCCGCCGTCGGCGCCGAGATCGACGCCACCCCGGCGCAGGTCGCGCTTGCCTGGCTGCTGGCCCAGGGCGACGACATCGCGCCCATCCCCGGCACCCGGCGTGTCACCCGCGTCGAGGAGAATTCCGCCGCCGACGCCGTCCGGCTCAGCGCGGAACAGCTCGACAGGCTCAGCAGCCTCCCCCCGGCCGCGGGAGACACCCACAACGAGGCCCAGATGCGCATGATGGAGCGCTGACCCCCGCCGCCGCACGACTGACGGGCCGCACGGGAGCGAGCGACACCCGGCCGGGGTGCGACGGCCGCGCTGGGGTCCACGGCCGGGCGGGGGTCCACGGCCGCGCCTCAGCCGTCCTCCGGTGACGGTCCGTCAGACTGGGCATGACGCGTCCCCGCGTGTCGTCCCCTGCACCCCGAGGTACCGATGACCTTCGGTCTGGCCCGCCGCGAACTGCGGCCGAGAGTCCCCCTGCGGCCGGGCGAGGGGGACAAGCAGCACCTGACCAGCATCGAAGGGCTGGCGGCACTATCGCTGGACGCGCTCAGCTCGGTCGCGTACGGCCCCGAGGCGATCGTGCTGGTCCTGATCGCCGCCGGTTCCGGGGCGCTCAGCGCGACACTGCCGGTGACGCTGGTGATCGCCGGGCTGCTCGCGGTGCTGGTGGTCTCGTACGGGCAGGTCATCGCCGTGCACCCGGACGGCGGTGGCGCGTACGCGGTGGCGAAGAAGGACCTGGGGCAGGGCATCAGTCTGCTCGCCGCCGCGAGCCTCGTCGTCGACTACGTGCTCACCGTCGCCGTCAGCCTCGCCGCGGGCGCCGCGAGCCTCGCCTCCTCCTACCCCTCCCTCGCGCCGCATCTGCTGCCGGTGTGTCTGCTCGGGCTCGCCGTGCTCACGGCCGTGAATCTGCGGGGCGTGGCCGAGAGCGCCCGGGTGCTGATGCTGCCGACGGCGCTGTTCATCGCGAGCGTCCTCGGGATCATCGTCTTCGGCCTGGTGCGCTCGCACCCTGTGGCCGTCGTCGGCACTCCCCAACCCGTGCACATCACCGAGTCGTTGGGGCTGCTGCTGCTCCTGAAGGCGTTCTCGGCCGGCTGCTCCTCGCTGACCGGCGTGGAGGCCATCGCCAACGGGGTGCCCGCCTTCCGCGACCCGCGGGTCAGGCGGGCGCAGCGCACCGAGCTGATGCTGGGCGGCCTGCTCGCGCTGATGCTGGTCGGGCTCGCGGTGCTGATCCGCCGCGACCATGTGGCGCCGCGCGGCGACGTGACCGTCCTGGCGCAGCTCACCGCGGGCTCCTTCGGGACCGGCTGGCCGTACGACGCGACGAATCTCGTCGTCACCCTGGCACTGGCGCTGGCCGCCAACACCAGCTTCGGCGGGCTGCCGGTCCTGATGAGCCTGCTGGCCCGCGACCACCGGCTGCCCCACCTGTTCGGTCTGCGCACGGAGCGCCCGGTGTACCGCTGGGGCGTGGGCGCCCTCGCGCTGCTCGCCGCGCTGCTGCTGATCGCCGTGGACGCCGACACCCACCGCATGCTGCCGCTGTTCGCGATCGGCGTGTTCATCGGCTTCACCATCAGCCAGATCGGCCTCGTACGGCACTGGCGCGGGGAGCGTCCCCGCGGCTGGCGCCAGCGCGCGACGCTCAACGGCTTCGGCGCGGTGCTGACGGCGATCGCCGCCGCCGTCCTGCTCGCCGACAAATTCCTCGCCGGGGCCTGGGTGGTGGTGGTCACCGTGCCGCTGCTGATGCTGCTGTTCGCCCGTATCCAGCGCTACTACACCGAGGTCGGGAAGGAGTTGGGGCTCGGTGAGGTCCCGCCGCCGGTCCGGCGCACCGTGTCCCTGGTGATCGTGCCGGTCGGCGAGGTCAGCAGGCTCACCCAGCAGGCGCTGACGGCGGCCCTCAACCTCGGCACCGCCGTCGTCGCCGTCGCCGTGCAGGGCGACCCCGACAAGGCCCGCGCCCTGCGGGAGAGTTGGGACCGCTGGAATCCGGGCGTACGGCTGGACATCGTGGAGAGCCCGCACCGTTCGCTGGTGCAGCCGATCGTCTCCTACGTCGAGCGCGAGGTGGCCAAGGGGCAGCACGTCTCCGTCCTCATCCCCGAGGTGGTGCCGCGCCACCGGCGCTACCAGATCCTCCAGAATCAGCGGGGCCTGCTGCTGGCCTCCGCGCTCAGAGCCCGTACCGACGTCGTGGTGTGCACGATTCCGTACCGGCTGAGCCTGTGAGCGGCCCCTGTCGCCCAGCCGGGGCTGTTGCGAGGGCATCGCAGCTGGTCATAGGTGGTATTTCGGGAGTGGCCGCAAGGGGTTCGGTGTGCCACGGTGTCCGACATGGCGGGGACTGAGCACACCCACGGCGAGGCGCACGGCGCCGGTCACCCACACGACCACGACCATGCCGACGACCACGGCCACGGCCATCACCGGGCGCACGGCCACGCACACGCGACGGGCGGTCGTACGCACCCCGGATCGCGGCTGCGGCACCGGCTCGGACATCTCCTGCGGCCCCATTCGCACGAGGCGGCGGACAGCGTGGACGCGGCGCTGGAGTCGTCGGCGCGCGGGATGCGGGCGCTGTGGGTGTCGCTCGCGGTGCTGGGCGCGACCGCGCTCGTCCAGGCGCTGATCGTCGCGGCGTCCGGGTCGGTGGCGCTGCTGGGCGACACCGTGCACAATGCGGCGGACGCGCTGACGGCGGCGCCGCTGGGCATCGCCTTCGTCCTCGGGCGCCGGGCCGCCAACCGCCGCTATACGTACGGCTACGGGCGGGCCGAGGATCTGGCCGGGGTCGCCGTCCTGCTGGCCATCGCCGCGTCGAGCGCCTTCGCGGCCTGGACGGCGGTGGACCGGCTGCTCGATCCGCGTACGGTCACCCACCTGTGGGCGGTGTCCGGTGCGGCGCTGGCCGGATGCGTGGGCAACGAGTGGGTGGCCGGATACCGGATCCGCGTCGGGCGCGACATCGGCTCCGCGGCCCTGGTCGCCGACGGCCTGCACGCCCGTACCGACGGGTTCGCCTCCCTCGCGGTCCTGCTGGGCGCCGCCGGTACGGCCCTGGGGTGGCGCCTCGCGGACCCGGTCGTGGGGCTGCTGATCACCGTGGCGATCCTGGCGGTGCTGCGGGACGCGGCGCGCGGGGTGTTCCGGCGGCTGATGGACGCCGTCGACCCCGAGCTGGTCGACCGGGCCGAGCGGGCGCTCGGCGCGGTGCCGGGGGTGGAGGGGGTCGGGCCGGTCAGGATGCGGTGGATCGAGCACGCGCTGCGGGCCGAGGCCGCGGTCGTGGTCGACCCCGGCATCAGCGTCGTCGCGGCGCACGCCGTCGCCGTGCGGGCCGAGCACGCGCTGCTGCACGCCGTGCCGCGGCTGCGGGCCGCGACCGTCCACATCGACCACGCACCGGCCGGTGCCCACGCCCACGTCCACGGCGCCGGGGACCCGCACGCGCTCCTCGCCCACCACCAGCCCGTCTGACGCCCGGCGCCGGGCGCGGTCCCGTCCCTGGACGAAAGCCGTCGCGGGCGGGAGGCTGGTACGAGAACGCCGACGCATCCGGCGGTCGGCGGATGGGAGCCCCGTGATGGACGCCACCAGGTCCGATACCGCACGGTCCGACACGGCCTTGCCCGGCCCCGCCTCGCCCGGACGTCCCGTGGGGCGCGTCGAAATGACCCCGGCCGCCGAAGCGATGGTCGACCAACTGGCCCGGCGGCACGGCCCCCTGATGTTCCATCAGTCCGGCGGCTGCTGCGACGGCAGCTCACCGATGTGCTACCCGCGCGGTGAGTTCCGGGTGGGCGGCGCGGACGTCCTGCTCGGCCGGGTCGCCGGGGACACCCCGTTCTGGATGAGCGCGAGCCAGTACGCGTACTGGAGCCACACCCACCTCACCGTGGACGTCGTGCCCGGCCGCGGCAGCGGCTTCTCGCTTGAGGCCCCCGAGGGCGTCCGCTTCCTCCTGCGCTCCCGGCTGATGACGGACGAGGAGGTCGAGCGGATGGAGGCCGAGCCGCCGCTGCCCACCGGGAACACCGTGGACGCCGAGACCGCGGGCTAGGACCGGCGCGGCCCCGGAACCGGGCCGGGCCCGAGGACGGCCGGACCGGAGCCGGGCCGCGCGTCCGGCACAACCTCCTGGTCTGCGCTCTCGACCGGACGATCACGTCTCCCTAGGATGGAAGTCGTCACCGCAGCTTTCGATCAACGAACCACCGTGAGGGGCCCGATGGAGCACCGGGACGCACCGCTTTCCGACAAGATAGATGTGACGGTGCCCGCTGTGGCACGCATGTACGACTACTTGCTGGACGGGAAGGACAACTACCCGGCCGACCGCGAGGCCACGGAGCAATTACTCCTCCAGGTCCCCAGCATGAAGATCCTGGCCCTGAACAACCGTCAGTTCCTGCGCCGGGTGGTGCGCAGGCTCGCGGAGGACTACGGCATCAAGCAGTTCGTGGACCACGGCTCCGGTCTGCCGACGCAGGACAATGTGCACGAGATCGTGCAGCGCATCAACCCCGACGCCCGCGTGGTGTACGTCGACAACGACCCGATCGTGCTCGCCCACGGCCGCGCGCTGCTCCAGCAGAACGAGAACACCTCGGTGATCCAGGCGGACTTCCGCGACACCGAGAGCATCTGGCAGCACGAAGAACTGACGCGGCTGATAGACCTCAACGAGCCGGTCGCCGCGCTCTTCGTGTCGGTGCTGCACTGCATCCGCGACACCGACGACCCTGCGGGCGTCGTCCGGCGCGTCGCCGAAAAGCTGCCCAAGGGAAGCTTCCTGGTGGTCTGTCAGCTCGTCAGCGACGACCCCGAGACCCGCCGGTTCGTCACCGAGTTCATGGACCAGTCCACCGGCGGCCACTGGGGTGAGGTGCGCAAGCCCAGCGACCTCGCCGGTTTCCTCGAAGGCTACGAGATCATCGAGCCGGGCCTGGTGGAGGTCTCCACCTGGCGCCCCGACAGCGACCTCGGCCTCAAGCAGCCCAGCAAGGAATGGATCGAGTACGGCGGCGTGGCCCGCGTGTAGCAACGCCCACGGCAGAGCTTCGGCCCGCACCCCCGGCGAGGGGGGATGCGGGCCGGCGTCGTTCTCGGGGGCCGCTCTACTTGTAGCGCTTCAGCGCCTCTTCCAGCAGCACGCGGCTCTCCACCGGCGTCGCCGCCAGCGCGCTCAACTCATCGAGCGCGGCACGGTACTTGTCCAGCTCTTCCAGCCGGTCCAGGTACATCGCGCTCGTCATGTGCTCCAGATAGACCACGTCGGGCAAGAAGCCCTGGGCGAACCGCAGATACGTGACCGCGGAGCCGGGCGTCGCCGCCGCGCTCGCCGACCAGGAGGCGATCTGGAGCCGCACACCGGGCTGGCGCAGCACCACCAGCAGATACTCCAACTGCTCGCGCATCACCGCGGGACCGCCGACCGGGCGGTGCAGCACGCCCTCGTCGATCAGGGCCCACAGCACGGGAGCGCCGGGCTCCGCCATCCTGCGCTGGCGTTCCAGCCGCAACTCCACGCGCCGCTCGACCTCTTCGGGCGAGGCGAGCCGGTGGCCGCTGCGCACGACCGCCTGCGCGTACGAGGGCGTCTGGAGCAGGCCGGGCACGAACTGCGTCTCGTAGGTACGGATCACGTGGGCGTCGCGCTCCAGACCGATCAGGCCCTGGAGCCAGTCGGGAACGACCTCGCCGTACGGCTGCCACCATTCGGGCTTGGCCGAGCGCTGGACCAGGAAGGCGATCTCCGCCCGTTCCTGCTCCGCGACGCCGTAGAGCGCGAGAAGGTCGTCGACGTCCCTTAACTTGAGGGAGACGTGCGCCGTCTCCATGCGGCTGATCTTCGAGGCGTGGCCACGGATACGCTCTCCGGCCTGTGCCGGGCTGACCCCGGCGGCCTCGCGCAGGGCACGCAGATAGTTGCCGAGCACACGTGCCAACGCCTTGGCGCCCATGTCCGGGCGGCGCTCCAGCAGTTGCAGCGGTGATACGAGTTGCGGCTGAGCGGACATGCGGGCTCCCGGTAGAAACTGGACGCACGCCAGTATTGCACTGCGAGGCGCGCTGTCGCGCCCCTACCGGAGTCACGAATTCCCGACTTCACGCCGTCGCGCTCAGCCGTCAACTGTTCTTGTCGTCATTCACTCAGACGGACGCGCCTGAGCGTAACCGCCTCACGCGGTGAGGAAGTCGAAGTCCCCGTCCTTGGCGCCACCGATGAAGGCGACCATCTCGTCGTGCGTGTAGACGAGCGCGGGACCGTGCGGGTCACGGGAGTTGCGGAACGCAACGCCGCCATCAGGCAGTTTGGCCGCCTCGACGCAGTTGCCGCTCTGATTGCTCCGCCCGCTCTTGACCCACTCGACACCCGGGATCTCGTCCGCCCGCACTCCGTTGTCGAACTGCTTCATCCGGCACCACTCCTCTGTGAGTTGTACTCGATCGCTCGCAGTCACAAGCATGCCCGCGACCGCAACTGCGGATGCAATTCCAGATGCAATTGCATCCAAAGTCGTCCCGCTGATGATACTGACAACGGAGGTGTGATCGAGACTCCTGAGCCCCACCAGTACGTGAAGAAACGGCGGAGGACGAGGCACGGACGCCCTCGTACGCGGACAAAACCGGTTGTCCGTCGCGTACGGCTCTGCTGTACTCCCGACGACAGTCCAACGGCCCCCGTACGACCGGACCGGCCGACCGTACCCAGGAGATGATCATGCGCGGAACTTCAGTCCCCACCCAGACGGCAACTCCCACCGATCTAGAGGACTTGAAGCTTCTTGCGTACGTTGAACCTGGGCATCCTGGCGCACGTCGACGCCGGTAAGACCAGCCTGACCGAGCGGCTGCTGTTCGCCGCCGGAGTCATCGACGAGGTCGGCAGCGTCGACGACGGCAGCACGCGGACCGACACCCTGGCGCTGGAGCGCCGACGCGGCATCACCATCAAATCGGCCGTCGTCTCCTTCGAGGTCGACGACGTCACCGTCAATCTCATCGACACCCCCGGCCACCCGGACTTCATCGCCGAGGTGGAGCGCGTGCTGAGCGTGCTCGACGGCGCGGTGCTGGTGATCTCCGCGGTCGAGGGCGTGCAGGCGCAGACCCGCGTCCTGATGCGGACGCTGCGACGACTGCGCATCCCCGTCCTGATCTTCGTCAACAAGACCGACCGCCGCGGCGCCCGCTGCGACGAGGTGCTGCGGAGCGTCCGGGGCAAGCTCGCGCCAACGGCCTTCCCGATGGGCCGGGTTGAGCAATCCGGCACGCGGGGCGCGCGCAGCGTCCCGTTCACCGCCGCCGACTCGGACTTCGTCGCCGGTCTGGCCGGCCTGCTCGCCGAGCACGACGACGCGTTCCTCGCCGACTACGTGGCCGACGAGTCCGCGGTCTCGTACGGCCGGGTGCGCGCCGAGTTGGCGGCGCAGACCGCGCGCGGACAGGTGCATCCGGTCTTCTTCGGTTCCGCGATCACCGGCGCGGGCGTCGCCGCGCTGACGGCCGGTCTCACCGAACTGCTGCCCGCGGCGGCCGGTGACGCCCACGGCCCGGTCTCGGGGCGGGTGTTCAAGATCGAGCGCGGCCCGACCAGTGAACGGACCGCGTACGTACGGCTGTTCTCCGGGACGGTACGCACACGGGACCGGCTGCCGTTCGGCCCGGACTCCGCGGTGAGCAGCGAGAAGGGGCACAGGGACAACGGTGCCGACGGTCCCGACGGGGCCGCGTCGGCCGGCGAGGCCAAGGTCACCGGCATCAGCGTCTTCGAGCGGGGCGCCGCCGTGCCCGCCGCGTCCGTCTCGGCCGGGCGGATCGCGCTGCTCAAGGGCCTGGCCGACATCAGGATCGGTGACACGGTCGGCGATCCGGGCGCCGCTCCCCCGGACGGCCGGCACTTCTCGCCGCCGACGCTGGAGACGGTGGTCGTTCCCACCCGCGCGGCCGACAGGGGGACGCTGCATGGGGCGCTCGCCCAACTCGCCGAGCAGGACCCGCTGATCAATCTGCGGCTGGACGGAGTGCGGCAGGAGATCTCGGTCTCGCTCTACGGCGAGGTGCAGAAGGAGGTCGTCCAGGCCACGCTGGCCGACGAGTTCGGGGTCGATGTCACCTTCCGCGAGACCACGACGATCTGCGTCGAGCGCGTGGTGGGCTCCGGGGAGGCCGTCGAGTTCAACAAGAAGGACGCCAATCCGTTCCTCGCGACGGTCGGGCTGCGCGTCGAGCCCGCGCCGCCGGGGTCAGGGGTGGCGTTCCGCCTCGGGGTCGAACTCGGCTCCATGCCCTACTCGTTCTTCAAGGCCGTCGAGGAGACCGTGCGCGAGACGCTGCGCCAGGGCGTCCACGGCTGGGAGGTGATCGACTGCGTCGTGACGATGACGCACTCCGGCTACTCGCCCCGGCAGAGCCACGCGCACGCCGTGTTCGACAAGAGCATGTCCAGTACGTCGGGCGACTTCCGCAATCTGACGCCGCTGGTGCTGATGGACGCACTGCGCGGGGCCGGGACCAGGGTGCACGAGCCGATGCACCTCTTCCGGCTCGACGTCCCCGCCGACACCTTCGGCGCGCTGCTGCCCGTCCTGTCCCGGCTGCGCGCCGTACCGCGCGCACCCGAGCCGCACGGCGACTCGTACGTTCTGGAAGGCGTGGTGCCGGCCGCGCGGGTGCATGAACTGGAGCAGTCGCTGCCGACGCTCACGCACGGCGAGGGCGTCCTGGAGTCGGCCTTCGACCACTACGAGCCGGTGGTCGGCGCGGTGCCGGAGCGGCCCCGGTCCGACCTCGACCCGCTGAACCGCAAGGACTACCTGTTGCAGGTGCGACGCCGGGTGAGCGCGGGCCGGGAGGAGGCATGAGGCGTGTCCCGGGCGCGGGGGGCGCGGGACGGGTATGGCGGGTACGGCGGGGCGCGGGACGGGTACGGCGGCGGGTCATGACCGCGGGCGCGTCCGGGACGGCCCAGCAGGCGGCGCCGACGATTCGGGCGGACCCGTAGGCTGAGTCCGGCGGAGCCGCCGACCGGCAGGCGCGGCACGATGGATCGGCCACGGGTCCGGCCCGGCCGCCGCCCGCCCCGCACCCGCACCCGCACCCGCACCCGCACCCGCACCATCGGATCGGACACCGCGCATCGTGAAGCCCCGCCCGGCACGTCGTACCGCCACGCCCGACCGCGCGTCGGCGCGTCCGCCCGGACGTACGGCGGCGGCCGGCGCGTCCGGCGCGGAGCCCGGCGGGGAATCCGGTGCCGGCCGGCGGTCGGCGCCGCGTCGCGGGCGGCTCGTCGTCACGGCCGTCGTGGCCGCGCTGCTCGCCGGCGCCGCGACCGCCGTCGACCTGGCCGTCGAGCACACCGCGCGCGGCCGTATCGCCGAGGCGGTGGCCTGCCGCCTGAAGCCCACGGGGCCGGTGACCGCCGAGCTGACCAGCGCCTTCGCCGGGCTCCGGGTGCTCACGGGGAATCTCGGCAGCGCGCACATCGCCGCCGACGGTGTGCGCAGGGGCGACACCGAGGTGAATGTGGCGGTCGACCTGCACGACGTGTCGACCGACGGCACGACCAGCGGCGGCACGGCGACCGCGACCATCGCCTACGCCGAGTTGCAGAAGCGGCTGGCCGCGCGGGACGGCAAGGTCGCGGGGCTGGCCGTGGGCGGCGACGGCGGCGGGCTCGTACTCACCGGCAGCATCGGCGGTCTGCGCCTGCCGATCACCGTGCACACCCGCGTCACGACCGGGAAGGACGGTCTCACGGTCACCCCGACCACCGTCCGCGTGCTCGGCCGGGACGTCGCCGTCGCCGATCTGGCGTCGCTGCCCGGCGGCGGCGATCTGGCCGGGCGGCTGGGCCCGCGCACCGTGGCCCTCCCCGAACTGCCCGACGGCGTACGGCTGACCGGCGCGCGCACCGACGGTACGGGGCTCGCGCTCTCCCTGGAGCTCGCGCGGGGCGCGGCGGGCAAGGACAAGGACGCCGCCTGCGCGTGAGCGCCTCGGTGCTCAGTGCGCCAGCGCCACGACGCCGGGCGGGACCGCGTCCCCGTGAGCCGCCCACGACACGTATCCGGCGCGCGGAAAATCCCTCGCGGGGCGGCCTGGTCCGCGCGGTACGGTGCCTGGCATGCCGGAAACCGCTGACCACACGACCGGGCCCGTCACGGCCGACGACCTCGACCGCTCCGTCCAGCTCGCCGTCGCCGCCCTGCGCGAGGCGCCCGCGTCGGCGTGGGAGGACCGCAAGGCCGGGTCGCTGGAGTGGGACTGCTGGGAGACGGTGGAGCACCTGGCCGACGACCTGTTCGCGTACGCGGCCCAACTGGGCCCGAGGCAGCCCCCGTTGAGCACGGACGTGCCCTTCTCCTGGTCGCCGCGCCGGCCGGGCGGCCCGCCCAACGCCATCCACGCGGACCGGAAGGCGGGCCCGGAGGGCCTGTTGCAGGTGCTGGAGGCGACCGGCGCGCTGCTGGTGGCCATGGCGCGTACGTCGTCGCCCGAGGTCCGCGCCCACCACAGCTACGGCGTCTCCGACCCCGAGGGCTTCGCCGCGATGGGCATCGTGGAGACCCTGGTCCACACCTACGACCTGGCGGCCGGGCTCGGCCTCGCCTGGAATCCGCCCGCCGATGTGTGCGCGAGGGCGCTGGCCCGGCTGTTCCCGCACGTCCCGCTGACCGCGGACCCCTGGTCCACCCTGCTGTGGGCCACCGGCCGGATCGACCTCCCCGACCACCCGCGCGTCACGTCCTGGCGCTGGTACGGCGCGCCCCGGCCGTAACCCGCCGCCCCGTACCCGGCGGCGCCTCTCCCCCTGCCCGAACCTCGAAACGGACATATCGTGCATCCTGTCGCCCCACGCCACTAGGAGGCCCGTGATGTCCGAACTCATCGTGATCGGTTACGAGGACCCGTCCGTCGCCAAAGACGCCTACACCGCCGTGCAGAATCTCCAGAACGACTACGTGGTCAATCTGACCGGTCTGGCCATCGTCTCGGTGGACGAGGAGGGCAAGACGCACGTCGACACCCCGAGCAAGATCGTCGGTGTGTCCGCCGCGTCGGGCGCGCTGTGGGGCATGGTCTTCGGCATCCTCTTCCTCGTCCCCGGCCTGGGCCTGCTCATGGGCGCCGCGATGGGCGGGCTGCTCGGCAAGCTGGGCAAGTCCGGGATCGACGACCAGTTCCGCGGCCAGGTGCAGGCGCTGCTCACGCCGGGCACGACCGCGGTCGTGATCATGGCCTCGAAGATCACCGAGGACAAGTTCGCCGACGCCATGCAGACCTACGGCGGCACGCTGCTCAAGACCTCGCTCTCGGACGAGGACGAGGAGGAGCTGTCGGAGCACCTGGCGGGCGCCCAGCAGAAGTGACACCGCCCCGCGCGGCCCCGCCTCCGTTCAGTGCGGCGGCAGCGGGGCCGCGCGGGCGGGGTCGAGGAGCGGCGCGAGCAGGTCGCCCTCGACGCTGAGCCGCGCGGGCAGGTCGGCCAGGGTGAAGGTGAGGTCGTCCGGGGTGTGCGCGGCGGCGATCTCCGGCCAGGACAGCGGCGCGGAGACGGTCGGCGTCGGGCGGGCGCGGACGGTGTACGGGGCCGCGGTGGTCTTGTTCCCCGAATTCTGCGACCAGTCGATGAAGACCCGGCCGGAGCGCGCGGCCTTCGTCATCCGGGAGATCACCCGGTCCGGGTGCCGGGCCTCCAGTTCCTGCGCGACCCGTTTGGCGTAGGCGGTCGCCGTCGCCGGGGTCGCGTCCCGCAGCGCGGCGAGCAGGTGCAGGCCCTTGGAACCGCTGGTCTTGGCCCAGATCTCGATGCCGTCCTCCGCCAGCCGTTCCCTGAGCAGCAGTGCCACCCGGCAGCAGTCCACGACCGTGCAGCCGTCGCCGGGGTCGAGGTCGAGGACCAGCCGGTCGGCGACGCCGGGTTCGCCGGCGCGCCACTGCGGGGTGTGCAGTTCGACGCAGGCCAGATTGGCCGCCCACATCAGCGTCGGCAGGTCGTTGACCTGGACCTGCTCCATGAATTCGCCGCTGCGCCTGACGGACTGCGAGACGGTCACCCAGTCGGGCGTACCGGCGGGCGGCCGTTTCTGGAAGAAACGCTTGCCGTCCACACCGTCCGGGGTGCGGACGAAGCTGACGGGACGGCCGCTGACGTACGGCAGCAGGCCGGTGGCGACGCTCGCGTAGTAGTGCAACAGCTCGCCCTTGGTGGTGCCGGTCTCCGGCCAGAGCACCCGTTCGAGGTGGCTGACCTTGATCCGACGACCCTCGACTTCCGTGATCGGCATATCATAAAGGTCCCATAGCCTGACAAAAAGGACTCGCTATGCGCAGTGTCTGGTCGGGGAATCTGGCCTTCGGGCTGGTTTCCATACCCGTGAAGCTCGGTTCCGCCGTGTCCAGCCACAAGATCAGCTTCCGGCAGGTCCACCTCACCGACCAGGGCCGGGTGCGGTACCAGAAGACCTGTGAGCTGGACGAGGAGGTCCTGACCGCCGCCGACATCGGCCGCGCGTACGAGACGCCGGACGAGCAGCTGGTCGAGATCACCGACGCCGATCTCAGGGCGCTGCCGCTGCCGACCGCGAAGACCATCGAGGTGAGCGGTTTCCTCGACGCGGCCTCCGTCGACGCGATGCAGCTCGACACCCCGTACTTCCTGGCCCCCGCCTCCCCCGCCGCGAACAAGCCGTATGTGCTGATGCGGGAGGCGCTGGCGCGCGCGGGCAAGGCCGCGGTCGGCAAATTCGCCATGCGCAACTCCGAGCATCTGGCGCTGATCCGCGCCCACGACGACGTCCTGCTGCTCCAGACCCTGCGCTGGCCCGACGAGTTGAACTCCCCCGCGGAGGCCGCCCCCAAGGGCAGTGTCAGCATCAGCGATTCGGAGCTGAAGCTCGCCGACACCCTCATCTCGGCCCTCGGCGAGGCGGATCTGATGAGCTATCACGACGAGTACGCGCAGGCCGTGGAGGCGCTGGTCACCGCGAAGCTGGAAGGTTCCGAGCTTCCGGCGGCCGAACAGGCCGGACCGGGCAAGGTGGTCGACCTGATGGCCGCGCTGCGCGCGTCGGTGGAACAGGCGAAGGGCGGGCGCGGCGAGGGCGCGGGGTCGGGCACCTCGGGTGCCTCCGGTGCGTCCGGCGCTTCCGGCGCTTCCGCTACGGACGAGGCGGCGGACGGCGACGACCGCACCGGGCACGCCAGCGTCACCGAGCTGAAGTCGTCCCGCAGGTCCGGCGCGAAGAAGACGGCGGCCGGGAAGAAGGCGACCGCCTCGAAGTCGAGCGGTACGCGATCGAGTGGCACGGGGTCGAGCGGTACGCGGTCGGCCGGGGCGAAGTCCGCGAGCGCCAAGTCGGCGGGGACGAAGTCGACGGCGTCGAAGACGGCCGCCGCGAAGGGCGGCACCTCGAAGGCGGGCGCGCGGAAGACCGCGGCCACGAAGAAGACCGCCGCCGCGAAGAAGACGGCCGCTTCGCGGCGGAAGGCGGGCTGATCCGCCGCCGGGACGCGAACCCGTCCCCGGTAGACCCCTGATCCGCCCGTCCGTCCGCGAGGCGCGCCCGGACCCGGCCTCCCGCGCGAGCCCGCGCGCCTCCGGACGGCCCCGCGCGCCTCCGGACGGCCTCGCGCCCCTCCCCGCATGATCTTCCTCTGCGCAAGTCGCGTCATTTTCTTGCGTTACTGATCTTTGTTTTTGCGCACCATCCTGTAGATTGCCTCTGTGACGAAACGACTCTCCCAAGTGGCCAGGTTCGCGGGTGTCAGCGAGGCGACGGTCAGCCGTGTGCTGAACGGCAGCCCTGACGTGGCACAGTCGACGCGGGACTCCGTGCTCACCGCACTGGACGTCTTCGGGTTCGAGCGGCCCGCGCGGATGCGCAGCGCGCGGGCGCCACTGGTCGGCCTTGTCGTCCCTGACCTGCAAAATCCCATCTTCCCGGCGTTCACCGAGGCGCTGGCGGGGGCGCTGAACAAGCGGGGGCTGATCCCGGTGCTGTGCACCAGGACCGCGGACGGCGTCTCGGAGGCGCACTACATCCAGATGCTGCTGGAGCAGAACATCGAGGGGATCATCTTCGTCGGCGCGAGCTACGCGGACGCAGGCCCGGAGCACGGGCGGGACCTGCGCGAGCGCCAGGTGCCGATCGTGCTGATCAACGCGGCGGACGAGAACCGGCAGATATCCCAGGTCTCGGTGGACGACGCGGCGGCCTCCGAGCAGGCGCTGACGCATCTGACGGGGCTGGGCCACGAGCGGATCGGCCTGGTGCTCGGACCGGTGGGGCATGTCCCCTCGGCCCGCAAACTCGCAGGTTACGCGGCCTTCTGGGAGCAGCGGGGGCTGTCGCCCGCGGACTGGCGGCCCCTGGTGGCGCACGCGATGTTCTCGATGGAGGGCGGGGCGACGGCGATGCCCCGGCTGTTCGCGGAGGGGGTCACCGCGGTGGTGTGCGCGAGTGACGCGCTCGCGCTGGGCGCGATCCGGGCGGCCCGGCGGCACGGGATGAAAGTCCCGGACGATCTGTCGGTGATCGGTTTCGACGACTCGCTGTACATGGTGGCGACCGATCCGCCGCTGACCACCTCGCGCCAGCCGGTGCAGGCGATGGCCGCCGCGGCCATCGCGTCGCTCGTCACACAGATCGACGGCCACGCGGTCACCGACGAGGTGATGCTCTTCGAACCGGAGCTGATCGTGCGCGGCTCCACTCGGATGCGCAAGGTCGTGAAAAGCGGCTGACCTGCACCGTCGTCCGTAGGGCGACGGCTTTCCGACTCCGCGCGAGGGCGGGGCGCCAGGACCGGTTCACCGTCCCGGAGCCCCGCCCTCCGCGTATGCGCTCGCACCCTCGGCCGGTCCCGCGCCGGCCGGCGTCCGGCGACGGGCGGACGCGTACCACCGCCCGCCCGGACACCCCGGTCGGCCCGCGTGTCGATGACACTGCGTTACGGGCACAAATCCTCCGGATTACTTTCTTGCGCGGATTGATTGACATCTTGCGTGACCCGATCCTACTGTCGGCGCCAACGCCAGGCGGCCGGACGTCCTGGTAACCCCGCCGTTACGCAAGCGGACGCAAGCGCACTCGCCCCTCGGGACGGGTACGTCCGCTGCCGTTTCCCAGGAAGGTCCGATCCCCATGGACGGCTCCAGAACCCGCCCCGCCCTCGGCGTCACCGCCATCGCCATCTCGCTGGTCCTCGGCGTCACCGCATGCGGCGGCGGCTCGTCCCACTCCTCCGGGGCGGACAAGAACGGCGTCGTCACGATCAGCGTGAACGGGCTGCCTCCGGCCACACAGACCGTCGACCGGAAGAACTTCGAGGACGACATCAAAGCCTTCGAAGCGAGCCACCCGAAGATCAGGATCGACGCCCGTGAGGGTCTGATGGACCCGAAGACCTTCGCCGCGAAGCTCGCGGGCGGGCAGTTGGAGGACGTCTACTACGTCTACTTCACCGATCCCGCGGGGCTCATCCAGCGCCACCAGGCCGCCGACATCACCGCGCAGCTCAAGGACTTCCCTGCCCTGAACGACGTGCGGCCCGAATTGCAGAGCGTCTTCAAGGACGCGGGCGGCAAGGTCTACGGCCTGCCCACCGGCAACTACTCGCTCGGACTGGTCTACAACCGGGCGCTGTTCACCAAGGCCGGGCTCGACCCGGACAAGCCGCCGACCACGTGGGACGAGGTCCGCGCCGACGCCAAGAAGATCAGCGCGCTCGGCGACGGCACCACCGGCTACGCCGAGTTCAGCAAGAACAACCAGGGCGGCTGGCACCTCACCTCGTGGATCTACTCCGAGGGCGGCGACATCGCGGTGAAGGACGGCGGCGCCTGGAAGGCCGCGTTCAACAGCGACGCGGGCCGCAAGGCGCTCCAGACGCTGCACGACATGCGCTGGACCGACCGGTCGATGGGCACCAGGCAGCTCCTGGAGATCCCCGACGTGCAGAAGATGATGGGCGCGGGCAAGCTCGGGATGTACATGGCGGGCCCGGACAACATCCCCACGATCGTCAAGCAGTTCGAGCGGAAGTACGACGACTACGGGCTGGCCGCGCTGCCCGGCACCGCGACGCTCGGCGGCGGTGACGGCTTCATGTTCAACCCGAAGGACAGCCCGGCGAAGATCAAGGCCGGTCTCACCTGGATCCAGTGGAAGTACCTCGACCCGGACCGCGAGGAGGAGATCACCAAGAAGTCGGCGGGCACCGACATACCGATCGGCCTGCCGCAGCCGAACCTGTGGAGCGGGACCGGCCAGGCGAAGGTCGACGCGGCGCACAAGAAGTACGCGAACGTGCCGCAGAAGAACTACCAGCCG
Source organism: Streptomyces sp. NPDC087422 (assembly GCF_044744145.1). NCBI lineage: Bacteria > Bacillati > Actinomycetota > Actinomycetes > Kitasatosporales > Streptomycetaceae > Streptomyces > Streptomyces sp. NPDC087422. Next base: position 72,202 of record NZ_JBIUXT010000005.1, on the reverse strand, counting down.
TTCGTGGACCGCAGCGGCGAGGTCGCGGTGAAGGTCGAGCCGCCGAACGCCCAGCAGATCTACACCGTGCTCGACGGTGTCATGCAGGCGGTGCTCACCAAGAAGGACGCGAACATCGACCAGCTTCTCAGCGACGCCGAGAAGAAGGTCAACACCATCCTGGCCACGGTCAAGTGACAGCCGAACCGCTGACGTCGGCCCGCGCCGCCACCGCGCGGACGCCGAAGGCGCCTGCCGGGGCGGGGCGGTCCGGCCGGTCCCGCCCCTCGCGGGACCGGCTGCGCCGGGCCGTCGTCGACAACCTGGTGGCGTATCTCTTCCTGGTCGCGGGCGTCGCCGCCTTCGCGGTGTTCTCCTGGTACCCGATCGTCCGCGGTGTGCTGCTCAGCTTCCAGCAGGTCAACTACGCGGAACCGGCGCGGTGGGTGGGCCTGGACAACTTCCACCGCCTGTTCGCCGACCCGCTGTTCGTCACCGCGTGGCGCAACACCGCGTACTTCAGCCTGCTGGCCCTGGTCTTCGGCTTCGCGGCGCCGTTCGTGACCGCGATCGTGCTCAACGAACTGCGGCACGGCAAGGCGTACTTGCGGATGACGGTCTATCTGCCGGTGATGCTGCCGCCGATCGTCACGATGCTGCTGTGGCGCTGGTTCTACGATCCGGGGCCCGGCCTGTTCAACAACGTGCTGCGGATCGCGCACCTGCCCGCGCAGTCGTGGCTGGAGTCGCAGAATCTGTCGATGATCTCGCTGGTCCTGGGCTCCACCTGGGCCAACATGGGCACCACCACGCTGATCTACCTCGCGGCGCTCGGCGGTGTGCCGGGCGAGCTGTACGAGGCCGCCGAGCTGGACGGCGCGACGGTACGGCAGCGGCTGTGGCATGTGACGATCCCTCAGATGCGATTCATCCTGATGATCACGCTGCTGCTCCAGGTGATCGGCACCATGCAGGTGTTCATCGAGCCGTTCGTGCTGACCGGCGGCGGACCCGACGACGCGACCGTGACCGTACTGCTCCTGCTGTACCGCTACGCGTTCGTCTACAACGACTTCGGCCTGGCCAGCGCGATGAGCACGGTGCTCTTCGTGGTGCTGGGGATCTTCGCCGGGGTGTACCTGCGGCTGACCCGCAGCAAGGGCTGAGAGGGGAACGACCATGGCCGCACAGACCGCTGTCCGCACGCTGATCGCGCCGACCGAGATGAACCGCCGCACGGGGAGGTTCCTCTACCGGTTCGTGCTGGGCGCGACGCTGCTCGGCTTCACCGCCGCCTTTCTCTTCCCGCTGTACTGGATGGCCTCGGGCGCGCTCAAGTCGTCGTCGGAACTGGCCCAGCCGAGGCCGACGATGGTGCCGCACTCCTGGCATCCGGAGGCGTACTCCGAAGCCTGGTCGTCGGTCGGGCTCGGCCACTACTTCCTCAACACGCTGCTGTTGGCGGCCGGGGCGTGGGCCTGTCAGCTCGTGGTCGACGTGGCCGCCGCGTACTCGCTGTCCAAGCTGCGGCCGGTGCTGGGCAATGTGGTGCTCGCCATGATGCTGGCGACGCTGATGCTGCCGGTGTCGGCGCTGCTGGTGCCGACGTATCTGACCGTCGTGGACGTGCCGTTGATCCACGTCAATCTCATCAACACGCCGATGGCCGTCTGGCTGCCGGCCTGCGCCAACGCCTTCAACATCTTCATCCTCAAGCGGTTCTTCGACCAGATCCCCACCGAACTGCTGGACTCCGCCCGGATCGACGGCGCGGGCACGGTACGGATCCTCGTGTCGCTGGTGCTGCCGCTGTCCCGGCCGGTGCTCGCGGTCGTGTCGATCTTCGCGGTGGTCGGCGTCTGGAAGGACTTCCTCTGGCCGATGCTCGTGCTGCCCGATCCGGCGAAGCAGCCGATCACGGTCGCCCTGAACCGGTTGGCGGACGACATGCCCGCCAACCAGTTGCTGGCCGGAATGGTGATGGCGAGCATTCCGCTGCTCGTCCTCTTCCTCATCTTCCAGCGCAGCATCATCAACGGCCTCACCGCGGGCAGCCTCAAGGGCTGACCGGGCGCGGGCCCGCGCTCACCCCCCACGCATGGCAACCCCCGCCGCACGACGTCGTGCGGTGCTCAGGGAAGGATCACCCATGTCTCCAAGCGCCCCAACCCACCGCGCCAGAACGCTCGCGGCGGTGCTGCCCGCGGTGCTCGCGGTGCTGATCGCACTGCTGGTCTGGCAGGCGTCGCCGTCGGCGCACGCCGCGACCACGGTCGTCGAGGCGGAGTCCGCGACGCTGTCCGGCGGCGCGGTCGTCGCCACCGACCACACCGGCTATACGGGCAGCGGTTTCGTCGGCGGCTACACCGACGCCAACAAGGGCACGGCCTCGACCGGCTTCACGGTCAGCTCGGCCGTCGCGGGCACCGGAAGCGTCACCATCCGTTACGCCAACGGCACCACCGCCACCATGACGCTCAGCCTCTACGTCAACGGCGCCAAGATCCGCCAGATCAGCCTCCCCGCCACCGCCAACTGGGACACCTGGACCACCACCGACCAGGCCGTCACCTACACGGCGGGCACCAACACCATCGCGCTCACCTTCACCACCGCCGACAGCGGCAACGTGAACGTCGACAACATCACCGCGACGACGCCCAGCGGCAGCACCACACCGCCCGCCGCGACCGGTCAACTGGAGGCGGAGTCCGCGTCGTTGAGCGGCGGGGCCGTCGTCAGCAGTGACCACACCGGCTACACGGGCAGCGGATTCGTCAGCGGCTACACCGACGCCAACAAGGGCACGGCCTCGACCGGCTTCACGGTCAGCTCGGCCGTCGCGGGCGCCGGAAGCGTCACCATCCGTTACGCCAACGGCACCACCGCCACCATGACACTCAGCCTCTACGTCAACGGCGCCAAGATCCGCCAGATCAGCCTCCCCGCCACCGCCAACTGGGACACCTGGACCACCACCGACCAGGCCGTCACCTACACAGCGGGCACCAACACCATCGCGCTCACCTTCACCACCGCCGACAGCGGCAACGTGAACCTGGACAACGTCGTGGTGACGACGCCGACGACGAGTACGACGCCGCCGACCACACCTCCCACGACGCCGCCCACCACACCCCCGGCCGGTTCGCTCACGCACCAGGCGGAGGACGCGTACTTCTCGGGCGGGCCGAGCGTGGCCACGACCGCCTCGGGGTTCAGCGGCGGCGGGTATCTGACGGGCTTCGGCGCGCAGGGCGCGCGGGTGGTCTTCGCCGTCAGCGCGCCCGGCGCGGCGAGCTATCCGGTGGCGGTCGCGTACCGGACCGGGAGCGGTTCCGCCGCGTCGATCACGCTGACGGCCAACGGGCTGAAGGTGGCGCAGGTCGCGCTGCCGGGGACGGGCGGGGCGTGGTCGACGGCCACGGTCAGCGCGCCGCTGCGGGCCGGGCTCAACACGTTGACGCTGCGCACCGAATCCGGTGACTCGGGCGCGCCCGACATCGACGGCGTCGCGGTGACCGGCTCGGTCGCCAACGCCACGCGCGGCGCCACGGTGCCGTACACGTCCTACGAGGCGGAGAGCGGCACCACCAACGCGAGCACGATCGGCCCCGACCGCACCTATCTGACGGTGGCGTCCGAGGCGTCGGGACGCAAGGCGGTGGTGCTCAACAGCACCGGCCAGTATGTGCAGTTCACCCTGACCAAGCCCGCCAACGCGATGACGCTGCGCTACTCGATCCCGGACAACGCGGCGGGCACCGGCACCTCGGCGCAGCTCAGCCTCTACGCCAACGGCGGCAAGGTCCGCGATCTCGACCTGTCGTCGAAGTACGCCTGGGTGTACGGCGGTTACCCGTACAACAACGACCCCTCGCAGGGCTCGGCGCACCACTTCTTCGACGAGTCGCGGTTCAAGATCGGGGACTTCCCGGCCGGGACGGTGCTCAAGCTCCAGAAGGACGCGGGCAGCACCGCCGCCTCGTACACCCTGGACCTGATGGAGACCGAGCAGGTCGCCGCGGACCAGGCCATGCCCGCGACCGGCTTCGTCTCCGCGACGACGCTCGGCGTCACCCCGAACGACGGGAGCGACGACACCTCGGCGCTCAACAACGCGGTGGCGACGGCCACGTCGCAGGGCAAGGGCCTGTGGCTGCCCGCGGGCACGTACAACATCTCCGGGCACGTCAATCTGACCGGAGTCGCGCTGCGCGGCGCGGGCGAGTGGGCCACCGTGCTCCAGGGCCTCAACGGCAAGGGCGGGCTCTTCGGGCAGGGCGGCACCAACACCGTCCAGGACCTGACGATCTCCGGTGACGTGTCGTACCGCGACGACGCGAATTTCGACGCCGCGATCGAGGGCGACTTCGGCAACGGCTCGACCATCCAGGACGTGTGGATCGAGCACACCAAGGTCGGCCTGTGGATCGACGCGCCGACCAACGGCCTGTACGTGGGCGGCCTGCGAATCCGCGACACCGCCGCCGACGGCGTCAATCTGCACAAGGGCACCGCGAACACCGAGGTGTGGAACACCAGCGTTCGCAACACCGGGGACGACGGTCTCGCGATGTACTCCGAGGCGAGCGCGGTCACCAACTGCGCCTTCCGCTTCGACACCGTGCAGATGCCGCTGCTGGCGAACGCCGCCGCGATCTACGGCGGCAACGGCAACCGGATCGTGGACAGCGTCGTCGCCGACACGGTGACCGGGGCCTCCGGCATCGCGGTCAGCACCCGCAACTTCAATCCCGCGCCGGTCCCGTTCAGCGGCACCACCACCGTCGCGCGCAACACCCTGCTGCGCACCGGCGGCTACGAGCCGAACTGGCAGAGCAAGCTCGGCGCGCTGTGGATCTACGCCGACGGCTCCGACATCACGGCGCCCGTCGTGGTCAAGGACCTCGACATCACCGACAGCACCTACAGCGCGGTCCTGATCTCGTATCAGAAGACCGTCACCGGGCTGACGTTGAACAACGTCAAGATCCAGACGGCCGGTGCGTACGGCCTGGAGATCGACTCGAAGGGCTCCGGCACCTTCGGCGGCGTCACGGTCAGTGGCGCGGCCTCCGGCGGGCTCAGCACCACCGGGACCTTCACCATCAACCGGGGCTCCGGCAACACCGGCTGGTAACGCCCCCGCACACCCCGGTCCGCCCCGCACCCCTGACGGGGCGGACCGGCCCCCGCGCATGCCCTGCGGCCCTCCGGGCCCTGGCTCTCCACGACCGTCAAGGAGACTCCCGTGACACTGCCCGCCTCCCCCACCGCACCCGCCTGGTGGCGGCACGCCGCGATCTACCAGATCTATCTGCGCAGCTTCGCCGACGGCAACGGTGACGGCATGGGAGACCTCGCCGGGGTCCGCGAGCGCCTCCCCTACCTGCGGGATCTCGGGGTCGACGCGCTCTGGTTCAACCCCTGGTACGTCTCCCCGATGGCCGACGGCGGCTACGACGTCGCCGACTACCGTGACATCGACCCGATGTTCGGGACGCTCGCCGAGGCGGAGCGGCTCATCGTCGAGGCGCACGAGCAGGACCTGCGGGTCATCGTGGATCTGGTGCCCAACCACGCGTCCGACCAGCACCCCTGGTTCCGGGCCGCGTTGGCGGCGGGTCCGGACGCGGCCGAGCGGGAGCGCTTCTGGTTCCTGCCGGGCCGGGGCGCGGACGGCGAACTCCCGCCCAACGACTGGCAGTCGTACTTCGGCGGCGCCGCCTGGACCCGGATCACCGAGGCGGACGGCACGCCCGGCCCCTGGTACCTGCACATGTTCGCGCCCGAGCAGCCCGATCTGAACTGGGAACACCCGCAGGTGCGGGCGGAGTTCGAGAGCATCCTGCGCTTCTGGCTGGAGCGCGGCGTGGACGGCTTCCGGATCGACGTGGCGCACGGCCTGGCCAAGAAGCCTGGGCTGCCCGACGTCGGCCGGGACCCGGACGTCACCGACCTTCCCTACCAGGACTGCGACGCGGTGCACGAGATCTACCGCGACTGGCGGAAGATCGCGGACGGCTACGCGCGCAGCCCCCGGCCCGGCGGGGCGCCCGGCGAGCGGGTGTTCGTCGGCGAGGTGTGGCTGCCCACGCCCGAGCAGTTCGCCCGCTATCTGCGCCCCGACGAGCTGCACTCCGCCTTCAACTTCGAGTTCCTGTGCTGCGCTTGGGACGCGGCCGGGCTGCGCGAGGTCGTCGACGCCACGCTCGCCTCACACCGGCTGGTGGGCGCGCCGCCCACCTGGGTGCTGTCCAACCACGACACGATCCGGCACGTGACACGGTACGGCCGCGAGGACACGTCCTTCGACATGGGCGACAAGCGGCTCGGCTCGCCGAGCGACACCGTCCTCGGCCGCCGCAGGGCCCGCGCCGCGGCGCTGCTCACGCTGGCCCTGCCGGGCGGTGTGTACGTCTACCAGGGCGACGAGCTGGGCCTCGCCGAGGTCGAGGACATACCCGACCACCTGATCCAGGACCCGACGTATGCCCGCTCCGGGGGCCGCGACCGCGGCCGGGACGGCTGCCGGGTGCCGCTGCCGTGGTCGGCGGAGCCGGGCTCGCTGGGCTTCTCGCCGGACGGCGCGAGCGCCGGACCGTGGCTGCCGCAGCCCGCCGAATGGTCGGGGCGGTCCGTCGCGGCCCAGCAGGGCGATCCGCACTCCGTGCTCGCCCTGTACCGGGCCGGTCTCGCGCTGCGCGGGGAGTACCTCCGGTGGCTGCCGGAGACGCTGGAGTGGGTGGACGCGGGTCCCGGCACGGTGGCCTTCCGCCGGGACGGCGGCTTCCAGTGCCTGGTCAACCTGTCCGCCGAGCCGGTCGCGCTCCCCGCCGGGCTCCGGGTGCTGCTGGCCAGCGGCCCGCTGGAGGACGGCCTGCTGCCCTCCGACACCTGCGTCTGGCTGACCGCCGAATGACCGGCGCGCCCGCGCGCTGATCCCATGAGCCCCGGCCCGTCCCCGCTGATCGCGTAGAAGACCGCGTCCCCCTCCGATCCCGCGGAAGACCCCCTCCCCGCCGATCCCCGTGTCCCGTCCCGGCCGACCGCCGGGGGACGCGGGGATCCGTGCGTGGCGGTCGCCGGACCGCGCGTCCCACCTGGCGGAATTCACAACGCGTTCATTGACGTGGCACGCGCCACCTGGCTGACTTACGCCCAGGCCGGACCACTGTCCGGCCCGGACTCACGACGCGAGGCCCCTACGGGCCGGCACAAGGGGAGGTGACCAGGGTGTACGCAGCTTCGAGGACGGCCGCCGCCTGGCGCCGTCATCTCCGGGACGACGCGTACCGCAACCGGCACATCGACCTGCTGCGTGTCAGCAGCGCTCTGTGTCGACGCTGAATCCCGGGCCCGCCGCACGCTTCTGACGCGTTGTCACATCGGGCCCCCGCGCACTCCACCGCCCCTTCTCATGGGGCGGCTGCCGACGTCTCCCTTCGCGCTGGAGTTCCCCGATGAGCGAGCCACCCCGCCCCGCCGTGCCCGCGGGCGCGACCGACACCGCCGTGCCGGAAGGCACGACCGACACCGTCACCACCCCTGCTCCACCGCCGCCGCGCACCCCGCCCGCCGACGACAGACGCGTCGGCCGGTCGGCGCAGCGCGTCGTCCCGCTGCGGCACCCCTGGCGCTGGGCGCTGACCGCCGTCGCCCTGGTGCTCGTCGCGCAGATCACGCACGGCCTGGTCACCAACCCCTTCTTCCAGTGGGACCGCTTCCGCTACTGGTTCCTGCGGCCGGTGATCCTGGACGGGCTGCTGGTCACGCTCCAAGTCGCCGCCTGGAGCGCCCTGTTCGGGCTGCTCGGCGGCATCCTGCTCGCCCTGTGCCGACTGTCCAGGAGCCCGGTGCTGCGCTCGGTGAGCTGGATCTACATCTGGCTGTTCCGCTCGGTGCCGCTGATCGTCATCCTCCTGTTCCTGTTCAACTTCTCCTCGCTGTACGCCACATTGAGTCTGGGCGTGCCCTTCGGCCCAGGCTTCGTGCACTTCGACGAGTCGCGGCTGGCCACCGACATGGTGGTGGCCGTGGTCGGCATCAGCCTCAACGAGGCCGCCTACGCCGCCGAAGTGGTGCGCGCCGGAGTGCTCTCGGTGGACCAGGGACAGCACGAGGCCGCCGCCGCGCTCGGCCTGCCGCGCGGCTACCAGTTCACCCGGATCGTCTTCCCGCAGGCGCTGCGGGCGATCGTGCCCTCGTACGTCAACCAGTTGATCGGGCTGATCAAGAGCACCTCGCTGGTCTTCTACGTCTCCCTGCTCGACCTCTTCGGCAAGGTGGAGAGCATGGGCAGTACGTATCCGGGTGACGTCGTCCCGCTGCTGCTGGTGGCGACCGTCTGGTACGTGATCCTGACCAGCGTCGTCTCGGTGGTCCAGTTCTACGTCGAGCGGTACTTCTCACGCGGCGCGCTGCGGACCGTACCGCCGACGCCGTTGCAACGGCTGCGTACGGCAGTGCGCGATCTGCGGGCGCGCGCCGAGATCGGATCGATCGCATGAGCGCCGACCGCGTCCCCGCCGACACGTTGGTCACCGCGGTGACCGCGCGCCCCGCCGCCGTGACCGTCCACGACGCGCACAAGTGGTACGGCACGCACCAGGTGCTCTCCGGTGTCGATCTGACCGTGCAGCCCGGACAGGTGACGGTGATCCTCGGCCCGTCGGGCTCCGGCAAGTCGACGCTGCTGCGGGCGATCAACCACCTGGAGAAGCTGGACATCGGCTACGTCAGCCTCAACGGCGAGCCGATCGGCGTACGGCACCACCGCGGCCGGCTCAAGGAGATCAGCGAGCGGGCGATCCTCGCCCAGCGCCGCCGGATCGGCTTCGTCTTCCAGGGCTTCAACCTCTTCCCGCACCTCAGCGTGCTGGACAACGTGGCCGCCGCGCCGGTCGCGGCCCGGCAGAAGACCAGGGCCGAGGCGGAGGAACTGGCCCGCGCGCTGCTCGGCCGGGTCGGGCTCGCCGACAAGGTCGACGCATACCCCCGGCAGCTCTCCGGCGGCCAGCAGCAGCGGGTGGCCATCGCCCGCGCGCTGGCCCTCGAACCCGGCGTCATCCTCTTCGACGAGCCGACCTCGGCGCTCGACCCCGAACTCGTCGGCGAGGTACTGGCCGTCATCAGGGATCTCGCCACGAGCGGTACGACGCTGATCGTCGTCACGCACGAGATCGGCTTCGCCCGCGAGGTCGCCGACACCGTCGTCTTCCTGGACGGCGGCCGGATCGTCGAACAGGGCCCGCCCGACCAGGTGTTGGACAACCCCCGGCACCCCAGGACCCGCGAATTCCTCAGCAAGGTCCTCTGAACCCTCCTCCGAACCCCGTACGCCGCGGGCCAAGGCGCGGACACAGGCGCCTTCCACAGCGACGGCCGCCTGCCCGCGGGCGCCCGATACGTCACCCCCAGCACATCCGCTCACCATCAGCGAGGTTCACCATGCCCGACATCCGTACCACCGCCACCAGACGCGTCGCCGCGGGCATCGCCGTCGCCGCCCTCGCCTTCGGCCTCGCCGCCTGCGGCAGCGACAGCGGCTCGGACGCCGCGGCACCGGCAGCCGCGGACGCCAAGGGCACCGTCGTGGTCGGCGCGCAGTCCAACGGCGCCGCCAAGGAGATCACGCTCACCGTCCCTGAGGTCGCCGCCATCCGCGCCGAGCTGCCCAAGTCCGTGCTCGACAGCAAGCAACTCGTCATCGGCCTGGGCTTCCTGCCCGCCGGCTCGCCGCCGATCGGCTACGTCGGCGCGGACCAGAAGACCATCACCGGCTCCGAGCCCGACCTCGGCCGGCTGATCGCCGCCGTCTTCGGCCTCAAGCCCGTGCTGTCCAACGCCACCTGGGACAACCTCTTCGTCGGCATCGACAGCGGCAAGACCGATGTCGGCTTCTCCAACATCACCGACACCGAGCAGCGCAAGGAGAAGTACGACTTCGCCAGCTACCGGCAGGACAACCTCGGCTTCGAGGTGAAGAAGAGCGACACCTGGAACTTCGACGGCACCTACCGCAGCCTGGCGGGCAAGACCGTCGCGGTCGGCGCGGGCACCAACCAGGAGAAGATCCTGCTGAAGTGGCAGAGCGAGCTGAAGGCCGACGGCAAGAAGCTCACGATCAAGTACTTCCAGGACTCCAACAGCACCTATCTGGCGCTCAACTCCGGCCGGATCGACGCCTACTTCGCGCCCAACCCGAGCATCGCCTACCACGGCACGCAGACCGCGGGCTCGCCGAACGCCACCCGCAGCGCGGGCAAGTTCTCCGGCGCCGGGGCGTCCCTGCAAGGGCTGATCTGCGCCACGGCGAAGAAGGACAGCGGCCTGGCCAAGCCCCTCGCCGACGCGATCAACCACCTGATCAAGAATGGTCAGTACGCGCAGTGGCTCGCCGCGTGGAATCTGGCCAACGAAGCGGTGCCCGCCTCGCTGGTCAACCCGCCGGGGCTGCCGCTGACCAACTCCTGACCCCGTACCGGCCGCGGCACTGGCCCCGCACCGACCGAAAGGAAGTCGACCGCCATGACACGCAGGAAAGTCGTCGTCGTCGGAGGCGGGGCCATGGGCTCGTCCGCGGCCTGGCACCTCGCCTCGCGCGGCGCCGAGGTCACGCTGCTCGAACAGTTCGCGCCCGGCCACGACCGGGGCAGCTCGCACGGCAGCTCCCGGATCTTCCGGCTCGCGTACGCCGATCCGTTCTACGTCGGCCTCGCCGTACGGGCGCTTCCGCTGTGGCGGCGGCTCCAGGACGAGACGGGCAGCACCGTACTGACGCTGACCGGGGCCGTCGACCACGGGCCCGCGCAAGCCGTCGCGGCGCTGCGGGACGCGCTGCGCGGGGCCGGGCGGCCCAGCCAGGAGCTGACCGCGCGGGCCGCCGCCGAGCGCTGGCCGGGGCTCGTCGCGGACACCACCGCGCTGTTCCACCCCGAGGCCGGGCGGCTGCACGCCGACGACGCGGTGGCCGCCTTCCAGCAGGCCGCGCGGGCCAAGGGCGCGACCGTACGGCACGGCGTCAAGGTCGGCGCGCTGCGGCGGCGCGGCTCGGGCGCCGAGGTGGTCACCGCGCGGGAGGAGGTGATCGCCGCGGACGCCGTGGTCGTGGCCGTCGGCGGCTGGGCGGCCCGCACGCTCGGCCAGGTCACCGAGGGCCCGCCGCCGCTGCGCGTCACCCAGGAGCAGCCGGTGCACTTCCCCGCCCCCGACGCGCCGGACTGGCCCGCCTTCATCCACCACGGCGGGGCCGGTCTCGACGAGGCCGCGGGCGTGTACGGCCTCGGCAGCGCCGACGGGGTGAAGGCCGGATTCCACGGGATCGGCCCGGTCGTGGACCCGGACGACCGGGACCGCACGCCCGATCCCGTGGTCCTCGGCAGGCTCCAGGAGTACGCCGCCCGGTGGCTGCCCGGTGTCGATCACACCCGGCCCACCCCGGTGACCTGCTTGTACACCACGACCCCCGATCATGACTTCGTGATCGACCGTGTGGGACCTTTCACCGTCCTCGCGGGATTTTCCGGGCACGGATTCAAGTTCGCATCAGTGGTCGGCGAAATCGCCGCCGACCTCGTGGACGGCCGTCCGGGGTCCGGACGGTTCGCGATCGGCCGTCCGTACCTCCCGGCGACAGCGCAGTGACGGCGACACGCCGTACGACAGCAGAACGGAGAGTCACGGCGACCATGTCGACCAGCCTTCAGCACCCGCAGCAGCAGCCCCAGAACCCCGGACCCACCGGCGACCAGGTCTTTCCCGCGTCGCCGCACCCTCTGGACAACCCCGCCTGGGCCGCGCTGACCGGGGCGCACCGCCATCTCGCGCAGATCGTCGGCTCCGCCGCGCGCTACCCGGAGGACGTCTCGCCCTTCGTTGCGCTCGCCGACCCCGCCGATCCGGCCGCGTGGGCGGACCTCGCCGCCCTCATGGGTCCCGGCGCGACCTTCGCGCTGGCCGGCGTCCCGGCCACGCCCGACGGGTGGCGCAGCGAGTGGGGAGCCGAGGGCGTGCAGCTCGTCGGGACCGACGCCCTGCTGGACGAGGCCGATCCGGAGGCGCGCCCGCTCGGTCCTGCGGACGTACCGGAGATGCTGGACCTGGTCGAGCGGACCAAGCCGGGTCCGTTCAGGCAGCGCACCATCGAGCTGGGCGCCTACTACGGCATCCGCCGCGACGGAAAGCTCGTGGCCATGGCCGGTGAGCGGCTGCGGCTCGACGGCTGGACCGAGATCAGCGCCGTGTGCACCGACGACGCGTTCCGCGGCCAGGGCCTGGCGTCCCGGCTGGTGCGGCACACGGCGGCCGGGATCCGCGGCCGGGGCGACCGCCCGTTCCTGCACGCGGCGGGCAGCAACGTCAACGCCATCCGGCTCTACGAGTCGATCGGCTTCGCGCTGCGCCGCACCACGCACTTCCGGGGCGTACGGGTGCCGGGCGGCGACGGCGACGCGGAAGGCACCGGCGGCTCGGGCGAATGAACGCCGGTGACGGACACCGGTGACGGACGCCATTGCGCGGGACGGTATCCGCGAGATAGCTTCGAATTCAGGTGATGAGTGTCAGCGACAAGCCCTGGCTGGCTGACCGGCAACCCTCCCTCGCGGCGGGGTGCTCCAGGTGACAACCAGGCGGGTCCCGACCGGACCCGCAAGCGCGACTCCGGTACGGCCCCCGGCCGTACCGCCCGGACGGGGGTGACGACAGTGCGAGCGGACTTCGACCGCGCCGACGTGCGCACCCTCGTCCCGCGCGGACCCGTCGTGCATCTGTACGGGCGCCAGCACATCGATCTCCAGCGCGTCGCCGGCGCGCTCTGTTGCGCCTGATCTGACCCCGCCGACGCGACCGCCATGGGGCGGCCGTGTCCTCCTCCGGTCGATCAGGAAGGCACTTCGCCGTGTCCGCACACCCGTCATCCCTGTCCTCCTCCGCCTCCCCCGAGCCCGCTTCATCACCTTCGTCCGTTCCATCGGCGTCCGCCGCCCGTCCGCCGCTGCACCTCGCGGTCGCCCTGGACGGCGCGGGCTGGCACCCGGCCGCGTGGCGGGAGCCGGACGCGCGACCCGGCGAACTGTTCGACGCCGCCTACTGGGCGGACGCCGTGACCGAGGCCGAGCGCGGCCTGCTGGACTTCGTCACCATCGAGGACTCCCTCGGGCTCCAGTCGACCGGGTACGGCGACCCCGACGAGCGCACCGACCAGGTGCGCGGCCGGCTGGACGCCGTGCTCATCGCGTCCAGGGTCGCCCCGCTGACCAGCCACATCGGTCTGGTGCCGACCCTGATCGCCACGCACACCGAGCCGTTCCACCTGTCCAAGGCCATCGCCACCCTGGACTACGTGAGCGGCGGCCGGGCCGGGCTGCGCATCCAGATCTCCGCCCGACAGCACGAGGCCGCGCACTTCGGCCGCCGCGAATTCCCGCCGTTCCGCGTCGAGGAGTACGACCAGCCGCACGTCCAGGACCTGGTCACCGACCTCTTCGACGAGGCCGCGGACTACGTCGAGGTGCTGCGGCGACTGTGGGATAGCTGGGAGGACGACGCGGAGATCCGGGACGTGGCCACCGGCCGTTTCGTGGACCGCGACAAGCTCCACTACATCGACTTCCAGGGCCGCCACTTCGGCGTCAAGGGCCCCTCGATCACACCGCGCCCGCCGCAGGGCCAGCCGCCGGTGACCGCGCTCGCGCACGCGACCGTGCCGTACCGGCTGGTGGGGCGCGCCGCGGACATCGGCTATGTGACCCCGCACGACGCGGGGCAGGCGGCGGCGATCGTCGCGGAGATCCGCGCCGAGCAGCGGGCCGCGGGCCGGGAGGCCGAACCGGTCCATGTCTTCGGCGATCTGGTGGTCTTCCTCGACACCGACCGCGCGGCGGCCGAGGCCCGCAGGGACCGGCTGGACGCGCTGCTCGACCAGCCGTACACCAGCGACGCGACCGTCTTCGCCGGGACGCCCGCCGAACTGGCCGACCTGCTGCTGGAGTGGCAGGACGCCGGGCTCACCGGTTACCGGCTGCGGCCGGCGGCGCTCGGCCACGACCTGCCCGCGATCACCCGCGGCCTGGTGCCCGAGTTGCAGGCGCGCGGCGCCTTCCGACGCGCGTACGAGGCCGGAACGCTCCGCGGCCTGCTGGGGCTCGCGCGCCCCGCGAACCGTTACGCCACCACCAGCGCCTGAGCCGGAGGATCCGACCGTCATGAGCAAGCCCCTGAAGCAGATCCATCTCGCGGCCCACTTCCCCGGCGTCAACAACACCACCGTGTGGAGCGACCCGGCCGCGGGCAGCCACATCGAGTTCAGCTCCTTCGCCCACTTCGCGCGCACCGCGGAGCGGGCCAAGTTCGACTTCCTCTTCCTCGCCGAGGGCCTGCGGCTGCGCGAACAGGGCGGCCATATCTACGACTTGGACGTCGTCGGCCGCCCGGACACCTTCACCGTGCTCGCCGCGCTGGCCGCGGTGACCGAGCGGATCGGCCTGACCGGCACGATCAACTCGACGTTCAACGAGCCGTACGAGGTGGCCCGGCAGTTCGCCAGCCTCGACCACCTGTCCGCGGGCCGCGCCGCGTGGAACGTCGTCACCTCCTGGGACGCCTTCACGGGGGAGAACTTCCGGCGCGGCGGCTTCCTTCCGCAGGACGAGCGGTACTCCAGGGCGCGGGAGTTCCTGGCCACCGCCAATGAGCTGTTCGACTCCTGGCACGGCGACGAGATCGTCGCCGACCGCGAAACCGGGACGTTCCTGCGGGACGCGCGGGCCGGGGCCTTCGTCCACAAGGGCCAGCACTTCGACATCCAGGGGCAGTTCAACGTCCCGCGCAGCCCGCAGGGCCGCCCGGTGATCTTCCAGGCGGGGGACTCGGAAGAGGGACGCGAATTCGCCGCGTCGAGCGCGGACGCGATCTTCAGCCGGTACAGCACTCTCAAGGAGGGGCGGGCGTTCTACACGGACGTCAAGGGGCGCCTGGCCCGGCACGGTCGCAGGGCGGACCAGTTGCTGATCCTGCCCGCCGCCACCTTCGTGCTCGGCGACACCGACGCCGAGGCGGAGGAGCTGTCCCGCGAGGTGCGCCGCGCGCAGGTCAGCGGTGCCACCGCGATCAAGCACCTGGAATTCGTCTGGAACCGCGACCTGTCCGGGTACGACCCGGAGGGCCCGCTGCCCGAGATCGACCCGGATCTCGGCGAGCACACCATCGCCCGCGGCCGGGCTCAAGTCCGGATGTACCGCGACCCGTTGGCGACCGCCCGCGAGTGGCGGGAGCTGGCGGCGGCCAACAAGTGGTCCATCCGCGACCTGGTCATCGAGACCGGCAACCGCCAGTCGTTCGTCGGCTCCCCCACGACGGTCGCGGAGACCATCAACTCCTTTGTGCAGGCCGACGCGAGCGACGGTTTCATCCTCGTCCCGCACATCACCCCCGGCGGTCTCGACGTCTTCGCCGACACCGTCGTGCCGCTGCTCCAGGAACGCGGTGTGTTCCGTACCGAGTACGAGGGCGGCACGCTGCGGGACCACCTCGGCCTGGCCCACCCGGACGCCGGGGGCGACATCGCGGACGTACGGGAGTCGGTGGCATGAAGTTCCTCGCCATCACGCTGATCGTGCACCGGCCCGACCCGGTCACCGGCATCCTGAAGTCCACTCATGAGCGCTTCAGGGAAGTCCTCGACAACGCGGTGCTCGCCGAGGAGTTGGGCTTCGACGGGTTCGGGGTGGGAGAGCGGCACGAGCGGCCGTTCATCTCCTCCTCGCCGACGGTGGTGCTCAGCCATGTCGCGGCGATCACCCGGCGCATCCGGCTCTTCACCGCGGTCACCACGCTGAGCCTGCTGGACCCGGTCAGGGCGTACGAGGACTACGCGACGCTCGACCATCTCTCCGAAGGCCGCCTGGACCTGATCATCGGCAAGGGCAACGGCACGGCGCAGCGCGAGCTGTTCCACGTCACACCCGAGGACCAGTGGGACCGCAACGCCGAGAGCTACGAGGTGTTCCGGCAGATCTGGCGGCAGGACAAGGTGACCGCGCGGACCCGCTTCCGCCCCGAGCTGAAGGACGCGGAGGTCTGGCCGCGGCCGTACCAGCGGCCGATCCGGGTCTGGCACGGCAGCGCGACCAGCAAGGAGTCCGTGGACCTCGCCGCCCGCTACGGCGATCCGCTGTTCTCGGCGAATGTCACCAACCCCATCGAGCCGTATGCCGAGTTGATCCGCTACTACCGGGAGCGCTGGGAGCACTACGGCCACGATCCGGCGGACATCGCGGTGGGCGCGGGTTCCGCGGGGCTGTACGTGGCCCGCACCTCGCAGGAGGCGCTGGAGGTCTACCGGCCGATCTTCGAGAGCAATCTGGCGTTCCAGAAGGAGGTGGGCCTGCCGGTGGTCTTCGGGACGCTGGAGGACTTCGTGGAGCGCAGTTCGGCGCTGATCGGCAGCCCGCAGCAGGTGATCGAGAAAGTGCACCGCTATCACGAGGAGTTCGGGCACACCGTGCTGCATCTGCACGCGGACGCGAGCGGGCTCGGCGAGGCCGAGCACCGTACGTCGCTGGAGCGTTTCCAGTCCGAGGTCGCGCCCGTGCTCCGCGCGGAGATACCCGATCCGCCGTGGGACTGGGGGCCGGTGAACACGGCCTCTCCGCGTAAGGACACCGTCGGCGCAGGCACCATCGCAAAGGAGGGCGACGCCGCATGAGCGTTCCCGCAGCTTCCGGCTCATCGAACCCCTCACGTCCGTCGGACCCTTCGAGTTCCCCGGACCCTTCCGCCTCGGCTTCTTCGAACTCGGCGTCGGTGCCGCTGTCGATTCTCGACCTGTCGCCGATCAGTTCGGGCTCCACCGCCGCGCAGGCGCTGCGCAACACCGTGGACCTGGCACAGCGCGCGGAGGCCGCCGGATACGCGCGCTACTGGCTGGCCGAGCACCATCTGACGACCGGGGTCGCCGGGGTGTCGCCCGCGCTGGTGATCCAGCTCGTGGCGGCGGCGACCGCACGAATCCGGGTGGGCGCGGGCGCGGTGCAGCTCGGGCACCGCACACCGCTGTCTGTGGTCGAGGAGTTCGGGCTGCTCGACGCGCTGTACCCGGGCCGGATCGACCTGGGCCTCGGCCGTACCGGATTCCGTAAGCCGTCCGCGTCCGGCGGCGCGCCCGCCGCTCCCCCGGCGCCGCGCCGCACCGAGGCCCGGTACACACCGGAGGGGCTGCTGATCCCCGCGCCGTACGACTTCAGCCGGCTGATCGGCTCTCCGCTGCTGACCCGCTACACGCAGCTCGTGCAGTACCCGGGGGCCGAACTGCCCGAGTACCGCGACCAGCTCGACCAGATCCTCGGGCTGCTGCGCGGGGACTACCGGACCCCGGAGGGACTCGACGCGCACGCGGTGCCCGGCGAGGGCGCCGATCTCCAGGTGTGGGTGCTGGGCAGCAGCGGCGGGGCGAGCGCGCAGGCGGCGGGCGCTCTCGGCCTGCCCTTCGCGGCGAATTACCACGTGAGTCCGGCCGCCGTCCTCGAAGCGGTGGACGCGTACCGCAAGGCGTTCGTACCCTCCGCCACGCTCGACGAGCCGCATGTGCTGGTCTCGGCCGATGTCGTGGTCGCCGAGGACGACGCCACCGCGCGGCACTTGGCGTCGCCGTACGCGCTGTGGGTGCACAGCATCCGCTCGGGTCAGGGCGCGATCCCCTTCCCGAGTCCGGAGGAGGCCGCGGTCCACTCGTGGACGGCGGACGAGCGGGCGCTGGTCGAGGACCGGGTGCGCACCCAGTTCACCGGCACACCCGAAAGTGTCGCGGACCGGCTGCGGGTGCTCCAACAGGCCACGGGCGCCGATGAGTTGCTGGTCACCACCATCACCCACGACCACCGGGACCGGGTCCGTTCCCACGAGTTGCTGGCGGACGCCTGGCGGCGGACCGCATGACCTCACCCGTATGACGTCACGCATGACGTCACCGCTCAGCGCGACCAGGAGGCTCCCATGACCGACCACCCCACCGCCACCGACGGCTATCTGGAGAACAACACGGCGTACGCGGCGGCCTTCGAGGGTCCGCTGCCGCTGCCGCCCGCCCGGCACACGGCGGTTCTGGCGTGCATGGACGCCCGGCTCAATGTGTACGGGGCGCTCGGTCTCGCCGAGGGCGACTCGCATGTGATCCGCAACGCGGGCGGGGTGGCCACCGACGACGCGATCCGTTCGCTGGCGATCAGTCAGCGGCTGCTGGGCACACGGGAGATCGTGCTGATCCACCACACCGACTGCGGCATGCTCACCTTCGGCGACGACGCCTTCCGCGAGTCGATCCGCGAGGAGACGGGCATCAAACCGCCGTGGGCGGCCGAGGCGTTCACCGATCTGGAGACCGACGTCCGCCAGTCCGCGGCCCGGATCAGGAACAGCCCGTTCATCCCGCACACCGACGCGGTGCGCGGCTTCGTGTTCGACGTGGCGAGCGGCAGGCTCGCGGAGGTGGCACTGCCCGACTAGCGCCTGTCCGGCGGATCATGGGCGGTCCCGGCGGTGCCCGGTCCTCCCCCGGACTCCGTCTTGGGGGGGACCCGGTGAGCGCAACGCACCGGGATGCCCTAATAGCAGAGCTACTCGGGCATCCCGGCAACGCGGCGGCCGTGCGTGCCGGCTGCCGAAGGGGCCGTTCGTGATCCGCCGCGCTGTCAGACCCTCCTCACCGTCAGACCCGAGGAGCCGTCAGGCCCGCCGCGTCCAGGACGGCGACGGCCGTGCTCAGCGCCAGGCCGTCCAGGACCTCCGCCTTGATCCCGGCGCGGGCGCTGGCGCCGTCGAAGACCAGCGTGAGCTGGCGGGCCAGCAGTGCGGGGTCGGCGGCCCCGCCGCGCGCGGCCTCGGCGCGGAAGAAGTCGGTGAGCACCTGCTTGTTGCGGCGGGCCACGACGCTCGCCGGGTGCTCCGGGTCCTTCAGCTCGACCTGCGTGGCGAGGAAGGGGCAGCCGCGGTAGTCGGCCGAGGCGGCGGCCTCCTCCAGCCGCTCGAAGACGTACAGGACGCGGTCGCGCGGCTCCGCGGGCGCGCCGGGCGGCGGCAGCAGCCGGGCCTCGACCGGCGGCCCCTGCCGGTCGAGCGCGGCGGCCAGCACCTCGTCCTTGCTCGCGAAGAGCTGGTACATCGAGCGCTTGGACACCCCGGCGGCCTTGCACAGCGCGTCGATGCCGGTGCCGACGCCTTCCCGGTAGAAGAGCCCGGCCGCGGCGTCGAGCAGGCGGTCGCGCGTGCCGGACTTCTCCGTAGCGCCGGACTTCTGTGTCGTGGTCATACCCCGAGGTTACCGCTCCGGCTTGGCATCGGAAACCGATCGGTATACGGTGGTGGAAACCGATCGGTTTCCATGGTCGGCCGCATCCGTGCGGACCGCACGCGACCCCCCGGGCCGCGCGCGTACCGGCCGCGGACCGCTCTCCTCCCGAAAGGCACTCCCATGCAGATCAACGGCGCTGTCGCCCTCGTCACCGGAGGCAACCGCGGCCTCGGCGAGAAGTTCGTCCAGGCCCTGCTCGACGGGGGCGCGGCCAAGGTCTACGCCGCCGCCCGCAACCCGGCCTCGGTCACCGTCCCGGGCGCCGTACCGCTCGCGCTGGACATCACCGACCCCGAGTCGGTACGGGCGGCGGCCGAGGCGGCCGGTGACGTCACCCTGCTGATCAACAACGCGGGCGCGTCGAACGGGGTGGACCTGCTCACCAGCGAGATGGACGTCGTCCGGAACGAGTTCGAGACCCACGTCTTCGGCACGCTCGCCGTCAGCCGCGCCTTCGCGCCGGTCCTGGCCCGCAACGGCGGCGGCGCGGTGCTCAACGTGCTGTCGGCCCTGTCCTGGTTCACCACGCCGGGCAGCGCCGTCTACTCGGCCGCCAAGTCCGCCGAGTGGTCCCTGACCAACGCCACCCGCCTGGCGCTGCACGGCCAGGGCACCCTCGTCACCGGCCTGCACGTCGGCTACATGGACACCGACATGGCCGCGGGCGTCGACGCCCCCAAGTCGGACCCCGCCAAGATCGCGCGCATCGCGCTCGACGGCGTCGAGGCCGGGCTGTACGAAGTGCTGGCCGACGACACCAGCCGTCAGGTCAAGGCCGGCCTCGCCGCCGACCCTTCGGCTCTCTACGCCGAACTCGCCGCGCGCTGAACGCTGAACGCTGAACGCTGAACGCTGAACGCTTCTGAGGATGCGTCAGTCAGCAGTGCGGGACGTGCGGCTGCCACTGGGCGGCGGAACCGGTCGTCAGATACCAGTCGTTGACGTAGCCGCTGTCGCCGTCGAAGTCGAGCATGAACCAGTAGCGGTCGCCGTGCCCGTCGGCGTCGCCGTCGCCGGTCGTCCAGCAGGCGAGTTCCCTCTCCTCGCCGTTGTAATAGCGCCGCCCGGTCTGACCGGAGCCGTAGCTCGGCCCGTGGTGCGAGGCCAGATACGAGCCGGGGTCGACGGCCGTCACGGGGGCGCACCATTAGGAAGGCCCCCGTCCGCGCCGCTCCTGACAAACGTCAGGGCACATCCGCCGCGGCCATGACCGCGGTCAGCCCCGGTACTCCTCCAGCAGGCGCAGCCACACCTCACTGATCGTCGGGTACGCCGGGACCGCGTGCCACAGCCGCTCGATGGGCACCTCGCCCGCGACGGCGACCGTCGCGGAGTGCAGGAGTTCGCCGACGCCGGGGCCGACGAAGGTGACGCCGAGCAGGATGCCCCGGTCGAGGTCCACGACCATGCGGGCCTTGCCGCGGTAGCCGTCGGCGTAGAGGGAGGCGCCCGCGACCTGGCCGAGGTCGTAGTCCACGACCTTGGTCCGGTGTCCGGCGTGCTCCGCCTCGCTCGCCGTGAGGCCCACGGAGGCCGCCTCGGGGTCGGTGAAGACCACCTGCGGCACGGCGGCGTCGTCGGCGGTGGCGGCGTGCGGACCCCAGGGCGCGTCGTCGACCGGCTCGCCCTTGGCGCGGGCGGCGATCACGGCCCCGGCGATCCTGGCCTGGTACTTGCCCTGGTGGGTGAGGAGCGCGCGGTGGTTGACGTCGCCCGCCGCGTAGAGCCAGCCGTCCGGCACACCGGTGACCCGGCAGGTGACGTCCACGTCCAGCCAGTCCCCGGGGCGCAGGCCGACCGTCTCCAGCCCGAGGTCGCCGGTGCGCGGCGAGCGGCCGGTGGCGAAGAGGATCTCGTCGGCGACGACCCGCTGGCCGCCCTCCAGGCCGACCCGTACCTCGCCGTCCGCGCCGTCGCGCTCGACGATCGGCACGTTCGTACCGAAGTGCACCTCCACGCCCGCCTCGCGCAGGCCCTCGGTGACCAGTTCGCCGACGAAGGGCTCCATGCGCTCCAGCAGGCGGTCGCCGCGCACGAGCATGGTCACCCGCGAGCCGAGCGCCTGCCAGGCGGTCGCCATCTCGACGGCCACCACACCGCCGCCGACCACGACCAGGCGGCCGGGGACCTCCTTGGCGCTGGTCGCCTCACGGCTGGTCCACGGGTTGATGTCGGCGATGCCCGGCAGCTTGGGCAGCGCGGCGGAGGTGCCGGTGCAGACGGCGACGGCGTGCCGCGCGGTCAGCCGTACGGTCTCGCCCTCCGGCGTCAGCACCGCGACCTGCTTGGGACCGTCCAGGCGGCCCTGGCCGCGTACGAGATCGACGCCGACCGACTCCAGCCAGCCCACCTGGCCGTCGTCCTTCCAGTGCGAGGTGAACTCGTCGCGGCGGGCGAGGACGTCAGCGGCGTCCAGCGGTCCCGCGACCGCGCGGGCCAGTCCCGGCAGCCGGCTCGCGTCGGCGCGGGCGACCACCGGGCGCAGCAGTGCCTTGCTCGGCATGCACGCCCAGTAGGAGCACTCGCCGCCGACCAGCTCGCTCTCCACGACAACCGTGCTGAGCCCTGCGGCCTGCGTGCGGTCGGCGAGATTCTCACCGACCGGTCCGGCTCCGATGACGATCACGTCGTAGGTACGGGCAGCGTCGTTCATACCGGCTCCTGGGCTGCTGTCTGAATCACGCGGTGGTGTGCACACGTCTGTGCACACACATCTGTACTCACATGTCGGTGTTCACACATCCGGGTCGCGCGCGGAGAAGGGGTGGCCAGGCCGTCATCCTACTGACGGGACCGGGCGGACGTATGATCACTTCGGGGCGCCGAGGGGCGCCGCGGGAGGTGTACCGATGGGCGAACTGGTACTGATCCGTCACGGCGAGACCGAGTGGACGCTGACCGGCCAGCACACCAGCTACACCGATCTGCCCCTCACCCCGAACGGCGAGGAGCAGGCCAGAACGCTGGCTCCGATGCTGGCCAGCAGGCACATCTCCACCGTGATCACCAGCCCGATGCGGCGCGCGCGGGACACCGCGAAGCTGGCCGGGCTCGAGCGCACACGGGTCGACGCCCACCTGTGCGAGTGGGACTACGGCGGCTACGAGGGCGTCACCACCCGTGACATCCACCGCACCCGTCCCTCCTGGGATCTGTGGACCGACGGGGTCCCCGAGGGCCCCGAGGGCCATCCGGGGGAAACGGCGGAACAGGTCGGCGAGCGGGCCGACCGGGTGCTGGCCCTCGCCGACGCGGCGTTCACCAACAGCGACGGCGGCGATGTGGTGCTGGTCGCGCACGCCCACTTCCTGCGGGTGCTGACCGCCCGCAGACTGGGGCTGCCCCCGGCCGACGGCGCCCTGTTCCAGCTCGCCACCGGCACCGTCAGCCGACTCGGCCTGGAACACGGCCGCCATGTGCTGACCGCGTGGAACCGGCTGCCCTGAGCGCGCGGTGACGTCTGCGACGGCGGTGGCCTCCGTACAAGCAGTGGTCTCTGTACGGCGCCGGTGTGCGTCCGAGCGATGGCGTCCGGACGAGCGGTGGCGTCCGGACGAGCCGCGAGGCCCGTGTCAGCCGTGTAGCCCGGACGGACCGCCAGGAGCGGCGGCATCCGGTGGGGTCCGCGAAGACTGGGAGCAGCCCGGCGGTCCGGAGTCGGACCGGGACCGGGGCCCGGCAACAGGAGAGGACCCGGTCATGGCACTCGCGCACCGCAAGGACATCGGACTGCTGGCGTTGCGCGCGGGGACCGGCGGGGTGCTCTTCGCGCACGGCGCGCAGAAGCTCTTCGGCTGGTTCGGCGGCGGTGGGATCGACGGCACCTCGGCGGCCATGGAGCAGATGGGCTTCAAGCCGGAGCGGGCGAGCGCCGTCGCGGCCGGGCTCGGCGAGGCGGGCGGCGGGCTGCTGCTGGCCCTGGGGATCGCCACCCCGGCCGCGGGCGCGGCGGCGGCCGGCGCCATGGCGGGCGCGGTCTCCGTCCACGCCCCCGCCGGTTTCTTCAACACGTCCGGCGGCTACGAGTACCCCGCCTTCCTCGGCTTCTGCGCCGCCGCTTTGGGTGTCACGGGACCCGGCCGCTACTCTCTGGACCATCTGACCGGCCATGTCCTGAACCGCCCGTGGGTGGTGGCCGCCGCCTTCACCGGCTCGGCAGCCGCCGCTTTCACGGTCGTACGCCGCCGCGCCGTCGGCAACGGTCCTGCGCCCGAGGATCTCGCCGTGCTGGAGGACCAGGACGGCTGAGCCGCCCGCGGACCGGTGCGGGGAACGCCGTACCGACCCGGGGCAGCGGCACGCGCGGCAGCCACCGGCGGGGTGCGCGGCGACGCGCGGGCGACGGCAGGGACACGGCGGCACGGGGACGGCGGCATGCGGACGACACGCCGTCGTCCGCATGCCGCCATCCGCGCAGGGTAGGCCGGAGCCAGGAACGCCTGAGCGGATTCGGCGCGGATGGCGGCGTGCGGACGGAACAGGGCGGAACAGGGCGACGGTGAACGGCGGCGAGGGAGCACGCATGACGGTGACGGCCCAGGAGCAGCGGTCACGGCTGTCCTCGCCGTGGGCGCGCGGGCTGGGCGCCGCCGCCGCCGGGGCGCTCCCGGCGCTCGCCTTCCCCGCGCCGTCGCTGTGGTGGCTGGCGTACGTGGCGCTGGTGCCGTGGATGCTGCTGGTGCGCTCCGCGGGCAGTGCGCGGCGGGCGGCGCTGGACGGCTGGCTGGGCGGCGCGGGCTTCATGCTGGCGGTGCACCACTGGCTCTTCGCGAGTCTGAACGTGTTCATCGTCGTGCTCGCCCTGCTGCTGGGCGCGCTGTGGGCGCCGTGGGGCTGGCTGGTGCGCAGGCTGCTCGGTGAGGGCACCGGGTCGCGGCGGGCCGCGGCGGCGATGGTGCTGGTGCCGTGCGGCTGGCTGATGGTGGAGCTGGTGCGCTCCTGGCAGTATCTCGGCGGCCCCTGGGGACTGCTGGGCGCCAGCCAGTGGCAGGTGCGGCCCGCGCTGCGGCTGGCCTCCGTCGGCGGGGTGTGGCTGGTCAGCCTCCTGGTGGTGCTCGTCAACACCGCGCTGACCGCGCTCGTCGCGGTGCCCGCCGTCCGCAGGCCCGCGGCGACCGCGCTGGCCACGGCCGCCGTGCTGACCGGCATGGTGTGGCTGTGGGCGCCGCACCCGCAGCAGTCCGGCGCCGTGCGGGTCGCGGTCGTCCAGCCGGGCGTCGTCGTGGGCCCCGAGGCCCGGATCGACCGGCAGGTGGCGCTCACCCGCGGCCTGGTGGGCAGCCACCCGGATCTCGTGGTCTGGGGTGAGAGCAGCGTCGGCTTCGACCTCACCTCGCGGCCCCAACTGGCGGAGGAGCTGGCGGCCCTCTCCCAGCAGGTCGGCGCCGACATCCTGGTCAATGTGGACGCGGAGCGCGCGGACGGCACCGGCATCTCCAAGACGTCGGTGCTGATCGGCCCGGACGGCGTCACCGGACCCACGTACGACAAGATGCGGCTGGTGCCGTTCGGCGAGTACATCCCCTTCCGGTCGCTGCTCGGCTGGGCCACCTCGGTCGGCAAGGCCGCGGGTGAGGACCGGCAGCGCGGCGACCACCAGGTCGTGATGGACACCGGGACGGTACGGATCGGGCCGCTGATCTGCTTCGAGTCCGCCTTCGCCGACATGAGCCGCAATCTCGCGGACAAGGGCGCCCAGGTGCTGGTGGCGCAGTCGTCCACGTCGTCGTTCCAGGGGTCGTGGGCGCCCGCGCAGCACGCCTCGCTCGCGGCACTGCGGGCCGCGGAGAGCTGGCGTCCGATGGTGCACGCGACCCTGACCGGGATCAGCGCCGTCTACGACGCGAACGGCCACCCGGTCGGGCAGCGGATCAGCGAGAGCAGCAGCACGGCGCGGGTCTACGCGGTGCCGCTGGCCACCGGCCGCAGCCCGTACGACCGGTTCGGCGACTGGGTGCCGCGTCTGGCGCTGCTGCTGGTCGTGCTGGCCGCCGCCTACGAGATCCGGCGCGTGGTGCTGGTCAGGCGGTCAGCTCCCGGACCTCGGTGACGACCCGCTCGCACAGCTCGTGGGTGCGCAGCGCGTCCTGGGCGTCGAGGTGCTTGCCCGCGCGGACGGCGTCGAGGAAGGCCAGGGTGATCTGCTCGATGCCGCGCTGCCGGGCCACCGGCACCCAGTCGCCCCGGCGGCGTACCGTCGGCTGGCCCTTGTGGTCGATGACCTCGGCGAGATTCAGCACCTGACGGCGGGTGTCGTCACCGCTGACGTCCAGGCTCTCCTCGGTGGACCCGCTCATCCGGTTCATGGAGCCGATCGCGGTGAAACCGTCACCCGACAGGTGCAGCACGATGTGGTGGACGAGGCCGGCACGGACCTTGGCGGAGACGTGGACGTCCCGGACGGTGCCGGGGGCCAGGAAGCGCAAGGTGTCGACGACGTGGATGAAGTCGTCGAAGATCATCCCGCGAGCCTCTTCGGGGAGGCCGACGCGGTTCTTCTGCATGAGGATCAGGTCGCGCGGGTGGTCGAGACACTGCGCGTAGGCGGGCGCGTAACGGCGGTTGAAGCCCGCCATGAGCGGGACGCCGCGCTCCTCGGCGAGGGCCACCAGTTGCCGTGCGCCGTCCAGATCGCGGGCGAGCGGCTTGTCGACGTAGACGGGGACGCCCGCTTCGATCAGCCGTCCGGCGATCTCGACGTGGAGGTCGGTGGGCGCGTGCACGAAGGCGGCGTCGAGGCCCTGGTCGAGCAGCGTGTCCAGTGAGGTGTGGCGGTGCGGCAGCCGGTAGGCGTCGCCGATCCGGTCGAGGGTCGCCGGGGTGCGGGTCTGGAGGTGCAGTTCGAGGTCCGGCTGCGAGGCGAGGACCGGCAGATACGCCTTCTGCGCGATGTCACCGAGCCCGATCACGCCGATCTTCCGTGGGGCGCTGCCGGATGCCATGCGCTGCTCCTGTCGTTCCTTCTCACGGTGTCCCCGCAGCATACGGGGACGGTTCGGGAACGCTTCCGGGGCCTTCGGGGAGCGGGCGTACGGCGCGGCCCCGCGGCGGACCGGCCCCGGACGGGTGAGCGCGCGGTACGCCCCGCCCGGCCGCTCACCCCTGCGGGGCATACCCGGCTCCGCCATGTTTCGGCACAGTTGTCGGAATGCGCCGCCTACCCGTGGTCGTGTTCCTGGTGGCGGCCTCCGCCGCGGCCGGGTGCACCACCGTCTCCGCTCCCCCGGCCCCCGTCCCCGTCCCCGCTCCCGTGCCCGGCAGGGCCGCGCCGCGGGTGGCGGCGCCGGACGGCGGGCCGCTGGTGCGGCGGCCCGACCATGTGCTGCTGGAGACGGCCGAGCCGGATCCGGCCCCTTCCAGGACGCCCTCGCCCGAGCCGGAGCGCGGTGCCGGTGGGCCGGGCGGCCGACCGGGCGCGGCCCCGTACTCCGCGGGTCAAGGGCCGCGGCCTGGCTCTGAGCCGCGGCACCGGCCGGTGCCGCGCTCCCGCTCGGTGCCGCCGCCGAGGTCCCTCCCGCGCGGACCGGCAGCGGCGCTGCCCGGCGCCGCCGACGTCTGCGCGCTGGGCGAGACCTACGGCGGCTGGGCGAAGGACGGGGACGCGGCCCGGATCTGCCGTCAGTCCTACGGCCGGTGAGCCGGGCCGGACGGGCGGCACGGCTCGCGAAGGCCGAAGGCCGAAGGGTGACGGGGGACCCCTGACCCCTGCCCCCTGACGGCTCACGGCTCACGGCTCACGGCTCACGGCTCACGGCTACGGAAGCTGGTCGGAGCCCAGCAGCCGCAACTCCATCCGGGCCACGGCGGCCCGCACCCCGTCCCCGTACGCGTCGTCGGCGAGCGCGTCGCACGCCTTGCGGGCCAGGCCGAGGTGGCTGCGGGCCAGCCGGTCCTCGTCCACCTTCGCGTAGGAGGCGGCGAGATTGAGGTGGAGCGAGGGGTAGAAGCCGCGGATCTGCGCGGCGCCGGTGGAGCGACCGGGGCTGTCGGGGCTGTCAGGGCCGCCGGGGCCCCCGCGGGGCTCGGTGCCGCCGCGCGCCGTGACGGCGTCGGCGGCCCGCAACGCCCGCAGGTCCCAGGCCAGTTCGTCCTCGGGGTCGTCCTGCGTGTCGGCCATGTAGTGCGCCAGCGTGCAGCGGTGCAGGGGGTCGCCCCGCTCCCCGATCTCGTCCCACAGCGCGCCGAACCGGGTTCTGGCCTCCTCCCGGTCCCCGGCGTGCAGCAGCATCACGACCTGTCCGATCCTGGTCATGATCGCGTCCGGTCCACCCGGCTCGTCCCGTCGCTCCACCCGAGCCTCCTCGCCTCACCCACGAAGCTAACTCGCGGACGCCCCGAGATCGGGGATGCGCCAGTCGATCGGGGTGTGCCCCTGGTCGGCGACGGCCTTGTCGATCTGGGTGAAGGGGCGGCTGCCCATGAAGAGCTTCGCCGACAGCGGCGAGGGGTGCGCGCCCTGGACGACGGCGTGCCGCTCGGTGTCGATCAGCGGCAGCTTCTTCTTCGCGTAGTTCCCCCACAGGACGAAGACGGCCGGGTCGGGGCGGGCCGCCACGGCCTTGATGACCGCATCGGTGAACTTCTCCCAGCCCTTGCCCTTGTGCGAGTTGGCCTCGCCCTCGCGGACCGTCAGCACCGCGTTGAGCAGCAGGACACCTTGATCGGCCCACGGCATCAGATAGCCGTTGTCCGGAATGGGGTGGCCCAGCTCCTCCTTCATCTCCTTGAAGATGTTCCGCAGCGAGGGCGGCGTCTTCACGCCGGGCCGCACCGAGAAGCACAGCCCGTGCCCCTGTCCCGCGCCGTGGTACGGGTCCTGACCGAGGATCAGCACCTTGACGCGGTCGAACGGCGTCGCCTCCAGCGCCGCGAAGACCTCGTCGCGCGGCGGGAAGATCCGGTGCTCCTCCCGCTCGGCCTCGACGAATTCGGTGAGCTGCTGGAAGTACGGCTTGTCCAACTCCTCGCCGAGAACGGTCTCCCAGGAGTCGGGCAGCATGCTGGGCACGTCAGGAACCTCCGGCAATCGATCCGTTTGCTACTGCCCCAGAACGTACCGCCACCCACTGACATCCCCGCACCCCCGGCCAACTCACCGGCCGGCTCGCCGATCGGCGTCGGCGGCCTCACCCGCCCGCCGCGCTCAGACGGCGTCCAGCCGGGCCCGCAGCTCCGGGTCGAGGTCCAACTCCACGGCTCCCAGGGCCTCTTCGAGCTGCGCGAGGCTGCTCACCCCGACCACGGGAACCACCGGCAGCGCGCCGCCCATCTGCCAGGCCAGGACGACCTGGTTGGGCGTCGCGCCCGCCTCGGCCGCGACCTCCCGCAGCACTTCGAGCCTGCGGTGCGACAGGGGGTGGTCGTACTGCGCGAGCAGTTCCTTGTCGGTGCGGGTGTACGCGCCGCTCATCAACGGCCCGTACGCCATCAGCGTCATGTCGTCGTTCGAGGCGACCAGGTCCTGCATGTCGTCGCGGGCGTACCACTGCGCGCCCCACTCGCCGCCCGGCACGGGCCACAGGTAGGTGTAGCGCTGCTGCACGCACGTGTAGCCGGGCAGCCCGTGGTCGGCGGCGTACTGCCGGGCCGCGCCGACGCGCCAGGCGGCGTGGTTGCTGCATCCCAGGACGCGGGTGCTGCCGCCGCGCACGACGTCCGCGAATGCCTGGACGGTCTCGGCCATCGGCACGTCGCGGTCCTCGACGTGCGCGTAGTACACGTCGA
This sequence comes from Streptomyces sp. NPDC087422, assembly GCF_044744145.1. NCBI lineage: Bacteria > Bacillati > Actinomycetota > Actinomycetes > Kitasatosporales > Streptomycetaceae > Streptomyces > Streptomyces sp. NPDC087422. The sequence continues at coordinate 43,149 of NZ_JBIUXT010000005.1, read as the reverse complement.
CGCGGTCGGTGCCCAGCCGCCGCAGGCTGCCCTCGATCCCGGCCTCGATCGCCTTGGCCGACAGCCCTTCCCAGGCGTCGGGCCACACGGCGGTCGATCCGACGGGCGGCCGGGCCCCGACCTTGGTGGCGACGACGGTACGGTCCCGGGCGCCGCGGCTGTGCAGCCAGCGGCCGAGCAGCAGTTCGCTCTCGTCGCCGGTGCCGCCGGGGGCCCAGACCGAGTAGTTGTTGGCGGTGTCGACGTAGGTGCCGCCCGCCTCGGCGAAGCGGTCCAGGATCGCGAAGGACGTGGCTTCGTCCACGGTCGTGCCGAACGGCAGGATGCCCAGGCACAGGGCGCTGACCTCGGGCCCCGCGCCTCCTGCGAGTGTGCGGTAACGCATGTGCGGTCTCCGTAATCCGTAACGTGGGAAGTCCTCGGCGGGCGACCGTCGCGGTCACCCACACGAGGACTGTGCACGTTGGAGTACGGACGAAGGCAAGCCCGCGCGTCCGGGCCGCGTTCGTACGGGCCGGCTCGCGGACCCCTCGGACGGCCGCCGCTACGCGACCCCCGCCTGGAGGAAGAGCCCGCCGTCGAGGACGAGATTCTGCCCGGTGATCCAGCTCGCCTGGTCGGAGAGCAGGAAGGCGGCGGCGCCGCCGATGTCCTCGGGCAGACCGAGCCGCTTGAGCGGGTACGCGGCCGCGGCCTCGGCCTCCCGGCCCTCGTACAGCGCGGCGGCGAATTTCGTCTTCACCACGGCGGGCGCGACGGAGTTGACCCGGACGCCGGGCGCCATCTCCGCGGCGAGCTGCACGGTGAGGTTGATCATCGCGGCCTTGCTGATGCCGTAGGCGCCGATGAGCGGCGAGGGGGCGAGGCCCGCGACGGAGGCGACGTTGACGATCGCGCCGCCGTTCTCCTTCTGCCACGCCTTCCACGTCTGCTGGGCGAAGCCGAGCGCGGAGATGACGTTGGTCTCGTACACCTTGCGGGCGACGCCGAGGTCGAGGTCGGCGAGCAGCCCGTAGACCGGGTTGGTGCCCGCGTTGTTGGCGAGGTAGTCGACGCGGCCGAACGCCTCCATGGTGCGTTCCACGGCGACGGCCTGGTGCGCCTCGTCGTGGGCCTTGCCCGCGACGCCGATGGCGCGGTCGGCGCCGAGCCTCTCGACGGCTTCCTTGAGCGCGTCCTCGTTGCGCCCGGTGATGCACACCCGGTCGCCGCGGGCGACGAGGGCTTCGGCGATGCCGTAGCCGATGCCCCGGCTGGCGCCGGTGACGAGGGCGACGCGCCCGCTGTCGGGGGGCTGGGTCATGGTCTGGGGCCTCCGGCCTGTCGGTTGTGGGGGTGTCACTCGGTCGGCGCGGCGCGCGTCAGTCGAGCGGGCCACCGGCCACGTACAGGACCTGGCCGGACACGAAGCCGGCCTGCTCGCCGGTGAAGAAGGCGATGGCGTTCGCGACGTCGTCGGGGACGCCGACCCGCTGGACCGGGATCTGGGTGGCGGCGGCGGCCTTGAAGTCGTCGAAGCCCATGCCGACGCGCGCGGCGGTGGCGGCGGTCATGTCGGTGGCGATGAAGCCGGGCGCGACGGCGTTGGCGGTGACGCCGAACTTGCCGAGTTCGAAGGCGAGGGTCTTGGTGAAGCCCTGGAGACCGGCCTTGGCGGCCGAGTAGTTGACCTGGCCGCGGTTGCCGAGCGCGGAGGACGAGGAGAGGTTGACGACGCGGCCGAACGCGGCGTCCACCATGTGCTTCTGGACGGCGCGGGTCATCAGGAAGGCGCCGCGCAGGTGCACGTTCATGACCGTGTCCCAGTCGGACGCGCTCATCTTGAACAGCAGATTGTCGCGGAGCACGCCCGCGTTGTTCACCAGGATCGTCGGCGCGCCCAGCTCCTGGACCACCTTGGCGACGGCCGCCTCGACCTGCGCCTCGTCGGACACGTCGGCGCCGACCGCGATGGCCCTGCCGCCCGCCGCGGTGATCGTCTCGACGGTGTCCTTGCAGGCGCTCTCGTCGAGGTCGAGTACGGCGACGGCGCGGCCCTCGGCGGCCAGACGCACCGCGGTGGCGGCGCCGATTCCGCGCGCGGCACCGGTGACGATCGCGACGCGCTGCTCGGTGGTGGACATCTGATCTCCTCAGCCCTGTGGTGCGGCGCCGTCCGTGCCCGGCCCGCGCCTGGCACATGAGCGACCGCTTAGTAGGTCCCGTTGCCGAAACCGTAGGAGCGCCGTGACCCTGTGTCAACGCCACCACGGCCGATGTGGCTCAGGGCACGGCTGTGCGAGATGGCTCAGCGCACCAACAGCTCCAGCAGCCGGTCCGCCTCCCGGCCCGCGTCCGCGGTGAGACCGGTGTGGATCGGGCCCGGCTGCACGATGGTGCTGCGCGGCGCGGTGAGCCAGCGGAAACGGCGTCCGGGGTCGTCCCCCGCCGCCTGTCCCGCCCGCTCGCCGCCCTCGCAGATGTCCTCGTAGCCGCGCAGCGCCACCCGCACGCCGAGCACGTCCACCTCCGCGTCCAGGCAGCGCAGCCTGGCCTCGTCCAGGTGCACACGGGCCCCGACGAAGCCCTGCGCGCGGCAGTACACCAGCACGCCCGCGTTGATCATTTCGCCGCGCTCGATCCGCGGCACCACGCGCACCAGCGCGTACTCGAAGACGTCCCGGCCGGTCACTGGGCGTTCTTCCCCTCGACCCAGGTCCGCAGCCACTCCGGCGGCGGCTGTTTCTCCTCCTGCCGAGGCGCGAGCGTGGTCCGCAGGTGTACGTCCCCGGCGCGGGCCAGCAGCAGCTCGCGGTAGGCGCGGCGTACGTCGTCGGGCGAGTCGAACCCCGGCTCGTCGGTCAGCCACTCGTCGGGGACCAGCGCGGTCACCTCGGAGAGCAGCGCGTCGGTGACGAGTGGCCCCAACTCGGCCGCCGCCGCGGCCGGATCGGGCGAGAAGCGGGACAGCGCGTGGTCGGCGGCGTTGTACGGCTTGTCGGAAGCGGCGCGCGCCGTACGCCAGTTGTGGTGCCAGATCAGTGAGGCGCCGTGGTCGATGAGCCACAAGTCCCGGTGCCAGACCAGCATGTTAGGATTCCGCCACGATCTGTCGACGTTGCCGATGAGCGCGTCGAACCAGACGATGCGGCTCGCCTCCGCGGTGTCCACGGGGAAGACCAGTGGATCGAAGCCGAGAGATCCGGGCAGGAAGTCCATTCCGAGATTGAGCCCGCCGCTCGCCTTCAGCAGATCCTGGATCTCCTGGTCGGGCTCGCCGGGCGCGATGGCCGGATCGAAGTGGAAGCGCACCAGCTCCGGCACCCGCAGGCCCAGCCGCCTGGCCAGCTCGCCCGCGATCACCTCGGCGATCAGCGCCTTGCGGCCCTGGGCCGCGCCGGTGAACTTCACGACGTACGTACCGAGATCGTCGGCCTCGACGACACCGGGCACCGAGCCGCCCTCGCGCAGCGGCGTCACATAGCGGATGCCCGTCACTTCTCTCAACATCGCTCCAGGCTAATGGGCCAGAGTCCCCTCATGGACACCGATAACCCGGCACCTGACCTCGCGCGTGACCCGGCGCGCGCCCCGCTCCGTACCCCTTCCGGCGACCTGCCCCGCCAACTCGCCCGCACCCAGCGCTTCTCGCTCGGTGTGCCCCGCTCCTTCACCCTCTCCCCCGACGGCGGGAGGCTGCTCTTCCTGCGCACCCGCGGCGGCGAGGACCGTACGAGCTGTCTGTGGCTGCTCGCGGACGGCGAGGAGCGGCTGCTGGCCGATCCGGACGCGCTCGGCGCCGCGCCGGGCGAGGTGCCGGAGGCGGAGCTGGTCAGGCGCGAGCGGACCAGGGAACGCAGCGGCGGCATCGTCGCGTACGCCACCGACGCCGCCGCGCGCACCGTCGTCTTCGCGCTGGACGGCGCCTTGTGGACGGTGCGGACCGACGGCGGCGCGGCGCGCCCGGTCGCCACCGCCGGGCCCGTGGTCGACCCGCGGCCGGACCCGGCCGGGCGGCGCGTGGCGTATGTGACGGAGGGCGCGCTGCGGGTGGCGGACCTCGACGGCGGCGCCGATCTGCTGCTCGCCGCGCCGGAGACCGCGGACGTGACGTACGGGCTCGCCGAGCACGTGGCGGCGGAGGAGATGCACCGGTACCGCGGCCACTGGTGGTCGCCCGACGGCGCCGCGGTCCTGACCGCCCGCGTCGACACCGCCCGCGTCCGACGCTGGTGGATCTCCGACCCGGCCGATCCCGCCAAGCCGCCGCGCGCGGTGCCCTACCCGACGGCGGGCACGGCCAACGCCGATGTCTCGCTGCACGTGCTGGGCCTGGACGGGAGGCGCACCGAGGTCCGCTGGGACCGCGCGGCGTACGAATATCTGACGAGCGCGGACTGGGACGCGCACGGCCCGCTGCTGGCGGTCCAGAGCCGGGACCAGCGGACGGTACGGGTGCTCGCCGCCGACCCCGGCAGCGGCGGGACGCGGCTGCTGCACGAACAGCGCGACCCGGCGTGGGTGCAACTGATCCCCGGCACGCCCGCCAGGACCGGGTCCGGCGCGCTGGTGCACACCGCGGACACCGGCGGGTCCCGGCGGCTGACGGTCGGCGGCGAGCCGGTGACGCCGGACGGTCTGCACGTCCGCGAAGTCCTCGGCGCGGCGGGCGAGTCGGTGCTCTTCACCGCCTGCGACGAGCCGACCGAGGAGCACCTGTGGTCGTACGACCGCGAGCGCGGCCCCGTACGGCTCAGCTCCGGACCCGGCGTGCACACCGGCCTGCGCGCGGGCGGCACGCTGCTGCTCGACTCCCGCACCGAGCGCGGCCACCGCACGACGCTGCTGCGCGACGGCGGTCAGGAGACCGCGGTCGGCTGCCTGGCAGCGGAGCCCGTCCTGACCCCGCGCGTGACCTGGCTGCGGGCCGGTGAGCGGGAGATCCGTACGGCGCTGCTGCTGCCGTCCTGGTACGAGCCGGGCGGCGGGCCGCTGCCGGTGCTGGTCGCCTCCTACGGCGGGCCCGCGATGCGGCTGGTGACGCGCGGCGGGGGCTGGTCGATGTACGAGGCGCAGTGGTTCGCCGAGGAGGGCTTCGCGGTGGTCGTCGCGGACGGGCGCGGCACACCGGCGCGCGGCCCGGCCTGGGAGAAGACCGTGCGCGGCGACTCGCTCAGCGCGCCGATCGAGGACCAGGTCACGGCGCTGCGCGCGGCGGCCGAGCACTGCCCCGACCTCGACCTCGGGCGGGTCGGGATCCGCGGCTGGTCGTACGGCGGCACGCTGGCCACCGCGGCGGTGATCCGCCGGCCCGAGGTCTTCCACGCGGCGGTCAGCGGCGCGGCGCCGAGCGACCAGCGGCTGTACGACACGCACTGGCGGGAGCGCTTCCTCGGCCACCCGGACGAGGAGCCCGCCGCGTACGACCGCTCGTCGCCGATCGGCGAGGCCGCGGACCTGCGGCGCCCGCTGCTGCTGGTGCACGGTATGGCGGACGACAACGTGGTGGTGGCGCACACGCTGCGGATGTCAGCGGCCCTGCTCGCGGCCCACCGCCCGCACCAGGTGCTGCCGCTGTCGAACGTCACGCACTCGCCGACGGACGAGACGGTGGTGGAGGGACTCCTGAGGCACCAGGTGAACTTCTTGCGTGCGGCGTTGAACGTTCCGGAGCGGACGCCCGTATGAGACAGCACGCGTGACACCACGCTGCCGGGCGGTTTCCCTCCACCGCCCGGCCCCCCGAACGGACAGGACGCACCTCATGGCAGAGACCCCCCGCTTCTCCGTGCCTCCCACGCGTCGCGGCTTCGTAGCGGCGGCGGGCGGCGTGGGACTCGCCGCGGCCTTGGCCGCCTGCGGCAGCTCGGACGGCTCGTCGAACGCCGCCTCCGACTCCGCGTCGCCGTCGGACGCCGGGGCGCCGACGACCTCGGCCGGCGCGGACCCCACCACGTCGGACGCGGGCACGGCGCCCACCTCGTCCGCGGCCTCCGGTGGCGGCACCGCGCTTGGCAAGACCTCGGACGTCCCGGTCGGCGGCGGGAAGATCTACGCCGACCAGAAGGTGGTCGTCACCCAGCCGACCGCCGGGCAGTACAAGGCGTTCTCCTCGACCTGCACCCACTCGGGCTGCCAGGTCGGCAGCGTGTCCGACGGCACGATCAACTGCCCTTGCCACGGCAGCAAGTTCCACGTGGCCGACGGCAGCGTCGCCAGCGGCCCGGCGACGAGGCCGCTCCCTTCGGAGAACGTGACGGTGTCGGGTGACCAGGTGATGCTCGGTAGCTGATCGGTCCGGACGTACGACCTACGGGCTCACGGGCTTACGGGTCTACGGGCTTACGTCGTCGGCTGCGGTGCCGGGCGCGGCGGGTGGGTGCCGCGTCCGGCGCCGGGCGGCGACCGGAATCCGAGGCGGCCAACGACGCTTCGGGACAACGGTGTTGTGGCGCTCGCGTCACCGCTTCCAGGCGGCCAGGATGTCGTCGGTCGTCGTCACCGTGGCGACCAGCGACAGGCTGTGCCGGACGACGGCCGCCGCGTAGTCGGCGGGGACTCCGGCGACGGCGTCGGCGGGCAGCACCACGTCGTAGCCGAGATTGACGGCGTCGAAGACCGCGTTGGGGACCGCGATGTTGAGCGAGACCCCGGTGACGATCAGGGTCCGGCAGCCGAGGTTGCGCAGCAGCGCGTCGACGTCGGTGCCCGCGATCGGCGAGAGACCGTGCAGCCGGGTGACCGTCAGGTCGGTGTCGGCGACCGGGATCTCCTCGGTGAGCCGTACGGCGTCGGTGCCGTCGAGCTGCTTGACCGGCAGCCGGTCGGCGGCGCGGAACAGCCGGGCGTTGCGGTTGGCGGCGCGTCCGTCCGGGCGGCGGATCGCGACGGCGTGCAGGACGGCGGCGCCCGCGGCGTGCGCGCCCGCGACCAGGCGGCCGACGCGGTCCAGCACGCCCGAGTCGCGTGCCGCGGCGGCCAGTTCGGGCAGCGCGCTGTCGCTCCCGACCACACCGCGCTGGCACTCGACGGTCAGCAGCGCGGTGGTCGCGGGTCGCAGCAGTGCGGCGAGGCGGTCGGCGGAGGTCATGGCGCGCACCATAATTGACGGTCCGTCAGATCGGAAGGGATCAGGGGCTGGACCCTCGCGGTCCGGTGCCGGATGATTCCGGCGGAGGACCTGACATGGGATCAGCTCCTCGTCAGCCATGGGCGATGCGCACGGAGGTGCCATGACCGCCACCCAGCGTCGGGGCCGCAGGATCATGATGAGCGCGGCGGAGATCGACGTCTTCCTCGCCGGACACCGCACCTGCCGGGTCGCGACCGTCTCGCCGGACGGCCGTCCGCACGCGGGCGCCCTGTGGTTCGCCTGGGACGGCACCTCGCTCTGGCTCTACTCCCTGGTCCGCAGCCGCCGTTGGGCCGACCTGCGGCGCGACCCGCGGATCGCCGTGGTCGTGGACGACGGCGAGGACTACGGCGAGCTGCGCGGCGTCGAGCTGTCCGGCTCGGTCGACTTCGTCGGCGAGGCCCCCCGTACCGGCGTGCCGCACCCCGAACTCGACACACCGGAACGCCTTTTCTCCGAGCGGAATTTCGGCCTGCCCGCGATGCCGCACGACGGACGGCACGCGTGGCTGCGGCTGACACCGGAGCGGGTCGTCTCGTGGGACTTCACGAAGATGGCCGCCGCGGCGGCCAGGCCGGAGCCGGGGCGCTCCTGAATCCGCCGGCCGGCGCGAGCCTCACCGTCCGACCGGATTCCGGAGGCTACTGCGGGCCGGGCTCCGTACCGCTTCGCCGGGGGTCAGTCGCCCACGCGTCCCGCCGAGCGGCGCAGGGCCTCGACCGCCACGCGGATGGCGGGGCGGCGGTCCGCGTCCTCGCGCCAGACGGCGTAGACATGGCGGCGCATGGTGTGCTGGACGGGGGCGATGCGGACACCCTCGGGCATCGGGTCGCGGCCGAGGCGGGGCATGACGGCGACGCCGAGACCGGCGGCGACGAGGGCGAGCACGGTGGCGTGCTCCTCGGCGTGGTGCGCGATCCGCGGTTCGATGCCCTTGCCGCGCAGGGTGAACAGCAGCCATTCGTTGCAGAAGCCGCCGTCGGGCCAGGCGATCCAGTCCTCGTCGATCAGTTCGTCCAGCTCGATCTGGTCGCAGCCCTCCAGCCGGTGCCCCACGGGCAGCGCGATGTCGGCGATGTCGTCGACGAGGGGCGCCTTGGCGAGGCCGCCGGGCAGCGACAGCGGCTTGTTGTACCAGTCGAGGACGACCGCGAGGTCGATGTCGCCGCGGGCCAGCCGGGCCAGCGACTCCTGCGGCTCCAGCTCGTGCACGACGGTCCTGAGCTGCGGGTGCTCGCGCCGCAGCGCGTTGAGGGCGTCGGGGAACAGGCCCCGGACGGCGGTGGGGAAGGCGCCGGCCCGCAGTTCGCCGACGGCGGCGCCCCGGTGCGCCTCCAGGTCGGCGTGCGCCAGCTCGACCAGGGACAGTATCCGGTCGGCGTGCCCGGACAGCAGCCGTCCCGCGTCGGTCAGCCGTACCCCGCGGCCGTTCTTCGTGAGCAGGGACTGGCCGGTCTCCCGCTCCAGCTTCGCCATCTGCTGCGACACGGCCGACGTCGTCACACTCAGCACGTCCGCCGCGGCGGACACCGAGCCGTAGGTGTCGATGGCGTGCAGGACGCGCAGGCGCTCCAGACTCAACATGTTAGTAATCCTACGTCGTCCGTGTACAAATTCTCGCTTGTTCTACGAGGTCGAACGCGCCATCGTAGTCGCATGACCGCACCCGCCGAGCCCAGGACAGCCGCTTCCACTTCCGTCTCCCCGACACCCGCCTCCTCTTCGCCCCGCTCCGGCCGGACCTCGCGCCGCATACCGCGCAGGACCGTCGACTGGCGGATCCGCTTCGCCGCGCTCGGCCTGGTCTGGGGCTTCAGCTTCCTGTTCATGAAGGTGGGCAACGAGGCGTTCGCGCCCCTCCAGGTCACGCTCGGCCGGATGGTCTTCGGCACGGCGGTGCTGGCCGTGGCCGTCGCGGTCAAGCGGGAGCGGCTGCCGCGCGGACCGCGCGTCTGGCTGCACCTGGCGGTCGCCGCGGTGCTGCTCAACGCGCTGCCGTTCTCGCTCTTCGCCTACTCCGAGCAGACCATCCCGTCGATGCTGGCGGGGATATGCAACGCGGCGACACCGCTGTTCTCGATGCTGGTGTCCGTGGTCGCGCTGTCGGAGGACCGGCCCTCGCGGCAGCGCTTCGCGGGTGTCGGCCTCGGCTTCATCGGCGTGCTGACCGTGCTCGGCGCCTGGCAGGGCTTCTCGGGACAGGACCCCAAGGGCACGATCATGGCGCTCACCGCAGCCTTCAGCTACGCGGTCGGCTGGGCGTACGTGCGCCGCACCCTGTCCGGCACGGACAGCTCCCACCTGGCCATGTCCGCGAGCCAGTTGAGCCTCGGCACCGCGCAACTGCTGCTGGTCACGCCGTTCTTCACCTCGATGCCCGACTCGTACCCGCTCAAGTCGGTGCTGTCGGTGCTGGCGCTGGGCGCGCTCGGCACCGGGGTCGCCTTCCTCATCCAGTACGGCCTGGTCGCGGAGAAGGGGCCGACGATCGGCTCGATGGTCACCTACCTCATCCCGATCGTGGCCACCGCCGCCGGTGTCCTGCTGCTCGGCGAGGCACTGAGCTGGAACGAGCCGGTCGGCGCCGCCGTCATCCTGATCGGCGCGGCCCTCACCCAGCGCCGCCCCAAGGCCGCGCCCGCACCGGAACCGGACCCGGCCGCCGTGCCCGTGGAGGCCGAGGTCCGGCTCCAGACGCTGATACGGACGGAGGACGCGCTGCCCGCCGCGGAGCCCCGGTCCGCGGCCGAGCCCGAGGCGAACGCACCCACTTCGGCCGTCAGGGCTCAGCCGTAGCGGCCCGCGCCTGACGCCGCGCCCGGCCCCGCGGGGCGCAGTACGGCGGCGACGGCGTCGGCCAGCGGGACGACATCGGCGGGGGCGAGCGCGGAGACGGTCAGCCGGATGCCCGGCGGTGAGGCCAGCCGGAAGCGGGCGCCCGGCGCCACCGCCCAGCCGCGCTGGAGCAGCCCGGCCACCGCGCCGGTCTCGTCACTGACCGGCACCCATACGTTCATGCCGCTGCGGCCGTGCGCCGTGATCCCGCGCTCGGCCAGCGCCCGCACCAGACCGTCGCGCCGCTCCCCGTAGGACCGCGCGGTGCGGGCCGGATCGACGGCGCCGGACTCCCAGAGGTGGACGACGGCCCGTTGCAGCAGGTGGCTGACCCATCCGGCGCCGAGGCGGTGCCGCCCGCGCACGCGGTCGACGGTCACGGCGTCGCCGGTGTAGAGCGCGAGCCGCAGGTCGGGGCCGTACGCCTTGGCGGTGGAGCGGACCAGCGCCCAGTGGTCGGTGACCCCGGACAGGCAGTGCAGCGGCAGGTCGACCAGTCCGTGTACGTGGTCGTCGTCGATGACCAGCACCTGCCGGTGGTCGGCGAGCAGGGCGCGCAACTCGCGGGCGCGGGCGGCCGAGACGGCCGCGCCGGTCGGATTCTGTCCCCGGTCGGTGACGACGAGCGCCCGGGCGCCCGCCCGGACGGCCCGCGCCACGTCCTCGGTGAGCGGTCCCTCGTCGTCCACGCCGACGGGGACGGCGCGCAGCCCCATCGCCGGTACGAGGTCGAGGGTGCTGCCCCAGCCGGGGTCCTCGACGGCCACGGCGTCGCCGGGCCGCAGATGGGCGGCCAGGACGCGCTCGATGGCGTCCAGCGAGCCGGAGGTGATGCCGATCGGCCCGCCGGGAACGCCGTCGGCGTCGAACGCGGCGCGGGCCGCCGCCGCCAGTTCGGGATCGACCGGGACGGCGCCGTAGAGCGCGGGTGCCTCCGCGTGGCGGGCTGCGGCGGCGGCGAGCGCCCGGTCGAGCGGCGGCAGCAGCGCGAGGTCGGGGTTGCCCGAGGCGATGTCGCGGACGCCCGCCGGGACGTCGATCCGGATCTCGTCGCGGGGCGCGGTGGCGGGCCGTGACCGTACCCGGCTGCCGCGCCGCCCCGCCGTCTCGATCACCCCGCGGTCGCGCAGCAGCCGGTAGGCGGCGGCCACGGTGTTCGGGTTGACGTCCAGCTCCTGGGCCAGTTCCCGCAGCGGCGGCAGCGCCTCACCGGGACGCAGCGCGCCCGTGCCGACCGCGCTCTCGACGCTGGCGGCGATATCCGATGCGCCCCGACCTGTGATCCGGTAATCTCCTAGCACAAACCTTATTATGCACTAGTGCAAAGGATCTCGCCATGGCCTCCGCACCTCCCGTCGGATATCCGCCCACCGACCGCACCGTCCCGACCCGCAGCCGCGAACGCGCCGCGTACGACCGGGAGGTGGTGCACGGCATCCTGGACGAGGGCTATGTGTGCCACCTCGGCTTCATCCGCGACGGCGCGCCGGTCGTGCTGCCGACGCTCTACGCCAGGTCGGGCGAGCGGCTGTACGTGCACGGTTCGACCGGGTCCCGGCCGCTGCGCGGGGCGCGGGCCGACGACGGGCTCGCGGTCTGCCTCACCGTCACCCATGTCGACGGCCTGGTGCTGGCCCGGTCCGCCTTCCACCACTCGATCAACTACCGCTCGGTGGTGGTGCACGGCATCGCCCACCAGGTGACCGACCCGGCCGAGCGGTCGCTCGCGCTGGACGCGATCGTCGAGCAGGCCGTGCCCGGACGCGCCGCCGACTCCCGCCGGGCGGACGCGAAGGAGCTGGCCGCCACCGCCGTCATCCGGCTCGACCTGCTGGAGGTCTCGGCGAAGGTCCGCACCGGCGGCCCCAACGACGAGCCGGAGGACATCTCGCTCCCCTACTGGACCGGCGTGGTCCCGGTCGCCAGGACCTACGGCGCCCCGATCCCGGCGGACGACCTCGACCCGTCGATACCGCTGCCCGGCTACCTGCCCGGCCGACCGGGAAAGTGAGGGCCGCGGCATGCTGATCCACCCCTGGGACGCGCCCACCTCCGACAGCGAGTGGCAGGAGTGGCTGGCCGTCCACGACTTCGGCCAGCTCACCGTCAACGGCCTCGACGGAGAGCCGCCGTTCGTCCAGCCGCTGCACTTCGCCTACGACCCGCGGGCCGGCGCCGACGGCCCCGGACCGGCCGGGCTGGGCGAGGCCGTCACGCACCTCGCCCGCCCGAACCCGATCTGGCGAGCCCTGGAGGCGAGCCCGCGGGTCACGCTCAGCGTCGTGGACGACTACACGTTCATCCCCGGCCCCTGGCACACGCCCGAGGGCGCCCCCACGGAACACGGCACACCGACCAGCTTCTACGCCGCCGTCCTGCTGTACTGCACCGCCCACATCGTGGACGACCCGCAGCTCAAGGCCGACCTCCTGCGGCGCCAGGTCGGCCACTTCCAGCCCCGCGGCGGCACCGCGCCCGTGGAACCGGGCCAGGAGCCGTTCGGCCGCATGCTGCCCGGCATCCGCGGTGTCCGCCTCGACGTCACCGACGTACGGGCGAAGTTCAAGTACGGCGGCAACAAACCGGAGCGGATGCGACGGCGCGTCATGGACCTGCTCGCGGACCGGGACGGGCCGCACGACGCGGCGGCCCGTACCCATCAGATCCGCCGCCTGTCCGCGGCGGCCGACGCCGGGACCGGCGCCTGAGGGCTCACCCCACGGGCGCCGCCCTCCGCTGCGCCGACGCGGACCTGGCCTCCTCGAGACCGAGACCGGTCACGGCCGCCAGCAGGATCACGGTGCCCGTCACCGTCGCGGCCGTGAGATGTTCACCGAGCAGTGCCACGGCGATGACGGCCGCCGAGACCGGCTCGATCAGGGCGATCACCGAGACGGTCGCGGCCCGCAGGACCGCGGCGCCCGCGAAGTACAGTCCGTACGCGGCGGCCGTCGGCACCGACGCCAGGTAGCAGAGCAGCAGCACCGTACGGCCGAGCCCCGCCGCCTGCGGCAACAGCCCCTCGGCCCAGGCCGCGGGCAGCAGCGCCACCGCGCAGATGCCGAACGACCACAGCGAGGTGTCCAGCGGGTCGCCCGCGGAGCCCGTGCGCCCCAGCCACCGGGTGAGCAGCGTGATCGCCGCGTACCCCGTGGCGGACAGCACCGCGAGCAGCACACCGAGCGGCTGTACGCCCGTACCGCCGTCGCCCAGCACCAGCACCGCGAGGCCGCCGAGCGCGCCCGCCACGGCCGCCGTACCGCCGCGCCCGAGCCGCTCCCCCATCGCCAGCCGCGCCACGACCGCGATCAGCACCGGGCCCGACCCGAGCGTCACCACCGTGGCCACCGCAAGCCCGGTGGACTTGACCGCGCAGAAGTACGCGGTCTGAAAGAGCGTCAGGCCCGCGCCGGTGACCAGGATCCGCACCGCCTTGCGCCGCCGCGGCTCCGCCCGCACCACCCGCACCGCGGCGGCCGGACGCACCGCGCGCACCGCAGACAGCAGCAGAAAGCCGCCGGCCGCCCGCCAGAAGGTCAGCGACAGCGGGCCGAGCCCGCTCCCGTCGTACAACAGCGCCGCCGCGGCGCCCGCCGTGCCCCAGGCGGTGGCCGCGAAAACGACATAGATCAGGCCCCGGTTCGTCGACAGGGCAGCGTCGACCGGGGTGTGGACATGCGTGAGTGACACGAGAATTCTCCCGCGGAAGAGGTGGGGTGAGGTCGCCGGTCGCCATATGCGGACAGCGGCGACCCGGCCGTTCACCTCGAACGCGAGTCACCGCGCCGGGTCCGGCCCCAGGTCTTCCGAAATGTCGCCGCCCGCGTCAGACGGCAGGAGGCGGGAGAACGGTGAGATGCATGGGGGAAGCTTACGTGAGGGGGGTGGGGTCGGGGGGGGTGGGGGCGGGTCGCCACTCGCGTCAGGTCACCGGTACGGCGAACCGTGCGTGGGAGCCCTCTTGCGCAGGCTCACCGTCCTTCCCCTTTTTTGCCGCCCTCTCGCCTCCGGCGGCTTAGATCCGGTGTCGACGGTCGATCGTGCTCGCTCCCTCGTTCCTCGGTCGCTGTGCGCGTTCTCCCTTTCAACACCGGCGCCGCCTTTGGCTCGCTGGCTACCGGCGAACCCACCTGCGCAGCGGTGCCGCAAGGGCTCAGCCCCTTGTGCAGGGGCACCCGTGCGGCGAACCGCGGTGGGGAGGCGTTTGGCGCTAGGCGTCGGCCAAGTCGGGTTCTGGGAGGGGGTCCGGCGTCGCCGCCGGCTTGGCGCGGCTGGCCGTTTGGGCCGTGAAGGCGCCCGCCAGGACGAGGGCGCCGCCGACGACCTGGGCGGCGCCCAGGTGCTCGTCGAGGAGGACCCAGGCGAGGACCGTGCCGACGATGGCTTCGAGGGTGGCGACGACCCCGGCGATCTGAGGGGTGAGGCGGCGGACGGCGAGGACGCCTGCGAGGTAGGCGACGACAGTGGAGACGAGGACGATCCAGGCGACGAGGAGAACGGCCGGGACCTCGCGCTCACCGAGCGCGGACTGCTGCCAGACGATCGCCCAGTCGATGTTCCAGGGGCGGGCGACGACCGAGAGGACGGCGGTGCCGACGAGGAGGCCGTAGGCGATGACGGCGATGGGTTCCGGCGCGTCCGCGCTCTCCGCGCCGTCGTCGGCGAGGACGAAGTAGGCGACCTGGCAGCAGGCGGCGCCGAAGGCGAGGAGCAGGCCGAGCGGGTCGAAGGCCAGGCCGGACCAGATCTCGACGACGGCGGCCATGCCGGCGATGGCGAGGACGACACCCAGGGCGGCGGACCGGCTGACGGGGCGGCGCTGGACGAAGCGGACCCAGCCCAACAGCAGGGCGGGGCCGAGGAATTCGACGAGGATGGCGACGCCGACCGGGATGCGGGAGATGGCCACGAAGTACAGGGCCTGGCAGCCGGTGATGCCGAGGAGGCCGAACCCGAGGATCAGTCCCGGCCTGCGGCGGGGCAGTTCGCGGTGGCGCAGGGCGATGGGGAGCAGGATGAGCGCGGCGCCCGCGACGCGCATCCAGACCACGTGCAGCGGGTCGAGCCCTGATTCGATCAGCGGTTTGGCGGCCACGCCCGAGCCGCCGAAGGCGAAGGCGGACACCAGAGCGAGCCCGAGGCCCCCGTTTCGCCGCTGAGTTACGTGCATCGGGTCATGATGTCAGCTCGCGACAGGACCGTCATCCCGGTAGCCGCTGACGTCGAGTCCGGCGGCGCGCAGCACGTCCACGGCGCGGCATTCGGGGTCGGAGGCGAGCGCGTCGAGCAGGTCGATGCCGTCGGCCTGGGTGCGGCCACGGCGGCGGGCGAGGGCGACGGCGTTGCGGATCGCGGCGGCGGCGGACGGGCTCCAGCCGGTGCCGGCGACGGCCTGGACGGTGGGCAGCGCGCCGGAGTCCTCGACGGTGCCGCGCCAGCGCAGCCCGTAGCCGATGCTGCGCTGCACCAGGTAGCCGAGCACGCGGACGACCTGGCCGGTCCCGGCGTCGCAGGCGGCCCGCGCCAAGGGGTCGATCTCCAATAGGGAGTGCAGCAGGTGGGCGGTGTCGATCTGCTGGTCGCCGTCGCGCGTGGCCCGGCGGCGCGCGCTGGCCGCCACGGAACGCAGTTCGACCGTGAGGCGGAGGTCGTCCGCCAGGTGGCTCAGGTCGAGCGGCGGCCCGTGGTTGCTGTACACGCCATCCACTTCATCAGGCGGCCCCGGTGCGGCGCATCCGCACCGGGGGCCATCCGTGCCTCCGCCCATGGAGGGGGTTGGCCGGTTCCCGCGTCATCCCCAGGGATGAGTCATGGCCACAGCAGGGTCCGGGTCCAACCGCCGTCCGTGTCCCCGTCGCCGCGCCCGTCCCGGCCCTCCCCCGCCTGACCGGAGCGGGTGTAGCGCAGCCGTACGTGGAAGCGGCCGGGGTCGGCCTGGAAGAACTCCGCCTCCTGGGCACGCAGCCGGTACACGGTGTGGCCCTCGGGAATCCGTTCCGGTTCCGCGGCCACCAGGGCGTCCGCCGCGGCGCGCGCCCGCTCGTACTCCATCGCTCCGGTCAGCGGGCCGCTCATCCGCCCGGTGAAGCCGGCGGCGCGGGAGGCCGGGGAGCGGCCGAGGAAGTCCCGCCGGGCGGTCTCCTCGTCCAGTACGTCGACCGGTCCCGTCATCCGGATCTGCCGTCCGTGCGCGGGCCAGTACCAGGTCAGGGCGGCGACGGGGTGCGCGGCCAGGTCGCGGCCCTTGCGGCTGACCGCGTCGGACGCGAAGTCGACGGCGCAGTCGGCGGTGTCGACTCCGCGCAGCATCAGGACGCGGGCGCTGGGCGTGCCGTCGGCGCCGACCGTGGCGAGTGTCATGACGTGCGGTTCCGGCAGTGCGTCGGAAAGCGCCAGTTCCAGCCAGGTCGCGAAGAGCGGGCCGGGGGTGTCGGGTGCGTCGTCCGGGTCGAATTCCGGCAGCGGCCCGGCCAGTACGGGGGCGGCCCGCAGCCTGGCGAGCAGTGCCGCGTCGCCCGGCGTGGGGTCGCCGGGCGACGTATGCCCGCGTCCCGGTCCGCCGGGTGCCGCCTCGTCCGGCGGCGCGTTACCGACTGCCGCCCCGGCGGGTGCCGCATCATCGGGTGACGCGCCCCCGGGTGACGCGTCGCTTCCGCCGTCGGGGGTAGCCGGACCGTCGTCTTCGCGCATATGTCCTCCCGTCCGACCCGCAACCGTACCGGCCGTCGCCTCGTCCCTCTCTGGCGACACACACCGACCTGCCCCGCCACCGGGGAAGGAGTTCCATGGTCCGACCGCTGCTCTTCCTGGATGTCGACGGTGTGCTCAATCCGGTGCTGCCCTCGCCGGACTTCACCGTGCACGACATCCTGACCCACACCGTGCTGCTGTCCGCCCGGCACGGCGTGTGGTTGCGCGAACTGGCGGATATGTACGACCTCGTGTGGGCGACCACCTGGGAGCACGAGGCGAACACGCACATCGCCCCGCGCCTGGGTCTGCCGCCGCTGCCGGTGGTGGAATTCAGCGGCTACCGGCCGCGGCCCGGCGATCCGCCGCTGCGCGAGGCGGAGCGGTACTCGGCGCGCAAGTGGGCGCCGATCCTGCGGTACGCGGCGGGGCGGCCCTTCGCCTGGACCGACGACGTGATCCCGCGCCGTCTGGTCCGCAGGGCCAGGTTCCGTCCTGACCGGCTGCTGCTGCCGGTCAATCCGGCGCACGGTCTGCCGCGGGCGCACGTGAACCGGCTGCTGGCCGCTCCCCCGACGCTGTCGCGCAGTGTCGGCAGGCCGCACTCCCCGTATCTGACGGTCCATCAGTATTGAGTGTTGCGGCGCCCGCGGTTACGGTGCGCGGCACGACCTGTACTCAGGGAGTGGACCGGTACTCAGGGAGTGATCGCATGGCCGAAGTCTCCGCACAGGCGCGTATCGCGGCCCCCGCAGGGAAGATCTGGGACCTGCTGACCGACTTCTCCTCCTACGGCGAGTGGAACGCCACCCACACCGCCTTCCCCGACGGCGGCCCGCGGCCGCTGACGGCCGGGGCCACGTACCAGGAGAGCCTGCGGATGATGGGCTTCCCCGCGGACGTGACCTGGACGGTCGACGAGTTCGAGCCCGAGCGGGTGCTGGGCAGCAGCGGCAAGGGGCCGATGGGGGTGAGCCTCGGGATGCGGTACGCGCTCACGCCCGACGGCGACGCCACCGAGGTACGGATCGACGGCACCTTCACCGGGGCCGCCGTCTCCCTCATGGCGGGCAAGCTGAAGGACTCGGCGACGACCGCGCTCAACGACTCGCTGCGCGCCATCGCCGGGCTCGTCGAACCGGCCGAGCCCCCCGCGCCGGGCGCGTGACGGTCCGCCCGTACGCGAGGCGCCGGGCCGCGCGAGGGGATCGTCCCTCACGCGGCCCGGCGGTGTGCGTGGATCAGCGGACCGTCACCGTGGCGGTCTGCGTCCCCGCCGTGAAGACGTAGGCGCCGCGTGCCACTTCCTGCTTGCCCGCGCCGTTGACGTCACCGGGGGTGACGGCGAGACGGCTCGGCGGCACGTCGAGCGCGACGGTACGGGACTGCCCGGCCTTCAGGTGCACCTTGGTGAAGGCGACCAGCTTCCGGGACGGGGCGAGCACGTCGCTCGACGGCTGCGACACGAACACCGGCACCACCAGATCGCCGTCACGGCCACCGGAGTTGGAGACCTTCACCTTCAGGTGGATAGTGTCCCGGGCCCGCACGGTGGACGAGTCGGCCTTGACCGAGTCGAAGCCGTAGGTGGTGTACGACAGGCCCGCCCCGAAGGGGTAGGCGGCGTCGACGAAGGACTCGGGGCCGCCGTTGGTGCCGGGCAACTGCTGGTAGTACATCGGCTCGTTGCCGATGTCCTTGGGCCAGGTCGCGTTGAGCCGGCCGCTCGGGTTGACCTTGCCGAACAGCACGTCGGCGACGGCGTTGCCGCCCTCGCTGCCGGGCAGCCAGGACATCAGCAGGCCCTGGGTGCCGTCCGCCTCGCCGAGCACCAGCGGGCGTCCGGCGAGGACCACGGTGACCACCGGCTTGCCGGTCGCCTTCAGGGACTTCACCAACGCCACCTGGTCGGCGGTCAGGGCGGGCCGCGGGCTGTCCGCCGCGCCCTCGGCCGCCGCCTTCTCGCCGACGACCACCACGGTCAGATCGGCGTTCTTGGCCTGCGCCACCGCGTCGTCCGCGGTCTTGGCCTGGACGACCTCCGTACCGGAGGGCGCCGCCTTCTTGATGCCCTGGAGCACGGTGGTGCCGGGCAGCGTCACCCCGTCGGGCACGCCCTGCCAGCCCACCGTCCAGCCGCCGACCTGGTCGTTGATGTCGTCGGCGTAGGAACCGGCGACCACGATCTTCTTGGCGGAGGACGAGATCGGCAGCACATTGCCGTCGTTGCGCAGCAGCACCTGGGACGCGTCGGCCGCCTGCCGCGCCAGCGCGGTGTCGGCGCCGAGCACCCGGCCGTTGGCCTTCGAGGCGTCCACGTAGGGGTGTTCGAACAGGCCGAGTTCGAACTTCATCTTCAGGATGCGGGACACGGACTGGTCGATGCGCTTCTCGGTGACCAGGCCGCGCTGCACGGCGGTCTTCAGGCCGGTGCTCCAGCCCTGCGCGTCGTACGGCTCCATCGCCATGTCCAGGCCCGCGTTGACGGCCTTGGCGATGGCCTCGGGGTAGTCGGCGGCGACGTGGTACGCGGTCTGCAACGCGGCGACGTCCGCCCAGTCGCTGACCTCGACGCCGTCGAAGCCCCACTGCTTGCGCAGCACATCGGTGAGCAGGTAGTGCGAGGCGGTCGCCGGAATGCCGTTGACGGCACCGGAGTTGATCATCACCGACTGCGCGCCCGCGTCGATGGCCTGCTTGTACGACGGCAGCAGCGTGTCCTGGAGGTAGCGCATCGAGACGTCCCCGGGCACGCGGTCGTGGCCGTTGCCGGGCTCGCCGTAGCCGGGGAAGTGCTTGACGGTGGCGGCCACGTTCTTGGCGCCGTTGGCGCCCTCGATGCCGTCGACCGCCGCGGCGGCGAGCGTGCCCGCGAGCAGCGGGTCCTCGCCGAAGGTCTCGTAGTAGCGGCCCCAGCGCTGGTCGCGCGCGATGTCGGTGACCGGCGCGAAGTTCCAGTCGATGCCGGTGGCCGCGACCGCCTTGGCGGTGGAGGCGGCGGAGTTCTTGGCCAGCGTCGGGTCCCAGGCGGAACCGAGGCCGATCTCCTGCGGGAAGATCGTGGCGCCCAGCACGTTGTTGTGGCCGTGCACGGCGTCGACGCCGTAGATGATCGGGATGTGCAGCCGGGATTTCTCGACGGCGTATTTCTGCACCGTGTTGACCATCTTCGCCCAGTTCTCGGGCGTGTTGACCGCAGGTCCCGCGCCGCCGCCGGACAGTATGGATCCGGCCGCGTTGTCGAGAAGCACGCTCTTCATGCAGGATTCGGTGAATTCGCCACCGCTCCACTCGCAGTCGCCTTGCATTCTGACCACGGAGATCTGGTCCATCTGACCGATCTTCTCGGCCAGTGTCATCCGCTTCAGCAGATCCTTCACCCGGACGTCGACCGGTGCTTTCGCGTTGGTGTACGTCGGATTGTCCCCGGCCTCCGCCGGTACGGAAGCGACCGCGGCCACACACGCCGCGGCGGTGGCGAGTGTCAGAATGACTCTGAGGCGTGGTCGTCGTCGTGCGTTCGTAGGCATCGCAGGCGTCCCGTTCCTGTCGGGGTCCCGGCCGGTTGTCGGGACCTAGTGCCGTAAACGTTTCCGATCGGCCGGAAGTCTGTCCTCGCCTTGACTGATCGTCAAGACTGTACGCAGGAGTCACCTTTCACCTGTCCCAAGTTTCCACGTTGTTCCCCTCGCGCAGAATCAGGTACGCCGTGAACATTCGTGAACTCGCCCGCCGCAGTGGTGTGTCGACCGCCACCGTGTCCCGGGCTCTCAACGACCGCGCCGAGGTGAGCGAGGCCACCCGCGCGCGAATCCGGCAACTGGCGATCGAGTTGGGCTACGCGCCCAATGAACCGGCCCGCACCCTGGTCAGGCGCCGCTCGGACACCATCGGTCTGATCTGGGACAGCGGACAGGAGGCACAGGGACTCCACAACCCTTTTCTGCTCGGCCTGTTGAGCGCGGTGCGCACCGCGCTGTCCGAGGCGGACTACCACCTGATGCTGCTGACGACGCCGGGCCCCGAGGACCCGGACGCCGCGCATCTGCAAGCGGTGCGGCGGCACAATCTCGAAGGCGTCATCGTGCTGACCACCCCCGCCGACGACCGCTGCCTGCGCGTCCTGGCCGCGTCCGCCGTGCCCTGCGCGGGCATCGACACCGCGTTCACCGGGCCGCGCACGGTACGGGTCAGCTCCGACAACGCGGCGGGCGCGGAGGCGGCGGTGGAGCATCTGTACGCGCTGGGGCACCGCCGGATCGCCACCATCACCGGTCCGCTGCACCTTCCCCCGGCCGCCGAGCGGCTGGCGGGCTACGAGCGGGCCTGCGCCCGGCTGGGGCTCCCGGTGCCGCCGCAGTACGTGACCGAGGGCGACTTCTTCCTCGACAGCGGCGAGGAGGCGGCCCGCAGGCTGCTCGCGGTGGCCGAGCCGCCGACGGCGATCTTCGCGGCGGGCGACCAGATGGCGGTCGGCGCGATGCACGCGGCGGCCGACGCCGGCCTCTCGGTGCCCCGCGATCTGGCGGTGGTCGGCTTCGACGACATCGACGCCGCCGCGCTGGTGCGCCCGGCGCTGTCCACGGTGGCGCAGGACCAGCGCGGGCTCGGTGAGGCGGCCGTGGAGGCGCTGCGCGAGCTGATCGACGCGGCGCCGGTCGACACGGCGGAGCCGCGGATCATCCCGACCCGCCTCCTGATACGCGGATCGAGTCGGCCCGGAGCGTGACGCCCCGGACCGACTCGATGATTCGCGGGCGGCGCCGGTACGGGACCGGGCGCCCGGTGACCGCCGACGTCACTCCTTGGTGAGGTCGGTGACGTCCTCGTCGGCCAGGATCAGGTAGAGCTTCTTGCGGGCGTCGTTCACCACGGTCAGCGCCTTCGCGCGCTGCTCGGGGGTGCCGGTGGCCCACACCTGGCGGAAGGCCTCGATGAGACCGCCGCCCGCCTTCCTTATCTCGTTCATGGCATCCCAGTCGACGCCGCGGCCGGCGTCCTCCCACGGGGCCTCGGGGCCCGCGTCGGCTTCTGTCCTGCCGTTGTCGGTGAGCGTGAAGAGCTTCTTGCCGCCCTCGCTCGCGCTGCTGATCAGGCCCTCGTCCTCCAGCAGTTGCAGCGTCGGGTAGACCGAGCCGGGGCTCGGCTTCCACGCGCCGCCACTGCGTTCGGCGATCTCCTGGATCATCTCGTAGCCGTGCATCGGGCGGTCCTTCAGCAGCGCCAGGATCGAGGCGCGTACATCGCCCCGCCGTGCCCTGCCGCGCGGTCCGCCGCGCCCCCGGCCGCCGGGCCCGAAGGGGCCTCCGCCGAAGGGCGGTCCGAACGGCCCGAAGGCCGACCGTCGCTCGTCCCGCTCGCCCCAACCGTGATGTCCGGGGCCGCGGTGTCCATGTTCGTGTCCTTGGGAACGCATGATGACGCTCCTTTCATCGTTGATCGTTCGCGATGGCTCAACGATATATCGGAACTGTTCGGATGGCAAGGCCCCAGGTCGACGGCGGCGACGGGAGGGCGACAGGGGGGCCACGGGGCGGGCGCGGCACGGGTCACGAGCGGGCGCGGTCACCGGAAGCGGAATCCGCCGAACACCGCCCGCCGGGCGTGGGGCGCGCCGCTACGCTCTCGCCATGCGCATCCGAATAGTCGACGCCTTCACCGACCGCCCGTTCACCGGCAATCCGGCGGGGGTGCTGCTGCTCGACTCGGAGGAGTTTCCGCCGGACCGGTGGCTTCAGCAGGTCGCGGCGGAGCTGAATCTGTCAGAGACCGCGTTCGCGCACCGGCTGGCCGACGCGCCAGAAGCGGACTGGGCGCTGCGCTGGTTCACCCCGGTCACGGAGGTGGGGCTGTGCGGGCACGCCACGCTGGCCACCGCCCATGTGCTGCGCACCAGCGGCGCGCACAAGGGCACGGTCTGGTTCCGTACCAGCGCGGGTGTGCTGTCGGCGGAGGCGGCCGGGGACGGCTCGATCACCTTGGACTTCCCGGCGGCCCCGCTCACGCCGGTGGCCGCGCCGACGGGTGTCGCGGCGGCGCTCGGCGCCAAGCCGCTGACCGTGCTGGACACCGGCCCCGACTGCGGCGACCTGCTGATCGAGGTCACCGACGAGAAGACCGTACGGGCACTGGCGCCCGACTTCGCGGCGCTCGCCCGGCACTCGCGGCGCGGGGTGATCGCCACCGCGGCGGCCGAGGACGACTCGCGCGGATACGACTTCGTCTCGCGCGGCTTCTTCCCCGCCGTCGGCATCGACGAGGACCCGGTGACCGGCAGCGCGCACACCGCGCTGGCGCCGTTCTGGTCCCAGCGGCTCGGCCGCACGACGCTCACCGGCTTCCAGGCGTCCCCGCGCGGCGGGCTGGTCCGTACCCGGGTGCGCGGCGAGCGGGTGCTGCTGACCGGCGCCGCGGTCACCGTGGTGGACGGCGAGCTGCACGCGGTGCCGTAAGGCCGCGGCGCGTCACGGCGCGGTGCCGTAAGACCGCGGTGCGTCACAGCGCGGTGCCGTAAGACCGCGGTGCGTCACAGCGCGGTGCCGTACGGACGCGGTGCCGTAAGACCGTAAGCGCCGTAAACGCTGTCGCAAGGGCTCCGCTCGCGCGTCACCCCGTGGGCAGCCACCCCACCTTCCCGGCCAGCAGCGCGTAGCCGACGAAGGCCACCGTGTCGATGAGGGAGTGGGCCGCCACCAGCGGCCCCACCCGGCCCCACCGCCGGTACAGCAGCACGAAGACGACGCCCATCACCATGTTGCCGACGAAGCCGCCGACGCCCTGGTAGAGGTGGTACGAGCCGCGCAGCAGCGCGCTCGCGGCCAGCGCGGCGGCCGGGCTCCAGCCCAACTGGCCGAGCCTGCGCAGCAGATAGCCGACCACGATCACCTCTTCGAGCACCGCGTTCTGCACGGCGGAGGCGATCAGGACCGGGATCTTCCACCACACGTCGGGCAGCGACTCGGGCACGACGGTGAGGTTGAAGCCGGCCGCCCTGACCCCGAGGTAGAAGGCGAGCCCGGTGCCGCCGATGACGGCCGCGACGGCCGCGCCCCGGGCCAGGTCGAGCCGCGGCCGGGTGCGGTCGAAGCCGATCACGGGCATGCCGACCCGCTCCCTGGCCAGCAGGTGGGCGACCAGCGCCACCGGGGCGAGCGCGGTGGCGATGGAGAAGACCTGCCAGGCCAGATCCAGCCACGGCCGGCCCGGTGCTTGGGAGCCGACGAGGGTGGCCGCCTGGTCCTTGAGTGCGCCCGGCCTCGTCACGGAACCGATGAAGTCGATCAGCGCGGCAACGCCGCTCGCTCCCAGCGACAGCGCCAAGACGATCAGGGTCTCGCTGCGCAGCGTCCGCCGCTGCAACCCTGCCTCCACCTCGTATGACTCTGCGTGCACGCGGACCTCCATTTACGTCATCCCGCTTCAGCGCCGTCCGCGCATGGCTATGGTCTCCGGCAAAGATACGAAGGCCGGGGTCTACTGTTCGTAGCCACCCCAGGAGAGGCACGGAGCGATGGGTCGTCACCGCATATCCGATGGCCGGGAATCGACGGGTGGAGCGCCGCCCGCCAGGACCCGGCGCCGTGCCACCGCGGCGGCCACCGCGCTGGTGATCACGGCGGGCGCGGGCACCTTCGCGGTGCTGCGCGGCGGACTGCTGCCGCTGAGCGGCGCGTGCCGCGGCGGCACGGTACGGATCGGCGCGGTCGCCTCGCCCGACATCGCGCCCGCGCTGACCGCCGTCGCCGACCGGGCGCGCCGCGAGCACGACACGACCGACGGCCGCTGTCTCGACGTCCGGGTGACCGCGCGGAACTCCGCCGACGTCGCCGCGGAACTGGTCGACAACACCAAGAAGCCGGATTTCGCGGTGTGGGTGCCGGACGACAGTCTGTGGGTGGCCCAGACGTCCGCCACCGGCAGCGCCAGGGCGCTGACGAAGCTGCGGTCGGTCGCCGAGTCCCCGGTGGTGGTCGGCGCGCTCCAGTCGCAGGCCAAGACGCTGGGCTGGCCGTCCAAGACGTACACCTGGGCGGAGTTGGCCGGGGTGGCGGGCAGCAGGCCGGACCTGCGGTTCGGTACGGCCGATCCGGCGCTCAACTCCACCGGCATGCTGGCGCTGGCGATGATCAACGCGTCGATCGCGCGGGCCGGCGGGAGCGAGGGCACCGACTCCGACACGGAGTCGGCGGCTGCCGCGAAGGCCCTCGCGCAGCGCACCGAGCCCAGCGACGAGCAGGCGGTCGCGACGCTGCCGCGCGACACGACGCCTGCGGAGCTGGCCGACCCCAAGCGGAGCCAGGCGCTGATCCTGTCCGAGCAGGCGGCGTTCGCGCACAACGGCGGTTCCGCGCCGCCGCTGCGGCTGTTCTACCCCTCGGACGGCGCGGCGACCCTGGACTACCCGTACACGATGGTCGACGACCTGCATCTGAGCACCGATCAGGGCCGGGCCGCCAACCGCTTCCTGACCCTGCTGGGCAACGACGAGGGCGTGCGGACGATCGCGGACGCGGGTTTCCGTACGCCCGGCGGCGATCCGGACACGGAGACCGTGCGGCGCGCGGGCGGCCAGTCGCCGCAACCCCTGTCGGCCACGCCCGCGCCCTCACCCTCCGCGCCCGAGCTCCAAAAGCTCCGGCTGATGTGGCAGATCACCGTGCAGAGCGCGCGGATCACCACGGTCGTGGACGTGTCCGGGTCGATGGCCGACGTCGTGCCCGGTTCGGGCGGCAGGTCGCGGCTCGACATCACCAAGGAGTCGCTGCGGCAGGCGCTGTCGCAGTTCACCCCGAAGGACGAGATCGGGCTGTGGCGCTTCTCCACCCGGCTCAGCGGCTCGCGCGACTACCAGGAGATCGTCCGCACCGGCCCGCTCGGCGGCACCGTCGCCAAGGGCGTCACGCGCCGCCAGCAGCTCGACAGCGCGTTCCATGACCTCCAGCCGGTGCCGGGCGGCTCGACCGGCTTGTACGACACGGCGCTCGCGGTCTACCAAAGCGCCGTCTCCTCGTACGGGACCGGCAAGTTCAACGCGGTGGTGATCCTGACCGACGGCGCCAACGAGGACCCGGGCAGCATCTCGCTCAACGCCCTGACGTCCAGGCTGAAGACGCTCGACGACCCGGCGCGGCCGGTGCCGCTGATCGCCATCGCGGTCGGCGCGAACGCCGACAAGGCGGCCTGCGACCGCATCGCGAAGGCCACCGGCGGGGCCGCGTATCAGGTCAACGACCCCTCGGAGATCCAGGCGGTCCTGCTGAAGGCCGTCGTGGCGGCGGCCACCAGCGCCGCCGCGAAGGCGCCCTGAGGCCGCTGTACGGGCCCGCGCCGCATGAGGCCCCCGCGCGCCACGGCTCACGCCACCGGCCAGGAGTGCACCGGCTCGCCGTCCAGCATGAGTTCGCGGTACCGCTGGGTCATCGCGGCGAGCGCGGGCCGCCGGTCGAGGCCGCGTTCCAGCATCCGGTGGAAGACCGCCGACTGCCATTCGGCGCCGTTGGTACGGCGACGGCAGCGCTGTTCGATGATGCCGAGGTAGTGGTCGCGGTCGACGGCCTCGATGCCCCACGCGTCGAGCCCCGCCGCGGCCAGCGGCAGCAGTTCGTCGAGGATCAGGTCGGTGGCGGGGATCTCCGCGAGGCCGCCGTTGCGGCCGCGCGGCCACTGGAGGACCGCGCCGATGCCGTCGCGGCAGGACGCCTCGAAGTTGGCCGCGGCGGCGGCGAAGGGCAGCTTGTGCCAGACCGGGCGTGACGCCTCGGCCAGGGCGCGGACCAGACCGTAGTAGAAGGCGGTGTTGGCGACGACGTCGGCCACCGTGGGACCGGCGGGCATCACCCGGTTCTCCACGCGCAGGTGCGGGACGCCGTCGACCACCTGGTAGACGGGACGGTTCCAGCGGTAGATCGTGCCGTTGTGCAGGGTGAGTTCGCGCAACTGCGGCACTCCCCCGTCGTCCAGCACCCGCAGCGGGTCCTCCTCGTCGCAGATCGGCAGCAGCGAGGGGAAGTACCGTACGTTCTCCGCGAAGAGGTCGGCGGCGGAGTCGATCCAGCGCTCGCCGAACCACGTGATGGGCCGCACCCCTTGGGCCACCAGCTCCTCCGGGCGGACGTCGGTGGCCTGGAGGAACAGCGGCGCGCGGGTCTCGCGCCACAGCTCACGGCCGAAGAGGAACGGCGAGTTGGCGCCGACGGCCACCTGCGGTCCCGACACGACCTGCGCCGCGTTCCACACGTCGGCGAAGCGGCCGGGGGTGACCTGGAGGTGCATCTGCGTGGAGGTGCAGGCGGCCTCGGGCGCGATGGACGCGGAGGTGTAGAGCAGGCGTTCGGCGCCCTCGATGTCGAGGGTGATGTCCTCACCGCGCATCGCCAGTATCCGCTCGTTGAGCAGCGTGTACCGGTCGGCGCGGGAGAGGTTGGCGGAGACCAGGTCCTGGGCCTCCAGGGTGGGCAGAATTCCCACCATCACGATGTGCGCGCCCACCTCGCGGGCCATCCGGTCGGCATACCCGAGACCGATCCGCAGTTCCTCGGCGAGGCGGTCCATGACCCGGCCGGAAAGCCGGTGCGGCGCGATGTTTACTTCAATATTGAACTGCGCGAGCTCGGTCTGGAAATCCCGGCTCGCGATGCGCTCGAGCACCTCTTCGTTCATCATGCGCGGCAGCCCGTCGGAATCCGCGAGATTCAATTCGATCTCCAGACCCATCAGATTGCGCGGCCGGTCGAATCGCTTCTCGTCCAACAGCCGCTCCAGCCCCACGAGACACTGCCGCAGCTTGCGCCGGTACAGCCTCCGGTCGGCCAGGTCGAACCCGTTGGCAACGACCTTCTCGCCCATCGACGCGTCCTTCCTCGTACGGATACTCACGGGAGGATGCCCACCCAAATGATCGATAACGCCACGGCGGCCCCGCGTCTGCCACTAGGCTGTGCACAACGGCTAACACAGTGGGTTCCTGTGGCACATACCACGGTCACGGCGCGGCGTAAAAACTTCGTGAATACGACCGGCGGGATCCAGCCGTCCGCAGCGGGCAGAAATATGCGGCACACACCGCGCACCCTGCACGAATGCTTCGTGGGCCATCGCAGAAGAAGGCGATTTCTCGCCTTGCGCGTAATACTGGCTGCGACTAGACGAAACACGGAGCGAACACACGTCGTATAAACTCCGTGAACAAGGCAAAGCATCCGCCCTCGCCGGACGCGCCTGAGCCGATCCCCTTTCCGCCCTCATGCGCCGTCCGCACCCCTGCCCCCGCACCACTGTTTGTCTCCCAGTGAGAGGCGACACCATGCCGCTGCTTGTCCCCCCAGCACCTGCTCCCGCCCTGCGGAGCATCCTTGCCGCGCTCAGCTCTCCCACCGCGGTCCAGGAGGCCCGGACGCCCGCGCTGCGGAACGCCCAAGGGCCCCTCACCGCCGAACACCCGCTCCCTGTCCATGTGTTCGAACCGGCGGACGTCCCCGGCGGCCTGCCTCGCGCACGATTGACCGGCTGGCGGTTCCACATCCTCGCCGGGGGCTGGCCGCAAGGCACCGTCGCCGCGGGCGAGACCGTGGCGACGGCTGACGGCTGGGTCTTCTCGCGCTTCTCCGAGGGGCCGTTCCTGGCCTCCACCGAGCGGGCGCTGCGTCAGGGGGACACGCTGCCCGCCACTTACCAACCGCATCTGCTCTCCGTGCCGAGCCTGTACATGCTGGCGCTGTGGCTGCACTGCGACCCGCGTGCCGACGCCTCGACGGCCCAGCCCACCCCGGCGGACGTGCTGGTGCCGCTGGCCCCCGCGCCGCCCGGCATCGCCCCGCACCGCCTGCACCGGCTGGCGGAGCTGATGCCGCTGCTCTCGGTACGGATGGCGCCGCCGCCGCTGCTGGGGTCGCCCGCCTGACGGCCTGTCGCCGCCTCTCCACGGTGCCCCCGCGAGCCACTGGGCCGCGGGGGCACCGTCGCGTCCCGCCCTCGCAACCGTCCGGCGGAGTGACGCGTCCTGTCCTCCAAGGGATTGCCTGCGTGAAATCCCTGCGGATCGACGTCAGTAGAGCAACACTGGGAACGGCCGTACCAACGGGGGAACGGAAATGAACCAGTCAGGCAGCGCAATCATCCGCACCAGCCACCTCTCGCAGCGAAAGACACCATCCATGTGCCAGCACAAGCCCCAGTGCCCCACCGCAGAGTGCCCCGACCGTGAGGCCGCGCACACCCTGGCCCACCACCCGGAGCAGGGCTGGAGCCTGCTGTGCAACGGCGTGCTCCTCTTCGAGGACACCGGCGAGCTGCTGCCCGACGGGCAGATCATCGCGCCGCACCGCCCCCTGGGCACCGAGCAGATCACCGCCGCGGCCTGACCGGTACGGGGCCGCCCGCACACGAGACCGCGCCGCACCGCGCACCGCCCCACACACAGAGCCGGTTCCACTGCTGACAGCGGAACCGGCTTCGTCATGTGCGGGCAGCCTCGCGCGAGACCGCCGGGCCCGTACCACCGGACCCGGTCGGCCCAACGCGCTCAGCTCTCGTACGCGCTCGGCTCTCGTACACGCTCAGCTCTCGTACGCGTCCAGCGGCGGGCAGGAGCAGACCAGATTGCGGTCGCCGAAAGCGCCGTCGATCCGCCGTACCGGCGGCCAGTACTTGTCGGCCGCGACGACCCCGGCGGGGAAGACCGCCTCCTCGCGGCTGTACGGGTGCGCCCAGTCGCCGCCGAGCGCCGCCGCGGTGTGCGGGGCGTTGCGCAGCGGGTTGTCGTCGGCCGGCCAGTCGCCTGCGCCGACCCGGTCGATCTCGCCGCGGATCGCGATCATGGCGTCGCAGAAACGGTCCAGCTCCGCCAGGTCCTCGCTCTCGGTCGGCTCGATCATCAGCGTGCCCGCCACCGGGAAGGACATCGTCGGCGCGTGGAAGCCGTAGTCGATCAGCCGCTTGGCGATGTCGTCGACGCTGACGCCGGTCTCCTTGGCCAGCGGCCGCAGGTCGATGATGCACTCGTGCGCGACCAGCCCGCCGGGGCCGGTGTAGAGCACGGGGAAGTGCGGCTCCAGCCGCTTGGCGACGTAATTCGCGCCCAGTACCGCCATCTGGGTGGCCTGCTTGAGCCCTTCCGCGCCCATCAGCCGTACATACGTCCAGGAGATCGGCAGGATGCCCGCCGAGCCCCACGGCGCGCCCGAGACGGGGCCGACGCCGGTGGCAGGTCCCGCGGTGGGCTGGAGCGGGTGGTTCGGCAGGTACGGCGCCAGGTGCGCGCGGACCGCGACCGGGCCGACGCCGGGGCCGCCGCCGCCGTGCGGGATGCAGAAGGTCTTGTGCAGGTTCAGGTGCGAGACGTCCGCCCCGAACCGGCCGGGCCTGGCCAGACCGACCAGCGCGTTGAGATTCGCGCCGTCCACGTACACCTGGCCGCCCGCGTCGTGCACGGCCGCGCAGACGTCGGTGATGTTGTCCTCGAACACGCCGTGCGTGGACGGGTAGGTGACCATCAGCACGGCGAGCTGGTCGCGGTGCTGCTCGATCTTGGCGTGCAGGTCGGTGACGTCCACGTCGCCGTTCTCGCCGGTCTTGACCACGACGACCTTCATGCCCGCCATCACCGCGCTCGCGGCGTTGGTGCCGTGCGCGGAGGACGGGATCAGGCAGACGGTACGGCCGGTGTCGCCGTTGGCGCGGTGGTAGGCGCGGACCGCGAGCAGCCCGGCCAGTTCGCCCTGGGAGCCCGCGTTGGGCTGGAGGCTGACCTTGTCGTAGCCGGTGACCTCGGCGAGCTGGTCCTCCAGGCCGTGGATCAGCGCCAGGTAGCCCTCGGCCTGCTCGACCGGCGCGAAGGGGTGCAGCGCGCCGAATTCGGGCCAGGTGACCGGCTCCATCTCGGTGGTCGCGTTGAGCTTCATCGTGCAGGAGCCCAGCGGGATCATCCCGCGGTCCAGCGCGTAGTCGCGGTCGGCCAGCCGCCGCAGGTAGCGCAGCATCGCGGTCTCGCTGCGGTGCTGGTGGAAGACGGGGTGGGTCAGATACGCGTCGGTGCGCAGCAGTCCGGCGGGCAGCGCGTCCTCGGTGGCCGCGTCCAGCGCGTCGAGGTCGGCGGCGCTCCCCTGGACGCCGAAGGCGTCGAGGACGGCCGCGAGGCGGGCCCGGTCGGTGGTCTCGTCGCAGGCGATACCGACCAGGTCGGCGTCGGTCAGCCGCAGATTGACCCCGGCCTGACGGGCGGCGGCCACGACCTCGGCCGCGCGTCCCGGCACCCGCGCGGTGAGCGTGTCGAAGTAGCCGTCGTGCACGATCTCGACGCCGCCCGCGCGCAGACCCGCGGCGAGCACCGCGGCGTAGCGGTGGGTGCGGCCGGCGATCTGCGCGAGCCCGTCGGGGCCGTGGTAGACCGCGTACATCGCGGCCATCACGGCGAGCAGGACCTGCGCCGTACAGATGTTGCTGGTGGCCTTCTCGCGGCGGATGTGCTGCTCGCGGGTCTGGAGGGCCAGCCGGTAGGCGCGGTTGCCGTCGGCGTCCACGGAGACGCCGACGAGGCGGCCGGGCAGGTTGCGGGCGTAGGAGTCGCGTACGGCCATGTATCCGGCGTGCGGTCCGCCGAAGCCCATGGGGACGCCGAAGCGCTGCGTGGTGCCCACCGCGATGTCCGCGCCCAGCTCGCCCGGCGAGGTGAGCAGCGTCAGCGCCAGCAGGTCGGCGGCGACGGTGACGACCGCGCCCAGCTCGTGCGCGCGCTCGATGACCGGGCGCGGGTCCCGTACGGCGCCCGAGGCGCCCGGGTACTGGAGCAGGACGCCGAAGACGCCACGCTCGGCGATCTCCGCCGGGATGCCCTCGGACAGGTCGGCGACGACGACCTCGACGCCGGTCGGCTCCGCGCGGGTCCGGATCACCGCGACGGTCTGCGGGAAGGTGTCGGCGTCGACCAGGTAGACGCCCTGCTTGACCTTGCCGACCCGGCGGGACAGCGCCATCGCCTCGGCCGCCGCGGTGCTCTCGTCGAGC
The DNA here is from genome assembly GCF_044744145.1 of Streptomyces sp. NPDC087422. Taxonomy (NCBI): domain Bacteria; kingdom Bacillati; phylum Actinomycetota; class Actinomycetes; order Kitasatosporales; family Streptomycetaceae; genus Streptomyces; species Streptomyces sp. NPDC087422. Next base: position 11,513 of record NZ_JBIUXT010000005.1, on the reverse strand, counting down.
AGCGAGGCGCCGGAGGTGGGCAGCCCGGTGAGGTCGGCGACGACGGTCTGGAAGTTGAGCAGCGCCTCCAGGCGGCCCTGCGAGATCTCCGGCTGGTACGGCGTGTAGGCCGTGTACCAGGACGGGTTCTCCATCACATTGCGCAGGATGACGGGCGGGGTGAAGGTGCCGTAGTAGCCCAGGCCGATCATCGGAGCCAGCACCTGATTGCGGTCCGCCAGCGCCCGCAGCTCGGCCAGCGCCTCGGCCTCGGTGCGGGCCTCGGGCAGCGCCAGGGCCTGCGCGCTCCTGATGGTGTCGGGCACGGCCGCTTCGGTGAGTTCGTCCAGGGAGCCGTAGCCGACCTGGGCGAGCATCTTCGCCTGCGCCGCTGCGTCGGGTCCGATGTGGCGCCTGGCGAACGGCACGCCCGCTTCCAGCTCGGCGAGGGGAATGCGACGGGAAGTCATCTGCGGAGGCCTCCTGGTCTGCGACGACCTTCGGGGGGTGCCGCGACGCGCGGACACCCGTACGGCCTCCCCCTCTGTCATCAGAACCTGAGAGCTTCACCGCCCCCGTGGGAGCGGCTTTCACCGTCGGTGAGGGCCCGTGCCGGAAAACCGCTCCCGGTGCGTGCCCTGCTTTCCAGAGTGACCTCGTCCATGCGGTACGGATGCCTGAGAGATTCCGGGGAGGATTTGCTCCTTCGGCGCCTCCGACACTGTCTCGGAGGCTCTCCCGCACGGGGTCTGCGGCCGATCACCAGCCTACCAGCGAGGCGGCGGGACCCGGCGGGGGCGGGGGGCGGTGATCACCGCCCGAGTCGACACCGGCCAGGATGTGCCTTTGGCTGTACCCAGACATCGCTCGTCATTGGTTGGAGGGACCGTGCAGACCGACATCGATCCGCGCAGCCTGATCGGCCGCCGCGTCTTCGACCATGACGGTACGAAGATCGGCACGGTGGACGAGGTGTACCTCGACGACGCGACCGGCATACCGGAGTGGGCGGCCGTCAGGACCGGGCTGTTCACGCGCGACGCGTTCGTACCGCTGGAGCCCAGCGAAGTGGTGGACGACGAATTGCGGGTGCCGTACAAGAAGTCGCTGATCAGGGACGCGCCGGACTTCGGTGTGGGGCGCCACCTGTCGCCGGAGCAGGAGTTGCAGCTCTACCACCACTACGGGATGGACGTGCCGACGTCCGGCTCGGAGCCGCCGCCGCCCCCCGACCGGGACTTCGGGCGGCTCGCGGGCGAGGACTGAGCGTCCTCCTCCCCCTGGCCCGCACTCTCTTCCTCCCCCTGCCCCACGCCCTCTTCCTTCCCCCGGCCCGCACCCGCCGCTTCCCCCGGGTCGAGCGGCAGCGGATCGCGGTGCGCGAGCGCCGGGTCGTCCACGGCGAAGGTCCGCACCCGGCCGGGCACGGTGTCCGAGGGCACCTCGAAGCGCACGGTGACCCGCCCGACCCCGCTTCCCTGCACCCATCCGGAGCCGTACGTCTCGTGCTCCACGTCCTGGCCCGGCCACCAGAGCCTGGCCCGCTCCGGCGCGGGCGGCGGCGCCGAGGGCAGCTCCTCGGGCGCGTTCTCGTCCTCCTCGCCCTCCCCCGCCGCGTGCGCGAACAGATCCTCCTGCGTGAAGTCGGCGAGCCCGGCGACGCCCACCCCGAGCAGCCGCACACCGCCGGTGGTGTCGACAGCCTCCATCAGCCGCCTGGCGGTCTCCCGTACGAGTCCCGGGTCGTCGGTCGGCGCCCGCAGCGTCTCGGAGCGCGTCAGGGTCGAGAAGTCGTATCTGCGGACCTTGACGACCACCGTCCGCCCGGAGCGGCCCGCGCCGCGCAGCCGCTGCACGCAGCGCTCGGCGAGCCGGTCGATCTCGTACCGCACATGGGCGCGGTCGGTGAGGTCGGCGTCGAAGGTGTCCTCGACGGAGATGGACTTGACGTCGCGGTCGGCGACCACGGGGCGGTTGTCGAGGCCGGCGGCCATCGAGTGCAGGCCCGTGCCGTGCGCCTTGCCGAGCAGCCGGACCAGCTCCGGCTCCCCCGCGTGCACGATCTCGCCGACGGTGGTGATGCCCACGCGCCGCAGATGCTCGGCGGTGGCGGGCCCGACGCCGGGCAGGGTGCGTACCGGCATCGGTTCGAGCAGCGCGCGCTCGGTGCCGGGCTCGACGACGACCAGGCCGTCCGGCTTGGCCTGCTCGGAGGCGATCTTCGCCAGCAGCTTCGACCCGGCGAGCCCCACCGAGGCCGTGAGCCCGGTGCTGGCCCGGATCTCGGCACGCAGCCGCCGGGCGACCGCCCGCGGGTCCGCGCCGTGCCCGCCCGCCTCCAGGTCCACGAACGCCTCGTCCAGGCTCAGCGGCTCTATCAGGGGTGACACCTCGTGCAGCAGCGCCATCACGGCCTCGCTGATCTGCCGATAGATGCCGAAGCGCGGTACGAGATAGGCGGCGTTGGGGCTGAGGCGGCGGGCGTGGGCCATCGCCATCGCGGAGTGGACGCCGTGGACGCGCGCCTCATAGGACGCGGTCGATACGACGCCGCGGGGGCCGAGGCCGCCGACCACCACCGGCTTGCCCCGCAGGCTCGGCTTCGACGCCTGTTCGACCGCGGCGAAGAACGCGTCCATGTCCAGATGCAGGATCGTCGGCGCACTTCTCACAAGTACCGATCGTGCCGCACGACACCGACAATCGCCGTACACGTGTACGGCACGGCGTCGGTGAGCCGCTCAGACCGCCCGATTGCGCCGCTTCGCCAGCTCGTCGGACGGATTGTCGCCGACCAGGGTCTCGCCGGTGTCCACCCGCTCCCCGTGCATCTGGGACAGCGAACTCTCCACGTCCCGCCAGACCACGCCCACGGCGATACCGAAGACCCCCTGGCCCCCCTGGAGCAGATCCACCACCTCGTCGGGCGAGGTGCACTCGTAGACCGTGGCACCGTCGCTCATCAGCGTCATCCTGGCCAGCTCCGTCGGCCCGACGGAGCGCAGGTGCCGTACCGCCGTCCGGATGTTCTGGAGCGAGACGCCGGTGTCCAGCAGCCGCTTCACTATCTTCAGGACGACGACGTCCCGGAAGCTGTAGAGCCGCTGCGTACCGGAGCCGTAGGCGGGGCGGACGCTGGGCTCGACCAGGCCGGTACGGGCCCAGTAGTCGAGCTGGCGGTAGGTGATGCCGGTCGCCGCGCACGCGGTGGGCCCGCGGTAGCCGATCTGCTCGGGCGGTACGTCCTGTGCCGCCCCGCCGCCGCCCGCGTCAGCGGTGGCGCGCGCCAGTGCCCCCTGGGTCGGATACGGGCCGCCGGTCGCCAGACCGTCGCCGGTGCTTCTCACGCCGCCCTCCGTCCCTTCGCGTCCCGGGGCCGCGTGCACGTGCCATCGGGACTTTCCTCTCCGAAGGTAGGCAGTCGCCAGGGGTGCGTCAACGATCGCCACACTCGGCACGCCGAGTGATATTCACCCCACGAGTGGTTTGGCGTGTCCCGGTATCGGGAACGGCTCACTGGTTGCTCGTGCCGAAGTCCTCGGGCGAGATCTGGTCGAGGAACTCGCGGAACTTCTCCACCTCGTCCTCCTGCTCGTCCGGGATCGCGATCCCGGCGTCGTCGAGCACCCCGTCACTGCCGTAGATCGGCGTACCGGTGCGCAACGCGAGGGCTATGGCGTCGGACGGACGGGCGCTGACCTCCACGCCGCTGGCGAACACCAGCTCGGCGTAGAAGACGCCTTCGCGCAGGTCGGTGATACGGACCTCGGTCAGCGTCTGTCCGACCGCTTCGAGTACGTCCTTGAAGAGGTCATGCGTGAGCGGTCGCGCAGGCGTCATGCCCTGCTGCGCGAAAGCGATGGCCGTCGCCTCTCCCGGCCCGATCCAGATGGGCAGGTACCGGTCGCCTCCCACTTCACGCAGGAGCACGATCGGTTGATTGGAGGGCATTTCGACCCGGACACCCACAACGTCGAGCTCGTTCACACAGCAACCCTAGGACGTGCCTGCCGGGTTTGGGTAGTCGGGCACCCCCTGGGCCGGACTTCGGCGGCTTCGTGAAGCCCGGCACAAAGTCGGCACGGGCCCCGCGGGAGACCGCTGGAAAGCCCGTACCCGCCCGGTACCGGCGCCTTTACAGGGCGTGGGAAAAGCCGAAAAACCGCTCAGAGGAGCTTGACCCGCAGCGCGGACTGCACCATCGCCGCGTGCAGCCGAACGGAGAGCGCGGCCAGCTCGCGCGCGGTGACCTCGGCGTGGGTGCGCGTCTGCGGATTGCGGTGCCGCCGCAGCGGCGCCACGACCTGCTCCACCAGACCCGCCTCCCGGTCGGCAGCGGCCTTCACCGCCCGCAAATGGCGCGGTTCGAGCCCGAAACGGCCGAGGTCGACGATGAGCCGTCCGATGTTCACCGTGTCGGCGTCGTATCCGCCGTCCCGGCCGGCCTCGACCAGGCCGTAGGACTCCCACTGGTCCAGTTCCTCGCCGTCGGCCCCGGTGGCCGCCAGCAGCTCCGTACGGCCGATCCGCAGCTCCGCGGGCGCCTGGGGCTCGATGGCGGCCTCCTGGGCCTCCCTGGACTCCGCGGGACCCGGAAGCGCCGTGTGCTCGCCGCGGTCGAGCGCGTCCAGGTGCTCCCTGATCACCCGCAGCGGCAGGTAGTGGTCGCGCTGCACGCGCAGGATGTAGGCGAGCCGCTCGACGTCACGGGCCGCGAACTTGCGGTATCCGGACGGGGTGCGCTGCGGCTCGACCAGACCCTCGGCCTCCAGGAAACGGATCTTGGAGATGGTGACCTCGGGGAACTCGTCCTGGAGCTGCCCCAGGACGGCGCCGATGCTCAACAGCGCGCTGTCGGCGGTGGCGGTGCCGTCTCCGGCACCGCCCTGCGTTCTCGGCATGAACACCTTCCCTGGGGTCCCCCGGACCGGGTCCGGGGGAAAAGAGCTAGATCCCCCGCTGGCTCGCGTAGAAGACCAACCTGTACTTGCCGATCTGGACCTCGTCACCGTTGGACAGCGGCACCGCGTCGATCCGCTCCCGGTTGACGTACGTGCCGTTGAGGCTGCCGACGTCGGAGACGGTGAAGCCGCCGTCCGGGCCGCGGCGGAACTCCACATGGCGGCGGGAGACCGTGACGTCGTCCAGGAAGATGTCGCTCTGCGGGTGGCGGCCGGCCGTGGTCAGCTCACCGTCCAGCAGGAAGCGGCTGCCCGAGTTCGGCCCCCGTCGCACGATCAGCAGCGCGGAGCCCATCGGCAACGCGTCCACGGCCGACTGCGCCTCGGAGGAGAGCGACGGCGTCACATGCTGGCCGGTGACCTCCGCCTCGTACGCCTCAAGGCCCGAGATGGAGATCGTGGAGGTGGTCTCGGACGCGCGTTCCTGCCCGGCCCCTGAACCGCGCAGCGGCGCACCGCAGTTGTTGCAGAAGCGGCTCGCCTCCGCGTTCGTGTGCCCGCACCTCGTACAAACCGGCAAGCCGAACCCTCCACCCGGGGTTGAGGTTGATGGTTCCCCGAAACCTATGCGGGGGGACGAGGCAGGGTCAACAGGCGCCACGCCGGGGCCACCGGAAAAGTCGCCGCCGCCTTGCTGGTCCTCGTGCCGGAACAGCGGGCGGTCGCCGGACTGGCTCTCCTCCCCGGTGTTCCGCGGAGCACGGTGGCGCGCCGTCGCCGGGTCACCCGACTGCCGCGCGCTCTTGCCGAAAAACTTCCCAAACAACTTCACGGGCGATTCCCCTTGAAAGAAACAGACCCGCCCGTGGGGCAGGACGAACCCTCGCTACACACAGTTTCCACCACACAGCACCCCACAGATGCCCCGACCCCCCGCCTCACTGGGATGACGACCGAGCGTAGTCAGGCTGCTTCGACGGCCGCAAGGCGGACACAACGATCTTCTGCGACCTGACGACATCGGCCGTGGCCTGCTCCTTCTCCAGCGTCTGCACGACCCCGCCCGGGATGTTGAGGGCGGGCTCCAGATCCTGCGGATTTCCGATCACCTTGAACTCGTACGGCTGGGACACCTTGTGGCCGTCGATGAGCACACCGTCCGTACCCTCCGTGAAGTACGTGTCGGCGACGACCCGTACATCGTTGATCTGGATCGCCTCCGCACCGGCCGCCCGGAGTTCCTGGAGGGTGTCCAGGAGCGAGTCTGCCTGGACACCGCCCTTGGGGTCGGAGATCGTCAGCGTGATACCGGGCCCCTGGGCGGCCACCGTGCCCGCCAGGATGCCGAGCTGCTGCGCCTTGGCCTGGGTCTGCTTGAGCGCCTCCGCGGCCTGGTTGGAACTGGTCTCCAGCTCCGACCGCTGGCTCTCCAGACCCCGCTTCTCGTCCTCGAGCCGCTGGGTGCGGTTGTCCAGCTCGGTCAGGATGCGGACCAGGTCCTCCTTGCGCGCGCCGCGCAGCGCGCCGCCGCTGTCGCTCGTGGAGCTGACCTGGATCGCCAGCCCGAGGCCGAGGACGAACAGCAGGACGGCCACGGTGAGCTGGGCGCGTGACAGCCGCGGCGGCCACAGCCCGGCGACCAGGCGCTGCCGCCCGGTGACCGGCGGCGCGGCGTGCTCCGGCTCATGGGCGTGCGCGGCGTGGGCGGGCTCGTGATCGTGCGCGGCGTGGGCCGGGCCGTGCTGCTGGCGGTCCCGCCCGTCGTCCGCGGACTCGTGGTGCTCGTCGCTCATACCGTCGTCACGCCCGGAAGACGTGGCGGCGGATGGCCGCCGCGTTGGAGAAGATCCGGATGCCGAGGACGACCACGACGCCGGTGGAGAGCTGCGCGCCCACCCCGAGCTTGTCGCCGAGGAAGACGATCAGCGCCGCCACCACCACGTTGGACAGGAAGGAGACCACGAAGACCTTGTCGTCGAAGATCCCGTCCAGCATCGCCCGCAGGCCGCCGAAGACCGCGTCGAGAGCGGCGACGACGGCGATCGGCAGATACGGCTCGACCCCGGTCGGCACCACGGGACGGACCACGAGCCCGACCACGACTCCCACGACGAGGCCCAGTACGGCGATCACTTCGAACCCTTCCCTGTTGTGGCGGAGTCCGCCTTCTGCTGGCCGGGGACCGGCTTGGCATACCGCACGATCAGGCTGGGCGCGGCGGCCAGGTGCAGCGTGCCCTGGACGGAGATGCTCGCGCGGATGCCGTAGTTCTGCTCCAGGACGTGCAGGTACTGACCGTCCGCACTGTCTTGGAATGCCGCGCTCAACCGCTCCCCGTCCCCGATCGCCAGCACCGTGTACGGCGGCGCCAGCGGCTTGTTGTCGACCAGTATGGCGTCACCGGCGGCCCGGATGGCGGACAGTGCGGTGAGCCGTTGGCCGTTGACGGTGATCGCCTCGGCTCCCGAGGACCACAGCCCGTTCACCACGCGCTGCATGTCGCGGTCGCGGACCCTGCCGGTGTCGGAGAAGCCGCTGCTCTCCCGCGGGCCGCCTGTGCCGCCTTCTGACGCCTCCTTGGCGTCGTCCACGACCAGCTTGACGCCGGGACCGTCCACCGGAGTCGCGCCCGACAGCAGTTCGACCAAGGCGCTGCTGTCGCCGCCGTGGTCCTCCAGCGCGGCCCGCTGCTCGGCGGCCACGGTGTCGCGCAGGCCGTCCACACTGCTCTGGAGCTTGTCGGCGCTGTCGGTCTCGGTCTTCACCTGGTCGATGAGCTTCTGGCGCTCCTTGGCCTCGGTGGGCGCGGCCACCCGCGTCTGGGCCGCGCCCACCGTGACGACGATGGCGGCGAGTACGAGACCCGCGGCCAGGCCCAGCTTTCCGCTCAGCCGCTTCGGCAGCCTGGAGGTGCCGACCTCGCCGCGGCGCGCGGCGGCCTCCGCGTACCCGTCGTCGAGACTGTGCTCCATGACGTTGGTGAGCAACGACATCGAGGCGTCAGGACGCCGCCGGGCAGCCCCGGGGACGGGGCTGCTCCGATCGGGTTGCTGCTGCGGCATGCCGCACATCGTCGCACGTCGGGGCCGCCACACTCGAATGGCCCCCTCACGGCGCGCCGTTCGGCCGAAGGATCAGCGCCCGGCGCTCTCCACGACCTCCGCCCACTCGTCGAGCAGTGCCTCCGCGGAGGTGTCGTCAGGCCCCTCCGCCCACAGATGCGTGACGGCCTCCGCCGGGTCGGGCAGCACCATCACCCAGCGTCCGTCCGCCTCGACCACGCGCACGCCGTCGGTGGTGTCCACCGAGCGGTCGCCCGCCGACTCCACCACGCGCCGCATCACGGAACCCTTGACGGCCCACGGTGTCGGCACGTCCCGCTTGATGACATGAGCGCGCGGGATACGGGCGTCGATCTGGCTGAGCGTGAGCTGCGTACGCGCCACCAGTCCGATCAGCCGCACGAAGGCGGCCGATCCGTCGAAGACGCTGCTGAACTCCGGAATGATGAAGCCGCCGCGCCCGTCGCCGCCGAAGATGGTGCCCTCGGCCCTGCCGACCCTGGTCAGGTCGTCGGGCGACGTCGTCGTCCATTCGACCTGGGTGCCGTGGTACGCGGCGACCTGCTCGCCGATCCGGGTCGTGGTCACGGGCAGCGCCACCCGTCCGCTGCGGCGCTCGGCCGCGACGAGGTCGAGCATGACCAGCAGCGCCCGGTCGTCCTCGATGATCCGGCCCCGCTCGTCCACCAGGGACAGCCGCTCGCCCACGGGGTCGAAGCGCACGCCGAAGGCGGCCCGCGCCGAGGCGACGATCTCACCAAGGCGTACGAGTCCGGCCCGCCGGCTCTCGGTGGTCTCGGTCGGACGGGCCTCGTCCAGACCGGGGTTGACGGTGAGCGCGTCCACGCCGAGCCGTCCGAGGAGGCTGGGCAGCACGAGCCCGGCACTGCCGTTGGCCGCGTCGACCACGACCTTCAGACCGGCGTCGGCGATCCCGGAGATGTCCACGGCCCGCAGCAGCGCGCCGGTGTAGGAGTCGAAGACCGTGGCGGGGAACCGCAGGTCGCCGATCTCGCCGGGGAACGCCCTGCGGTACTCCTGACGGGCGAAGACCCGGTCCAGCTTCCGCTGCCCGGCCGCGGACAGGTCCGCGCCCCGCTCGTCGAAGAACATGATGTCCAGCGAGTCCGGCCGCCCCGGTGACGTCCGGATCATGATGCCGCCCGCGCTGCCGCGCGCGGTCTGCTGCCGTGCCACGGGCATCGGCACGTTCTCCAGGTCGCGCACGTCGATCGCGCTGGTCTGGAGCGCGGAGATCACCGCCCGCTTGAGCGCACGCGCACCACGTGAGTGGTCGCGCGCGGTGGTGACCGTCGCGCCCTTCTTCAACGTGGTCGCGTACGCGCCCGCCAGCCGTACGGCCAGCTCGGGGGTGATCTCGACGTTCAGAATGCCGGATACGCCTCGGGCGCCGAACAGATGCGCCTGCCCGCGCGACTCCCAGATGACCGAGGTGTTGACGAAGGCGCCGGCCTCGATCGTCTTGAACGGATAGACGCGTACGTTGCCGGCGATGTTCGATTCCTCGCCGATCAGGCACTCGTCGCCGATGACCGCGCCGTCATCGATCCGCGCGGCCCGCATGACATCGGTGTTCTTGCCGATGACGCAGCCGCGCAGATTGGTCTGCTGGCCGATGTAGACATTGTCGTGGATGACGGCCTTGTGCAGGAAAGCGCCTGTTTTCACGACCACATTGGAGCCGATGACGCTGTGCTCGCGAATCTCGGCACCCGCCTCGACCTTGGCGTAGTCGCCGATGAAGAGCGGGCCGCGCAGGATGGCGTCGTGGTGCACCTCGGCGCCTTCCGCGACCCACACGCCGGGGGAGATCTCGAAGCCGTCGATGTCGACGTCGACTTTGCCCTCGAGTACGTCGGCCTGGGCCTTCACGTAGCTCTCGTGGGTGCCGACGTCCTCCCAGTAGCCCTCGGCGATGAAGCCGTAGACGGGCTTGCCCTCCTTCATGAGCTGCGGGAAGACGTCGCCCGACCAGTCGACGGACACGTCGGCCTGGACGTAGTCGAAGACCTCAGGCTCCATCACGTAAATGCCGGTGTTCACCGTGTCGGAGAACACCTGGCCCCAGGTGGGCTTCTCCAGGAAGCGTTCCACCTTGCCTTCGTCGTCGACGATGGTGATACCGAATTCGAGGGGATTGGGGACCCGGGTCAGGCAGACCGTGACCATGGCTCCCTTCTCCTTGTGGAATTCGATCAGCTCGGTGAGATCGAAGTCCGTCAGGGCATCACCGGAGATCACGAGGAAGGAGTCGTCCTTCAACGCCTCTTCGGCGTTCTTGACGCTTCCGGCCGTCCCCAGCGGCTTCTCCTCGTTGGCGTAGGTGAGCTCCATTCCAAATTCTTCGCCGTCCCCGAAATAATTCTTCACCAGGGAGGCGAGGAACTGGACAGTCACCACCGTCTCAGTGAGTCCATGCCGCTTGAGCAGTGTCAGAACATGCTGCATGATCGGGCGATTCACCACTGGCAGCAGAGGTTTGGGCATGCTCGAGGTCATTGGGCGAAGGCGAGTGCCTTCACCGCCGGCCATGACAACCGCCTTCATGTCGGAACGTCCTCCTCGTGACTCAGTCAGCCGTGGTGTCCGCCCGCACAAGTCGGCGGACCTGCACCACATAGAGGATCCCTGCCCACCAGTACAGGGTTGTACCCCAACCTGCGAACGCCCAGCCGAAAATAGACGCCAGTGTCGCAAGCCATCCGCTTCCGTCGCTCAGGAGGAGCAGCGGAAAGGCGTACATGAGGTTGAAGGTAGCCGCTTTCCCGATGAAGTTCACCTGGGGAGGTCCGTACCCGTGCCTCCGCAGAATCAGCAGCATCACCGCCATCACGGCCTCACGGGCCAGCAGCAGGACCGTTACCCACAGTGGGAGGATGTCGCGCCATGTGAGTCCTACCAGCGTGGACAGTACAAACAGCCGGTCCGCCGCGGGATCGAGAAACCGGCCGAGACTGCTGACCTGATTCCACCGCCGGGCCAGCTTGCCGTCCAGATAGTCACTGATGCCGCTCAGGGCGAGTACGAGCAGCGCCCAGCCGTCAGCCTTCGGTCCGCCGAACTCGGGCCACAGAATCAGCCACAGGAACACGGGTACGCCCACCAGGCGGGCCATACTCAGGATGTTGGGGATCGTGAAGATCCGATCCGTTTGCACCCTTGTCTCCTGGACCTCCACCGGGGCCCCTCCTGTATGTATGTCCTGACGTTTCGGGCCAGACTCTACCGCAGACGCAAAAGAGGCCCGGCGTCGGATCCTAAGATCCGAGGCCGGGCCTCTTCCATAAAAATTGTTCGGCGGTGTCCTACTCTCCCACAGGGTCCCCCCTGCAGTACCATCGGCGCTGAAAGGCTTAGCTTCCGGGTTCGGAATGTAACCGGGCGTTTCCCTAACGCTATGACCACCGAAACACCATGAAACACACACCCCACACCCCCGGTGAAGGGGGCATGGTGGTGGGCTGGTTGTTTCAGAACCACACAGTGAACGCGAGCAACAATGGACAAGCCCTCGGCCTATTAGTACCAGTCAGCTCCACCCCTCACAGGG